>JAGRIJ010000066.1 GCA_020443295.1 Alphaproteobacteria bacterium | reverse complement strand
CAAAGAAGTTCTGCGCATTGTCCAGTGCGGAGTTGACCTTCAGTCCCGTCGCGAGACGAAGCTGGGTTTTATCGATCAGGCTTTGGGTGTTTTGCAGCGAGAGAAGATTATTCCGCAACGCCGCCGTAAGAACTACATCGGAAGACATAGTAGTACTCCTTTCCTAGGTGTTTTACCGGAAAATCCTATTCCGGCTTCAGACTCCATCATAGTAACACTTAATTAAAATATCGTTAAACGTTTATTTAATGGGACAAAATTAAAGTTGTGAAAATTAAGGGTTTTCTCCCTCTGCACCGGACGGTAGGCTTTTTTTTGACCATTAACCGTTAAGAAAATCCAGATCGTGTCTCATGGGTAAGGTACAGCCAAAAAAGGAAAAAAATCCTAAAAAAGCCAAGGTAGGGAGCGAGAATTCCTCGGAAATACGTAAACTCCGTAAGGAAATTGAAAAGCTTGAGCACGACTTTAAACGGACCCAAAATCCCCGGAAATTAACCGATATTGGTATCGCGTACTTTAAGCTCGGGCAACTCGATAACGCTCACGCCTTTTTTACAAAGGCCAGCACGTTAGAGCCGGATAATCCGGAAAACTATAAGCGTAAGGCCGATTGTTTGGTGGTCGCGGGGCGACGCGAAGAATCACTTGAATACTATCGTATTGCGATAAGCATGAACCCGAAGGATTCCGCCACCCGCACAGGGTACGGCCACGCCTTGATGAGCCTTAAGCGTTTCGAAGAAGCGGCCCGGATCTATGAAGAGGCCCTTAAACTCGAAGACTCGGCGGAAAATAATAATAATGTAGGCGTGCTTCTCTGCGAGACGAAACACTTTAAACAGGCGGCGGTATTTCTGGCCAAGGCCGTGGAAAAAGAACCGCGAAACAAGAACTTCCGGATCAATCTGGCCAAGGCCTGTTTCCGGGCGGAAAGGTATAATGACGCCTTTTTTACCCTCTATGACGCGCTCAGGCTGGACCCGCGCAGCGCCTTTATCAAGTCCCAGCTCAGTTCTATGGGCCGGCATCTGGCTTTTAGGGATTTTTCACAGGACTTGAAAGACGCCCTGACGGCCTGCCTGAAGATCGACAATATCGAGCACCAGAATCTTTCCTTAGCCTGGCTGCGCCTGTTCCTGATGGACCCGGCGTATACGGAAATTCATAAACTCACAAAGCTCCATCACTATAAGGAGTTCAAGGAAGAAGCAGAGATTCTCCCCATATGTACGCTTCTGGCCGATGATTTCTGCAGTAACGCTTTAAGATTGCTCTACAACCAGGCGGTTGACTATGAAATTTTGATTTCGAACCTCCGTCGCAGGCTGTTGGAGTTTTTTATAGCCAGCGAAGACCGGGATATCTCAGATAAGAATTTAAGAACGATCTTTAAAGTCCTGTGCGCACTTGGTGAAAACTGTTTCATGCATGAATATGCCGCCGCCGATACGCCCGAAGAGTTGGCCCGGATCGAAACGATAAAAAATCAGGCCGTTGAGGCCGGGAAGGAGAAGGCTCTGGCCTGCGCGGCCCGCATCGCCCTGATCGCCTGTTACGGTCCTTTATATAAAGAGGACGAAAGCCTGATAGACTTGGCCCGTTCCCTCCCGTCCTCCCTGCATTCATTCTGGAAAAGCCTGATCACCCTGCAGATCGAAGAACCGATGGAGGAACGCCGCCTGCGCGAAACCATCCCGGCGCTCGGCAGCCTGAACAACGAAATCTCCTTGAAGGTGCGCGAACAGTACGAGGAAAACCCGTATCCCCGCTGGCGCTACGCCAACGCGCAGGAAGACGAGGCCAAGAGTTTCTATTTCAAAAGACCTTACGAAATTCTCACCGCGGGTTGCGGCACGGGCAAGCAGGTGATCCAGGACCGCTATATGTACCCGCGCGCGCACATCACAGCGGTCGATCTCAGCCTCTCAAGCATCTGCTACGCCAAGCGCAAGATTCAGGAGTTGGGCGTCGACCGCGTGGAGTTCATGCACGCCGACATCCTCGAACTCGGTCAGTTAAACAAAAAATTTGATTTCATCATGTGCTCGGGCGTGCTCCACCATATGCAGGATCCGGAGGCGGGGCTGAAAGTTCTTCTCTCCTTGCTCAAGCCCAAAGGCATCATGAATATCGGCCTCTACAGTGAATACGCAAGGCAGACAGTCGTCAAGCTGCGCGACCTCGTGGCCGAAAAGGGCTGGAAACCGGACCGTGAAGGAATCCGGACTTTCCGTGCCTATATCAACGCGCTGCCCGCCGATGATCACTTGCGCTATGTCACCCGCTGGCGCGATTATTATTCCATGTCCATGGTCCGCGACCTGATCTTCCACGTGCAGGAACACCGTTATACCTTCTTGCAACTCGATGACATGCTCAAACGCCACGGCCTCGCTTTTATTGATTTTTCCTTTATTTTTCCCGATATCCTGAGCGAATTCATCCGCAAATATCCGGGGCAGGAGAACTACCGCAATTTCAAACTCTGGGACGAATTCGAGAAAAAACGCCCGGAAAGCTTCGCCTCGATGTATCAGCTCTGGCTCTGTCGCGCCGAAGACCTCGAGGAAATCCTCGCTGGCCCGAAGATTATCAATGCGCTGGAGGTTTAAGGAGGCTGTATAATAAAAAAAGACGCACCGGGCCGGTCGGTCAGGACCTTGGAGAGAGAGAACCCGGTGCGCCTTCTGCGGTTCATTGGTTTGCCCCGCAGGTTTGGAAACACGGCCCCGATGGTTAGGGATGCCGGGTAGCGTCACTCGAAACCGGTTTCCGTCAATTCAAAAAGCGTATGCAAATTTCCGGCCATGTCGCCCGCGCGCAGAGAAGAAGATCATTGACTCATCGCGCGGGAAAAAAGATGTGTAAAAACTTACCGCAGCTGCAGAAGTTCCTGCGTCATCTGGTCCACGGTGTTGATCACCTTCGTGCCCGCGGAATAGGCGCGCTGGGCGATAATCAGCTGCGCGAACTCGTCCGCAAGGTCGACGTTGGAATTCTCCAGCGTGGAGGGCTCGAGGAACCCCGCGCCGCCCGTTCCGGCCTCGCGCAGGTTGTCCTCCCCGGAATCTTCCGTCTCGGTATAGGCCGTTCCGGAAACTTCGCGCAATCCATTAGGATTGGAAAAGGTGACAAGCGGAAGCTTGTAAAGCCGTGTCGTCGCGCCGTTGGAGAACTGGGCGATCACATACCCTTCGCGGTCGATCTGCACCCCGGTCCGAAGGCCGAGTTCGGCCCCGTTCTGGTCGGAAAACAGAACCGTGTAATCGCTGGAGAATTGTGAAAAACCGGCAATGTCGATATCGATGCTCTGCAGCTCCGAACCGTTGCCCCAGTCGATGTTGTTCAGTTCGATGTCGACATTTCCCGCCGTATCCGCCAGGGCGTTCAGCGTTCCATCCCCGTTGAAGTTGAGCAATCCGATTGAAAGCTCATTGCTGTTCGGGTCGAGCAAGCGCACTTGCCACCATCCACGCGGGTTATAGCTCGGATCGCCGGGCAGGAACTGCAGAGCAGGGAAGTCGCCCGTGCTGTAAGGCGGGGAATCGGTAAACGCACCGTTTGAGTAAATCCCCGCCGTTCCGATATCATCCGCAGTATAGACCCCGGCTGTCAGACCTAGAACCGTCAGCGGTGTGCCAACCGTATTGGCGAGCGTAACGGTCTCCGTACCGGTTGTGAAATCATTGCTCTGGACCACGAGTTCCCCATCATTGCCGATAAAGGCATGGGCATCGGCAAGATTGTTGTTGATGGCGTTGACAATATCGCCGACGGTAACGACGCCGATTGCGCCGCCTCCGACTGCGCCGCCGTCATTGATCTCAAGTGTGATCGTTGTCGTGCCGTCATTAACCGTAAACCGGTTACCGTCGGCCAGACCAAGATCGGCCACGAGTTCGTCAGCAGCCGTCAGGCTGGTGATGCTTGAAAACGCGGTTGCCTGCGGGCCGTAGGTTTTTACAAACTGGAAGTTAACGGTCTGTCCATTACCCAGCGTATCGTAAACCGTCAGGCCACGAGTGAAGTCTGCGGCAGCGGTCTGCGCGGCGGCAAAATCAGTATCTACTTCCCCGGAATCAAGGTTGATCGAAAGTTCGGCTGAGGTCGTGGGGCGCGTCAATCCGCCAAGAAACGCAACGTCAATGGGAACCAGAGAAGCCAGGTCCCCCTGGTTGGCAGGCAGGTTGCCTGCACTGTCCAGTTGCCATCCGTAAAGGAAGAACCCGGCGGAATTTTTCAAAAACCCCTGCGAATCCTCGCTGAACTGACCGTTCCGCGTGTACAGGAATTCCGAAAGGGAGGAATCGAGCGCATCCCGTTTGACGGGAAAGAACCCCGCGCCGGAGATCGAAGCGTCCGTTGCGGATTCGGATTGCGAGATCGGCCCTTGCTGGGACACGCGCTGGATCCGCCGCGCGGTCACAGTGCCCGGTGAATAACGCGAGGTGTTGGTCGCCGTCGTGACAAGGCTGAAGAAGGAAGCTTCCGAGCGCTTGAATCCGGTTGTATTGATATTGGCGATGTTATTCGAAATGATCGCCGTTTTCTGCGATTGTGCCGCGAGGGCGGACACGCCTGTGAACAATGCTCCGAACAAACCCATTTTAGTTCTCCTTACGCTGGTTAAACTGGTTGCGAATTCTCATGGTCATGACTCCGTTGAAGAGGGTGCGTTGGGAGTGCTGACATTAATAATATTGCCGATGGAAACGGCGCGGTCTCCGACCAGAAGGAATGTCTGCCCGTTCTGGGTTTCAATGCCCCGGACATTTCCTTTGACGACGGTTGAGGCTTTCAGGCCCTGCCCCTGTGCATCCAGAGAGTCGACGCGAACGGTATAGGTTCCGGGATCGACAAGGCCTCCGCCTTTTCTCTGTCCGTCCCATACGAATTTCTCGACACCCTGGTCGTCGCTGACATCCTGGCTGAAAACCAGATCTCCGTCCTCGGAGTAGATGTTGATGGTCGTCTTGTCCGGAACGCCGTCGATCGCGTAGCTGATCTCGACCGGATTTGTCCCATCATAATAGGTTTCGGAACTCAGGTAGCTGACATCCTTGCCGACATAGTTCAGTGCGCTGGAAAATGCGCTTCCGATTCCAAGCGAAACAAGGCTGTTGAGTTTTTGGTTTACATTGATCTGCTGTTCGACGCCCGCAAACTGAACAAGCTGGCTGGTAAACTCATTCGTATCCAGCGGCGAGAGAGGGTCCTGATTTTGCAGCTGCGTGGTCAGCAGTTGCAGGAAACTATCGAAATCCTCGGCCAGTTGAGCGCTGGAATTCAGCGTCGACTGCTGGGAGTTTAAAGCGTTTGAAATAGTAACATCGCTGGCCATGATCTGGTCCTTTCCTGCCTATATCAGTGCGTTGTACCGGACTTCGCCGGTTTCCGGGTCGACCAGCCATCCCGTGGGGGAGGCAACGGCAACCGTTTGTTCGTCTTCTCCGGACGAGCCACCCGAACCTTGGGAACCATTCCCGTTCCCGTCGCTGTTCTGTCCGAAAGCATAGCCGTCATTAGCCAGAGAAAATTCGAGAGCCGAGCCGTCCGCGCTCAGGCCGGAATCATGCAGGGCTTGTTCCAGGACATGCGCGTCGCGCTGGAGCATCTGGTATGTTTCTGGCTTTTCAATGGTCAAAATAACCTTGGCGGCGTTGTCTTTATTCAGACTCATCTTCACTTCGACCCGCCCCAGTTCCGGAGGGTCAAGCTGCAGGGTAATCCGCGTGTCCTGCTTTTCCGTTCCAAGTTTCTGAATGGTCGCGGCAATGGTTTGTACAGCCGGATGAGCAGGGGCTGCTCCCTGTGCCTGCGCCGTCGGGTTGGTCAAAGAGACATTGAGAAGAGGAGCGGGGGAGTTACCTGTCACGGCGCCGCTAACCGGAAGTGTTCCATCCGGGCCGGGCAGACTGAAAAGGGACCCGTCATCGGGAAAAGCAAAAAGGGATGCAGGTGTAACTTCCGCAGATTTGGCGGGGGAGTCATGCAATGCTTGCGGAGAAGTGGCCTGACCGGCCTGCGCGGCTTTAAGCAAGGCCCGGAAATCGTACCCGCTTTGCTCGTCCGGCGGCAGGGAACGATCGCTGTTTCGAAGATCGTAACGGTGCTCGAACCGATCCTCTTTCACAAAACCGAAATCCTGTTCGCCGTCAGCGGTGGCATCAGGAACATCGGCGCGGTCTTGTCTCAGCAACTCGGCAGTATGGGCGAGAATATTATTCAGGACGGCCGTATCATCGAAAGTCCGGTCCTCCTTGAGGGCCTGTTCGATTTCATCCTGAAGCTGCTGCAATTCCTCAGGAGTGATATCGAGAACGTCCGTAATTTCAGGTTTTGCGAGAAGATCCTGCAGCGCTTGCAGGCCATTTTGAAAGACGGCCTGATCTTCAGGCGTCTGGGCGATAGGAGTAAACAGGCTCTCTTGTGCATCTTTATTCTGGCTTGCAGACGAATCGGATCCGGCCAGCAAGGCAAGCAAAGCCTGAAGAGGATTATCAGATGCGGGCTGATCGCTGCTTGAATCTTGGGTCGCATCCTTCGCATCGTCCCCCTGTCCGGTCAGTTCTTTTAGAAGCTCTGTCAGGGCTTCACGTAAATCCCTGAGCGCAGTGAGGGGCAAAGAATCCTCTGACGTACCGGTCTGCGAAGGCGTCTGCGCGTCCGTCTTTTTTTGCGTTTCCTTAATATAATCCTCAAAACTCTTCGCCTGCGAGCTCTGAGAACCGTTCGCGCCTTGCGGGGCGACAGCTTCAGCGCTTTTTTTCGTCTGATAGACCTTTTTGGCATCAGACGTTTGGCCGGAAATGTCGTTCGCCGGCTTAGGCAAATCCTTTTGGATCGGCGTAAAATTCAGAAAAAACTCTGTATTCATTGGCTCCCTTTCCTAAGCAGTCTCACTGATGCCAGTAGAAACACGGCGGTTTTGCGAGGAAACATTCAGCCGTCCGTTATCGCTATAGCTGAAAGTTCCTTTTTCCTGCGCAGCGCGGATAGCCGCATTGCGGATACTTGAACTGAGCTTTTCCGTACAGCGTCTCATACGGTCGAGATGCTCCAGGTTAAGATGAATAACCTTCGAAAAACGCTCTTGCGTTTCCTTCAGCTTTTCTTTGAGGGCAGGATCGGCGCCCTTGATTTCTTCCTTGCGGAGAATCAATGTGCCGATCGCCGCCTGATAGGCTCGGGCGGCATCGGCCTTCCTGTCCTGGTACTCAAGGAACGCGCGCCCGTCTCTCTGGCTGAGAATGACGGTTTCTTCTTCATAAACGGTTTGCAGCCTCTCGGCTGTATCGATCATGTCCCTGATTGCGGCATTAATGTCGATGGCCAAGGCACGATTTTGTTGAGTATGGGAAAAACCGGGTGTATCGCTCATTCTATCCTCCCGTTCCGTTGACATGGGCATGATCAGATTCTTTTTGAGGCCATTCCACGCGCTGCCCGAGTTCCTGCGCGACAAAAAGGCTCTCCATCGTGCTGGACAGGGACCGGCGCCTGATCTGATCGACCATCGCATTATTAGCGACGCTTTTTTCTTTCAGGTCGTTCTGAAGCTTTTCAAGCTGACCGATCAGCGCCGGATCGGACGAGCGGAAGTCTTCAAGTCTCTTGCGGAATTCATCGGCGACAAGCTGGTAACGCTCCACCAGCTTTTCCTTTTCCATCTGCAAAAAGGCGAAAGGAAGCATGTTGTTGGTGACAAGCGCCTGCATTTCCTGATCCGCCATATCGCACAGCGCCTTGGTGATACGGATCATTTCCCGCAAGGCAACACCGGAATCTTTGGACAGGTAACTTTTGGAACCGTTTTTGTTTGTCTCGTTATTTTTTGACATGAATAATTTCCCTTACCGTTTGAGTGACGCTGAAACACTGTTATCTGTCTGCGAAAGCGCTGCTTGCTGGCGCAAAAGCTCTGCTTTGATCTGTGTCGACAGGCCGATCCCGCCGGTCTGCGCGACCTTTTTCCCGTATTCCTGCAACAGAAGACTGCGGAAAATTTCCTCGCCTTTTCCCCCGCCGAACATCCCGTCGGTCGAAAGCCCCTCGAACATCGGCTTCATCATCTCTGTCAGGAACACGGCTTCGAACTGCTGAGAAGCCTCGTCGATTCTTTTTGTATTTTTTGCAGCCGCCAGCTGGTCGGTTATTTTCAGACCGTCCGTCTGCGCCAGTTGCATAAATCCGAGATTGGTGTTGGGAACAAGATGATCCATCACATCACCTCAATCTCGGCTTGAAGAGCGCCGGCGGTTTTGATCGCCTGCAGGATGGTAATGATATCTCGGGGCTTCACGCCCAGCTTGTTAAGGCTGGTCACAAGCTCCTGCAAGGTGACTCCTGAATCCAGGACGGCCAGTTTGACATCCTCGCCTACGTTGGCGGAGACGTCGCTGCGGGGGACGACGACTGTTTGTCCCTGATCGGCAAACGGGTTAGCCTGCGAGACTTGCGGCGTTTCGGTAATCTTAAGCGTGAGATTGCCCTGCGCAATCGCGACGGAACTCACCCGCACATCCGCGCCCATAACGACAACGCCGGAACGCTCGCTGATCACAACCTTCGCAGGTTGGTCAGGCTGCACAGGCAGCAATTCCACATCGGTAATAAGGTCGACGATCGATCCCTGATAATCGGGCGGCCTCTTGAGAAGGACGCTCGCAGAATTTTCCGCGCTCGCAAGGGGCGTGCCTGTAAATCCGTTAATGGCCTGCGCGATCCGGCGCGAAGTGGTGAAATCGGGGTTCCGGAGAGCCAGGCGGACTTCCTGCAATTCCTCCAGATTGAAATTGATCTCCCGTTCGACAATCGCGCCGGAGGGAATGCGTCCGGCGGTCGGTACGTTCTGGGTAACGCTTTGCGCGTCGCCCTCGGCGGAAAAGCCCGAAATATTCACTTCGCCTTGACCAACGGCATAGACTTCTCCATCCGCCGCGATCAAAGGCGTAACCAGAAGAGTTCCGCCTTGCAGGCTCTTGGCATCTCCGAGCGCGGAGACATTCACATCAATCCGGGAACCTTGGTTGGTAAAGGGGGGCAGGGTGGCGGTCACCATCACGGCGGCAACGTTTCCGGTATTCATATTCTCGCCGCGGACATTCACGCCTAAACGTTCCAGCATGGCTATCAGGCTTTGTTCGGTAAAGGGGGAGTTGCTGAGCCCGTCTCCTGTGCCGTTGAGCCCGACGACAAGACCATAGCCGACCAGCTGGTTTTCACGCACGCCCTCGACATCGACGATATCTTTGATCCGTGACGTCTTGGCCCATGTTTCACTGCTGACGGAAAAGAAAAAAAGTCCGGCCACCAGAGCGAATCCGAAAATCCTCTGAAATGGTGACCGGAGACCCACCGTTCGGGTTTTATTATTTTGGCCGTATTCGACCGTTTTTGTTTTAAGTTCTACTTTTGCCGTTTTCAGCATAACACCCTGCTACGCGTTCTCAGTGACTGTTGTAGTGCCGTTTGTCCTAGGGTGGCGTTATCGGGTTACCCAAGAGAGTTTCCGTAACTCAAAAACATTGCCACCCGGATTCTTTACTTGCGAAACCCGTGCCAGTTTCTGAAACGAAACCATTACAGGGCGGATGGGGATCGGGGACTGAAATACGGATTTCAGTGGGGAAGCAGAGGGACAGTTTTTCCCAACCCCTTCGAAGAACTAGGCAATTCTTACCCGCTTGCAATGAGGTTCTCGGAAGGCGTAAAATATTAAAATCGGGACAAACAAGAACGGTAAAAACGGAAAGGAATAGCCATGAAGGTGGAAGGTCCGAAGAAATCACAGTCCGCCTCGCAATCCAAGAAATCCTCGGCATCGGGTGCCGATAGCGTGGACTTTAGCCAGTATATCAAATCCTCGCAGGAATCCCCTTCGGTCGCCACGGCCAAGGCCATTACCAATGTCGATGCCCTGCTGGCGGTGCAGGCCGCTGAAGACCCGACTGAACGCGCAGCCCGTCAGCGGATGCAGGACCGTTCGGACAAAATTATCCAGGGGCTGGAAAAAATCCGTCTGGCGATGCTTTCCGGGAACCTTACGGTAGGCCACATGATTGATATCGCCGATGTGGTCGCATCCCACCGTGAACGCATCCAGGACCCGAAGTTAACCGATATTATGGATGAAATCGATCTCCGCGCTCAGGTCGAATTGGCCAAAATGCGCGTAGCTATGAATTCTTAAGTATTGGAAATTAAAGAAAGTTTTCTCAAATTGAGGCTTATTTATCATATTTTCTTGTCTTTAACCTTTCTTCCCCCTATAACATCCCAGTTTTTTAATTCATCGTGTGTAATTTTTTAGGGATAAGACTGAAATATGAAAGCCTCAGCTCAAGCGACGATTCCCCCGAAATACGACCCCGAAAAAGATAAGAACGGCTTTATGAACCCTGTCATGCTGGAATATTTCCGCCAGAAGCTGATTGCTTGGCGTGCGGAATTGCTCAAAGAATCCGAGCACACGATCCAGCAGACCCTGCAGGGAACGGAACTCCAGAAACCGGATATGGCCGACCGCGCCTCCGCTGAAACCGATCATGCGCTTGAGCTTCGCACCCGCGACCGCGAACGGAAACTTATCAGCAAGATCAATTCGGCCCTCGAATCGATCGACATCGGCGAATACGGTTTTTGCGAGGAAACGGGAGAACCCATCTCTATCGCTCGCTTGAAGGCCCGCCCGATTGCAACCCTGTCTCTCGAAGCGCAGGAGCGCCACGAGCGTCTCGAACGCACGAAACGCGACGAATAAAGAATATCGGATAAAAGAAAAAAATGGCCGGTTCCCGAAAATCAGGAACCGGCTTTTTAGTTCATCGGTGGGTAAGGTATGACACCACCCGCCATTCCTATAGCCCGGAAGAGGGCTCTCTCCTGCCTTCGGGATTCGCGCTCGAAAGCAGGTCAGAACGGAAAGAGAATGTCATAAACTTGTTGTCCGTAACGCGGCTGCTGCACGTCGGTAATCTGTCCTTCGCCGCCGTAAACAATGCGTGCTTCCGCAATCTGGTCGTATTTGACCGTATTCTCGACGCTGATATCCTGAGGCCGGATCACACCGTCAATCGCCAGAATTCTTTTCTCAAAATTGACCCGGACTTCCTGTTTTCCATGGATAACCATATTTCCGTTCGGCAACACCTGTGTGACCAGAGCTGCCATGCGCATCTCGATCTGGTCCTCGCGGTCAATCGTTCCTGAGCCGGAATGTGTGGAATTCGAATCAAACCCGGTCAGGTTGGCATTATCCACGGCTTCGGGCAGAACACGGTTCAGGGATTGCTCGTACCCAAGAAAATTATCCAGCCCGGCATCCTCGGTGCTTGCGCGTGTTCGCTTCGTGGCGTTGTCGATCTGGGCCTGATCGTCGATATTGATCAGGACCGTGATGATATCGCCGATATTATTGGCGCGCTGATCTTTAAAGAACGTAACGCGATCCGACTGCCAGAGGGAATTTTTTTCCCGCGCGACTTTGAGCGGGGCAGGCATCGGCAGGCTGACGGGTTGGTATCCGTCCTGTGTAACAGGATTGGAAATGCTGGACATGGCCGGCGCTTCGCCGACTTTTGACAGGCGGTCGGCTGTCGCGCAGCCGCACATCAGCGCGCAGGCTGCAACGCTGAGTAGAATTCTCTTTGCCCCATATGGGCTGCTGATAAATGTCAGGTTACGCATTCCACACCTCATCTGTAGTGGGTTACTCAGAATAAATTTTAATCGGCAACAACTCGCACTTCGTTCACTCCGGTGACCACAGCCTCGATCGTCACGTTGCTCGACGTGTTCACAACGCGGATCGTCTCACCCTTCGCGCCGTTCTCCAGGGCTTTGCCTTTTGTCGTCAGGCTCAAAGGTCCCTGATCAAGAATGACGGTCACCAGTTCGCCGCGCGAAACGATTTTCGGCGCGGTCAGATCTCCGGGACGTAATGGACGTCCTGCAATCGCAAAACGTCGCGGGGTCATGCCAATCAGCGCCTGCTCATCCACGATTGTGCCGCTCAGGAAATTCGATTCCTCGATATGAATGAAGTCGAGATCGGACGCGCTGATCACATGCCCGTTCTGGATATTCTCTTTCAGGACCGGGACCATAATCAGCGGATGGATCGTGCCGCTGACCTGGAATTTCTGGATCGGGTTGTTTGCGGAAGGCGCGGCAACTGTGGCTTCAAAAGTATTATTGTTCCGGTTCAGCGTGACATTCGTCACATCAAGGCTCGCCGGCTCTTCGCGGGGCAAAACGATCTCCGCATAGTCGGGAGGAATGCGCACGGAAAATGAACCGCCGTACCCCTTCTTGGCAATCGCCTCCTTCAGATGATCTTCAATCATGCTCAATCCGATAACGGTCGCTTCGCGCCGGATCGTAACCTGATCGGCGGAACTGCTCGGCCGCCAGGGAAGGTCGAGCGCAATGGCAATACGCAGCAGGGTTCGCGCGTTGAGCACCATATCCTGACCGGGTCGGGGAGCAACGCCCAATACGCGGTCCTGATCGCGCTGCAGCCCGTAGAAAACATCGCCCAGCGTAATCGTGTTGCCGGTTACGACAACATTTTCCTTTAGTCCCATCGCGCTGGACGCATAGACCGGCAGGATAAGAAGAAGGGTGCAAACCAGAACCCACACCGGCGTCACGAAAGGATGGGCGCAACAGGTATGACGATTATTTTCTTTCATCTCAGGCCTCTCTCCTTGCCCTGATCATCACGTTTACCGAAGCTGTGTAATCGTCAGCAGCATTTCATCGCTGGTTGAAATCACGTTCGAATTCATTTCATAGGCGCGTTGCGCGGTAATCAGTTCCGTAATCTCCGAAACCACATCCACGTTTGAACGCTCCAGGGCGCCTTGCTCAAGATGCCCGAAATTATCTTCATTCGGATTGCCGACCACGGGAGCCCCGGAAGCATCCGTCTCGAGCAGGAAATTATTGCCGATCGCTTCAAGCCCCGCCGGGTTGATAAAATCGGCAAGCTGCAGCTGCCCCAGATTGGATGTTGCCGTCTGGTTGGCAATGTTCACCTGGACTTCTCCTGAGGGGCTGATATCGATCCCCGTCGCATTCGCAGGAATGGTAATTCCCGGAAGTACGCGGTAACCCTGAACGGTCACGATTTCTCCGTTCTCGTTGATCTGAAAGGTTCCGTCGCGCGTATAGGCGGTGTCGCCGTTAGGCAGTTCCACTTGAAAAAATCCGCGCCCGAGGATCGCAAGATCAAGGTCGTTCTCGGTCATCTCGATCGGCCCTTGCGAATGCTCGCGGTAAACGGCGCCCGTTTTGACGCCCAGCCCGAGTTGCAAACCGGAGGGAACGGTAGTCCCCGCATCGGATGACGTCGCTCCCGGCCTGTTGATGGTTTGGTAGATCAGGTCCTGAAAAGCGGCCCGCTGGCGTTTATAGCCCGTGGTTGTCATGTTTGCGATGTTGTTGGAAATCACATCCACATTGGTCTGCTGCGCCATCATTCCGGTTGCGCCGATATCCAGTGATCTCATGGTTTACTCCTTATTCAAAAAGCCGTTTATTCGTCGTTTCCAATCAATTTCAAAACCTATGCTTGACTGCCTGTGAGCCGCTGGATGGCTTCGCGCTGGCGGTCGTGTTCGGTATCCAGCATCTTCTGGACACCCTGAAAATATCTGAGAATTTTGATCATGCGCGTCATCTCGACAACGGGCTGAACGTTGGATCCTTCCAGAAACCCTTGCCGGACGACGGTCTTTTGCGCCTCTTTCTCCGGTGAGGTGGTGGTATAGACGTTATTCCCTGCAGGCTTGAGAGTCTGCAGGTCGTCGAATTCTACGATTTTAAGTCTGCCGATCTGTCCGTGCTGATCGGAAACTACGCCGCGCTCATCGACAACAAATTCCGTGGCGTCTGCCGGAACGGTGATCGGCCCGCCGCTGCCCAGGATCGGATATCCCGCGCTGGAGACAAGGGTTCCATCCGATGTTTTGATAAAATTCCCGTCGCGCGTGTATCCCGTAGACCCGTCGGGCAATTGCACCGCCAGAAAGCCGGGTCCGTTAAGCGCGACATTCAAAGGGTTGCCGGTCTGCGAGAGAGGACCGGGAGCCGTGTTTTGATACTCCCCGTAATCCAGTACGAATGAAAGCGGGTCGCCGTTGCCCCGCGGGTCGGAAAGATATTCCTCGAACACGGGACTTTGCTCACGAAAACCATTCGTGTTAACGTTCGCGATATTGTTCGCGACGATATCCAGATTGGTCTGGAGCACAATCTGCCTGGACAAGCCAAGATAGATGGTGTTTTCCATAGTTACTCTTCCTTATCCCACGATGTCTGCTTTTGCAGCGCATCCAGTAACGCGTCTTTTGACACGCCATCTTTTTTAAAAGGGAGATATGCATGGATCGTGCCAAAAGAAAAAATCGTTGGAGAAGACACAAGGGATAAAATCCTTCTGGATATATTGGATCAATGGGTTAGACGCACGGGAGGGTTTGTTTTATAGTGAAACCTCCTGCGTAGCCGATAAATCGACTCGATAAATCCGGGGCAGCAAGTCAAAATGGCCGAAGAAGACGAAAATCAGGAAGACAAAGAAGAAGGCGCCGAAGGCGAAGCCGCGGAGGGCGAAGCCAAATCCGGTTTCGGCAAAAAGAAGATTTTAATGATTGCTGTACCCGTTGTGCTGCTTCTGGTTGTTGGGGCGGGGCTGTATTTTACAGGAATGCTGGATTCACTTCTCGGTGCAAAAACCGAAAGCGGCGAAACCGCGGGCGAAGACGCTCACCCTGCCGAGCACGGGGCCGAATCCGCCAAAGACGAACATGGCGAGGGAGGCGAGCACGGTGGTTCAGCCGGCGGCGTATTCCTTGAGATACCCACAATGATCGTGAACCTCGAAAGTGATGATGGAACGCCGCGTTATCTGCGCCTGACCGTACAACTGGAATTGGAAAACCCTTCTGACCGGGAGGCGGTCGAAGCGGTAACTCCTCGTGTGGTCGACCAGTTCCAGACCTATTTAAGAGAACTGAGGGTCAGGGATTTGCGAGGCTCCGCGGGGATATACCGTTTGCAGATGGAATTGCTCTCACGGGTGAATCAGGCGGCCGCGCCGACTAAGATCAAGGATGTGCTCTTTCAGGAAATACTGATTCAATAGTGTTCTGTCCTGTTTTTTGACGGATCCCGCATTTTTTCACGGAACGATTTTTGCTATATTAATGATTCAGGTGAGCCGTCCGAAAGTCGAAGGAACACCGATGATGATAAACACTTGAGGCGAATAAGGCGCATAATCTTCCCGAAATGAGCGAAACAGGAACCGAAGAACGCGACAAAATGAGCGCCGAAGAACGGGCCATGATGGAACAATGGGAGTCCATGGCCACGGAAGAAGAAGGCGCGTCCGCTGAAGAATCCGCCGACAGCGTCCCGGATGCGGAAGCCTCGGGGGGAGAGGGAGGCAATACCCGCATTCTCAATCAGGATGAGATCGACAGCCTTCTGGGCTTCGATGACGACACCGGGCTGGGGGCCGAGACATCCGGTGTTATGGCGCTGGTAAACTCGGCAATGGTGAACTATGAGCGTCTGCCGATGCTCGATATCGTGTTTGACCGTCTGGTACGCCTGATGTCCACGACCCTGCGTAACCTCACCAGCGACAACGTGGAAGTCAGCCTCGATCAGGTTTCGACTGTACGCTTCGGCGATTACATGAACTCGATCCCGCTTCCCGCGATGCTCTCGGTCTTCAAGGCGGAGGAGTGGGACAATCAGGGCCTTCTCGTCACCGACAGCGCCCTGATCTACTCGATCGTTGATGTCCTGCTCGGCGGTCGTAAAGGCACGCCTTCGATCCGCGTGGAGGGGCGTCCTTACACAACGATTGAAAGCAAGCTGGTCGAAAGGATGATTAACGTGATCCTCGGCGACCTCTGTTCGGCCTTCGACCCGCTTTCGCCTGTAACATTTAATCTGGACCGCATGGAAACTAACCCGCGCTTTGCCACCATCTCGCAAGGGGGAAACGCTTGCGTATTGGCAAGGCTCCGGATCGATATGGGCGATCGGGGCGGCCGGGCGGAGATCCTGATTCCCTATGCAACCCTCGAGCCGATCCGCGAACTTCTCCTGCAAATGTTCATGGGAGAAAAATTCGGCCGTGACTCTATCTGGGAAAGCCACCTGACACAGGAACTCTACAAAACGGATGTTCAGGTTCAGGCAATTCTGGGAGAAATTACGGTTCCTCTGGGCGAAATGCTCCGGTGGAAGGTGGGCGACCAGATTTTTCTCAATACACGGATGGACGAGGAACTCGAATTGCGTTGCGGCCACTTTCCGATGTTCAGGGGGCCGGTCGGCCAGCGCCGCGGCTATATTGCCGTGATGATCGAAAAATATATAGAGCCTGAAAAGCCGGGAGATGGATGATGGCCGAAGTATTGAATCTGCTGCTCAACATGCTGATTGTAGGCCTTTTGGGGGCGACGATTTTTTTTACCATGCGCCTTTATTCCAGCCTGAGTAGCTTTCGCGAACACCGCGACGATTTCGAGCGTGTTGTTGGAAAACTCATTGCGAGTATCGCGCAGGCGGAACAGGCGATCAAAAACCTCAAACACGCCGGAACGCTGGAGGCCGAAAGTCTTGAAGGCACGATCCGGGAAGCAAGGGCGTTATCCGAGGAACTCAAAATGGTGAACGAGGCCAGCGGCAATATGGCCAAACGCCTTGAAGATCTGGCGGAAAAAAATCGCAAAATCGTGGAAGGTTTCGATGCGAAATCCCCTTATCTGGGCCGGCAGCAAAAACGTTTTATCGATGAACCGGATCAGGAAAGCGCCTTAGCCGCTTCTCAGATAACGGCCGCGGTCAAATCTGCGGAAAAAAGACAGGCTGCACCCCCGCCTCAGGCAGACGTCGAGGCCGATTTTCCTTCCTTCTTCATCCATGATCGGGATTTTGAAACGGCGCCCCTGACGGGAACCCGGTCTTCTCAGGTGGCAAAAATGCGCGAGGGATTCGTGGATGTATTTGATGAAAGCCCTGAGTGGAATGAAACCGATGACGAAATGCCGATCCCGCCCGCCCTGCAAAGTCAGGCGGAACGCGAACTCTATGAGGCACTGAGAAAAAACAAGCGCAAGGCGGCGAACGGGGGCCGTAACTGATGGCGGTGTTTGATCCGTATAAGTTTCTTCCTGCGCTGATTCTGATTTGCCTGCTGACCTTTTCACTCAAGCTTGCGGAAGTGGTATCGGGCCTCAGAAGTCTTTCCGGCCCGGCATATGCCGAAGACACGATGACGCCCCCGGAATCCGGAATGCAACAGGCCCCCGCAAGTCCGGACCCTATGGAAACTCCCGCGCAGGAAACCCCGGCGGCGGAAGTCCCCAAGGGCGATAAGAAACCGCTGGTTTACGAGGACAATGCGGCACAAATGCCCGAATGGAAAGATGCCGGAGACTCGGCGGTTGACCTGTCGGATGCCAAGAAAAACGTAATCGAGGATATGGCCAAGCGCCGCGTCCAGCTGGATGGTTTCGAAAAGGAACTCAAGGCCCGCGAAGCGCTTCTGAAGGCTGCGGAACAGGAACTTGACCGTAAATACAAGGAGCTTTCGAGGCTGAAAGAGGAAATCGAGGGGCTTCTCAAACAGCAATCCGAAGAAGAACAGAACCGTGTAAAAAGCTTGGTTAAAGTCTATGAGGGTATGAAGCCCAAGGATGCGGCGCGTATATTCGACACGCTCGATCTCGATATACTCGTGGAAGTCATGTCTCACATGTCAGAACGCAAGCTCTCGCCTGTTTTGGCCGCCATGAATCCCGAACGGGCACGAACGGTAACCATAATGTTGGCAGAGCAGAAGCAACTGCCGGAACTCCCGCCGGGGCAATAGTTAAAATATGCATACATGAATATGCTTTTTATCCTCGGGATCAAAAGGATCCTATGAGAAACCGGATTTCCGGCTAAAGTAAGAGGGATTTTTTATTCTGCTTACGTTGCGTTAACTATTTGCATCCATAATGCCTTACGGAAGGCCAATTTTTCAAACACGCTCAAGTAACCCCGCTGGAAACGTTTGATCTATTACAAGGAGACAAATCGTGTCTGTTAACAAGAGTATCAATATCCTGATCGTTGATGATTACACGACCATGCTCAGGATTATCAAGAACCTGCTCAAGCAGCTTGGATTCGACAACGTCGATGAAGCGACGGACGGAACCGCGGCTCTCGAAAAGATCAAGAACAAGGAATACGGCCTTGTCATTTCTGACTGGAACATGGAACCGATGACCGGGCTTGAACTGCTCAAGCAGGTACGGGGTTCTGAGGCGGCTTATAAAAATGTGCCTTTCATTATGGTGACAGCCGAAAGCAAGACCGAGAATGTGGTCGCTGCAAAACAGGCCGGAGTGAATAACTATATCGTCAAACCTTTTAACGCAGAAACTCTCAAAACCAAGATCGCTTCCGTTCTGGGCGAATTCTGATCGGAACCCACAGGAGACCATGGATAATGAGCGAGAATCTGGCGCCAAAAAAAGAAGCTGAAAGCGGCGTATCCAAACGGGACAAGCTGGTTAAAATTATCGGCTCTATGCTCGATAAGGTCGAAAAGGCCGGAAGCCTGACGCGTGAATCGATTTTTCAGGAACTCATCGATCTCAAAAAAGTAATTGAGGAATCCCGCCGGGAAATCGGCATGGCGCGTCCGGGGGACATCCGCAGCAAGGATATCCCGACGGCAACCGACGAACTTGACGCGGTAGTCGAAGCCACAGCGGCAGCTACGGCAACGATCATGGACTCGTGCGATGCGATCCAGACGGCAGCCGGAGAGGTCGGCGGAGCGCCGGCGGACAAGATCAACGAGGAAGTGATGAAAATATTCGAGGCCTGTTCCTTTCAGGACATTACGGGCCAGCGCATTACGAAGGTCGTAAAAACGCTCAGAAGTATCGAAGAGCGTGTGGGGCATCTGATTTCTCTTCTGGGCGATAAAGCGCAAGGCTCGGGAGAGCATGAGGATAAACGTGTTGGGGATGCCAGGTTGCTGAACGGTCCGCAATTGCCGCAAAAAGCGGTTTCACAGGATGAAATCGACAAGCTTCTCGCGGAACTTGATGGCCAGTAAGCGTATCTCCTGAATGAGTGCATCTAGTTCTGAGTTATTTCCGAGTAAGTTTTTTAAAGTTTACTTCCAGCACTTGAAGCGAATCGTTATACGGTTCGCTTTTTTTTCCCATCTTATATATGCTGACATCAAGCTTTGTTTCTCCCGGCTCGATTCGTCATGGCTAACCAGTATCTCTCCCTTTCCTTATTCCTGATGTTGCTTTCGTTCTTTATCATCATGAACAGCAATTCAGGTTTTGAGCAGACAAAGGCGCAGCCGGTTCTCCGCAGCCTTTCGCTGGCCTTCTCGGGAAAGACGCTGGAACAGGGGCAGGCGCCTTTAGCTGAATTTGTTGACGTGGCTCTCAAAGGCGAAGGGGATTCCCTTGAGCGGATCGAATCCCTTTTCACAACGCATCTGACGGACGTTCAGGCCAAGCGGAACCGCTTGGGGAATATGATGCGCATCCGCTTGCCTGTGGGGTCCTTCGCGCAGGGTATAGAAGTGGCCGCAGACGATGAAGGAAGGGGAGGGGGCAACTATCGTGGAGAAAAAGGAAAATTTCTCCCCACTCTGATTGCCCTTCTTCAGAGCAGCGACAGGGGAATCCCGTATCGTATGGATATGCTTTTAAGCACGCCCGAAGACCCGGGGGACATGTCTTCGGCCAATCCTGAAGTTTTCAGGAAAAAACTGGATCAGGTCTCCGGTTTTGCGCAGAAACTCGAAGACAGGGGAATACCGAAAAAGCTGTTAAGTGCTGGCCTTGAAAAAGGGGAAAACGGCTACATAAATATATACTTCGTGCGCGATATGCCGCTCAAACCGGTTCCTAAGGACGGGGAGGCCGGAAAGCTGTGAACGAGAATTTCGAAGAAGAAACCCTTCCGCCCGAAGAACATGTCGCAGAAGAAACACCGGCCCTGAAGAAAAAGAAAGCGGGAAGCATGCCTTTTCAGGGCTATTCAAAATATGTTCAGGACATTGATGCGATCGAGGAGGAGGTCAAGCTCTGGCTGGTCACAATTACCGATGTCGTTGCCCTGATGCTGACCTTTTTCGTCCTTACTTATGCGATGTCGCGGCCCGAAGAGGATAAATGGAAGCAAATTTCCGCCTCTCTGAGCAGTGAATTCACAAAATCGTATGGAAAACCTTATTTTGCCGGTCCGCTCGATACGATAACGATCGACAAGGTCGATCTGGCGCGTGCGCTGGGGCTGCCGTACCTGAAGGGGCTGATCGAGGAGGTTTATGCAAAACAGGACATAAAAGACTATGCCATAAACCAGCAGCGTGACCGTCTGATCGTCTCTTTGCCCGCTGATGTTATTATCGAAAATTCCAGCCCTGAACAAAAAGCGGAAAGCCGCGCCGCGCTGATTGCGCTGGGCGATGTTCTGGCGCGGATCAAAAACCGTGTGGAAGTTGTCGCTCACGCCGACCCGAAAACGGTAAGCGGGACGGGCGCGGAACCGGCTGAAGGCTGGTCTTTTTCGTTGGACCGGGCAACGCAGGTGGCAAATTTCATGCACCGGAACGGGTATGGCAAGGAGATCGTCGTCCGCGGCCTTTCAAGCGCCCGCACCGAGGAAGGCACGGCAGAACCGGACCGGGTGGACATCGTGATCTTGCGGGATAACGGCATAGAGCGCGAATTGCTGATCTTCGAGCAGCCCTGAACGCCCGTCAAGCAAACCCACTGGACCGCAAGGGATACCTGTGGCAACCTGATGACATGAAAAGATTTTTTTTAAGCTTTTCAGTTCTGGTCCTTTTGTTTTCTCTTGCGTGCCCCCGACTGGCCCTTGCCCAGCAGAAAATTGCGGTGAGATCGGGGGAGCATGAGGATTACTCGCGCGTGGTCTTTGACTGGGGCCGCGCCGTGGACTATTCGCTTGACCAAAGCCATGAAAAACTTCTGATTATCCGCTTTAAGGAACAGGGAAAAACGGATCTTTCGGGGTTCGACCCTTCAAAGCTGGCCAATGTCACGGGATTTCGGGTCATCAAGAACGATCCGCTGACAGTCTCGATGATCATTCCCGATAAAAGCAAGGTGAACGCGTTTCTATTGTCGGGAAACCGCATCGTTGTTGATGTTTACGCTCCTTCGAAGCAGGAACCTAAAAAAGCTGAAGAGACAAAACCGCTCCCGCAGCAACAGGAAGTGGCGAAGACCGGGCCGGTGATCGTGCCCGAGAAAAAACCCGAAACCCAAAAACCAGAAGCCCAAAAAACAGAAGAAAAGCCGGAACCCGCCCCGGAACCGGAAAAAGTAGCGCAGAAAGAACCCGAAGCTCAGCCTGTGGAAAAGACGCCTGCCGCTCCGGCTCCGCAGCAGCCCGAAACGGCGGTCGAAAAAACACCGCCTGTACAGGAGTTCAGGCCTCCGCCTCAGCCAGAGACACAAGCGGCGATCCCGAAGGAACTGCCTCATTCCAGCCCCCCGGATGAGAAAGCCCGTGAGGCATATACCCTAAGGCCGCCGGAAAAAAACGAAGGGTTTGTGATGCCCGATCTCGAACCCCGGACAACAACCAATCTGAATTATAAGCTCGTTCCTCAAAGCGAATTGAAATCAAAACCCCCGGCCCAGGAAAAACTCGAAGAGCCAAAACCTGCTGAAACGGAAAAGAAAGAAGAAAATACAGCCGCGAAAACGGAGCAAGCCCCGCCGAAAATCGAAGCGGACCCTGCCGCGATGCACGTGCTGACGGTCACATCCACATCCTCCGTCGGCTTGGCGGTATTCGAGAATAGGGGGGATCTCTGGCTTGTTACGGATCGGGATTCCGGCCACTTGAAACCCGTGATTAACAGCAAGACGCCATATATTTTCGGGGAGATGAAGGATCAGCCGCTCGAAGGGGGCCGCGCGTACCGGACATCCGCCCCCTCCGGCTATCAGATCAAGGCCAAGGGCGGCGAACTGTCGTGGAAAGTCATTCTCGACAAGCAGGACTTAAAACTCGAACCCGTTGAACCCAAACGAATAACCCGTGGCGGCAATTTCTCACGCGGAGGAAAGCTGGTCATCCCCTTGAAAGATTTCGGAACGGTTCTGGAAATGACCGATCCGCAATCGGGGCAAAAACTCAGCATCGTAACCGTGAAGAATGCAGACCAGTACACGGGCCCCGCTCAGGATTTCGTGGATTTCACTCTGCTGAAGTCGGTAGTGGGGCTGGCTGTCTTGCCAAAAGTCGACGATCTCAGCGTGGATCTGACCGAACAGGGGGTTGAAATTACCCGTCCGGGGGGCTTGGCCCTTCTTCCAGAAAAAGTCATCGGCAGTGCGCTAATGGATAGCGAAGGACCGCCCTCTCCCTATAAAGGCTCCGCGGCGGCGGATACGGGGCCGCGCATTTTTAACTTCGCCGAATGGCAAAGAATCCCTTTCGATTCATTGGAGCATAACAAGAACATCGTTCTGGCCTCTCTGCCTGAATACTCGAAAGCCTCAAGAGCCGAAGATTTGATCGCGTTGGCCAAGGCTTACCTTTTGAGCGGCATGGGAGCGGAGGCCTTGGGATTCCTGAACTTCGCGGGGCAGGAGCTTCCCGATATCGTAAAGAATCCTGAATTCATAGCGCTGCGCGGCATGGCCAACGCCTTTGATGGTAAAAGCGACATTGCCCTTGCCGATTTGCAACGCGAGGAACTCAAACCGTATCTGGAAGTCGGATACTGGAAAGCCTATGTACTGGCAGATCTGGGGGATTGGCAGCAAGCCATCGACGTTCTCCCTGAAAATCTTGCTGCCTTTTACGAATATCCGGGGCTGGTCAGCCGGCGCCTTGCGTTGGTCCTTGCCGAAGTTCTCTTGCGTGCGGGCCGGATCGACAAGGCGGACGAACTTCTGGCTCTGGTGGATTATTACAAGTCGGAACTCGATGAACCGATGAAGGCGTCCCTGTCCTATCTGCGCGGCGAGTCGGCACGCCAGAAAGGACAAAAGCAGAAGGCGCTGGATATCTGGAAAGAGCTGGAAACAGGAAAGGACGATCTTTTCCGTGTAAAGGCGGGGCTGGCGATTACGCGGCTTCTGGACGAGGAGGGCGCCATCACCAACGACAAGGTCATCGATCGTCTCGAACGGCTGCGCTATGCCTGGCGCGGCGACGAAATCGAGGCTCTTGTAAATTACTGGCTGGGCAATGCCTATTTCAAAAAGAAAGAATATGTGAAAGGCCTCGGCATCATGCGCGACGCCGCTGAGGTGGCCGGAGAAACGGAACTCGGAAGGCGAGTCGCCGCAGACATGAGCAAAACATTCGCCGACCTGTTTCTAGGGCCGGATCTCAAAAATCTCAGCGCTTTGGATGCGATCGCTCTCTATGAGCAGTTCAGCGAACTCACCCCCCCGGGTGAAACAGGGGACAGGCTGGTGCGCAATCTCGCGGAGCATCTGGTCAAGGCAGACCTTCTGGCCCGCGCAGCAAACCTTCTGGAAAACCAGGTCAACCACCGTCTCAAGGGAGAAGAAAAGGCGCAGGTCGCAAAAAGGCTGACCGTTATCTACCTTCTCGATCGCCAGCCCCAGAAAGCCCTGCAAACATTGGATAAGATGCAAAATACGGTCAAACTCCTGCCCGAAGGCCCGAAAAAAGAGGAAATGCTGCGCGACATGATCCTGCTGCACAGCCGTGCCTATGCGCAGGATAACCGCGCCGAGCAGGCTCTGGCTTTGCTCAAGGATATGAAAGGCGCTCCGGATGTTAATCGCCTGCGGGCGGATATCTCCTGGCAGGCGGGTTATTGGGCGGAGGCGGCGGACGCCCTTGCGCAGGTACTCGAAGATCAGCATCCGGGCGCATCCGGACCTTTGACCGAAAAACAATCGCAGGTTATCATGAACTTGGCTGTGGCCCTCAATTTATCGAATGACCGGATCGCCATAGCCAATTTGCGTGAAAGATATCAGAAAGCGATGTCCGGAACGCCGAAGGCGCATCAGTTTGAAGTCATTACGCGCCCGCGCCGGAATACAGTGCTGGCGGACAGGGAAACATTGATGTCGGTTGTTTCCGAAGTGGATTTGTTTAAGGAATTTTTAGATGCTTATAAGTCGCAGGAAACATCCGGGGAATCGCAAACTGCCCCGCCGGGTGGAAAGTGAATGGAGCCCGGCCGCCGATCCGCAGGAAAGTGTTCAGGCTGCAGACGAGAGCCATAATGCCGATCCCTCGGAGCAGGAAAAGGAAGCGATAATAGCGAGCCTGATCGACGAACTCTTCGAGATCGAAAAAACATCCCGCAAGAAAACTGATGAAATGAACATGGTGATCCTGATGCTTCTGAGCATAGTCACCATGGGCCTTGTCTATCTGATCGCAGCATCGGCGCTCAGGGAATGGCCGGTATATCAAAGCTCTGAACCAATGCCCCAGCCACCAGCGACCATCCCTCCACGAGGACAAAGAAAATAATCTTGAAGGGGAGCGAGACGGTAACCGGCGGAAGCATCATCATCCCCATGGACATCAGGATGGATGCGGTCACGAGATCGATAATCAGGAACGGCAAAAAGAGCATGAACCCGATCTCGAACGCACGGTGAAGCTCGGAGATCATGAAAGAGGGGATCACGATCTGAAGCGGGATCGCATCAGGAGAGTCGAACGGTCCGGATTTACTCAACCCCACAAAAAGATTCAGGTCTTTGGTCCGTGTATTGTTCAGCATGAACGTTTTAAACGGTGCCGTCGTTTTGTCGAAGGCCGTCATTTCGTCGATCTTTCCGTCGATCAGGGGCTTGATCCCGCTTTGATACGCAGCCTGCAGGGTCGGCGTCATGATAAAAAACGTCAGGAACAGCGCCAGCGAAATCATGACGGTATTCGGCGGCGTCTGCTGAATGCCGATCGCGGTGCGCAGAAACGACAAGACGATGATAATCCGTGTAAAACACGTCATCATGATCAGGATGGACGGGGCAAGCGAAAGAACCGTCAGAAGGGCGACGATCTGAATAATCCGTCCGCTGGCGGTCGGATCGCCTTCGTCTCCGAAGTCGACTGAAATATTCTGGGCTTCGGCAGGCAGGCTGAAACAAACGAGGAAAACAAACGCAAGACAGGCAACCACGCGCCATGAAAGAAAACTTCCCCGCGCGCTCTGTTTATCCGGGCTGAAAGAACGTGGAATCATAACTTAACTTGCCTGCAAGAAATCGTACATGCAGGACAGGTGGAATGAAAAGGGAAGGATCAGGATTCTGCCGAAGCATCCACAGAGGACGCGGGAGCGCCGGGCGGATCATTTCGAACGGCAATCCCGGTTTTAATCAGTGTTTCTCCCGCGGGTCCCAGAATAACAAGGTGCTGCTCGTCATCGCACTGGATCAGAACAAGCCGTCGGCGCATATCCAGCGGCAGGGACTCGATGACCTTTAGTCTCTTTTTGCCCGCAAGCGTTCCCGGTGGTCCGGACAGCCCGAGCTTTTTAAGAACAAAAGCCAGCCCGCCCATAAGAGCCAGCACAAAAACAAGCGCGGCGAGCATGCGCCCGATATTGAAAAGCTCCTCTGGGGTCATTGGCTCGTTTGCTCGATTTCTCGAAGTTTCAGAAGTTTGTTAAGAGTATAGCGCGCATCCGGCACACCGTCATCAACGGCCTGATGAACAAAGCTGATGCCCAGCACCTCATCTTTTTGAATGCCGCAGGACCCGTAAAAAAGATCAAGCCCGTAATAAAGCTTGGACATGGGATGGCCTTTTTCCGCCGCCATCTTGAAATGCTCGGCGGCCTTGCGTTTATCCTGCTCGATTCCGCCGTGCCCGGTATGCAAAACCAGCCCGATCTCGTATATCGCTTCAATATTCCCGGCTCTGGCGGCGAAGCGGAGATACTTGTAGCGCCGTTCGAAAAAGCTGTGCTCCGTTTCTCCCCATTCCGGCAGGGAGATGCACGCATAAATATAAAGCGCGTCGGGATCTTTCTCCTTGATATAAGGCTTGATCAGCTTGAACAGCCCTTTCAGGTTCCGCCCCCTGCGAAGCATGTGAAAGGCGCGCCGGCGTGTCATAAACCCCATCAAGGTATTACGCCTCCTTCAGGCTGGACTGGTAGCGCTGGATTTCAAGGGCCAGTTCGTCCAGCCTCTGGATCATCCCCGCCATGACGGGCTGCAATTGCCGTGCAATTTCTCCCTCGGCTGCCGAAACGTTCCGGCAAAGCCTGTCGATCCGGTCTGAAAGGTCGTTAAGCACCGGGGCTTTTCCTTCGCGCAGCGTGTCGAAGGCATGGGTAATGATCTGTGAGATGCTCTCCAGTTCCAGTTCGAACGACTGTAGACTGCGCCCAACGCCCATAAAATCACCGATTTCAATCCGTTATCCCTCCATTCTTGCCAAAATTCTGTCCCGTGTCAAAAGGATCAGGCTGTCCGTTCGCCCGGTAGACATAGGAAAGGATCTCCCCGACCGCCGGGAACGTCTCGCTGGGAATGGGGCTGTCCAGCTCGATTTTGGCCAGAAGCTGCGCCAGATCGCCATCTTCGCGCACATAAATGCCGTTTTCATACGCCAGCTGCAGGATTTTCTCGGCAAGTGTGCCCCGCCCCGCGGCGGCAATGCGCGGCACTTTTTTCCCACCCTTGGAATCCTTAAGGGCAACGGCAGTTTTATCTTTCGGGATTTCCCTGGCATTTAAAGGCTTTAAAGGGTGATCCCGGTCGGCATCGGACCCGTCGTCGAAAAAATCTGTCATTGGCATGGTTCCTGCAAAGTACCCTCCAGCGCCCCGCCATAAAAAACACAAGGGGCCGGTGGAAAGACTAGTGTAAGGAAAGTATCATGTCGACTCAAGAGATCGGCCTGTTCAAGGCTATCGCGGCCAAGATGGACTATCTGTCCCAGCGCCACAAGGTGATCGCGGAAAATATTGCCAACTCCGACACGCCCGGATACAAGCCCAAGGACCTCACTCCCGTCGATTTCTCCTCGGTTCTCAAGGGGGTGACCAGCAATAGGAGCGTACAGCCCGCCCGTACCGATCCCAAACATATAAGCGCGGCAGGCGCGGTGGGGCAGGCGCAGGACCGCACCCAGAAAAGTTTTTACGAGGTTTCTCCCACAGGCAACGCAGTCGTGATGGAAGAACAGCTCCTTAACGCCGGGCGCAACGTGATGGATTACAATCTCATGCTCAATCTCTACCAGAAGCAGATAGGCATGATGAAAATCGCCCTCGGCGTACGCTGACGGTAAGGGAAGAGGAGGGAAACCATGAGCTCGGATATGTTCAGTGCAATGGCGGTCTCCGCCAGCGGAATGAAGGCGCAGGGCGCTCGCGTCCGCGTGATTGCGGAAAACGTGGCCAACGCCGACACGACCGGCAAAACCGCCGGCTCCGATCCCTACCGCCGCCAGACGATCAGCTTTTCCAACGAACTGGACAAGCAGCTGGGGGTCGATCTGGTCAAGGTCGACCGGATCGGCGTGGACAAGGACGCCCAGTTTACCCTTCAATACATGCCCGACCACCCGGCGGCGGATGCCTCCGGCTATGTCAAAATGCCCAACGTCAACATGCTCATCGAGATGATGGACATGCGCGAGGCCCAGCGGTCCTACGAGGCCAACCTCGGCCTGATCGAACAGGCGCGCAGCATGATTTTACGGACAATCGATTTGCTAAGAACATAAAGCACAGGTATAATCAGATAATCTAGGGAGTCCCCCGGAATGCCAGCCGATAAGATCATAGACCCGAACCTCGCCGCGAAGGCCTACACCAGCTCCATGAATGTGGGCGGCAAGGCCGGGAATGCGGCTGAAGATGACGGGGGCGTAAGCTTCTCCGATTTGCTGCGCGGCTCCCTTGAAAACACGGTGGACAAGCTCAGGAAAGGCGAAGAAATGTCTGCTAAAGCCGTCACCGGCGAAGCCGATGTAAATGATGTGGTGCAGGCCGTCACACAGGCCGAACTCGCCCTCCAGACCGTCGTCGCCATGCGCGACCGCCTCGTCTCCGCCTATCAGGACATCATGCGGATGCCGATTTAAACACGGGGGATAACCTCACCATTTAATCTCCGTTACATAGAGAGACAAAGCTCTTTCTGCTACCCTTTCCCCCATGACGGATGCTGAAGTCATCGACACCGTGCGCGAGGCGCTGCTGATCACCATACAGATTTCCCTGCCGGTCCTGCTGGTCGGGCTGCTGGTCGGCGTCACCATCGCGCTCATTCAGGCGCTCACACAGGTCCAGGAAATCACGCTCGTCTTCGTGCCGAAGATCGTGGCGATTTTCCTCTCGATGTTTTTCTTCCTGCCCTTCATGATGAACACGCTGGTTGCCTTCATGCAGGAACTCGCGCAGAAGATCATCGGCGGCTAGGGGCCAGGGCGGGGGGAGAATCATGCAAAGCGCGCTGGAAACCTTTCTGGCCGGGGGCGTTCTGGCCTTTATCCTTACCTTCGTGCGGATTGGGTCCGCCGTGATGATCATGCCCGGTCTCGGCGATTCCTTCGTTTCGGCGCGTATCCGCCTGCACATGGCGCTGGGCATCTCCTTCGTGCTTTTCCCGCTGGTCATGCCGGCCATCCCTCACCCTTTGCCGCAGACCTTCATGCTTTTTGTGATGATCACGACGGAATTCATCGTCGGCCTCCTGATCGGCACCGTCGCGCGGATATTCATGACCGCTACTGACACGGCGGGCATGGTCATCTCCATGCAGTCGGGTCTTTCAAACGCGCAGGTCTTCAATCCTTCTCTGGCCACGCAGGGTTCCCTGATCGGCGCGCTGCTCTCGGTGACGGGCGTGCTGATCCTCTTTGAAACCAACCTGCACCATCTCCTGATCACCGGGCTGGTCGAGAGCTATCAGATGTTTCCCGTCGGCGAGGTGCCCGATACCGGCAGCATGGCCGAGGTCATGAGCAAGGCCGTCAATGCCGCCTTTACCATAGGGGTAAAACTCGCCACGCCCTTTATCGTCCTGACGCTGCTGATTTATGTCGCGATGGGCGTTCTCGCCCGGCTGATGCCGCAGGTGCAGGTTTTTCTGCTGGCTTTGCCGATTCAGATCCTGCTTTCCATGATCCTTCTGATGCTTGTGGCCTCGACGCTCTTCCTGACATGGACGGCCTTCTATGAAAACAGCCTGACCGCCTTCTTCCAGGCGGCCAGCCCATAGAAGGACCGGACTATGGCCGAAGGCGAAGAACAGGACGACAGCCAGAAGACCGAAGACCCCACCCCGAAAAAGATTGAGGAGGCGCGCAAACGCGGGCAGGTTGCGCTCTCCCGCGAAATGAACAACTGGGTGATGATCCTTGCCGGAACGCTCATGGTCGGTGTTTTCGCCGGCCCGGTGATGAGCAACCTGATGACGGTCATGCGGACTTTTATTGAGCGCCCTTACGATTTCCCGTCCATGCCCGGCGGATTGACCATTGTGCTGGGCGGTGTCGCCTGGGAGGTGATGAAGATTCTGTTCATGCCGCTCTTGCTGCTCATGGCCGCGGCTTTTCTGGCCCCGTTTTTACAGGTCGGCCCCCTGATCGCGCCCGAAGTCATCCGCCCGGATATCAGCAAGATTTCGCCCATCAAGGGCTTTCAGCGCCTTTTTTCCATGCGCTCGATTGTGGAATTTGTAAAAGGCGTCCTGAAAATTGTTGTTGTCGGAGCGATCTGCACGATCATCATCTACCCGTATTTCGACCGCTTCGAGCATTTCATTGATCTGGATACGATCACCGCCCTGGGCGAGTTGCAGTTTCTCGTCATGCGTATGCTTATCGGTATCCTGATCCTGATGCTGGTCATCGCGGTCATGGACCTGCTCTACCAGCGCTATGAATATTACCGCAAAATGCGCATGACCAAGCAGGAACTCAAGGACGAATACAAACAGACCGAGGGCGATCCGATGGTCAAGGGCCGTCTGCGTCAGCTTCGTGCCCAGAAGGCGCGTCAGCGCATGATGCAGGCCGTCCCGACCGCCGATGTGGTGATCACCAACCCGACGCACTTTTCCGTGGCCCTTAAATACGATCCGGGAGAAATGAGCGCCCCGGTCTGCGTCGCCAAGGGGGTGGACGATCTGGCCCTGCGCATCCGTGAAGTCGCGAAGGAACACGATATCGTTGTCTTTGAAAACCCGCCCTTGGCCCGTATCCTCTTCGACACGGTGGAAGTGGACGACACGATCCCCGCCGAGCACTTCAAGGCTGTCGCCGAAGTCATCTCTTACGTCTACAGGATCAAGGGCCGCCCGCTGGCATAGGGGAAGAATGAAGGTTAAATCCATCCTGAACCTGTTCAGAACCTTGCCTTTGTGCCATGATTCCCCTAGAAACCTGAAGTTTATATGTAAAAACTGAAATTCACGAAATATGAATATCGACCACAAGGATTTCATCGAACGCCATCACAAGCAATCAGGCGCGCGCCATCAGGTGGAAGGACGGCGGCACCTCAGCAGTCTGGTGGTGTTTCTGATTTTCTCTCTGTATCTCGTGGTGATGGTTTTCGTTGTCAGCGTCGCGCGGGTGGATAGCACCACGGTCTTCGTTTCGATCTTCGTCTTCGTCGCGGCGACCCTTGTGGCTTTTGCGGCCAAACGCGCGCAGTATTTGCAGGCCAAGCAGGAGGACGAGCTGGTCCTTCTCAAGGAAGTCCTTGAAGGCAGCCGCGGCGGGCGCCTGATCACTGACAGCGCGGACAATGCCCTCTATTATAATCAGCGCTTTCTTGAAATGTGCAGCGAGGAGAAATCCGTCGGCTACGCGTCCTTGGTCCGCATGTTTGAAAATAACGACAAGGCTTCCGCGCTTCTGGATGCGCTCTCCGATCAGGCGCACAGGGGCCTGACCGATTCCATCGAACTCTACTGCGACCGGCGCGATCTAGAGGGGTGGTACCAGATTACCGCGCAGCCGATCGCGGGCCATGCGGGATACATCCACTGGCGCCTGGATAATGTAACCGAACGCTACACAGCCGACCGCTCGGTTCGCGAGGAGCGCGAAAAGCTGATCGACTTCACGGACAACGCGCCGGTCGGGTTTTTCTCCGTCGACGAAAAAGGGCGCTTCCTGTTCGCGAATGCCACCTTTGCCCGCTGGCTCGGAGAGGACCTGGCGGTGATTCTCCTTCAGGGCAAGCTTCATACCTACTTGGAGTCTCCCCCGAAGAACACCAGACCCTACGAACTGACAAAAGACAGCTCGGGCTCTCAGATCGTCGAGGTGCAGATGAAAGGCCCGGCCGGCCGGACCTTTCTGGCATCCGTCAACTACAGCATCGTGCAGGGCGAGGGCGGCGCCGTCAGGACCCGCGCGGTCGTGCACGATCTCACCGCCGAGCGCGAGATGCGAAAGGCCTTGCAGGCATCCGAGGACCGCTTTCAGAGATTCTTCGAGGAGGCGCCGCTGGGAATCATCCTCGTCAATCAGGACGGCATGATCGAGGATTGCAACGGCGAATTTGCCCGCATGATGGGCCGCAAGGTCTCCGAAATTGAAGGCAGGGATTTCAAGCTCCTGCTCGACGATCAGGACCGCGACACCGTGCTGGAGGCTCTCAGCCAGACCGAAACGGGACAGCAGGTGGCCGGAACGATGGAGGTTACGCTCAAGGGAGAAAAGCGTCCGGTCATAACGCAACTGCATGCGCGCCGCTTTCGTGAGGGGCGCAGCATGGTCCTGCATTTCATCGACATGACGGAAAAGAAAACGCTGGAGGAGCAATTCGTTCAGTCCCAGAAAATGCAGGCCATCGGGCAACTCGCCGGCGGCGTTGCGCATGACTTTAATAACATGCTGACCGCCATTATTGGTTTTTGCGATCTTCTCCTCTTGCGTCATAAACCCGGAGATCCGTCTTTCGGAGATATCATGCAGATCAAGCAGAATTCCAACCGGGCCGCGAACCTCGTACGCCAGCTTCTGGCCTTCTCAAGGCAGCAGACCCTGCGTCCGCGTTTGCACGATCTCACCGATATTCTCACGGAAATATCCCACCTCCTGCGTCGCCTGATTGGCGCGAATATCGACCTGAATATCGTCCACGGTGATGATTTGCGTCTTGTAAAAATCGACGAAGGCCAGATGGAGCAGGTTTTCATTAACCTCGCTGTCAACGCGCGCGACGCGATGGAAAACGGCGGCGCCGTAACCATCACGACTGAAAATTACACCAACGCCAAGCCCCGCGAGATCAACAACGAGGACATGCCTCCGGGCGATTGGGTTCTGATCAAGGTTTCCGATACCGGAACGGGCATCTCGAAGGAAAATCTCGCCCGCATCTTCGAACCGTTCTTCACGACCAAGGAAATAGGGCAGGGGACAGGCCTCGGCCTTTCCACCGTCTTCGGGATTGTCCGGCAATCCGGCGGATTTCTGGACGTCGAAAGCACGGTCGGCAAAGGCACAACTTTCCTGATCTATCTCCCGCGCGCAACGGAAGGCGAAGAGGACGAGGAAGATGACGAAGTGCTGGTCGTGGATGAAAAACCCAAAGACCTCACCGGCTCGGAAACCATCCTTCTGGTGGAGGATGAGGACGCGGTGCGAACCTTCAGCCAGCGCGCCCTGACCAACAAGGGTTACAAGGTGTTGGCCGCCGAAAGTGGGGATTCCGCGCTCCTTCTTCTTGAAAAAACGGAAAGCGCCAAACTCGATCTCCTGATCACCGACGTGGTCATGCCCGGCATCGACGGCCCCGCCCTTGCGAAAAAAATCCGCGAGAGCAGCCCCAAGCTCAAGATCATCTTCATCTCCGGCTACACCGAGGAACGGCTGAAAGACCACATGGGCGAACGCATCTACTTCCTGCCCAAACCCTTTACCCTCAAACAACTCGCCGAAAAGGTGAAAGAGGTTCTGGAGGAATAGACAAAAAGAACAAATGTTCTTTTTATGTTCTTTTCAGTTGACACAAGAATAAAACAAGAACATAGTGATGTGCATAAGGCGCTTCAAAGGCCCTTCGGGATTTGCACATCACTCCTAATTATGCCAAAAGGGAATCTCCGCTATGACCATCACGCTGCTCAGACAGGACAAGGATAACGCCATGACCCAAAACTCCGCCGAAAAGCAAAAAGCCCTTGACGCCGCGCTGGCGCAGATCGAACGCGCCTTCGGAAAAGGCTCGATCATGAAGCTCAATGACGGCGCCGCGCCTATTGAGGTGGAGGCGGTCTCAACCGGTTCTCTGGGGCTTGATATCGCGCTGGGCATCGGCGGTCTTCCCCGTGGGCGGATCATTGAAATATACGGCCCGGAAAGTTCCGGTAAAACGACACTGGCCCTGCACGTGATTGCGCAGGCGCAGAAGGCGGGCGGAACCTGCGCCATCGTGGACGCGGAACACGCGCTCGATCCCGGCTATGCCCGCAAGCTCGGCGTGGATGTCGATAATCTTTTAATCTCCCAGCCCGACGCGGGGGAGCAGGCGCTCGAAATCGCCGACACGCTGGTGCGCTCCGGCGCGCTGGATGTGCTCGTGGTGGACTCGGTCGCCGCGCTCGTTCCCCGCGCGGAGCTGGAGGGCGAAATGGGCGACTCCCATGTCGGGTTGCAGGCAAGGTTGATGTCGCAGGCGCTACGTAAGTTGACGGGATCCATCTCCCGTTCGCGCACGATCGTGATTTTCATCAACCAGATCCGCATGAAAATCGGCGTCATGTTCGGCTCGCCCGAGACCACGACGGGCGGAAACGCGCTCAAGTTCTATGCCTCCGTGCGTCTCGATATCCGCCGCATCGGCGCCATCAAGGACAAGGAGAACGTGATCGGCAACCAGACCCGCGTGAAAGTCGTCAAGAACAAGATGGCACCTCCGTTCCGGCAGGTCGAATTCGACATCATCTACAGCGAGGGAATTTCAAAGACCGGCGAACTGATCGACCTCGGCGTCAACGCCAATCTTGTCGAGAAATCCGGCGCATGGTTTTCCTATGACGGTCAGCGCATCGGGCAGGGCCGCGAGAACGCCAAGCAGTTCATGAAGGACAATCCTGAAATTGCCGCAAAACTGGAAAACCAGATCAGGCAGAATGCGGGCCTCGTCGCTGAAGCCATGCTCACCGGCCCCGAATCGGCTGAAGATTCGGCGGATGACGCGGTAGAAAAAACAGCCAATGACGACGGGGCGTCCGCGTCATCGGGCCGCAAGAAAAAATCGGCGTAAGTTCCGGAATTGAAGGCAAAGAGGGCGGCTAACTTGCCCGAAGGTATAAGTGAGCGCGCGGTGCTCTCAGCGGATGAGCGATTGCTTCTGACGCTGCCAGTCCCGTTTTTTCTCAGTCTCGCGCTTGTCATATTTTTTCTTCCCGCGCGCGATCGCGATTTCCAGCTTCGCCCGGCCTTTTTTATCGAAGTAAAGCTGTGTGGCGACGATCGTCATTCCCTCGCGCGTTACCGCGCCGATCAGCTTGTCGATTTCCTTTTTGTTAAGCAGGAGCTTACGCGGGCGCGTGGGCTCATGCTGCAAATGCGGCCCCGCCTGCTTGTATTCTGCAATATTCGCGCCCCACAGCCAGATCTCTCCGTCCTTCGGACCGACAAAAGTCTCCTTGATGCTGCACTGCCCGAGCCGAAGCGATTTGACCTCCGATCCTTTCAGCATGATCCCCGCCTCGAACCGGTCCAGTAGCTCGTAATCAAAACGCGCCTTCCTGTTCTCGGCCACTACCTTGTCGGTCGAGATCATCCCGGATTTCTTCTTGTCTTTCTTGCCGGTCATAAACGTTCAAACGCCTTTCCTTTCAGGAACGGCGAGGGTACAGGCGGAAGGGAATTGTGGCAAGAGAATATGCGCCTTACGCGCTGCGGGCCTTGCGTTTGGCGCCCTTAAGGCCCGCATGCTCCATCGCGCCGTCTACCAGTCTGCGCGCTTTTTCCGAAGCGGGCAGGAGCGGAAGCCGCACCTCATCCGTGCACAGGCCAAGGGTAGAGGCGGCATATTTCACAGGCGCAGGATTGCTCTCGCAGAACAGCGTCTTGGCCAGCGGCAGCAACAAATCGCGTAACTCCGCAAAAGTTTCCAGATCGCCCTCAACCCAGGCGTCCTGTAATTGCGCGCACTCCGCAGGCGCCACGTTGGAGACAACGGAAATGCAACCCACACCGCCCTGCGCAAGAAAAGCGGCAGCGGTAATGTCGTCGCCCGAAAGCTGGCAGAAATCAGGGCCGATCGCCGCGCGCGTTTCCAGCGGCCGCGCCAGATCGCCCGCCGCATCCTTCACCCCGACAATATGGGGAAGCTTCGCGAGCTTGGCCATGGTCTCAACCGACATATCGATCACGCACCGCCCGGGAATATTGTAGATAATGATCGGCAAAGCGACGGAATCGTGAATTTTTTTGTAATGCGCGTACAGACCTTCCTGCGTAGGTTTGTTATAATAGGGGGTAACGATCAGTGCGCCGTCGGCGCCAACGGATTTGGCGTGTTTGGTTAGGGTAATGGCTTCATGAGTGGAATTCGAACCGGTTCCCGCAATCACAGGAACTCTCTTGTTGGTGATTTCCACGCACCGCTCGACAACGGCCATGTCCTCATCGTAAGTAAGAGTGGGGCTTTCCCCCGTCGTGCCACACGGAACCAGACCATGCGTGCCTTGCTCGATCTGCCATTCAACAAGATTGTCGAACGCTTTCCAGTCGACTTCACCCTTTTTAAAAGGCGTGATCAGCGCTGTGATGGAGCCTTTAAACATAACAAGACTTTCTTTCCGGCAATTCCCGCGATTTTTGTCAATTTATCGCCTCGGCGCACCCGGCGCAAGGCTCTGATCGCTATGTTGACGGTTTTTCAGTTAACATTTTTGCACGCACCGCCGCTTTTTGCCAAAGATTCGGAAATCAGCCGCGTCCAGACCATCCAGGCGCGCAAGAATACGGTTCTTGCGATACAGGCCTTCAGGGAAGGAAAAAAAGAGCAGGCGCGCAAATACGTTGCCGAAAGCCGCGATCCTCTGGCCGCCAAGCTCTATCATTGGCTGATTTTTACCGAAGTGCGCAGCAGCTGGGATCCCGGCCTGTTTGTAACGCTGACACGCTTTATCCGCCAGAATCCCGACTGGCCCGGCATCACCAAATTGACGGCGCGGGTAGAGGAAGTTATGCCTCCCAATTTCCCCAGCGAAGACGTTCTCACATGGTTCAATGATTATCCCCCCAAAAGCAGCCAGGGGATGAGCCGCTATATGGATGCCCTGATCCAGCAGGGACGAAAGGATGACGCCAGGAAATTTATGGTGGACTGGTGGGCCAGCACCCTGACCAGCCGGGACCAGCAGCGCGACCTCTTTCAGAAATACGGCCAGTATCTCACTCTCGACGCGCACAAGCGCCGGTTCGACGCGCTCCTGCTCAATCATCGCTACGACAGCGCCCGCGCAATTGCGGGTGTGCTCGGACAGGGCTATCCTGAACTGGCCGAGGCCCGGATCGGTCTTGCCCAGGATAAAAGAAACGTCGAAGGCCTGATCAAAAAAATTCCGGGTTACCTGCAGAATGACGCCGGCTTGCTGTTCGAGCGTATTCGCTGGCGTCGTAAACATAATCAGGATTTTGGGGCCATGGAATTGCTTCATCAGGCGCCGGACCCCTCGGAAGTTCAGAATCCTGAAGAATGGTGGGATGAACGGGAAATTATCATCCGCAGGCTTCTGGAGCAGGGCAGTTACAAAAGCGCTTATCTTCTGGCAGAAAAACATATGCAAAAGGAAGGTGTGCCGTTTGCCGAAGCTGAATGGCTGTCGGGCTGGCTCGCCTTGCGCTTTATGGATAAGCCGACTGAGGCTCTGGAACGGTTTACAGCCATGTACCAGCAGGTCGAAACCCCGATCAGCAAGGCACGCGCGGCCTATTGGGCGGGGCGTGCCTCAGAGGCGATGAAAAAACAGGATATGGCGCGCGGCTGGTTTAAAAAAGCCGCCGCATATCAGACCGTCTATTACGGGCAACTGGCCAGCATCAAGCTGAGAATGCAGGACCATCTGCCGAAAGTGGCGCCGCCCACCTTGACCCGTTCCGACAAGGAGAAATTCGCCCGCAACGATCTTGTCCAGATTGCCCAGTTGTTCCACGCAGCAGGGGAAGAGGGCGATGCGGAACGGTTCCTTCAGGCGTTTATCGATAGCGAGGGAACGCCAAAAGCATACCGATATGCCGCGGAACTGGCCGCGCAAATGGGACAGACCGCCCAGGCGATAAGGATTGCGAAGAAAGCGACCAGCAAGGGGCTTTTCCTGACTGCGCAGTCTTACCCGACGATCACCAAGTGGGTTCAGGGAATCGACGATATCGAATGGGCCCTCATCCATGCCCTGATCCGTCAGGAAAGCATGTTCGATTATAAAGCTTCCAGCCCCGCAGGAGCGCAGGGGCTCATGCAGCTAATGCCCGGAACAGCAAAAGACACAGCCCGAAAACTGGGGATTACGCATGATGTCAGCTGGCTGACAGAAAAACCGGCCCATAATATTCTGCTGGGAACAACGTATCTTCGGGGGCTGCTGAAAAGATATGACAACTCTTATCCGTTAGCCATCGCTGCCTATAACGCAGGGCCCGGCCGCGTCGATAAATGGATCGAGACATATGGCGACCCGCGCACATCCCAGATCAGTCTGATAGACTGGATCGAGCTGATTCCCTTTTCGGAAACCCGCAACTATGTCCAGCGCGTTCTCGAAGGTTTATACGTCTACAGGTTGCGTTTAAAAGGGATTCAAAACGACCCGGATCAGGTTCTGTTTGTCGCAGGAAGTGATTAAGGCAAAACACTCGACGACATACATATATATGCGCTTTTAAATTATCTGCTTATTAATATTCATCAGGTAATATATACTTTGGTTATAAGGGCAGTTTTACTAAATTCTTTATTTTTCAACACGTTAAAAAATGAAACTTCTGATTGCTGACGATCACACGCTCTTTCGTGATACTTTGGTGCAATACATAGAACGCGCCTACCCCGGCGCGCATGTATCTTTAGCCAAGGATTTCCATGAAACCCGGAAAATTCTTGCCGATGAATGCGACTACGATCTGGTGGTTCTGGATTTCAGAATGCCGGGAATGAATGGATTTGAAGGCCTTAAATTTATCCGCGAAAAGTACCCGGACAAACCCGTGGCGATTATGTCCGGCGTGGCGGAGCCCGAAGATGTGAAAACCAGCATTGAAATGGGCGCCAGCGGATATTTTCCAAAAACGCTCTCCGGGAAATCGCTTTTAAGCGGAATCCGTCAGGTTTTATCGGGCAAGCCTTTTGTTCCCCTTGATGACAATCATTCCGGTTATGCCCCGTCTTACTATAATGATCCAAAACCGGCCCAGACGATCAGCAACAATAATACGGACGAAAAAAGCCCCGAGGATCTAAAAAAAATTATGGAAGATCTTGGTTTGACGCCCAGGGAAAGGCAGATCGTGGCCTTTCTGGCCAAAGGAACAACCAACCAGGAAATCGCCGATGCGCTCGGGTTGAAAATTGTCACCGTCAAACTTCATGTGCGCAGCATCTGCCGTAAACTCGGCGTTAAAAACCGCACACAGGCCGCCCTTAAATTAAGGGATTCCGGAATCTCGTCAGAAACTCTTCAGACATAGGCGGATAAAAGCCTGTGACAGAGATATAATCCCGATGAAGCGTAAACCAACAGATTCGGATGTTCCGCTCTCTTTTCCGGCCCTCGCAACAGTCATCTTGTCAATTCTGGCATTGATTGCCGCCTCTTTTGCTCAGAGCCAGCATTCGGAAGGCTTTCCTGCGGCAATCATTTTATTCGCATGTCTCTTAGGGCTTTTGCTCTGGAGTGTTTTCATGCTGGTTTTTGAAGGACGCTCGCAAAAAAATCATGCGCAGTTGCTGCAAGAGCATCAGGCCGCGCACGATTTGCTCGGTAACCGCCTGATGGCGATTGAAGCATCGCAGGAAGGCATAGCGATTATCAATCCGGACGGCGAGTTGACCTATATGAACAACGCGCTGTTCATGATTTACGGGATACCGCAGGAGGCCGAGGATCAGTTTATCGGCGAAAGCTGGCTCAAGTTATTTCCTGAAAATTATGCCCAGAAAGTGCGCGATAACATTATTCCCGCGCTTGAAAAGGAAGGCTTCTGGCAGGGGCCGCTGGATATCGATCTGGAAGAAGACGGGCACCGTTGGCTGGATATTTCTCTGTCGCGCCTTCCCGATGGGGGGCTGATCGGAACCACCCGCGATGTCACCGAGCGGCTGAAAAACGAAAAGGATAAAAAGCATCTCGAAGAGCAGTTTTATCAGGCCCAGAAGATGGAGGCGGTCGGCCGTCTGGCCGGGGGCATCGCTCATGACTTCAACAATATTCTGGCGGCGATTTCCGGTTACGCGGAATTTCTGGAGGAGGACCTCAAGGAAGGATCGGAGCAGCAAAAATATGCAAAGAATATTCTGGCGGCCGGGCGGGAAGCAAAAGCACTGGTCGACCAGATGCTGGCTTTTTCACGCCGCAAGGCCAGCGCCAAGGAACCGGTGGATATTGTTCTCTCCTTACAGGAAACCGTCAATATTCTCAAGGCCAGCCTCCCCAAAACTATTGAGATCGAAACGGATTTCGAAGCCCCCAAGGCGGTTATCAACGGAAACGCATCGCAGATTATGCAGGCTTTTATGAATCTCTGCGTGAACGCTCGGGATGCGATCGATACCAACAAGGGTGAAATCCGCATCGGAGTATCTCTGGAATTTTCCGACGAGTTTCCTTTCCCCGATGCCATCTGGGATCACTTGCCCGGCACGCAGGAACAGCCCCCCACCTGGATAGAGGATCTCGAAGCGGGTAAAACCCGTCTTGTGCTGGGCCATGTTGCCGAGGGTCTGCCTTATGTCAGGTTGCACCTCTCCGATTCCGGGTGCGGCATGAGCCGTGTGGTCATGGAACATATTTTTGAGCCGTTCTTTACAACCAAGCCCGTCAACAAGGGAACAGGGTTGGGAATGGCAACCGTCCATGGCGTGATCGTCGGACATCAGGCCGCGATGATCATAGAAAGCACGCTGGGTCAGGGAACGACATTTGATCTTTATTTCCCTGCTGACGAGAAAATGGTCATTTCGGCTGCCGTGGCAACAAAAAAATCAGGCTCCGCGGAAACCGCCGACCTTGACTCTCATACAGGGGCACAGATTTTGTTGGTTGAAGATCAGGACAACGTGCGCGAAATGATGATGGGGATGCTCACACGGTTGGGATACGAGGCCGAAGATTGTGCAACGGGTCTGGAAGCGCTCGATCTGCTAAGGGAGAATCCCGGAAAGTTTGATCTCGTGATTACCGACGAGAACATGCCAAAGATGAGCGGAACCGAACTGGTGCACCAGGTTCATTTTGACTTTCCTGAAATCCCGTTCATCATGCTGACGGGGTACGCCCAGCAGCAGCTTGAGGACATTGCCAAGACCCACCCGGCTATCAAGGCGATTTTGAAAAAGCCGCTCTCGCGCGAAGTGTTATCGCAGCAGATATCATCGGTCCTGACTGTTCACGGCAAAACCCGGCAGGCAAAACCCGCAGCCCGCAAAAAGAAAAAACGGGCGTAAAAGCGTGCTATTTAAATTGCCCTTCTCGCCACCACGCGAAGGTTAGGACACAAAAGAGCAACAAGAGACTCATCCATTCCGGCATAAGAGGAATATCCTTTACGCCAGTCACCGTATAATCGTTGTTGCGTCTTAGGCCGACCCAGTTATTGCCGGCGTAATTGCGGCTGTTGGACAGAAGCCGCACCCGCGGCTCGGGAACATCGCTAAGCCAGACCGCCCCTCCCTTTGAAGCGGTAAGCACGGGTTCAAGCTTCTCGGATGTGGTTTTCACGCTGAAAAGTTCGGGCGGGTTGATATCTCCGATAATGGCGTAACGCCGCTCTCCGCTCGAATCCTCAAAGGCGTAAATCCCCAGCGCGCTGGCGCTCACTTTGTGCTCAAGCCACCCTTCGGGAGTAGAGGTAAGATTGAACGTGCTGCTTTGACCGTCCGGAGTCGTCATCTTGATCGTTTCCTTGTCCTGATCATAGATGTGTTTTCGGACAATAATCGTATTGCGGTCGACCAGAACGCTGAGCGCGCGCTCATCAAGTTCCGGTTCTTTCATCAGCCAGTGCACGACCCGGCGCAGCAATTCTGCATGCGGACCGCCGCTCTCAAAGCCTCTCGACCAGAGCCAGATCTGATCGCTCGCAATCTGGGCCACCCGGCCTTTTTTAACCCGGTCGAGGATCAAAAGCGGTTTGCCGTCGACCCCGTTCATGAGCACATCGCCGCTTTCCCGGTGAAGGTCAACCTGCCGCAGCCAGCGCCCCCATGAAGGAACACCCTTATCCTTGGAATGATAATCGCCCCAGACAAGACTGTCCGTAACCGGATGCCGGCGTCCCAGATCGGTCGGGGTCGGTTTAAACGGGCGGTCGATCACATCCCCGGTTGGACTGCCCGGAAGAATGGACATCAGGCTGGTCATGTAAATTGAATCTTCTCCGGCAAAAGAGGGGCCGCTGGCTTCAAGGAAAGCGCCGCCTTCCTCGACATACTTTGCGATATTGTCGAAATACATATTCGGCAGGATGCGGTTGAGGTGATAACGGTCGAATATAATCAGGTCAAAATCATAAAGCTTGATTTCAAACAGCTCCCTGAACGGAAAAGCGATAAGCGAAAGTTCGTCCTGCGGCGTAAGATCCAGCTTCTGCGGCTCGCGCAGGATCGTGAAGTGAACAAGATCGACCCCCGGATCGGAGGTCAGCAAATCCCGCCATGTCCGCCCGCCCGCATGCGGTTTTCCGGAAACCAGCAACACGCGGAGGCGGTCTCGCACGCCGTTGACAAGAAGCGCCGCCTTGTTATTGGCATAGGTCAGTTCTCCATCGACTTTCTGAACTTCGATTTCAAAAACATTCTGGCCCGAATTTTCGATCGGCAGGCTTAAAGTCTGCTCCGTATTGACGGGCACGTTAAACCGTTCTGTGCTCCCGTCATGCCGGGTAAACGTCACGACAGCGCTCGATGCGCCGATGTTCCTTGTATCCTCGATCTTGTATTTGACGTCGACGGACTGTCCGACAAGCCCGTAACTGGGCGCATTGGTAATAACGATCTGCCGGTCTTTCTCATTGCGCTCACCGCTCAGCAAAACACTGACAGGCCCATATTGTGTGAACTGTCCGGCATTCTGGGGGACGTCATGGATTTGTCCATCGGAGATAAAAATGACCCCGGCGCGCCGCTGTTGGGGGATGCTTGCAAAAGCCGGATCAAGAACGTCAAACAGCTTGGTTCGGTTTTCAAGGCTGCCCGTTTCGGGCGCCTCGATGATCCTCAGGTCTAGCCCGTCGATCTCTTCAAGCTGCTCTTTCACCGAGGCAAGCGCGCGGTCCGTCCGCTCTGTTCGTTTTCCCATGGTCTGGCTGGCGCTGCGGTCGACAACGACGACGGCAACATCGCTGACACCTTTTCTTTCCTCGCTGAGAAGGGAGGGATTCATAAGGATCAGTATAAAAAGCGCGAGAGTGACAGCCCGGAAAACAAGAGCGCGGCGCGTCCGCCAGAATGCCGCAGCAACAAAAAGAGCGCCCGCGACCGCAAAAACGATCAGCCACACCTCGTCGATGTAAGGGGAAAAGTGCAATCTAAGCGCCGGTCCGTCCATCTCTCTTCCTGCCTTATCGTTCTAGCCGTTTGAGAATATGGGGAAGATGCACCTGATCGTTTTTGTAATTCCCGGTCAGGGCGTACATCACGACATTCACGCCAAAACGCAGCGCTATTTCCTCCTGCCGGGACCCTCCGAACAGCATGGCCTGCCGGTGCGAGGATCCGGCCCCGGATGTCGCCCACGAGCCCGCCCAGTCATTCCCCCCGATAATGACGGAGGAAACGTTATCCCGGCCGCTCACGCTGTGTTGCTCGACCCATACCGTTCCCCCGGTATAACGCCCCGGAAAGTCTTCAAGAAGATAAAAGGAGCGGGTCAGCACATGGTCCTTCGGTACCGGGATCAGGGGGGGGATATTAAGAGATCCTGTCATTTGCCGCAGGGTCCGGGCATTTTCCGTCTCGGCATAGCTGCTGGAACTGCTCTGGTCGCGGGTATCGAAAAGAATGGTTCCGCCGTGATCCAGATAATTCTGGATGTTTTGCATCCCCTTGCCGGAATAAGGAACTTTTCCGGAGGCCACGGCCCAGTAGAGCAGGGGAAAGAACGCAAGATTATCCGTATCAGGATTCACGCCGACAACGCCGTCCGGTTCCACGGATGTGCGCCGGGTCAGAACTTCCGAAAGGCTTTCAAGTCCCTGCTGGGTGATGGCGTCAAGCGAAGAATCTCCGCTTTTCACATACGCAAGATAAAACCCGTTTGCGTATTTAATGTCCTTCTCCATCGCTTCGTCAATCGCTTGCCCGAACGCGGAAGAAGGCAAAAGAACGCTTAGCGCCAAAATCAGGCACGGAAAACTAAATCCCCGCTTGCGGCGCCCGGACATGATAGGAAAAAGCCCTCCCGAGAGGATAACGATCATGACCAGCCAGTCGATTAAATAAAGAATCAGGGCAAACCACAAAAGCCGCGGCATCAGATCGATTTCATAATCCATGTCGTAAAATTTCTGCGTCACTCCCGAAGGCAGCCGACCCAGAGCTTTCAACGGCGGCAAGGCCCCGCCGACATTCAGCGCAAATTGGAATCCGCCCGCACCGTAAATGCCCGGCGGATGAGTGGAGTCGGGAACAAAACTCTCGATCGAGTCGGCGGGCAGGGATTGCACATAACCCGGAGGCGGCCCAAGCGAACCGTTCCCGTCCAGAACCTGAACCGGCTCCAGATAACTCTGGTTTACGTTCAGAGTTTTTACCGAATGACCGGCAAGTTTGATGATCCTGTTGAGAAGATCGACATAAAGCCCTGAAAGCGCCAGATCGGACCAGTCCGGCGTCGCGGTGGTATGAATCAGGACCACCAGACCGCTATCCAGAGGCATACCGGTAATAAGCGGTGTACCATCCTCCAGGCGCGCCCAGACCTTTCCTTCCAGATCCTGGGCGGGATCGGCCAGAACCTGTTGACGCACTTTTATGTCCGGCGGGATCCTCAGCCCGTAAAAAGGGCTGTTGGGCTCGAACGGTGCGATGGTTTGCGGTTTTTCCCACGAAAGCGATCCGTCAAGCGCACGCCCCCCGGCACGCAGCCGGACGGGGAGAAGATATTGCTCGCTCTGTGCTTCACTGAGATTCGGTCCCGAGAAACGAAGCAAGAGTCCGCCTTTACGCACCCATTGCTCAAGAGCGTTAAGGGTATCGGACGGCATCGCCCCGACATCGGGAAGGATGATCGCCGACAGGTTATCCATCTTCAGAAGCTGATCAAGCGTATCCGTAGTAAGTGTCGCGGTAGGTTCCAGGGCGCGTTTAAGGTAAAACCCCGCATTGATCAAGGGAGAAGTATCCGTATCTTCAGCAGGTTGCGCAATTCCTACATGCCGTTTCTGAAACTGGTCATCCAGTAAAAAGACGCTGCCTGCGCCCTTCATGCCGCTGATCCTGAAAAACCCGGTATCGTTGCGAAGCGTATCGGGAATATCAAACAAAACATTCTGCGGCAGTTGGCTGCTTTTCAATGTAACGGTCTGGATATCCTGAATCTGGTTGTCGCGAGAAAGCGCCTGAACCGGGACAGGCAACTGATCGGGAATACCGGAAGGAGCATCGATGGAAACCCGAACGAAAGCGCGCTGCTCCTCCAAAGATTGGCTGGGCTTCTCTTGCGCGGGACGTAAAAGAAGAGGCAGACGGTAGGGCTCCGGCCCTATATAGGTAAGGCTTCCCTGTGTTTGCAGGGTATGGACAAGAAAGCTGGCATTGCCTTCATCCAGTCCGCTTCCCAGCCACAGGCTGTTCGTGCTGCGCGGTGGCTTGTTTTCAAGAAGGAGCGCTTGCGCTGCTTTGTAATCGGCGGGCCAAGGTTGCGCCCCCAGCCCCCGCAGAACCGAAAGGGCCTCCTGATAAACCATGGGACCTTTATAAAGAGGTTCCTTCTCTCCCGGTAAAGGCGCGGTCGTCAGGATGTACAATTCCCGTTGTTCCCGCGACGCTTGCTTGAGCGCTTCCTCGGCAGCGCTCATCTGAAGGGTCCATGTCTGCGCCCCGGCCCAGCTGTTGTCGATCACGAGCCTCACGGGACCTGTCCCTTCAATGCTTTCGGCGGGATTATAGACCGGACGCGCCAACGCAATAATAATAAGAGCGGCGATAAAAAGACGCAGAAGCAGAATCCACCAGGGAGTTTTATTGGGGGTTTGCTCCTCGGAAACCAGACCAGCCAGAAGACGCGTGGCAGGAAAATAGATCACCCGCGGAACGGGCGGCGTAACTCGCAGAAGATACCAGAGCAAAGGCAGTACCAGCAGCGCAGGTAAGATCCACGGCTGCAGAAAAACCATGTTAGATAAAAACCCCATCATGCTGGCACCCCATGTCCGGAGGTAACGCCGATCATAAGCCAGATCTCAAGAACGGTATCGGCTAGCGGCTGGTCCGTGCGGTGAAGGATATAGGTCCAGTTGCGCTCGGCGCACAAATCATAAACGCCCTGAATCTGGTTTTGGATGCGCTGTTTGTATTGTTCTTGTATGGAACGCACGTTATTCACTGTTTCGCGTTCACCGTGCCTCGAACCCTGGAATGTCACACGCCCCTGAAAATTCAGGTCCAGCTCTTGCGGATCGAGCACCTGAACCACCAGCGCATTCTGCACCGAAGCCGACAGATAATCAAAGGATTCGGCAATATGGGGCAGGGGCTCAAGAAAATCCCCGGCAAGAATAAGCGAGGAATGCTGAGGGACCGGAAAGACGCCCGCAGCCGGAAGAGATTCAGGGTCCTTCGTTTCATCCAGAAGGGTCTGCGCGATTTGCTCCAGACGAAGTTCGCTCCGCCCTGTCTTGGAATCGCCGAACATCCCGATCTGTTCGTCGGCACGTGAGAGAAGAATGGCAAGAGCCAGCGTGATGACACGCGCGACATCCAGCTTTTGCGGCAGAGTTTTTGCCGATGAATACGCCATCCCGTCGCCCGACGAGCACCAGAAAAAAGTTTTCTGAGCAATTTGCCATTCCCTCTGACGGATATAGATATTCTCGGTCTTTGCGGATTGTCGCCAGTCGATATCCTGTGGACGGTCTCCCGGCTCATATTCCCGGAACTGCCAGAATTTTTCTCCCGCCCCGGCCTTTCTCAGCGCGTGGTCGCCGTGAAGAATTCCGCTTGCGACTTTCTCGGCCCGCATCATCAGGGCCGGTAAAAGGGCCGAGGCTTTATCGGCCTCATGCCGGAAAGAGAGTATGTCTTTTAAGCGAACCATGAAATCCAAGCAATCCGGGTATCCGTTTAGATTTTTCCCGCAATCTGGCTGATAACGTCGCTGACACTAATTCCTTGCGCTCGCGCCTTGAAATTGAGTGCCATCCGGTGCCGAAGAATGGGAACCGCCAGTGCGTGCACATCCTCAAGAACGGGCATGATCCGCCCGTCAACCAGTGCCGCTGCGCGGGCGGCAAGCATCAGCCCTTGCGATCCGCGCGGACCCGGCGCCCAGGTGACAAATTCGTTGACGATATCCGGCGCGTCCGGTCCTGGCCTTAAAGACCGCACGAGCTTGAGGATCGAAGTAACGACTTCTTCCCCGATGGGCATATCGCGCACGAGGATCTGGATGTCGATCAGGTCCTGCTTGCTCATGACGGTTTGCGGCTCATAATGTTCGTTGGACGTGGTGTTCAGCATAATTTCCATTTCCGATTGCTCATCCGGGTAATCCACGTCGATCTGCATCATGAAGCGGTCAAGCTGCGCTTCGGGCAGCGGATAGGTTCCCTCCTGCTCGATCGGGTTCTGCGTTGCAAGAACATGGAACGGACGCGGCAGGGCAAAGGGCCGCCCGGCAACGGAGACTTCTTTTTCCTGCATCGCCTGCAGAAGCGCTGATTGTGTGCGCGGGCTGGCGCGGTTGATCTCGTCCGCCATCAAAAATTCCGTAAAGATCGGTCCGGGAATAAACCGGAAAGAGCGCTTCTTTTTATCGTCCTCCTCCAAAACTTCGGATCCGATAATATCGGCAGGCATCAGGTCGGGCGTGCACTGGATCCGGTTGGAGGTCAGCCCCAGAACCTTTGCCGTCGTGTCGACCAATAATGTCTTGGCCAGCCCCGGAACGCCCACCAGCAGCACGTGACCGCCGGAAACCAGTGTAACAAGGGTCAGGTCGACGACCGCCTGCTGCCCGAAAATGATCTTGGAAATTTCCGAGCGCGCCCTGAAAAGCCTTTGCGCAGATTCATCGACAAAATCCTTGGGGTTTCGGGTTCTCTTGCTCTCGCTCACGGCTGAAAAACTCCTTCCTAAAAGAGGGGACGGAAACTATGATACCTTAAAACAGGTCAAAACATCCGTTTCGGCGGTATCTTAATGCCAACAGCCCCCATGATACAACCACAACCAGACCAGGACCCGCAGAATTTCCGGATTGACAGCGAAGGACGCTGGTTCCATGACGGCCAGCCCATTGCAAGAGAGGCTCTCGTGGTTTTATTCGCCCATAGGGGATTAAAGCGCGACGCGCAGGGCCGTTACTGGCTCCAGTCCCCTTACGAAAAATATCGGGTCGAGGTGGAGGATGTTCCGTTCATTGTCACGGATTATGACATTTCGGAAAAGGAGTTTGTTTTAACGACAAATATCGGGGAAAAAGTCAGGGTAACGCCGGACAACCCTCTGGAATTGAGGTCGTATAAAGGAGCGGAGAATAAAATCCCTTATATTCATGTGCGCGAGGGTCTTTATGCCCGCATAGGCCGGGCGGTTTATTATGAACTCGCGCTCAAATACGGGGAATCTGTCACGGTTAATGGTCATGCTTACAAATTTGCGGAAACACTCGATGACTCTTGAAGCCGCCAAGACAATTCCGCCGCAGGACTGGATGATTTCGCAGGAATCCCGCCAGTTATTGGCCGCTCTCGAAACAGGTGAGAAACAAGATCATCCGGTTGCTCTTTTTGTGGGGGGATGCGTGCGCAATGCCTTGCTCAACCTTCCGGTGGAAGATGTTGATCTGGCGACCCGCCTTAAACCGGAGAAAGTAATCGAAAAGCTTGAAAAAGCAGGGATCACAGTCATCCCGACAGGCTTGCAGCACGGCACGGTCACCGCCGTCATCAATAAACTGCATTTCGAGATCACGACCCTTCGTCATGACGTTGAAACCGATGGCCGCCACGCAGTCGTTACATTCACGGAGAACTGGCTGGAAGACGCAAAGCGTCGCGATTTTACGATGAACACGCTGCTGGCCGACTCAAATGGAAAAATTTATGATCCGACCGGACAGGGGCTGGATGATCTGGATGCGCGCCGCATCCGTTTTGTCGGGGAAGCCAGGAAAAGAATCGAGGAGGATTACTTGCGGATTCTCCGGTTCTTTCGTTTTCATGCCATATACGGGCTAGGGGATTTCGATCCGGATGCGCTGAAGGCCTGCCGCGCCTCTGCCGATAAAATCGGCACGCTCTCTCGCGAACGGATTACGCAGGAGGTTTTTAAAATCATGGCCTCTGACAAGCCATACAGAATTTTAGAAATAATGTTTAAAAATAATATTTTAAAAGAATTTTCTCATCTGGAATACCAACCTGATTTCTTTGAACATTTTTGCAACTTTCAGAAACGCTATGGCCTGATATCGCTTCCCGCCCGCCTTTTTGTGCAGGCCGGGCTCAAAGAGGGAAATATTAAGGCGATGGAAAAACTGCTCCTGTTCCCTAAAGTTTTTCTGAAGGATATGCAGGCGCTCTCCGGCGCGCTGAACCTTCCTGACCTCTCTTGCGACCCTGCGGTAAGGGTCTGTATCTATCGGTTTGGGCGGGTGATCGCCGCGCAGGCGCTCATGGTGGAACTGGCGCAGGACCGGGTCATGAATGCTTATGCACCCAAGGCTCTGGATCTGATACAAAACTGGGAAGTGCCCGATTTTCCGGTCACGGGAAACGATCTGATCAAGGCCGGAATACCTCAGGGACCCGAACTGGGCGAAAAAATGCAGAAACTGGAAGACTGGTGGATAGAAGACGGGTTCGCAGCCGATAAAGAAACTTGTCTCAAAAACTTGTAAGGGTTAGGAGAATTCCGGTTCGGCGCCTCTTGACGCATTCGCAGGCTCCTTCTCGGGGGTCAGACCGGTCGCCACCACTTTATCCAGCATTTTGTCCGCCAGCCCCGGCACAATTCTTCTGCCGTTCATAAGGTCGCGCTCCATAACATCCAGTCCCATGGCTGCAACGTTTCCTTCCACGATCCAGACTCTTCCCGCCCGGTCGCGCTTCATATCGAACGTGACATATGAAACGCCGTAATTTTCGTAAAGATATTCTGCAATCACGTCGATTTGCGCAAGAACGGCTATATCCAGGTTTTCTCTAAGCCGGACCCCCGGCCATTGCGCTGGATCGGTAAGTACGCCGGCAGGGATATCTTGATCCGTCGTCCGGTCGAAAGCGATCTGGGTCCTGCCGTCCAGACAGATGGCGCGCATCTCCGTGAACAAACCCTGTTCATCGCCAAGAAATTGTTGAATAAGAACGCCATCCCCGTAAGAAGTGTCTGAACGGTTCTCACGGAGAGCATGAACAAGCTCTTGCTCATCTCGCGCAATATAAACATGACGAGACAACGACCCTTCGGAGGGCTTGACGATCAGCGGGAAACTAAACGGGTGTCCGGGGTCCTGTGTTTTGGCAACGATCCCGGCCGCAATCTCTGCCTCGCCGCGGACATCTCTCTTTGCTACCCTTTCCGTAAAGGGCAGCGGCAGGGTATTTCCCAAAGTCTGAAACATACGCCATTTATCCGAAATAAGCAGGTCTGCATCCGCCGTGTTAAAAGGAGTTTTGCCGAAACCAAAACGGAAATCCCCGTTGGCCGTATGAAAAGTAATTTCCGGACTTTCGGAAAACGACTCCCGGCGGATGGTGGCTGGCATAAAGGAATCTCCACCGCGCCTCCGCCACGCCTCAATCATATAATGGGCCAGATACTTGCGGCCTTCTTCGTCATCCATAAATTATTGCGTACGTCTAGAGTGAAACCAGTTCACTATTCTAGGACGTCTGGGCACGCTTCTGAAAGAAAACGATGTGCTGCGATGCAACGTAAAAGATTGATTTTACGGCCACTTTGCTTCAGGAGGCATAGACATCAGGATGGCTTCCGTATTCCCGCCCGTCTTGAGGCCGAATTGCGTGCCACGGTCATAAAGCAGGTTAAATTCGACATACCGCCCGCGTTTAACCAGCTGGTACTCCCGCTCCTCGTCGGTCCAGTCCCTGTTCATGGAACGGGCAACCAGCTTGGGGTAAATATCAAGAAACGTCCGTCCGACGGCTTTGGTGAAGGCAAAATCCTCATCCCAGTTCTTCCGGTCTAGATAATCATAGAAAATCCCGCCGATCCCCCGCGGCTCGTTTCGGTGGGGCAGAAAGAAATAACGGTCGCACCATTCCTTGAATTCCGGGTAATAGGCCGGATCGAATGAATCGCAGCAATCTTTGAACGCCGCATGAAAATCCTGAGTGTCCTCCGCGCTCTCAAACATGGGCGTCAAATCGGCCCCTCCGCCGAACCAGGATTTGGAGGTCATGATCATCCGCGTGTTCATGTGAACAGCCGGAACCAGCGGCGATTGCAGATGCGCGACCAGCGAAAGGCCCGAAGCCCAGAAATGCCCGTCGCTTTCCTCGGCGCCGGGCATTTGCTTGGCATAGTCCTTTGAAAATTTCCCGTGTACGCGTGAGACATTAACGCCCACTTTCTCGAACACGCGCCCGCGCATCACCGCCATGGTGCCGCCGCCCTGCAGGAGAGAGCCGGATGCGTTAGGTTCCTCGCTTTTTTCGCGTTCCCATGGCGTTTTCTCGAATCGCCCGGCCGGAAGGCTCGCCTTCGGTCCGCCGGAAAGATCGTCTTCAAGTTTTTCGAAAGCCTCGCAAATCAGGGCCTGCAGCGAATAAAACCAGTTCGCAGCCTGCTCTTGTTTATCTTCAAGGGGCACCTCTTTTTCTTTCGCTTTCATGACTCTCCTTAACTACATGTTTGACCAGCGTGTTTGCCGTAAGGCCTCCCCAAGGACCATGGCGCAGGCATTGATAATATTCAAGGACCGCAAGCCTTGGGCCATCGGCACGACGACCCGCGCATCGGCAGCCTCATGAACCGCCTCCGGCACACCCGTGCTTTCCCTTCCGGCCAGCAGGATATCGCCGCTTTGAAAGCGAAACGCGGAATAGGGGGCGTCTGCCCGGGTCGTCAGAAGAATGATACGCCGCTTTCCTTGATGCAAGTCAATAAAATCCCCCCAGCCCGAATGCAGGGTCGGGCGCAGCCGGTCAAAATAATCCATAGCCGATTGTCGTATTTTGCGGGGGTCCCAGAGAAACCCGCAAGGCTCGATAATCTCCAGGCTTACCTCAAGACAGGCGCAGAGCCGGATTGCCGCCCCGACATTCTGGGGTATGTCCGGCTGGTATAAGGCAAGCGATAAAGGCAACGCGCTCATATGACTAGGCCAATGATAATCCGTGTAAAATTTTCTGTTCCTGATGGATTGTCAGGGGTTGATCTTCTATAAATAGAGGATTAAAAGACTTCTGCAAATAAGTCCGACTTAATCATTATGCCAGGTGAAAGAATGTCAGCCGAAACCCATCCCGAGCATGGTCCAGACGGTGAAACGAGGCGCGATTTTATGGCGCTTCTGGCCGGAGCATTCGGTGCCGTAGGTGCTGCGATTGCGGCTTTTCCCCTGATAAATTCTCTCAATCCGGCTAAAGATACCTTGGCGATGGCCAGTGTCGAGGTCGACATCAGCGATATTCCCGCCGGCGCGGCGAAAACTGTTATGTGGCGCGGAAAACCCGTCTTTATCCGTCACCGCACGCCCGAACAGATAGAAAGTGCCGAAGACGTCAATCTTCAGAACCTCATCGACAAACAGACGGACGAAGAGCGCGTGAAAAAGCCCGAATGGCTGGTCGTTGTCGGGGTCTGCACGCATTTGGGTTGTGTACCGCAAGGACAAAAGGAATCGGATAACCACGGAGAATTCGGGGGCTGGTTCTGTTCGTGCCACGGCTCGCAATACGATACCTCCGGCCGTATCCGGAAAGGCCCGGCGCCGAAAAATCTCGCGGTTCCGCCTTATCAGTTCCTTAGCGATACCAAAATCAAGATCGGATAACGGTCATGGCAAGCGGCGAAAGAGAACCATTTCAAAACACGGTCGTCGAATGGATCGACTCACGGATGCCGATCTTCACGATGCTGCAAAAAGAATACGGCGTATTCCCGGCCCCGAAAAACTTCAATTATTTCTGGAATTTCGGGGCGATAGCGATGTTCATGCTGGCCACCATGATTGCGACCGGCATAGTTCTGGCCATGCATTATACCGCCAACACGCACATGGCCTTCGACAGCGTCGAACGGATCATGCGTGATGTGAACGGCGGGTGGTTGATCCGCTATATCCACATGAACGGCGCGTCCTTCTTCTTTATCGCCGTTTACATTCACATTTTTCGTGGCATGTACTATGGCTCTTACAAGAAGCCCCGCGAACTTCTCTGGATCTTGGGCGCACTGATTTTTCTCCTCATGATGGCAACGGCCTTCATGGGCTATGTCCTCCCCTGGGGGCAGATGAGCTTGTGGGGCGCCACGGTGATTACCGGGTTTTTCACGGCAATTCCCTATGTGGGCGAAAGTATCCAGACTCTTCTGCTCGGAGGGTTCTCGGTCGAGAATCCAACCCTGACCCGCTTCTTTGCGCTGCACTACCTGCTGCCGTTCGTGATTTTCGCGGTCGTCTTCCTGCACATCTGGGCGCTTCATGTGACAGGCTCGAACAACCCGCTGGGCATTGATACCAAGGGTCCGCAGGACACCTTGCCCTTTCATCCGTACTACACGGTAAAGGATACGTTCGGCCTTCTCGTCTTTTTGATGATTTATTGCGTTTTTATATTCTTCATGCCCGACATTCTGGGGCACCCGGACAACTATACGAAGGCCAACCCTCTGGTTACCCCGGCGCATATCGTTCCGGAATGGTACTTCCTTCCGTTCTATGCAATTCTCCGGGCCATTACTTTCAATATGAATCTGTATTTCATTGTCGGTTTGGTCTTTCTGTTTGTACTGATTGTGGAATTCATATGGCGCAAAAAACCGGTCTACCTTTCTGCAAGTGCGGGATGGGCCATGCTTGTAATCGGAGGTTTTCTGATTTTGACAGGCTTTACCGGTGATTCCTGTCAGCGGATTGATCCGAAATGGCTTGACGAAAATGGCGGGTTTAAAGGGCTGTGTGGTGCGCTGCAAAGCCTTCCAGGCATGAGCGCCGCAGCCGCGCCGATCTCTGCCAAGCTGGGCGGCGTTCTGGCCATGTTCGGCTCCGTGGCCATGCTGTTCGTCCTGCCGTGGCTCGATACTCATCCGGTCCGCAGCGCCCGCTACCGTCCGTTATACAAGCTGTTTTTCCTGCTCCTTGTCGTGATGTTCCTCGTTCTGGGATATGTAGGATCGCAACCTGCGGATGCCTCTCTGCTCGGGATCCCCCTCATTTACCTCGGCCTTGCGGGCACCGGCTACTACTTCGGATACTTCCTTGTCCTGCTTCCGCTACTCAGCCGCTTTGAAAAAACAAAGCCGCTTCCCGAAAGTATCCACCAGGCCGTTCTCAGTAAACAGATCAAGGTGGAGGCAAAGATATGACGCGTCGTTTCGCCTTGTTGATGACGTTTGTCCTGACCTTCGGGACGGGGATGGCTGCCTATGCGTCCGAAGGCGGAGAACCGCTTATCCGTCAGAGCTGGTCGTTCAATGGTCCGACGGGAACATACGACCGGGCGGCCTTGCAACGCGGCTACAAAATTTATCGGGAAGTGTGCTCCGCCTGCCACTCGATGAAGCTCGTCTATTATCGCAATCTTGAAGCGCTCGGTTATAACGAGGAGCAGATCAAGAACATTGCCAAGGATTACACCTATATGGACGGACCGAACGACGAGGGCGAAATGTTTGAACGCCCGGGACTTCCCAGCGATCCGTTCAAATCCCCCTATGAAAACGACAAGCAGGCCGCCGCCGCGAACAATGCTGTTCCCCCCGACCTGTCATTAATCGCCAAAGCCAGACCGGGCGGCCCGGACTATATCTTTTCGCTGTTGACCGGGTTCGAGGAACACCCCCCCGAAGGACACACCCTTCTGCCGGGGCAGCACTGGAACCACTATATGCCCGGCCATGTTCTGGCGATGGCGCCGCCCCTGTCCGATGGTCAGGTAACCTATGAAGACGGCACCCCCCAGACTCTTGAACAATATGCAAGGGATGTAGCTCAATTCCTGATGTGGGCCGCCGATCCCTATATGGAAGAGCGTAAACGCACGGGAATCAAGGTCATCCTGTTCCTTCTGGTTTTTGCCGGCGTGATGTATACCTTGAAGAAAAAAATCTGGGCTGACGCGCACTAACAGCCGTAAAAAACCGCTTATAATTATTTTTTCAGCGTTTCTGTTTGCGCGATCCCGTGGCCCTGATTATTCTCAAAAAAAGCGAAGAGGGCGCATGCGGGATACCAAGCAGGAAGTTCTAAGATTTTGGTTTGAGGAAAGCCAGCCCCAACAATGGTTTCAAGTCAACGAAAGCTATGACCGGGAGATTCGCGAGCGTTTTCTGACCACTTACGAGATGGCCGCAGATGATTTATGCCGTCCGTGGGCTAAGGATGCGGAAGGCTCTCTGGCCCTTTGCCTTGTTCTGGATCAGTTTCCCCGAAACATCTTTCGCGACAGCCCGATGGCCTTCGCCACAGACCATAAGGCGCTTCTGGTCGCCAAGGAGGCTCTGCATAAAGGATTCGACCAGATTATGCCGCCCGTCAGGCGCCGTTTCCTCTACCTGCCTTTCGAACACAGTGAGGATATTCAGGATCAGGTGCGCTCGGTTAAACTCTTTGGCTCCATGAAGAAAGAGGACCCCGTAGGCTATGAATATGCGGTGCGCCATAAGGAAATAATTGAGCGTTTTGGCCGTTTTCCGCACCGCAACGAGGTTTTGGGCCGGACCAGCACGCCTGAAGAGCTGAAATACCTCGAGCAGCCCGGCGCAGGGTTTTAACGCTGGCGCTCCCTCATAATATTAACCATTCATTGATCTTTTTATTGTCATAATAAAAATCCATGCACGATTCTCGATACGTCTGTCTTTCATCTACGGCTATTTTTAAGCTTGAAGAAACACATATATTATATTGATATTAAATAAAAAATATTGATTTATATGTTGAATGTTTTGCCAGCGCCTCGGGATTCGTGTACAGTAAATTATTCATTAATGTTTTGTTCATATATCCACACGAGGAGAAGTATTCATGCCAGCTACTGCAGCTTCTGCGTTCTTGGAAAATCCCCACCTCAAGGCCCTTAAGGAAAAACACGCAGACCTTTCCCGCCAGATTGAAGAGGCACGCAAGGATCTTTCCACCACTGATTTTTATCTCACACAACTGAAAAAGCAGAAGCTCATTATTAAAGAAAAGATTGAAGGACTGTGTGACGCTGAAAGTTAAAAGATTTTGAGTAAGTAAGTATGAGTACTAAAAAAGCCGGTGTAAAAACCGGCTTTTTTAAATTCCTGACAGGGCCTTTAATCCGAAAAAGGATCTTTTTCTTCAGAATCAGGCACCTTTGGAGGCTCAGCCCCGCCGCTGGACAGAAAGTTTGAGAAATCGAAGCCGCCGGAGGCTTTGTCTGCATCTTCCGCCTGTTGCTGCTGGGCCAGAAATTCCTCTTGCTTGGCCCGCTCGGCCTCCATCTGGGCTTTGAGCGTTTCCGGGTCCTTGCCCGCGGCTTTCAGGGCCTTGGTCAGCACATTTTCAAATTCCTGGTAGGTGCAAAGCCCCAGTTCGGCCGGATGGCGGGGCCGCAGGTTTGGCGTATTGGGATGCGACCGGTCGCGGACCGAGGCGATCGTCGGCTTGGTTGTGCCAACAAGCTTGCAGATCTGTGCATCGGTAATTTCCGTGTGGTTTTTAAGGATATACGCAATCGCGTCAGGCTTGTCCCCGCGTTTGGAAATCGGGGTATAGCGCGGACCTTTGGCGCGGGTTTTCACAGGAGGAAGATCCCGCTTGGCCTGCTTGAGCCGCGCAGACGTATCGGCTTCGCAGCGGGTAATCTCGTCTTGGGTCAACTCGCGGTTTTCCAAGGGATTACGGCCAACCAGCCCACGCCCGATTTCTTCATTCGCCAGCGCCTCGACCTCGATTTCCGTTAAAAGCGTGAAATCCGCAATCTGGCGGAAGGTCAGCATGGTGTTCTCGATCAGCCACACGGCCGTTGCTTTGGGCATTAAAAGGCTCGGGGCTTTTGTCTTTGGGGCTGCGGCCATGGTTTTGCTCCTGAATAAACTAAGATAAAACAAAAACTTAACACTAAAGAGTCCAACAGGTTTTTCTGCCGACCCGTCCCAAGGTCAACGTTTTTTAAAAACATTTTTTTAGGGAACTGGAACTGTATAAGCCATAGTTGAGGCGAAATCCAGCCTTTTATTACCCATAAAGAAGAATTGGAAAAAGGATCCTGCGGATTGCATTCCGCGCCGCCCGGTTCTAATCTAGGCGGAAACAAGCTGGATTGTACCGTGTTTGACGAAGAACTGCCCCGCAAAAAAAACGATGGAACCTTTCCAAGAAACCTTGAGCGGCTCTCGGTAGCCGAGCTGGAGGAGTATATTCTTGAACTGGAGGGGGAAATTTCCCGGGCTCGTCAGGATATCACGAAAAAGAAAGCTTCTCAGGACGCAGCATCCTCGCTGTTTAAGTAAAGTAACCCATAACCCCGCAACCAAAGGCCGTAACCCATGCGTATCGAAGAAGGTGTCAAGCTTGATTTCAAGGATGTCCTGATCCGTCCCAAACGCTCCACGCTGGTCAGCCGCAAGGACGTAGACATCAGCCGCGAATTCAAATTCCGCTGGAGCGGCCGGACCTTCCGCGGCGTTCCGGTTATAGCGGCCAATATGGACGGCGTGGGAACCATGGCGATGGCCAGGGCCTTTCTGAAAGACGGCAATGGTCTGACCGTGGCCGTTCACAAACATTACCCCCTGCAGGAACTGCTGGATTTTTACAACAGAAAAACGGTCTTGGCTTCCTGGTACAGCATCGGGATGACGGAATCCGATGAAAAGAAATTTGAATCTTTTATGAAAAAAAAGCCCGGCCTGATCGACAAGATCTGCCTCGACGTGGCCAACGGTTATAGCGAGGCTTTTGTCGATTTTGTCAAACGGGTGCGCGAGCGGCATCCCGGCCTGACCATCATGGCAGGAAACGTGGTAACCGGAGAAATGGTTGAACAGTTGATCCTTGCGGGGGTTGACGTGGTAAAGGTGGGGATCGGCCCCGGCAGCGTCTGCACAACCAGAAAAATGACCGGCATAGGCTACCCGCAGCTTTCTGCGGTAATTGAATGTGCGGATGCGGCTCATGGCCTGGGTGGCCTGATCTGTGCGGACGGGGGCTGCACGGTTCCCGGCGACATCGCCAAGGCTTTCGGCGGGGGAGCGGACTTTGTCATGCTGGGGGGAATGTTTGCCGGACACGACCAGTCAGAAGAAAAAGTTGTCGAAAAAGACGGCAAAAAATATGTCGTTTTTTACGGCATGAGCAGCGATACTGCCATGAAACGCCATAAGGGCGGCGTGGCCGAATACCGGGCGAGCGAGGGTAAGACGGTCAAAATCCATTACCGGGGAGATGTGGCGGACACGCTGCAGGACATTTTGGGCGGGCTGCGATCGGCCTGTACCTATGTCGGGGCCAAAAAGCTCAAGGAACTCTCCAAGCGCACGACCTTCATAAGGGTCTCCCAGCAATTAAATACCGTATTTGGCGGCGAATAAGAGACGGTGGGCAAGTTTTTTTGCATTCACCCCTCATGGGTTGCTTGCACAGAATCGCGCCTGTGGCTAAAGTAACGGTTCTGAAGTGACTGATGGAGAGCGAAAGATGGATGACATTCTAAAACGTCTGCAGGAAACCTCACAGGCTTGTGCCAAGACATACGAGGAATGGCGCTCCAAAAAGAACGATAGCAAGGCGCAGGAAAGTCTGCAGGGCGCTATACACGAGCTGCGGAAAGTCGCATCCCGTCTGGAAATAGAACTGGCTGTGCGCGAGCGGCAGGATATCGCATCCAAGCCGATTCCCATTCCCTCTCACCGTTCATCGAAAGAAAGTGTCCCCGAAGGCGAGGACGACCACCAGAATTTCCAGTCTCCGCCGCGTTCGCATGATTCGAACAATCAAAAACGCCGCCGCCCGCCGCAAAGATCGGCCGAGCAGGGGTCTGCGAACTAGAAAACATTCCGTTTTTCTCGGTATTCCGTAAACTGCTCCAGCGTCTTGGCACGCAGGAAGACGTTCGTGTCCTTTTCGATTCGCAGCGTTGCGGGGACCGTGGGTTTTTTCTGCTGGTCGAGAACACGGATATCTTTCTGCCTTTTTTTCAAAGCCTCGTTGTCCGGTTCGATCGACAGGCAGAAATCGGTAGCTTCCAGCGTATATTCATGACCGCAATAAATCAGCACGTCATCGGGCAGGGCGGTAATTTTCTTGAGCGACTGGTACATCTGCGCCGGGGTTCCCTCGAAAAGGCGCCCGCACCCCATAAGGAACAGCGTGTCGCCCGTAAAAAGACAATGGCTGTCCGGAAAATAGAAGCAAATCGCGCCAAGCGTATGGCCGGGCGTTTCCATGATTTTCATCTCTTCCTGCCCAAAGGAAAAGACCTCCCCCTCGCTCAGCCCGCGGTCCAGAACGGGAATACGGCCCCGTTCCTTCTCTGGTCCCAGTACCGTTGAACCGTATTTCTTTTTAAGAGCGGCGTTTCCCGCGGTATGATCCCCGTGATGATGGGTGTTCAGGATATAATCAAGCGTAAGGGCGTTCGCCTCAAGATAATCGATGATGGGCCCGGCTTCTCCGGGATCGACAACAGCCGTTAGCCCATCCTGAGAGAGCAGCAGGTAGGCGTAATTATCTTCCAGAACAGGAATAATCGTGACATCAATCATGGTTTTGTGCGATCTCCGGTTTTGATTTCCATTGTATCCAGCGCTTCGGCAAGGGAAGTCTCGGCGCTGCCCGGCCTCAGCGGCTTTTGCTGTGATTCGTGCGGTGCCCAGCCAATCATAAACAAAATCTCAAAGCTTGCGCGAATTCTCCCGTCCGGATCGCTGTAACGCTGGCGGTAGAGATCTTCGGCTTTTCTGAAGAATGTTTTTCCCGGAAAACTTTTATCCCGCAGCCGCAATGCGTTCCCTTCGCCCATTCCCCGCAGCTCCCGCATCAACCGGAAGAGATTGGGATAGGTGACCGTGATGATTTCCGAATCCACAACCGGCAGGGCAAATCCCGCGCGCTGTAATAAGGCCCCGGCCTGCTGCTTGTCGGCGAAAGGAAAGACCCGCGGGCTGATTCCTCCCCTGATCTGGGCCTCTGACTCGATCAGGACATCCCGTAATTCATACAGGGTTTCACCCCCGAAAAACGCAGCCAGAAAAAGCCCGTCGGGCTTAAGGCTTCGCCGGATCTGAATCAGCGCGCCCGGAAGATCATTCACCGTGTGCAGCGTCATGGCGCCCAGAACAAGATCCAGTGTTCCGGCCCCGAAAGGAAAAAAGTCTTCCTCGGCCTGCACAAACAAACGCTTGTCCTTTGGAGAAAAAGAAGCGCAATCCATAACGGCGGTAAAACCAACCATTTGTTCGTTGTCCTCAAGAGCGCGCATAGTATGCCCGCCAATCTGAAGAACTGAGGAAAATGAACGGTTAATAAAAGCCAGCCGGTCTTTCATCTCTTGCGCGGCCCAGTCGAAAAGAAAACTGTGCTCTTTAAAATTTTGCTGGCTACGCTCGCGGTTCCGGCGCACGCGACATCTATCGAAAACTGCAGCCGGAGATGTCAGATCAGAGATAGCCATTTAGGAAGGCTTCGGTTCGGGGTCGTCGTCTTCATCATCAAGCGCATCTTTAATCGCCTTGATTTCCTTTTCGAACTCCTTGATTAAGCTGATATCCTCTGGATCGGGCTCTTCAAGGTCATGCTCATCCAGCTCATAGTCATCCGGATCAAAATCATCATTTTCCTTCCCGCCGGATCCCCGGTCGCCTATCGCTTCTTCAGCGGCTTTCAGGTCTTCTTCCGTAAGCCCTTCGATAAGATCCACGAGTTCTTCTTCGTGCACGATATAGACGTCGTCATTCGTGATATCGACATCCAGATCCTTGGATTGCTCTTCTGATAACCCTTCCGTATCGGCATCAAACTTCGCTTCTTTGGGTTCGGTCAGGAACACCCCTTTCTTCTGTGAAAGACGTTTGGCACGCTCCTTCTTCTCTTTCTTCTCCTGTTCTTTTTTCGAGTAGTAATCGGAAGGCTTGTCCTTTCCGTAGAGCGCTGAAACGTCAGTATTTCTTTGCTTGGGCTTTTTCTTCTCTTCTTTGTCCCCTTTACTTTTTCCGGCAGCGGTTCCTGCTGCCTGATGCATCTTCATTTCCTCGCTTGCGCGCTCATGGAAAGAAACCCCCGCGGACTTGAAAGCCTGTGGCGTGGCAGGTTCAAAAGAGGCCGGGACCGTCCAGTCCGGTTGCGCCTGCTTAAAACGATCTTCAAGGATTTTCAGAACGTCGAATTTTGCCTTGGTTCTCATATGTCCGGGAAGAAAACGATAAGCCCGCGCGATGGTAGTCATAAAATGAGGTTCGCGCGAAATACTCCTCCACAGCAGCATATACTGGTAGATCGGCATAAACTTGATTTCCGGATCCTTCAGATACGCGGGCGGCGCGATGATACAGAACGGGTGGATCTTCTCTGGCGTAATACCGGCGTGACTGTAATAGCTCTCCCCGAGTTTGATCACCATGTCCGGCGTCACCCCGAATTTCTCCGCGATGAACTGCTTGAGCATTTTGTAGTTGGTGATTTCTTTCGGGATATTGAATTGCGGTGCGCTGACCGTCATGCCTTTGCCTTCATATCGTTCGGGCACAGGCGTATGTTTGATGGTAAATCCTGCGTGGATGTCGCCTTTAAGGCTTTTGGTCAGCGGAACGACAACCGCAGTATTGATCGTTTTCTCATCCGAGATAACGAAGTCCGCAAGATCGGAAGTAAGACCCGCGCGTCCGCCCTGGCTTTGCCCTTCTTCAACAAAGATAGAGTTCACCGTCCTTAATTGGCCGACCGCGCCCTTGACTTCGCGGAACCGCTTGTCACTTTCGGCGGCTTGTTTCAGGAACTCCTTCACATCCAGCGTGCTGACGATCTCTCCGGCAATCATGGAGATATCCTTGCTGGTCCAGTTTTCGGCTTTCATATTAAGGTGCTGGAAGAGGGCAAGAATTTGCAGTTCCAGCCGTCCATTGGGGATCAGGCCCACTGAAACGGCATCGAGAATCTGCTGGGCGCCGATTTCACGGATCGTGCTTTTGGCCCGGAACTGCGTGTTATGAAAGATTTTGTTTTTGGGCGGGATGGAATGTGGCCCCTCATCGACCTCAAGATAATAGGTATGAACCCGCTCGTCGATATAATTGGGATCGGGATAATATTCCGCCCCGCGCGTAATAACTGACCCGGCCTTGGGCTTGAGGCCGATATACTCCCGGGCGAATTTTTTTGTTTTGGGAGCAGTCAGGGTGCCCAGCTCGTTAAGGTACCGGTATTCGATGGAAATAGGCTCGACCATGTGGCCGGACCATTGCCGCCCGTCGATATTCAGCCCGGCTCTGGGCACGGCGTTCACAATTCCGCGCACGATCCCGTCATGCAGGTAAACGTTCAGGCGCCCGTCCTCTGTCACCCGGTAAGGGATGACTTCGGCAATTTCCAGGCTGCGTGTAACGATATCGACCAGTTCCCCGGTTCGTTCGTTACGCAGAGCCTTGATTTCAAGCGGACCTTTATCTTCGGAAATCCGGCGTTCCATGATAACAAGGCTTTCGCGCTCGGGCATTTTCCGGGCAATGGCGATAAAACTGGTCGCAGGGTCGCCCATCGGGTTGCCGTCATTATCATAAAGGCGGAAATGCCCGTCGAAATTCTTCGTAATAAAGTTTTCATCCCAGTGCGGCCCGGAATACTCGACCCTTGAGCCGAGAACGCGCAGCTCCCGCCGGAATTCCTCGACAGTGAAATAAGTATATTCATAGGGCAGATGATGCTGCCAGTTATCGCGGCTGTCCTTGCGCATGACGAACTCGTACGCCCACTTGAAGGGAAGCCTGAATAAGCGGGTACGCGGAAAGCGAGGCGGCAGCTCTTCAAGGAAAAATCCGCCGCAACCGGGGTCCTGCTTGGGCCGCGCATGTTCGGAATACCACACCAGAAGATCCGCTTCAGAGAGTTCCGCGATATCCTCGCCATCGCTGTCCTCATCGTGCATTTCCATCAGGATGTAGTGATGCGGAGGCGGGCGCGCATAGTCGCGGATGAACATCACGCCGTTATTCTTGAGCATATGAAAATGTTTACGCAGCGTATCACTGACGATCCGCTCGTTATAACGGGCATTGGAAAACACGATGTGCAGGATAAAGGAATTGATGATGACGTCGATCGTTCCGGGTGGGAACAGGTCGCTGGAGACGTCGCCGTGCTTGAACTCCAGATTGTGGAGTTTGTATTTCTCGCGCGCCTTGTTCATGCTGCGCTTGCTCTTGTCCACTCCGACCAGCTTCATGCTCGGACGCAAGACCGCCATCGCATAGGTCAGATCGCCGTCCCCGCACCCCATGTGAACGATCTTGGAGCCGGGCTCGATCAGAAGATGCGATAATGTAAACCAGGCCTGCCGGACGGTTTCGTATGGAATATCCTTGAGCAGATAGTTCCGCTCCTCGATATAGTCAGGCGGCTTCTGATCGAAAAGACTCTCATACTCTTCCAGTCCGGACCCCGGCAGATCGTCATCCTCGGGCGGAGGGTTGGGTGGGTCTGTGGTCATGAATTGTTGTGGCTACCCCTTACATTCCTACAATTTTTTTCTGTATTATGCAAAAGGACTGCGAAAAGCACCAGTAATTAATGCTAAAACCGCTACAATTGCCGAATCACAGACTTTATGAATAGGATGAAATCCATATCGGATCAACGAAAAGATGAGAAGTGGCATTGAACGATGAATCCCGGTAACTCTTGGTTTTATAATACTTTTTTCCGCTTTGCCGACCTCGTTCTGCCGCCGCGCTGCTCGGTTACGGGCGAAATCGTGGACCGGCAGGGAATGCTGGCTCCGCAGGCCTGGGCGGGCTTGGACTTCATTACCGATCCATACTGTAAAACCTGCGGAATGCCGTTCGAATATGATGCGTTTGACGGCGGGGAGGGGGCCTGTATGGCATGCCTCGAACAGCCGCCGCCCTTCGCGGCTGCCCGTTCTGCCGTCAAATACAACGATACAAGCAGGGCTCTGATCCTTGCCTTCAAGCACAGCGATAAGACTCATATGGCCCGGACGTTCTCGCCGTGGCTTAGACAGGCCGGCAAGAACCTGCTGGAAAAAGCCGATGCTCTGATTCCTGTGCCGCTGCATCGCTGGCGGTTGCTGTCCCGCCGATATAATCAGGCTGCGCTGCTGGCGCATGTTCTCTCGCGCGAAACAGGGGTGCCCTCGTATCCTCTGGCCCTGAGTCGAACCCGGGCAACGCCGAGCCAGGGCCACCTGACCGCGGGAGAAAGGCACAGGAATGTCAGGCAGGCATTTGCAGTCCATCCGGCCTACGTCAAGACCCTCGAAGGGAAAACCGTTGTGCTGGTAGACGATGTCTACACAACGGGCGCGACGGTAAAGGAATGCGCAAAAGCCCTCCGCAAATCCGGAGCTGGGCACGTTTACGTGCTCACGCTGGCCCGTGTTATCAGGGAATGATCTGATCAGAGGGGAAGCCCGCGCGACAGACGCCCGGCATCCATGGACGGCGCCAGACCGTGCCGCATCGCCTGAAGCCGAAGCGGTGTGATCCCGGAAATGATCTTTAATCCCACCCTCCGCAAATCGCGAAGAGGCATCCGGTCGTTGCTGACGATACGGTTCATGAAATCGACTCCGGCAACACGGCTGGCGATATCGGGCCGCCGCCTTTTTTCAAAATCCCTGAGAATGCCGGGGGTGCCGGGATCAAGGCCGAGACGCAACGCATCGATCACGGTTTCCGCCAGCGCGGCAACATCGCGCAAGCTGAGGTTTAACCCCTGCGCGGTAATCGGCGACATAACGTGCGCGGCCTCGGCGATCAGCGCCGTGCGCGGAGCGGAGAGCTTCAGGGCCGTCATGCTCATCAGCGGCCATGCTTCCGGAGGCGTATCCAGCGTAATGCCGCCCAGCAGATTATCGGTCTTTTCCTGCAGGCTCTGTTCAAACGCTTCACGCGACAGGGCCATCAGCGCATCGGCCTGGCGGGACGGAACGACCCAGACGACGCTCGATTGATTTCCCGGCATGGGAACCAGCGCCAGCGGCCCTCCGGACCTGTGAAATTCCGTGGCAATAAAATTATGACTGCGCGAATGATTGATAATACAGGTAATCGCGCTTTGCTCATACTCATGCTTACGGCTCTTAATCCCGCTCAGGCTGCGAACCGTTGAAGCCCTTCCGTCTGCGCCCACGATAAGACGCGCATGAATCAGGGTTTCATCGGCAAGCTGCGCACAAACAGAATGATGTTCCTGTTGGTAACCGCAAAGACTGCCCGGAATGTGCAAGGTCACGCAGGAAAGTTGGGAAACCCGGTCAAACAATGCCGCCCGCAAAATGGAATTAGGCAAGTTCATTCCGAATTGCTTCATGCCGATTTCCTGTGCTTCGAAGTCCCGGGTAAGGATCTCCTGTCCCGGCACGCTGTCGTCGATAATCCGCATGGCCTGCAACGGGGTTCCGTACCGGTCAATGACATCGCCGATCCCGCCGACGCGCAGGATATTCAGGGACGATTCCATCAGGGCAACGGTCCGCCCGGAAGGCGCGCTATCCTTAAGTCGGAGAGGGGGGTAAGGATCGACCAGGTGGATGCAAACGCCTTCTTGCCCCAAAATCACGGCCAGAGCCAGACCCGCAATCCCTCCACCCACGATCAGAAGATCGGGATTTTTGCCTGCGGCCCTGTTCTTTTTGGCGCTCTTCATGCTAAAGTCCCCCTGTATGGAAACCTGCGTGATCATAAGCCCGAATGATACGGGAAACAACCTGAAAGCAACCAGTTAAGAGGACATCATGGCGAAAGTCGAGATTTATACATGGACCACCTGCCCCTATTGCATCAGGGCAAAGGCTTTACTGGACTCAAAAGGCGTAAAATACACCGAGTACAATATTACGGGCGATGATGCGGCGCGCAAGAAGATGATCGAGCGCACGGGCGGACCCGACTCGGTCCCCCAGATCTTTATCGACGACAAGCATTACGGCGGGTGCGACGATATCCACGCGCTCGACGCCAAGGGGAAACTCGATCCTCTTCTGGCAGCATAATCTGCAGGAAACGGGAAAATGTCCGACATTTTGAAGGTTGCATGTATCCAGACCAATACCGGGCCTGTTATTGAGGAAAACCTGAAAGTCACGGGTGAAATGATCCGTTCGGCATCCTCTATGGGTGCAAAATTGATTGCAACGCCGGAAAACACCTGTCACATGCGCACGCCGACGAGCGAGAAACTGAAATCCGCGCCGGCGCAGGATAACCATCCCGGCATTTCTTTTTTCTCTTCTCTGGCCGCCGATCTCGACGTCTGGATTCTGACGGGTTCGATGGCCGTGCGTCTGAATGAGCAGAAACTTCTGAACCGGAGCTTCCTGTTCGATAATGCGGGAAAACTGATCGCGCATTACGATAAGATTCATCTCTTTGACGTGGTTCTCTCGGACAATGAAAATTACAGCGAAAGCAAAACAATAAATCCCGGCGAAGAAGCCGTTATCGCGTCAACGCCCTGGGGCGGGATAGGGCTGAGCATCTGTTATGATTTGCGCTTTGCCTACCTGTACCGTGATTTGGCCAAGGCAGGGGCGAAAATTCTGACCGTTCCCGCAGCGTTCACTGTTCCAACCGGACAGGCGCACTGGGAAGTCTTGCTGCGTGCACGCGCGATCGAAACGGGTTGCTTTGTCATCGCTCCCGGCCAGACCGGGGAACACGAGGGAGGCCGCAAGACGTGGGGGCATTCGCTGATCATAAATCCATGGGGAGAAATTCTGGCCGACGCGGGAAATGCCGTAGGCATAATCACGGCCGATCTGGATCTTTACGAAGTTGACTACGCCCGCAAAAAAATCCCCGCCCTCCAGCATGACAGGACATACAAGGTAAGCGCATGAGTAAAACAAAAAGCGGAAAGAGCAAACAGGGCAGTAGCCACGGCGAGAACACCCGGCTGGTGCATCTCGGCCGCGACCCGGACGTGTATTTCGGTCTGGCCAACCTGCCCGTCGGGCGCGTGTCAACGATTATGTACCCCTCCCTGCAGGCATACGAGAACCCAAACCACAAATTCCGCTATGGACGGACGGGCAACCCGACCAGCGAAGCGTTTGAAATGGCCATGGCCGAGCTGGAAGGCGGATATAATGCGATTACCGCATCCTCCGGTCTTGCGGCGATTACCACGTCTATTCTGGCGTTTGTAAAAACCGGTGATCATATTCTGGTCTGTGATTCAATCTATCCGCCCACGCGTCAGTTTTGCGACGATACCCTCGCGCGCATGGGCGTAGAGGTGGAGTATTATGATCCCCTGATCGGAAAAGGCATTGGAAAACTCATCCGCAGGAATACGGCTCTGATCTATATGGAATCGCCCGGATCGGCAACCTTCGAGGTTCAGGATGTGCCCGCGATTGTGCTGGAAGCCAAAAAGAAGGGCGTAACCACTATGATTGACAATAGCTGGTCGGGCGGCCTCATTTTCAAACCGATAAACCATGGCGTCAACGTGTCCGTCCAGTCAATCACAAAATATGTCGGCGGACACTCGGATGTTTCGCTGGGCATAGCCATCGCTGATAGTGAAAAGACTTACAAAACGTTAAAGCGCGGGGCGTTGAATCTCGGAACCTGCGCGGCCCCGGATGAACTCTGGCTGGCCCTGCGGGGGCTTCGCACGATGGCCGTCCGCATGAAGCAGAACGCCCAAAACGCGATGAAAATTGCGCAGTGGCTTGAAAAACGTCCGGAGATTAAACGGGTTTATTATCCTCCGCTCAAAAGCGACCCGAACTACAAATTATGGAAGCGGGATTTTTCAGGAGCCAACGGCCTGATCGCCATCCTGCTGAAAGAAGCCCCCAAAAAAGCCGTTTATGATTTTGTAAACGGCCTGAAGCTCTTCCCGATCGGCAGCAGCTGGGGCGGGTATGAAAGCCTCCTGCAGCCGCAATATCTGGAAAAATTCCGCTCCGCGGTCCCGTGGACGGAAAAGGGGGCTTGCTTGCGCTTTCAGATCGGCCTTGAGGATCCTGAAGACCTGATCGCGGATCTTGAAAAAGGATTTGAACGGTTCCGCAAGGCGTCCCGCTAGGAAATAAATGCAAAAATGGAGACATGAATGAGTACTCTCAGAGATGATGCTATTTATCTGGGCAAAAGCGTAGGAGCGGATTCGCAGCCGCAATATCTGCCGTTGAAATGGGGCAACCGCCACGGTCTGATCGCCGGAGCAACCGGGACAGGAAAGACGGTCACTCTTCAGGTTCTCGCCGAAGGATTTTCAAACGCCGGCGTCCCTGTCTTTATGGCCGATGTCAAAGGGGATCTTTCAGGCATCTGCATGCCTTCCGCCAATCAGGATTTTTTGCTCAAACGCGCCGAGCAGATTGGCTTTGGCGAGGAATACAAGGGACAGGCATTTCCTGTGACCTTCTGGGATTTGTATGGGGAGCAGGGCCACCCTGTCCGCACGACGATTTCCGAAATGGGGCCGCTTCTGCTATCGCGGATTCTTGAACTCAACGATACGCAGGAAGGCGTCCTGAACATCGCCTTTCGCGTGGCGGACGAGCAGGGGCTGTTACTGCTGGATATGAAAGACCTTCGGGCGTTCTTGAACGCGATGAACGACCAGCGTGCAGAAATTTCGGCTCAATATGGTAACGTGACCCCCCAATCCATCGCCACGATACAGCGTGCGCTTCTTCAGCTGGAATCCCAGGGCGGAGAGAACTTTTTCGGCGAACCGGCGCTCGATCTCCGCGACTTTATGCGGACGGATATGGATGGCCGCGGCATGATCAATATTCTGACCGCCGACCGCCTGATGCTCTCCCCGCGCCTCTACGCGACCTTCCTGCTCTGGATGCTCTCGGAACTGTTTGAACAATTGCCCGAAGCAGGCGATGCCGAGAAGCCGAAACTGGTCTTCTTTTTTGATGAAGCCCATTTGCTTTTCAATGACGCACCCAAATCACTGCTTGAAAAAGTCGAGCAGGTTGTTCGCCTGATCCGTTCCAAGGGCGTGGGAATCTTTTTTATTACGCAAAATCCGGACGATGTGCCGGAAAGCGTTCTCAGTCAGCTTGGAAATCGTGTTCAGCATGCACTGCGCGCCTTTACGCCCCGCCAGCAGCAGGCAATCAAGCAAGCCGCGGAAACCTACCGCGAGAATCCTGCCTTCAAGGTCGCCGATGTCATCACCGAACTGGGGGTTGGTGAAGCGCTGGTTTCAACGCTCGAAGGAAAGGGGCAGCCATCGATTGTCCAGAGAACATTGATCCGCCCGCCTTTTGCACGCCTGGGCCCGGCCACGGAAGAAGCGCGCCGCATGACTCGCATGGCCAGCGCCATGAGCAAAAAATATGATCAGGCGATCGACAACGAATCCGCCTATGAAGTCCTGCAAAAACGGGCCGAAAAAGCAGCGCAGCAGGCCGAAGTCGCGCAAAAGACCGCAGCAGAGGCAAAAATAAAGGCCAAGGCTCCGGCATCGCGTCGCCAGACTCCAGCCGAAGCGGCAATGATGTCCGTCGTTCGTTCGGTCAGTTCGTCTCTGGGGCGCACCCTTTCGCGCGAAATTGTGCGCGGCATCATGGGAGCTTTTAAGCGTTAGAATTCTCAGACAAGCAGGCTGAGATCGACGTTCAGGACATCCGCAAGGGTCTTCATGGCGCGGATCGATCCGTCCTTTTTTCCCGTTTCAATTTCCGTGAGATATGGGCGCGAGATCCCTGTTAACTCAGCCAGCTCTTTTTGAGTGAAACCGCGATATTTGCGGATAATTTTAAGCGGGCTTTCCTGCCGGGCCATCAGCCGGTCCAGGATCTCGTCAGGGAGATCGGATTTCGGATGTTCATGGGTAAGGACGCGATAATCATGAAGTGGAACAAGAACATAAGGCTTACCCTGAATATGCAGAAGATCATATTTCATAGGCTCTCTCCCTTTCCCGCTCCATGATAAATCAAAAGGGAACCCATCCAAAGAGCTAATAGGGGGTAGATTAAGCGTTAAAACCTTTTAGTCAGCGTAACAGAGCCGAAAACGCTGTTTTCATCCTGTGTATCAAATTCCTTGCTCCGCGCGTTCAAGGTGTAGGAAAGACGGTAATCTCCATAAGTCAGGGAAAAACCGGCGCTGACATCGCCAACCAGAATTTTCTTATCCACATGATGGCTGTCGCGGAAGGTATTGCCGTCGAGAAAAATATTCCGCGCAACGGCCCGCCCGTCCAGCCCGGCAAAGATCTGCCAGTTCAACTCGTCATCGGACCCGCCGAAAACGCCGGTTCCCGGGATCGATGGCCGCACCCGCGGAGGCGTGTCCTCATGATCGGAAGAGCCTATAACAAAAGTCGCACCAACACCGCCTTGCGTATAAACATTTCCAAGGGTGAGAGAAAAGTTAGGTTCCACACGCGCCTTCGCAAATCCTGCATCGTAAAACAGCGCATACGGAATGCGCCTTTGCCACGAAACCATAAGCCCTGGCTCGAAATGAATCTGGTTTTTCCAGCCGCGCGGATCGGGCGACCCTGTAAAGTAATGATGCACAAAACGTTGCGTGGGTTTACCCAGTGCTTCCGGCCCGACAACACCGAAGGTAAATTCCAGCTCATCGATATGGGCGGGGATATCCCTGTTCCATGTTGTTGTTGCCAGCCCGACCGATCCGTAAAGAAACCCCGCCCAAGGACGATCGTCTTTCGGCTGTTCTTCAAGCCGTATATTTTTTGGCGTATAAAGATTTTGACCCAGCGTGTAAAAAGTGCTCGTGCTGTCATTCAGGTCGAATGTGGGGATATGATCAGCCATCTTGTCGATCACAGGCGGGACCTCGATCCCTTCATTGAACCATGTCAGACGAACGCCGCTGGTATAATAGCGGTCGGAATTCCCCCCGAAATTATCGTTTTCAACGGAAAGGCTGATATAGGTGGGTTTGTCGTTCTCCCCGGCATACGCGGGATAGAGGGGGAGCAGGGCGCTCAGGCCGCAGCACACACAAACGCAGAACGTAGGAATCGCTTTCATCATGCCTGAATACTAATCATTAAAGATACGATCAGTTCAAGTACAAGATGCCTTTTGTATTTGACGGTAAATATGATAAGGAAGGCAAATGCCGGAAGGAAAAATCGAAAATTATTATACACATCCTCCAGGGTCCGGGAATATCCGCAATATGGTAATCCTTCTCCATGGTGTGGGATCGAACGGTCGCGATCTGATTTCCCTTGCGCCTTACTGGGCGCAATCTCTTCCCGATACGCTTTTCATCTCCCCGGACGCCCCCTTTCGTTGCGATATGGCGCCCCCCGGCTATCCGAATTCCTACCAGTGGTTTTCCCTTCAAAATCGTGACCCTTCTGTCATGCTCGAGGGGGTAAAAACCGTTGAGCCGATTGTTAAGGCGTTTATCGATGAACAGCTTAAGGAACATAACCTGAAGCCCGGCCAGTTGGCCCTCGTCGGATTCTCGCAGGGGACGATGACAAGCCTGCATGTGGGCCCTCGCTATAATCCGCCCCTTGCGGGGATCGTAGGATTCTCCGGTGCGTTGCTCTGGAAACCGGAAATGGCGAAAGAAAAACTGAATCTGATTCCCATATTGCTGGTTCATGGGGAATATGACGATGTCGTGCCCGTCGACGCTTGGCACCATGCCATGACGATGCTCTCTTCCTGTGGTTTTGAGCCCAGTGGCTACACTCAACCAGGCCTTTACCATAGTATTGACCAGGAAGGGATTACAACGGCAGCATCGTTTTTGCAGAAAATATTTTCGTAACAAAAGAGTTAGTAAGCCTTTTCATTTTCTCATCTTAAAAAAAGCAAAAATAACATTGTATTCGATAAAAAAATCTATTTTACACCCAGCAAATTTCGTGCTCCGCAACAATTTAAAGTAATAGATAAAAAATATCTTATAACTAATTGTTAACAATACTAGATTAGTGAAATATAAAAATTGCTGCACCACAGTATTTTGTGGGTTGCAGCATAGATAATCCTAAAGAAAGTGAGGATTTTCCTTCAATTATGATATAATTTTTTTATGGATGCGAAACCTGTATCGCCTTGGACTCCAAGCCCAGCGCAGGTTTCCGCCGCAGCAGGGCGCTCATGAGGCAGATGGGCACCGTCAGCGGTAAACAATGAAGGAGAATGTGTGAATGGATACGATGACTCCATTGGAAAAATGCCCCGCCCTGATTTTGAACGCAGATTTCAGGCCCCTGAGTTATTTCCCTCTCTCAATCTGGCCCTGGCAGGAAGCGGTAAAAGCCATCTTCCGCGACAGCGTGACGGTCATTTCGGAATATGACCGTGTTGTGCGCTCGCCGGGGATGAGCCTGAAACTGCCCAGCGTGCTGGCGCTGAAGGAATATGTGCCGATGGCGCGCTCCCCGGCCTTTACGCGCTTTAACGTATTTTTGCGCGACCGGTGGACCTGCCAGTATTGCGGCGATTGTTTCAAGACCCATGAATTATCGTTCGACCACGTCATTCCGCGCTCGAAAGGCGGGCGCACGACGTGGGAGAACATTGTTGCGGCTTGCCGCGAATGCAATACCCTGAAAGGAAACCGGCTTCCCGGGGATGTCGGGATGTACCCGATCGCGGAGCCGAGGCGACCTTCGATCTTTGAATTGCATGAAAGAGGTCGCAGGTTCCCCCCGAATTTTCTACACGAAAGCTGGGGGGACTTTTTGTATTGGGATACCGAACTGCAGGACGACTGAAAAGAACGGCAATAAACGTCCGCATGTTCGAAGGATTTTAGTGAAAGTTTTTGGCGTGCCACGCAGAACGGTTTATGTGGCCTGCCAGAAAGAGCGCAAAACCCGTTGGTTCGGGTGGAGCGCACGACGAAGTGCAACGAAAGGAGGACGTTATGTTTACGCATATCACAAACCTTGCACACGTCAGATCCGTTACGGAGGCCATAGGATTTTTCTTATTCTATTTGGTTCTCCTGATCGGTCTGTCTACCTTCCTTGGACACTACATGGGCACGCTGGGCCTGGTTGATGGTGGAACGGTCGGCACCTTCTTTGAAGGCGGTCACCTTTACACCCTGATCGGCACGGGATGGACTCTCATCCTCTCCAGCATGATCCTGTCCGGGAAGAAACTGACCAATGACCTGATGTCGGTCATTATAGCGCTGGTAGGCGTGTACCTGTCTTACACGGTTGACGTGTTAATGGGTATGGTCGTGATTTCCTACCTGACGACCGTAGAGGTCGCCAAATAAATAAAATCAAAAAAAGGCTGCATAGAACGGCCAGATAAAAAAATCCAGCCGGGGGGTCTTCTCCCGGCTTTCTTTATCTCTGCCCGGTGTTATAAACTCGGAAGACTTTTTGGGAAAGTTTAAGTCATGACCGTATATGTAGCGCTTTTGCGCGCGGTAAATGTCGGCGGCACGGGCAAACTGCCGATGAGCGAACTCAAAGCAATGTGCGAAAAGGAAGGCCATGCAAAGGTTCAGACCTATATCGCCAGTGGAAACGTTGTTTTTGAAAGCGGGAAACCGGCGTCGGCGGTTAAGGCCGGGCTGGAAAAACGCCTTCACGCCTATGCCGGAAAGCCGGTCGGTGCAATGATCCGCACAATCGGGGAACTGGAGAACATCCTGAAAAACAGCCCCTTTCAGGATGAGCCTCCGAATTACACGCTTGTTCTGTTTCTTGATGAAAAACCTGGAGAGGCAGATATTGAAAACTTGAAAGGACACAAAGACGAGCAGCTGAAAACCGGTACGCGGGAAATTTATGCCTATTACCCTCAGGGCATGGGAAAATCAAAACTTCAGATCCCGGCCGCGAAAAGCGGGACGGGCCGGAATATGAACACGGTAAGAAAGCTGCTGGAAATCGCGCGCAACCTATAAAAAAAGGGCGGCTGGAAAATCCAAAACCCGCAGAAATCTTGACTCCACAGCCAAATTTCAGTATCACAGGCGCAGGATAGTCAAGGGGCGGACAACGATGTTCAGGGATCTTTTCAATTTCGGTAAAAAGCGGACGCTGAAAGAATCATTCGGTTTCTTTATTTTTCATAGCGCGCTACTTCTGGTCGTGCTGTCAGTTTTACGCGGCCTCGGCGTCTGAAACTTCACGGCTTTTGCGCCGGATTAAAACAGCGGCAAGCGCGCTCATCGCGAACAGCCCGAGACAAAGGATAACATTGTAATTGGCCATGGACAGGCCGAGCAGGGGATCGGCCCAGGGAATCTCGTCGCAGCGTCCGCCCGGTGTGCTCAGGATATTTTCAATCAGCGTCTGCCCCTTGGCGGAAAAATCGGGCAGGGTGCACAATTCGCTGGCTTCCCACCATTTGCGCTCAACCCCGGTATGATAGAACGCAATTCCGGCATTGGTCAGATAGTTCAGCGAGGAAAGCCACAGGAGGACGGCGGAAAAGGGAAGCGCCCGGCGTTTGGCAAGCCCGATAGCGGCCAGTACGGCCCCAAAAGCGAACGGGTAACGCTGGTAAATACATAGATGGCAGGGCTCAAGCCCCAGAAAGCCTTCCGCGAAGAAAGCGGCGGCCAGTGAAAACACGCAGATAAAGAGCAGGAAAGCAAAAACCAATCCCGGCGAGCTTAATAATCCAGCAATACAGGCTTTCAGCCGTTCCATAGTCCCTTATTCGGTGAAAGGCGCAAAAAATTTCAGGCTGATTGTAGACCCGCAGGAGGGCGGAGAAAACAGGGTTTTAAGGCTGAAAGGCATATTTTTCTGTTGATCCTTTGCAGTTCCCCGGTATGATCGCAGGACACACCAAAAAGATGCGGGTGTGGTGAAATTGGTAGACGCGCCAGACTCAAAATCTGGTGTCCGCAAGGACGTGTCGGTTCGACTCCGACCACCCGCACCAAGTCTGGAGCGATCTTCCATTCTTTTTCCGGCAGGTCTCATTTGTAAGATTGGAGTGGCATTGTAATGCACTCGAAATTCAGTCTATTCTCAAGCCCGCCCGCATCCTGAGGGCTAGTGATTAGAAACACCGTCGCTTGGCGTTCCATTGTTCCGCTGACGGAAAAGCCAGTCCCACAACACCGCTTTCGAATAGACCAGAGGGCCAATCGCGTGCCCCTGGCCCTCGATGGAATTGAACTGGACGGCAAGGCCCCGCGCCTTGAGCGTGGCGGCGAGGTCCTTGCCGTGCCGGAACGGGATAAAGGCATCGGCGGTGCCGTGCACGATCCAGAGCGGATCGTTGAGGTGGGTTGTTTCCGCCGGGTCCCATGATCCCGAGCTGGCGATGCCGGCGGCAAATCGGTCTGGGTAGCGTTCCAGCGCAGCGATGGCGCCCGATCCCCCCATCGAGTGGCCGACAATGTAAATCCGGTTCCGGTCGATGGAGTAGGATTGCACAACCGCGTCGATCTCCGCGATGACCTGCGGCAGATGATCCGGGTACGGGATGTTTCTTTGCATCCGGTAGGACGGGTTTTCCGGTGTGGCCCAGAACGCGCGCGCGGGAGCGAGCGGGACCATGACAAAGACAGGATAGGTCTTGCGGAATGCGGGCGAGGCCAGCGCTTCCGCCGCGTAAACCCGGCTGCTGATTCCATGCAGCGCAACCACCAGCGGATAGGTGCGTTTGGGGTCGTACCCTTCCGGCGTCATGAGAAAATAGGAGCCGATGAACGGCAGGGTCATGCCGGGCGCGTAATGACGCTCATAGAGCTGCGGGGCGGCGGCAACCGTCTCCGGCACGCGGTAGAGGTGCGAAAATTCGTTGATGATCCCGCCCATGATGATGAGGAGCGCCAGCGCATTGACGATCCTGTCAAACAGGCTGCGCTTGGGTCTTTGCGTGTCGGGCGGGGTCGTCATAGGTTGTAATGTCCTCCAGAGCCATCCCCGGCGTTCCTTTCCATCGTTATCACGGGTTCAAAATTGTCAAGTCCTAGTTGTTCCAAAGCTCGTTGACTGAGTGTCACGGTCGTGTTCCTCTTCTTGCTTGCCCCAAAATAGACGCCGTATGCCGTAATGGCTTCCGCCGCAATCGCCATGATTTCTCTTTCTCGTCCAGCTATATCTGAGATGTTCCAGACGCGCTCCACGCATCTGAACAGATCTTCTCTTCCGTCTGGTGTTGGCTTATAGGTCATCGCTACTTCAAACCCGATGCGGAAGTCCGGCCCTGTAAGATGAAATTTTTGCTTCCTGGGTTCATCCGGGTCGGGCTCACGGCGTGCGGGCCGACTGCCGTCCCCCCCATGGGTGAGAACGATGTTTCTTTCATAGTCAATCGTGCGCCCGGCAAGACTGATTAACTTTCCGTCCTCATAAATCGGAACGCGGCGTTCATTCACAAACGGCATGACGCGGCTCCTTTCTCATCCATGCGCAGGAATTTTTGGCCATAGTACCGTAGCGCCCAATAGGCGATGCCGAACTAAAGTGCTGGCACAATGATAATACTACCTGCAAGCGTGAGTTCCGAATACCCCCCGCAAGACAGGTTTTTGTTTTACGGGGACGTAGCTCAACGGCGGAGCAGCGGGTTTATACCCCATAGCGCCAGATAAGCGGCAGGTTGTGGGTTCGACTCCCACCGCCCCTGCCAATCCTGACAAAAGGAGTGCGGCTACGCGGTTATCAAATTGCCGGAAGCCTCAAGCGCAGCTTCGTCGGTAAGCCCCGTGATATTATGGAGCGTGGCGATCTGTATGAAGTTATCGGCACCGCCATCCTGATCCACTGAAAGCAGAGAGTCGCTGCCTGATGTTGTAATCAGAACAAAATCGGTAATAGCGTCAACTCCATACTCGTAGAACCCGGAAAGAATATCCGAAATATCAATCTTGTCGTTATGTATGGTGACGTTGAAGTCCACGATATCATCGATGTTGTCAAACGCTGAACTCGCCTCGAAAACAAAAGTATCTGATCCGTTAGAACCTTTAAGAGAATCATGACCCGAACCACCATACAGGATATCGTTACCCGGACCTCCATCTAAAGTATCGTCCCCGGCATCGCCGTACAAAATGTCGCTGGCAATATCGACCCCTCCGTTCAGAGTATCGTCACCCTCTCCGCCGTAGAGGATGTCTTCATTATGTCCGCCGTTTATGGTGTCGTTGCCGTCTTCACCGTAAATCAGGTCGTCTCCATAATTTCCGTTCAGGTTGTCATTACCGTCTCCGCCGTAAATGGTGTCGTTTCCGGTATCGCCATCAACATAGTCATTGCCGCCATAGGCATAGATCAGATCATGGATAAGCGACCCTTCCCGGTAAGGCGTGTCATCGGTGCCGTGCAGATTATCGTTCCCTTCGGTGCCGTACACCGGGACCAGAGTGCCCTGCATATCCCACACCGTTCCATCAGCGAATTTAATGAAATCAATTCCGTAGGGAGAGTTTTGAGCATACACTACAATATAGGTATCATCCACAAAAGTAATCTGCATATTGCCGCCGTAATAACGGCCCAGCTCAACTTCGGAAGGAAGGATCGACTCATCGAACATAAGGACATCAAGATCCCCCTGCGTTCCCAGATCCTTGATCAGGTCTTGGCCGTCCCCAAGCCGGTAGTAATAGGTATCGTTGCCTTTATTGCCGACAAGCGTATCATTTCCCAGACCGCCATCCAGGAAGTCGTTTTTAAACCCGGCCGTAATCGCGTCATTCCCGCCATAGGCGTAATAATTGTGGGCGACGTTATAACCGCCGTAATAACTGTAGTTCATACCGTCATAGCCCCCGGTTCCATAAACCGCAGACCCGCCGACCTGCCGCGCGGCCCCGGCGGCGACCTGGATATCTTCGATCGAAAACAGCGTGTCGCGCTCATGCGGCCCGTTGAAAACGCCGTTGCCGTAATATTTATCGACCCAGTAATTGCCTAAAGCAGCATCAAGTATGGTGATATCGAAATAAACGTCGGTCAGATTAGTATAGTCAACGGTATCACTACCGTCATTTTGTCTAAGCAGAGAAACTAAATCCCCCTTGTTAATAAAATCTTGATCGACGAGATCAGTAGAGTCATAGCCGCCGTGATAAATATCTTTTCCTAGCGAACCGTAAAAGATATCGTTTCCTGCCATCCCGACAAGGATACTGTCATCATCATCGCCCGTAATTTCATCTGCCATCGTAGAACCGATCACATTTTCAATAGAGATCAAATTGTCTGGAGTATCACCCCCGCCTGCCTTTTCTGCATATCCAATAAATAGATCAATAGTTAAGCCGTAAGATGTGATGCCAGAATAATCAACAGTATCACTGCCATCAACATTCGCATTTATTTGAACTCCCCCTGTAGGTCCACCAACGTAACCACCGCCGTGATAATAATCACCCTCCAATCCGGAACTTGGCCCGTAGCCGACAAAAATATCATGACCATAACCCCCATAGGCTACATCGGCTCCAACACCTCCTCTTAATATATCGTTGTCCAGCAAAGGCTTTTGTCCATCAGGATTATCCAAATCAACATCGCTAAACCCTCCGGAACCATCGTAAACCCAGCCGTCACCGTAGAGCGTATCGTTGCCCATCAGCCCTCTGAGATCATTGCTCCAGTCGTTGCCGATCAGGATGTCACCTTTTGAGGTATCGTTTGTTCCAGTCGCGTTTTCGATAATTGTGTGATAGGCAATCGCAACATTCCCAGGATCGGTATCGTTTTGCTTAGCGTCTGTCTGTCCTGTAATTGCCTGATCGTCCCAGCGCAACGCATTCCCATGTATATCGTAACCAATTGAGCTGAATCTTCCTTGCCGGAGGTCTATCTGTGCCGCTATTGAAAGAGAAGACGCATCAATCTTATCCTTACCTTGGCCATCCCAAATGGTATAAAGAAACGGAGAAGTAATAAGACTCCCTGGATTCATAGCATCAACAGTATATATATCATCCGCAGCCCGTGTAGAATAGTTTCTTGAACCATAAGTATCTTGAATAGCAGCGATATCATAAAGCTGCAGTCCATGAGCACGAACAAAAAGATTGTTACTTTGATCTTTCATATCCAATGCCGCAAAACCGGACATGATGGTATATTTCTCAGAATTATACTCTGTTTCGTACAGGCTATCACCCTGAAGAATATCTTTTAATCCACCAAAAGCATGCCCTAACTCATGCAACAGATTGAAAAACCCTTTGCCGCCAAGATAAGTTTTAGTTTCAGAGTTATTACTAAGAGTATAGTCAATAAAAATATCCCCTTTTTCTGTTATATCCCCATCTAGTCCGAAGTTAGTAGGTAATTCTGCGGTAACGCCCTCTGCGTCATTACCAGAAATATTTTTTACATCTGCTGCAAGGAATGTTATTTCACCGACAGCTCCACCACTAGACGCTTGATCTTGTTCAGAAAATGAAAAATCAATAATATCTGGAAAAGAAGCTCTAAAATAGGTTTCATTAGTATAGAGTACCGAGCCGCTATCTTGTATTTTTGAACTAGAAGTATCTTCTAATAAGTAATAGATTGCATATTTTTGATACTCTTCTATGCTCTTAATATTATGGTTTGTATCTACGAGGTTATCTACCCATGAAGCCCAGTTACTCCCAGTATAATAGTATGAAGGAGCAAGATAATAGGAGCCGTTTACTATTTTTCCCAAAAAAGTATAATTAACAGAATTTCCTGCCCATTCTGAGTTGTGCGCACTATCTTGTAAGCTATTCCAATTTGTCATCTCAAATTCTCCTTATTCCGGTTCGGGGGATACGCAGGCACAAAAAACCCCACCGCCGGTCGAGAGGACAGGCGACAGAAAACGCTCTACTCAGTATGGGAAAGTCCTGTAATGTTCTCCGCGGACGTTCCGGTTACGTGTTTCTTTATCTGAAAAAACTTTCGTCCTAACAACAAAAAAATTTTTATGCTTTTCAATCAGGAATTTAGGGCCGGCTCAACTGGAGCGGGAGTAAGATTTTTTATCGCGTGATTCGCCCCGGTCTCTCCTCTGCGGCTCAATTCCGCCATTTTTTGACTTTCCCGGCTGATATAGGTTAAAAAATAAAGGAAAGGATAAACACCGGCCGGGGTGAGCGATGTTAGATGTCACGGGAGAGTTCACAAGACTCGAACAGCACAACGGAATACTCTTTTCGCGCCTGGGCGGTCATCCCTCGATTGCCGTGGTCGCAGACCTCGACGGCCTGGCCCTCTGGCAGGATCGGGAGGCGCTGGGCCTGAACGGCATCATCTGTGACTATCCCTCCGAACACGGGGAACTGGAGCAGGCGGCTCAAAACCTGATCAGCCACGCCGCCGCCGTAAACGATTTCAATCCTCTCGATCACGCGAATATGATGTCCCCTTCGGCCCTTCGGATGCAGACCACCATTTTCGCCCGCGCCTGGCAATCGGCGGACGAGCCGTCGGATCTGGGGCCGGTGCCTTACAAAATCCCGGCCCAGATACACAGAATGACTCCCGATGTACAGGGTATCTTCGCCGTTCTGGTCGACGCCTACGTCAACACGGCCCGCGCGGAATCCGGCGCGGGTGAGATGATTACCGTCCATGCCCGCGTGAACTCCGATTACCCCATGAGACCGCACCGGCATCTTGCCGAAGACGAAGCGGGCAGGATCGCGCGTCGCGGGGGCGATTTTCTGGCTCTCGCGCTCTCCGGCGACGGCTGCGTGGTTTACGGCGATGAAACATTTTCGGACAAGGTAAAGCTGCGCACCGGGCAGATCGGTCTGTTCGACGGAACCGTCTGGCACAGCGCCGCCCCCTATGATGAAATCTGGGAGGAATCGCCGCGCGCGAACCTGATCATCGGCTAACGTTTATGCCGATACGAAAAGACCCCGCCTGAAGCGGGGTCTTTTGCAATAGTCAT
>JAGRIJ010000065.1 GCA_020443295.1 Alphaproteobacteria bacterium | reverse complement strand
CTTGTGACCCCTTGCGTGTCGAGCAAGTGCTCTACCGCTGAGCTAACCGCCCACTCTTATGCGATAGGAGCTATCAGGTAACCAAAAACGCACAAAAGATCAAGCCGTTTATCGGGGAAGCGGTGTTTCTTTAGCTTTTGCGGGCCGTGAGCGTCAGGCTTCCAGCAGTTCCTCGATCTGGTTCACGAGATCGCTGAGATGGAAGGGTTTGGATAACAGCTTGGTTTCCTTCATCTTTTCGTTGTGGGCGCTGACCGCCATGGCGGCGAAGCCGGTGATAAACATCACCTTCAGGTCGGGCTGGATTTCCATGGCTTTTTGCGCCAGTTCGATTCCATCGATGCCGGGCATTACGATGTCGGTGAGGAGGAGGTCGAATTCCTCGCCGTCTTCCATGACTTCGAGCGCTTCGAGGCCGTCGGTGGCGGGAAGAACGTCGTGGCCCGCCCGTCTGAGGGCGATTTCCAGAAAATTCATCATCGAAGGGTCGTCTTCGGCAAGTAAAATCTTGGCCATTTTTTGCGCTTCTTCACCGTTTAGGGTTCGGAGTGTAAGGGGTTCGGGGCAAAAATAGCAATCATAAAGTTAGCGAAAGGGCTAAAGAGCCTCCAGAAATTGCTCCGCCGCGGTTCTCCAGCCGTAATTTTCCTTCACATAGGCCGCGCATTGCTCCGGGCGGCCCTGTTCGATGGCCCGGCGGGCTGCCACTTCAAGGCTTTCCCCGTCCAGAGCGCCTAAAAACGGCTCTTTTACGATATCTTTCGGCCCGGTTATGTTATATCCCGCAACGGGCAGGCCCGAGGCCAATGCCTCCAGCAATACGATCCCAAACGTATCGGTCTTTGAGGGGAAAACGAAGACGTCGGCGGAGCGATAACAGGCGGCGAGTTCCTTTCCCTGCCGGGTGCCCATAAAAATCGCTTCGGGATATTTGCGGCTTAATGCCTGACGCACGGGGCCATCCCCGATGATGACCTTTGAGCCTTCCCATTTCATTCCCAGGAAATCCTCAAGGTTTTTCTCTATGGCGATGCGACCGACATAAAGGGCGACCGGTTTCCTGAGTTCCTGAAGAACCGTTTTCGGGCCGGGATGGAACAAGGATGTGTCAACGCCGCGCGAAAAGCGTTTCATCGGGGCGGTAAATCCCCAGTTCCGGAGTTGCTGCTCAAGGCTGGCGGTGGAGACGAGAACGCAGTTCGCAGCGTTGTGGAAGTTTCTGACCAGACGGATCGCGTTGCTGTGCGCCGTCTTATAGAGGGGGGGGATCAGCCACGCGAAACGCTTGGCGATATAATCGGGAAACTGCGTGTGGTAGGAGCTGGTAAAATGAAGACTTTGGCGCAGGCAGTATTTTCTTCCGGCCCAGCCGAGCGGGCCTTCGGTAGCGATGTGAATTTTGTCGGGCGCATATTCTTCGATCATCCGTTTAAGGCGCTTGTAGGGCCTGATTACCAGCCGGATTTCCGGATAGAAGGGCATGGGCATGGTTGCGGAGAAGTGCGCCGGGCCGAAGACTTCAACTTCTATGCCCATTTTTTGCAATTCCCGCGAGAGATATTCGTATGTCCGCACGACCCCGTTAATCTGCGGGTGCCAGGCGTCTGAAATGATCAGAACTTTCATAGACTTTTAACTGACCGGGTTCTAGACTTAGGGATACGATTCTAGCCGTGACCATCCGAATGCTCAACAGATTTGTCCTTCTGCGTTTCATGCTCTGTCTATTTCTCGGGCTTGCAGCGGGACCGGTGCAGGCCGAGGAGGTGTGCGAGGCGACACCGGAAACCCTGACATCCTTGTTCGAGCCGAGTTTCGGGTCTTATAGCATCTGGGATACGGCTTTGGGCGAAGGACCCCGTCAGGAGCGCTTTAAGTCGCTTGTCGATCTGGGGGACGATACTGTTTTTGCCGCAGGGGAAATGGTTCCGCTGGAAGGGGTCGGGCCGATCATCATGCTGGCGGGGTTTGACCGCCGCGGGCAGGTCGTCTGGCAAAAGTACCATCAGGTCAGCGCTGTTAGAGAAGTCGTCAAAGTGCTGAAGATCGGCGAGGGGGTCGTTCTGGCCGCTAACCGCAAGCATGCGGGCGAGAGCAAGAATATCTGGCTGGGTTTCTTCGACCGGGAGGGGGCCTTCAAGGGGCAAAAGGTTGTGCGGGACCCGGCGCGGAATCTGGTGGCCAAGGATATGGCGCTGAGCGCCGATGGCAAGAGAATTCTCCTTTCCGTGACCGTTGAAAAACAAATAGGGAGCGCGGATAAGCCTGTTCTTTTGCGCAGCCCCGAAGTTTACGTTCTGGACGAGGCGGGGAAGATTTTGTTCAAACGGGCGTATGTGATGGGGGCAAATGCAGAGATTCTGGGGCTTTCCAGCGGGGTTTTCGGGGACGAAAACAAAGAGGCGATCCTTGCGACCGGCTATGTCGAGAACGAACTGGGCAAGAAATCCGGCTGGGTTATGAGGCTGGGGCCGGATGCCTCGCTGGTGTGGCAGCAATCTTACAGCCGGGGACTGGAGGCGCAGATCAAGCGCTCGGCGGCGTTCCAGAAGGATTACCTGTTAGCCTTCGGCGATGCGCTGCCGGCAGACGGCGGGACAATCGGGAGCTGGCTGATGTTGCTGGATGCGTCCAGCGGGGAGACGCTCTGGCAACGATTTTATAATGGCGCCTATCATTATTTCGCGGTCGATCTGGCGGTGCACCCGGATCATCTGATCTCGCTGATGATGCAGGCCCGGGTTGCGGAGGAGAAAGATCCGAATGCTCCGAAGACGCCGTTGATGGATACGGACGGAACGCTTATCGGCAAGATGGATTATGTGCAGATGCTGCTTCTGACCCCGCGCGGGGTGACGCTATCCGGGGAAAGCTTTTTCAAGGGGCTGGGGGCGGAGGCTTACCAGCTTGTTCTGAGCGGCACCAACCGTTATCTGGTGGCCGGGACCGCCGAGGTGCCTTTTGCCGAGATTTATCAGAAATTCACGGGCATGAACGAACCCGAGGGGGTTCCGGCGTCTCCTGTGTCCGATGCGACGATGCCGGAGCCTGCCAAGCTGACCAAGGCCAGCCTGTCGCAGGCCGATTTGACGGTCGGCGCTCTGCCAGAGGCGAGCGTGAATACGCCAGGCGAACAGAAAGCCTCTTTGCCGGATGCCCCTGTGCCGCAAAAATCTCTTTCGGGTCTTGAATTGCTCAATCAGAAAGTCTCGGAATCGCTCGATCAAAAATCCATGGAAAAAGACGGAGAAGGGGGCGGGGAAAGCGATGCGAACAATGTCCAGACGACGCAGGATGGATGGGTATTTGCCGGAAACGGGCCGGAAGAGTATAAGGACCCGTGCGTAAAGCCTGAAGCCGTGTTGCCGTAAGGGTATGAATGATGAGTGAATTTGCTTCCGACGAGCCCGCCGAAGACGAAGAGTCCGGCGGGAATATCCTTGAAATGACCATTCCGCAGGAACAGGCCGGGCAGCGCGCGGACAAGGCGCTGGCGGCGCTGTGTTCCGATCTGTCGCGCACGCGCATTCAGGCGCTGATCGAGGAGGGGCAGGTCAGCGTTAACGGGGAGGTTCTGGATTCCGCCTCGCGCAAGCTGGAGGCGGCGGATGATGTGCGCATCGTCATGCCTGCGCCCGTGCCCAGCGTGCCGGAGGCCGAGGATCTCCCGCTTGATATCGTTTACGAGGACGAGGATTTGCTGGTGATCAACAAGGCGGCGGGGATGGTCGTGCATCCCGGCGCGGGGAACTGGAGCGGGACGCTGGTGAACGCGCTGTTGCATCACTGCGCGGACAGCCTGTCGGGGATCGGCGGGGTGGTGCGGCCGGGGATCGTGCATCGCCTTGATAAGGATACGAGCGGGCTGATGATCGTGGCGAAGAACGACAGGGCGCACCGGCATCTGGCTGCGCAGCTTTCGGACCGCAGTCTGAGCCGCACGTATTTTGCGGTCGTAATGGGCGTACCCATGCCGATCAAGGGGGTGATCGACCAGCCGATCGGGCGGGACAAGACCAGCCGCCTGAAGATGAGCACGCGGGGAACGAATTTACGGGATGCGCGGACACATTACCTTGTCACCGAGCGTTACGGGGAGGCGTGTTCGCTGATCCAGTGCCATCTGGAGACCGGGCGGACGCACCAGATCCGGGTGCATATGCAGCTTCTGGGCTATCCTTTGGTAGGGGACCCGCTTTACGGGCCGCAGCGGACGGCTTTAAGCTCAAAACTTAAGAAATCTAGATATGATGCTGAAATAATTGAAGAAGTTTGCAATTTTTCCCGGCAGGCGCTGCATGCCGCCGCCATCGAATTTATCCATCCGCGGACGGAAACGGTGCTGGAATTTGAAATCGAGCCTCCTGAGGACTTTTCTAACTTGTTGAAAACACTGCAAAAATAATTATATTTGCAATTTACATAAAATTTTATCTATCATATAAGAATAGGACGAGATTATCACGCGGCACCACGCAAGACATTTCTGCTCCTAACCGAATAAAGATGACCCAAGACCAGAATAATCAGGGGCGTGAGGGATAACATAAACCAAACAGAGCCGGAAAGGCCAGGCAGCCTCAAACCAAATAAAAAATGCAAACTGAAAAAGCCGCCGAAAGGCGGTTTTTTTATTTCCTCTGTGTTTTCTTTTTCTTCTGAATATTTAAAAAGTTAGTCTTATGAGAAAAACGATTTTGCGTCGCAGCAAATTATCAAATAATTGACGTCCTTTTTGCTATGCTGTTTATTAGTGAATAAAATTTTCAGAGCGGGCGCGTAATGCTGGATTCTTTACCTCCGGGTGATACAAGTGAGCTGAGCCTCGGTCAGGCCGTGGCGATCTATGAAGAGCTTGCACCCAAGAAACATCTTCTGGGTGATGATGACCG
>JAGRIJ010000064.1 GCA_020443295.1 Alphaproteobacteria bacterium | reverse complement strand
TACTTTATGCCCGCTATTTTTTAGCTATTGTCATAAAGGATACTGAGGCTTTCAGCCTTTGGCAAACTTATTTTACCTTTTGGGCTGCAGTTTTATTTCAGACTGCACCCGGTGGGCGCGGAGGAGGGGCTATTTGGGTGTCGGGTCTGTGATCCGGTTGCAGCGGCGTGGCTTCCATGGTCTGCAGTCGTTCGATCGAGCGGTTTATGTCATCGCTTTTAATTGTAACCTGAGCCGCCAGCCTTGTGCCGTTTTCAAGCGTGTAGGTGGATCCTATGGTAATTCCTTGCGAATCATTGCGTATAACGTTTATGTAATGACCAACGGAATCCACCATTCCCTGACCGGTGCGGCCGGATTGGTCAATGGCCTGAAGATCCCTTAAGTCATTTACATTAAACTGAAAATCAAGAGCGATCGCGGGCGCTGGTATACCCATATCGTACAAAATTTCCGGATGGACAGGCTGAGTTCCAAAAACCTGGATCGGATGGCCGTCGATTTCATGTTCCCGCGTTCCGTTGGGAAATCCCTGAAATTCCACAACGGCGACGTTGCTATTGAATCCATCTCGCTGAATGTTGCTTTCGAATGCAGCCATATTCTTACCAGTCCATCACTTATTTTTTCATAAGATTATAGATGTTTTTTAAGCTTTGCGGCAATTTTTTTCAGCAAAAAGGGGCTTGGCCGGACGGTCAAGGGGAACCGGGCGTAATGGCAGCTCTTATTTCAGGATGTACTGGATCGCTTCGCGGGGATAGGTGATGCGGAAATCATCGTTGAGATCCTTCGGATGCGCCATCAGACGGAAGAAGATCGGTCCGCAGAGGATGTCCACGGCCATATCTTCCTCGATATCATCCCGGAATTCGCCATTTTTCTGTCCTTCCTGAAGGCTGTACCTGATGGCGTCCATCAGGGGTTCAAGGAGATTATCGTTGAAGATTTTCTGGGATTGCTCGTCGGCCTGTCCCTCGCTGAAGAGCTGGGCGATGGTCTGGCCGTTATGACTGTCGAGCAGGCGGATAAGCTTGTCGAGCTGCATAACGATGGCTTCGGCGTGGCTGCTGGCGGTGGGCAGGGGGGTCTGCATGCCCGGCTGACTGGCCAGAGCGTCCATTACGACAGCCGTTTTATTGGGCCACCAGCGGTATATCGTGGTTTTGCCCACCTTCGCCTTCTTGGCGATCGATTCAATGCTGAGTTCCTGGACCGATGTCTGCAGGAGCAGCTTGTTGGTCGCGTTGAGAATAGCCTTACGGGATTTTTCGCTGCGCGGGCGTCCCTTACGCGCCGTGCCAGAACTTTCCATCTTTCCCTCCACACAGCATAATGGCGGACACCAAAATTATGCCGAATTCATGAAAACTTATCGTTGCGTATAGGGGAATAGATTGTCTGATTCTTCGTTGCGGCGCAAGAGCGGATTTCGAATTTTTTAAAAGCTCATGCATCAATAAAACATAAAAGCGCAAGAATTTGTCATTCCTGCGCTTTTTGCTTTCATTTAAAGTTTTTTCAGAAGCGGTAGGTCAGGCCGATGGTCGTGCGCCAGTCCCTTTCCAGCTGCGGTCCGTTCAGGTTCTGATAGACCGGGACAGCGATTTCGGCACCGAAGCTCAGCCCTTCAAGTGCCGGACCGGGGGGCGTGATTTCAAATCCTATTCCGGTTTCGATTATCCTGCCGCCGTAGTTCTCCGGGTTGGCCGTCTGGACGGGCGCGGCGATCATTGCATCCTCTCCCCTGATCTTGCCGGTTTTTTCACCCCTGATGCTCAGGTTTCCCGTGATCCAGTCGTTCAAGCGGTAGCTGACCCAGCCGGTCAAGCTGACCTGATTGCCCAGACGGTAGCGTTCGTCGTTTTCACTTTCCAGACGGATGACGCTGCCGAGTTGTGCGCCCCAGAACCAGTCGCCTTCATGGCCCGTATACGTGATGCCGGGGAGGGCATCCCATGTACCGGAACCGAGTTGCATGGCGTAGGGCATGCGCAGGGTCGGGTGCGTGCCCGCGGGTGTGAGAACGTCATCCGTTTTTGTAATCGATCCTGTCGGTGCGCTGATGCCCGCATTCAGGTGGATGTGGTGACGTTCATCGTCATAGAGTTTCACCAAGGCGGTCAAAGCGGTATCCCCCCAGCCGCTCGAACGGGTGGTGAAGGTTCCGCGTTTTGTCGTTCCGGACATGCCTGCGAAGGCGATGTGGTCCATTTCCTTTTCGATATACTGACCCATGAGCATCACGGTGACCCAATCGGTTACTCCGACCATCAGGCCGAGCATGTGCATGTCCATCGTCATGTCGGTGGGGACAACGCGGAGGGTCGGTGGCGGGGCGTGCGGGTTGGCGATGGAAGTCACGATGTCTTCGGGCGATATTGAATCCGTGCCGTCGCGGTTTCCTCCCATGTCCATGTGCATGTAGCGGTAGGAGAGCATCCATTCGCCTTTTCCGTGCAAGTGGTCGCCCATGACGCTTTCCGGGGCGCTGCCCCCATGATGATGGTGGGCCGCATGATCCATGTGATCTTCGGCAAGTGCCGGCGTGCTTACGGCCAAAATTGTGCAGGCGAGCAGGCCCGCTTTTACGAGGTTTTTCATATTGAAATACTCCTGAATGATTTAGATTGTTTTGATTTGTTTTGTGTTCAGGAGAAGGCAGGCGGCGCGCGGATCCGCCGGGATGAGGATGCTCGGGAAGAGAGATGCGGATTCTCATAGATAAAATCTGGGGCGAAGGATTTGTGCACCGGAGGGGCCGGGGGCACTTGTGCAACCAGAAGAGGCGCTTTCAGAGCGGAGGCGGCGATACAGAAGGGGCAGCCTTGCCGGGCCGGGTCTTTTCGTTCGGGAATTTTTTTACCGTTTGCATCCAGCGTTACGGTCTGAATTCCATAAGCGGTGCAAATGGGGATTGTGACGCCGTTCCGGTCCTTCAGATTAAAGAGCGGAGCCGTGTAGACCAGCAGCGAGGAGAGTATCGCAACGAGGGCGAGGATGTTGGAAAGCTTTTTCTTTTGACTCTTTTTACGCATCGCCGTTTCGGTCTGACGGGTTGGGTTCCAGCTTTCTATATAGCGAAGGTGATTTTGAAATCAACCTGCTACTGCGATTTAACCTGGAAAGTGCGCGGCGCAGGGTCAATTTCGATGATGCGTCCGTCGCGGTATTCCAGAACGGACAGACCGCGTTCGGCAATGCCATCCTTGCGGAAGCGGAAGATGCCGTCAACGCCCGCGAAGCCGTTCGGGTTCATGAGAGCAGAGCGGGAGAAATCCACCTGTCCCTTTTGCTGAAGGCTCATGCGCGAGAGTGTGGCCGCGAGGGCTGTGGCATCGTAGGCGAGGGATGCCAGACGGGGCGGGGTCTGCGCGTAATAGCGGCGAAACCTGTTTTCAAAGTCGATGCGTGTTTTTGGAGGAGGCGCGGCGAACCATGCCCCGGCGAGGCCGGGGTCGCGCGCCAACCGGGTGTCGTCCAGAAGACCCGTTCCCAGACGGCGGACCTGATCTGGCGGGAGGCCGTAATGGTTCATGAAACTGCCGAGCGAGCGGGCCAGTCCTCCCCCCGCAGGGATGAGGACCGCATCGAACGGCGTTCCGAGAGAATCGCCCATCGACTGGCGCTTGTCGAAATCGGAGAAGTCGCGGACCATTATCGAAAGATCGGCGGCCCGGGGCGAGAAACGTTCCAGACGCGTTCCGGTAATGCCCTGTTGTTTGGCGGTTTGCTGGTATGCGTTGATAACGGCGTTGCCGTAGTCGTCATCGGGGGTGAGGACGCCAAAGCGCTGGAGGCCGCGTGCACGCGCATACTGCACGACGCGCTCAACCTGATCGAACGGCAGGAAGCCAATCAGGTAGGTCTGGCCGTTTGCGAGGGTCCAGTCGGTTGAAAAGCTGACCATGTTGATATTTTTTCCGGCGATGACGGATTGTGCGCCGCGAACCGAATCGGCGAAAACGGGGCCGAGGATCAGCTGCGCGCCTTCGTTGATCGCTTCCGTGGCGGCTGCGCGGCCGCCCTGTTCGGTTTCCCCGGTATCTTTCGGGATGATCTCGAAATTCGAGTGGCCCAGATCAAAGAGAGCCATCTGGGAGGCTTTGAGCATCGCTTCACCCAGAGCGGCGTTATTGCCGCTTAAAGGCAGGAGGATCGCCACTTTGACTTGCGGGAGGCTGTTGTCGGCGGGGATTTCCTCCCCGGCGCTCATGGCATTCGGGTCTGCCTGCGCGGCGCCGACATCGCCCGCCCTGTAGGGTTGGGTAACGTGTCCGGCCGATCCTCCGCAGGCTTGCAAGAACAGCGAAAATGCCGCAAGAACAATCAAAGAAATTCTGTTTCCAAGCGAGCGACGAGAGATGTTTATGTGTCGAGTGTGCATCGTTTTGCTATGGTTGTTGCCATGATTTTGAGGATGTTGACATTACACTACAGAAAAAGATTTCTAAAAACCACCGTCTGAAAGAGAGAAATTTTTGAAAAATCCGCGTTCTGTTTCCAAGGAACAAAGTTTTAAGCCCGGGCTTTATCTTGTCGCGACGCCGATCGGCAATCTCGGGGATATTACGTTGCGCGCGCTGGATACGTTGCGCGGGTGCGATACCATTTTGTGCGAGGATACGCGGGTCACGAGGAAATTGCTGAGCGCCTATGATATCCGGAAACCCGTGCTGTCGTATCACGATCACAGCGACGATACGAAACGGGAGAGAATCACCGCTCTGCTCAGAGAGGGAAAAGCGCTGGCGCTGGTCAGCGATGCGGGAATGCCGCTGATTTCCGATCCGGGATACAAGCTGGTGCGTGCGTGCGTTGAAGAGGGGATTTACGTTACGAGCTTGCCGGGGGCGAATGCGCCGCTTACGGCCCTGCAGCTTTCAGGGTTGCCGAGCGACCGATTCTGCTTTCTGGGTTTTCTTCCCGCCAAGAGCGGTGCGCGCAAGGCCGTGCTGGAGGAGTGGGGGGACGCCGATGCAACGCTGGTTTTTTTCGAGAGCGCGTCCCGCCTGACGGCCACGCTTAAGGCGATGGGGGAGATCCTGGGTCACAGGTCTATCGCCGTCGTGCGAGAGTTGAGCAAGCTCTTTGAGGAGGTGCGGCGGGGAAATGCTGCGGAGCTGGTTTCTTTTTATGAAGAGAACGGCGCCCCCAAGGGAGAGATTGTTCTTGTCGCCGGGCCGCCGGAAGCGGGACGCACGGAAAAGAAAGTTGGGGACAAAGAGATTGAATCGCGTCTTCGCGGTTTGTTAAAGACGCTGAAAACCAAAGAGGCGGCTGCCATCGTTGCGGAAGAAGCCGGAATTCCGCGCAAACAGGCTTATGCGCTGGCTTTGCGGCTGGTGAAAGAGTGAAGGGAAGAAGGTTGTCATGTCATCCGCATCGCATAAAAAACGGACCTATGAGAAAGGCGTGTGGGCCGAGCACCGGGCGGCTTTGTATCTTTCCCGCCGCGGTTACAGGATTATCGCCAGACGTTATAAAACCAAGTTCGGGGAAATCGACCTGATCGCCGCGAAGGGTGATGTGCTGGCCATCGTAGAAGTCAAAGCGAGGCAAAAGCTTGAGGATGCGCTTGAAGCCGTCGATATGAAAACGCAAAGACGGATCGTGAACGCAACATTGAATTTTCTTGCCGAGCACCCGGCCTATGCCGATCATGCCATCCGGTTTGATGTGATCGCCGTCGAGAATCTTGTGCGGATCGTTCATCTGGACAATGCGTGGGAGGCAGGGCCATAATATGGCTATTCGAATCACATCGTTCCATATTGTTGTTGTCGCTGGCTTTTCGCATAATTTTTCGTTCACCATAGAGAGTTAACAGGATCAAGATCATGAAAACGTCTGTTTTACCCCTTTTGGCCTGCTGTTTTGTTTTATCTTCCTGCGCGCTGGGCGCCGCTGCCGGCGTGGGGACCGCCGTAGGCGTTGCCGCGGTACAGGAAGGCGGTCTGGAACGCGCGGGCAGCGATGCATGGATCCAGGCGCAGATCAACGATCTGTGGCTGCGGCACGATTTCGAGATGTTCCGCAAGCTGGACATGACCGTCAACCAGGGGCGCGTGCTTCTGACGGGCGTGGTTCAGAACCCCGAACACCGGGTAGAGGCGGTGCGGCTGGCGTGGCAGCCTTCGGGGGTTAAAAGCGTGATCAACGAGATCAAGGTGGCCGACAGCGAAGGCATCATGGGGTATGCGAATGATACGTGGATCACGACCAAGATCCGCAGCATCCTTCTGGCTGATAGCGAGATTGAATCCCTGAATTACTCTATCGATACGGTGCAGGGCACGGTCTACCTGATGGGGTTTGCGCAGGATCAGCAGGAGCTGGACCGGGCGATCGGCAAGTCGCGCACGGTTTCGGGCGTCAAGCGCGTGGTCAGTTACGTGAAGCTGGTCGGTGCGCCGGAAGGTCCCGAGAATCTTCCGCCTGCCTATGGGCAAAACCAGCAAAACACCCGTCCGGGATACAACGATTCCGGATATAACGGTTCCAGTGTGAACGGTTACGGATACAATAACTCCGGCTATAACGGTTCCGGTTCAGACGATACGGCGCAGGGCGCAGCCGTTCCCTCTGTGGCGGACGGTGAACCGATCAAGTGGAGCCAGGAAAGCATTTATTAATGGCGTTTGACGCGATCCGTCATTTGTCTGAAACTGCTTCCCTGCCGGAAGGGCAGGTCGATCTGGCCGTTACCGCGGTTGCGCTTGCCGTCCCCAAAGCCAAGGGTTTTGTCGTTGACCGGTATCTCAATCACATCAAAAAAATCTGCCGAGAGGTCGGGGAGCGCTATGCGGCGCTGATTGCCGAAGGGGCGGCGGACGATTGCGGCGTGCGGCTGGCGGCTCTCAAGCATGTTCTGTCCGACCGTTACGGTTATGCGGGGGATTTCGATGAAAGCAACCCGGACAATGCTTCGCTTGTGCGGACAATCGACCGCGGCAAGGGGGCGCCGATCTGCCTGGGCATGCTTTACGTGCAGGCCGCAAGGGCGCAGGGGTGGGATGTCGCCGGGCTCGATGTGCCGGGGCTTTTCGTCTGCCGGATTGAGTATCGCGGGCAGCGCATCGTGTTCGATCCCTCGGATCATTGCCGGAGGCTGGAGGCCGCGCAGTTGCGCGCGATCGTCAAATCCGCGCTGGGAGAGAATGCCGAGCTTTCGGCCAGTTATTTCGAGCCGCTGGGGAATCTCGACTGGCTGATCCGGATGCAGAATATCGTCAAGCTGCGCCAGATCGACGCGGCGGATTACGAGGCGGCCCTGCAAACCGTCGAGCGGATGCGGCTGCTTAATCCCAACGAATTCCGGCTGTTATTGGATGCCGGGGTCCTGTATGCGAAGACACACAAGATCCTCGATGCGATTGCCGCTCTGGAGGATTATATCGCGAAGGCCGGAAACCCGCGCGACCGCCAAGATGCAGCGCTTTTGCTTCAGAAGCTTAAAGATGAAATAAACGGGCAAGCGAAATAGTTCTTGAAAAGAGATTGTTCCAATAACGAAGGCTTGAAAGCCTTGTCAGAACGGAATAAAACTATGCTGTCGTCCAAAATAACGAATCGGACAAAGGGTATTCGTTAGTCAGGCCGTAACAGGTCTGGACGGCGGTGGGCAACTTAACGGGATTCACAGGCTGAGTCAGAAGGAGATACTGAATATGAAGGGCCGTTTTTTACTGGTTTGCTGCGCGATGATGGCACTTACTGCTTGTCATGGCGATAAAAATGAAGGGAATGCCAATACAACGGGCGATCAGGGCCAAATGATGGATAATTCGTTTTATAACGGACCCGCGCCCGGTTCTGAAGAAGATTTCGTCGTGAATGCCGGAGACCGCGTGTTCTTCGATTACGACAGCTATGATCTGCGCCCGGAAGCCCGCACTACGCTTGAAAACCAAGCTCGCTGGCTTCAGCAATACAGCAATCTGAATGTCACGATCGAGGGTCATGCCGACGAGCGCGGAACCCGCGAGTACAACCTTGCACTGGGCGAACGCCGCGCGAATTCGGTCAAGAATTACCTCGTCGCTCTCGGCATTGACGCTTCGCGCGTCAATACGATCAGCTACGGCAAGGAACGCCCGGCTGAACTTGGTTCGAACGAACAGGCATGGGCCCGGAACAGAAGAGCTGTGACGGACATCCAGTAACCCTTTCAGGTTTTGGTGATGATTCCCAGACGGATTTACAGAGTTGTTCTTTGTACGGCTGCGGCCCTGACATTTGTTTCGTCGGGGGCGCATCCGGCTTTTTCACAATCCTCGTCCGCCGCTGCGGCTGAAGTACGGATTCAGGAGCTGGAACAGGAGATCCGTCGGCTGACCGGGTTGATCGAAGAGCAGTCCTATGAAATCCGCAATCTTCATGAGCAGATGGACCGGCAGGTCGGTGATCTGACTGTGCGGGTGCGGGAACTGGAGGGCGGCGGGGGACAAACCGTGTCCTCGTCCGGTTCTGATTCGACCTATGGTTCGGCTGGTTCGGCGCCGCGAAATACAAGCGGTTACGATTACGGTGACACGACGAGCGAGCCGATGGGGTCGACTTCCATGGTGCAGCAAGGCAATACGCCGCGTTCGTCCTCTTTCGATTACGTGCCGCCGAACAGCACGAGGAACGATGATTCTACAGGATCAGCGTCTGCTTCGCCTTCTTCCTCGGGGGCGCCTCTGCCGTCGGATACGCCGCTGGCCGCGTATGAGAGCGCCTTTGCCTTAATGAAGAAAAGCGATTTCGAGGGCGCGGAAATCCAGTTCGCGAATTTCCTGAAAAGCTATCCGGACAGCGATCTGGCTCCGAACGCCAAATACTGGTACGGCGAGACGTTCTATGTGCGCGGGGATTTCGAGAAAGCGTCCAAGGTTTTCGCCGAGGCTTACCAGGACAATCCCAAGGGTACGAAAGCACCCGATAATCTTCTTAAACTCGGTCTTTCCCTGGCCGGGCTGAAGCGCAAGGATGACGCCTGTATTGCGCTGATGCAGCTTGAGAAGGATTTTTCGAGCACAGCGGGGCCGATTATCCGCCGCGCCAAACAGGAAATGTCCAAACTTGGCTGCTGATCTCCAGCCGGTTACTCCGGCGGCTTTTTCCGATCTTATGACAACATCTTTTCCCTGTCTTCCCCTGAAGGGCGAGTCTCTTGCCGTCGGCGTTTCCGGCGGGCCGGACAGCATGGCCTTGTGCTATCTGCTTTCCCTGTGGATGCGGGAGCGAAAATCGAAAGCCGTGCTTCATGCCCTGAGCGTGGATCACGGTTTGCGGAAGGAATCGGGCGCCGAGGTCCGGAAAGTAGGGCGGTGGCTCAAAGACTGGCCGGGAGTGCGGCATCATATCCTGACGTGGAAACCCAAGCAGGCTGTTTCCTCCCGCGTGCAGGAGCAGGCGAGGGATGCGCGTTATGCGTTGATGGCGAAGTCTTTGCGCCGTCATAATATCAAACGGCTTTTCGTTGCCCATCATCTGGACGATCAGGCCGAGACGGTCTTGTTCCGGCTGACCCGCGGGACGGGGCTGGACGGCCTGGCCGGTATGACGGCAGAGCAGGCGTTTTCCAACGGACTGATTTTGTGCCGGCCCTTGCTGAGCGTTGCGAAGGCGGCTCTGGTGCAGACGTGCCGAGCGTATGACATTCCTTTTCTTCTCGATCCTTCCAACGAGTCCGATCAGTTTACGCGCGGGCGGATGCGGCGATCCATGGAAGCGCTGCGCGGGGAGGGATTGACCGCCGAGCGTCTCGGCCTGACGGCCAGACGTCTGGCGCGGGCGAAGGATGCCCTTAACGATATGGCCAAAAAAGTATTTACCGAAGGCTGTTTAGAAAATAAAACGAGCCGGATTGTATTTTCTATGGATGTTTTATCGAGCGTTCCGGAAGAGGTCGGGATTCGCGTTCTGCTGAAGATGATGGGGCTTTTGCATCCGCCGGATCCTTACGGTCCGAGGCTCGAGCGGGTGGAGGCCCTTTTTTCCGATCTCGTGAAACCGGGGCGGTTTCGCAAGCGAACTCTTCATAAAATCGTGTTCGCGCGCGATGACCGGGCAAAGCGCCTGATTCTCTCGCCTGAGCGGTCTGGAGATGGTAAAACGTAATGAAAAGCTTTAAAGTCTGTGCCGCAGAGAGCAAAAAATGAGGAATTGTTTAGATTTCTTGTGGTACTGTAAGGGAATGCACATCATCAATTTTTCAATCAACTGGTGAACCGAAAATGAACCGTAATCTTGTCGTATGGTTGGGCGTTGGTCTTTTAGTCCTGTTTCTGATCTCACTTATGAGTCAGACGCAGGACCCGGCTTTGCGCGGAGCGAGGGAACTCGCCTACAGTGATTTTATCTCGCAGGCGAAGGCCGGGCAGATCAAGGAGATCTATGTCAAAGGCAATCAGGTGACCGGGCAGTTCATGGATTCGCCCGAGACGTTTTATACCCTCATTCCCTATGACGAGAATATTGTCGAGCGCGTGATCGGGACTCCGGTGAAAGTTAACGTCAAGCCGATCGAGCAGCAAAGCTTTCTGGCGCAGCTGATCCTCGCGATGTTGCCTGCCGTCCTGATTATCGGCGTGTGGGTCATGTTCATGCGCCAGATGCAGGGGCGCGGCGGAGGCGGAGCGATGGGGTTTGGAAAATCCCGCGCGCGGATGCTGACCGAACGGCATGGGCGGGTGACGTTCGATGACGTGGCGGGGATCGAGGAGGCCAAGGACGAGTTGCAGGAAGTCGTCGAGTTCCTGAAAGACCCGCAGAAATTCCAGCGTCTGGGCGGAAAAATTCCCAAGGGGGCTTTGCTGATCGGTCCGCCCGGTACGGGTAAGACCCTGATCGCGCGTGCCGTGGCCGGCGAAGCCGGAGTGCCGTTCTTTACGATCTCCGGTTCGGATTTCGTCGAGATGTTTGTCGGCGTCGGCGCAAGCCGTGTGCGCGACATGTTCGAGCAAGGCAAGAAAAACGCTCCGTGTATTATCTTTATTGATGAGATCGATGCCGTTGGCCGTCACCGCGGCGCCGGGTACGGCGGGGGGAACGACGAGCGCGAACAGACGCTCAACCAGCTACTTGTCGAGATGGATGGATTTGAAACCTCTGAGGGGGTCATTATTCTTGCCGCCACCAACAGGCCGGATGTTCTGGACCCTGCCTTGCTGCGGCCCGGACGTTTCGACCGCCAGATTACCGTGCCGCTGCCGGATGTGAAGGGGCGCGAAAAAATTCTTAAGGTCCATATGAAGAAAGTGCCGCTTTCCAACAATGTCGATGCGTCGGTTATTGCGCGCGGAACGCCCGGATTTTCCGGGGCGGAACTGGCGAATATCGTGAACGAGGCCGCGCTGATGGCTGCGCGCAAGAACAGGCGCGTCGTTTCCATGGAAGACCTTGAGTCCGCCAAGGACAAGGTGATGATGGGGGCCGAGCGGCGCTCCATGGCCATGAGCGAGGAGGAGAAGAAACTCACCGCCTATCACGAGGCCGGACATGCGCTGGTGACATTGCACGAGCCGGAATCCGATCCGATCCACAAGGCGACGATCGTGCCGCGCGGGCGCGCGCTGGGCATGGTTATGCGGCTGCCCGAAGGCGACCGTTACAGCTATTCGATCGCCAAGATGAAAGCCAATCTTTCAGTCGGCATGGGGGGCCGCGTTGCCGAGGAAATCATTTTCGGCAAGGATCATGTGACGAGCGGCGCGTCCGGCGATATCAAGCAGGCCACACGTCTGGCGCGCGCGATGGTCACGGAATGGGGCTTTAGCGATTCCGTCGGCATGATCGATTACGGCGATGATGACGCCGATTACCGCCGCAAGCGGATCTCCGGCGAGACGACCAAGGAAATCGAAGAGGAAGTCCAAAGGTTGATCAATGAAGGGTATGAGAAAGCGAAAAAGGTCCTTACCGATCATATTGACGATCTGCATACCATTGCCAAGGCCCTGTTGGAATACGAGCTGTTGTCCGGGGACGAGATCAAGGGGTTGTTGCGCGGGGAGCCGATCATTCGTGACGAGCCGCCTGAGGCCGGTCCTTCCGCTTCGTCGCGTCCTTCGGTGCCGACCAGCGGCGGATTTGCCGGAGGCAAGCCCCAAGAAGTCTAATTGAATTACCGTTGCAGGTCCTGTTGCGCCGGAGCTTCCGCCTTAAAACTTTGCGTGGTGAAAAGCAGGTTATAGTTGGGGTGCGCGGTTGCGAACCTGACATATTGATCAAAGAAATCGCAGAAGCGTTCGCGTCCTTCTTCGCTTGCGATCATGTTATTACGGACTTCAAACCCAAGATAGTCGACGCTGTTTCTTTCCTGTATCAAGGGCGCGGCCGTGATGGTTAGCCGCGCAGGAAGGAAGTAAGGCTCTCCGTGCTTATACCTGAACGGGTTTTTCTCGCGCAGAAACTCCGAGGATATCGTCGCCAGCGGGTGGTGTTCATCCAGCGTCAGGAGGCCGACCTCGACATCGCGGGGCAGGTTTTGCCAGAAGGGGGTAAAAGAATGCAAGTCCACCAGCAGGACACCACCGAATTTTTCCCTTTTTTCACCAATCAGCGCCGTCAGGGCGTCATGGTAAGGCCAGTAAACGGAGTTCATCCGCCGCTCGCGTTCCTCAGGGGTTACGGTTTCCAGGGCGTTTCCGGGAATCATCAGATCCGTCCATTCCGAGGATTCACATGCAATGGCGAAGTCAGGCATGCGGTTAACGTCGGCCACGAGGCGCGAGTAGTTACCCCAGAGAAAAGATGCGTTCGGGAAGCGCGGGATCATTGTTTCAAAGAGCGCCTGCATGTTTAAATCACAGGCTTCGTGAGCTCTTTCAAACCATTCGCGCCCCATACCCAGCGGTTTTTCGGGGTGATCCAGAACCGCCACACCGTTGTGGGGACCTGTGAATATGACCGGACTGTCGCGGTTAACGATTGTTATGGGTTCCGGGCCTGAAACAGGCGGTTCTCCCGCGGAATTATGTGTGAACTGGTCCAGCATACACTCCCCTGACGCTCATATTAACTTGAGCTTGCCGTAAACTTTTAAGCTGCCATAAAGCCTTTTTGAGAGCAAGAAATAGGTTGAAAAAGCTTGCGTTTTTGCTTCGCGGCATTGTAAAGGTTCGCGGTTCGGGATTTAATTATGACTATGAGCAAAAAGACCAAATATTTCGGAACGGATGGAATCCGGGGGACGGCCAACCAGTTCCCGATGACGGCGGATATGGCTTTGAAAGCGGCCATGGCGACGGCCATCGTCCTGCGCGATGCGCGGAACGGGGGGCATATGGACCGGGCCGTTATCGGCAAGGATACGCGCCTTTCCTGTTATATGCTCGAACAGGCCATGACCGCCGGATTTCTGGCGATGGGGATGGATGTGATCCTTGTCGGGCCAATTCCGACGCCGGGGATCGCCGGGCTGGCGCGTTCGCTGCGCGCGGATGTCGGCGTGATGATTTCCGCTTCGCATAATGCGTATGCCGATAACGGAATCAAGCTGTTCGGCGCGGACGGGTTCAAACTGGACGATGCGATTGAGCGGCGGATCGAAGAGCTGATCGCGCGCGATCTTTCCGCGGATCTGGCCGCGCCGGAAAATCTGGGCAAGGCCAGCCGCCTGGACGATGCGCTGGGGCGGTATATCGAATCGCTTAAGCGCTCCGTGCCGCGCCATTCGAATTTCGAAGGGCTGAAGATCGTGGTGGATGCCGCGCATGGCGCAGCCTATAAGGTCGCGCCCCAGATTCTCTGGGAGCTGGAGGCGGATGTCGTTTCCATCGGCTGCCAGCCGAACGGGCGGAATATCAATGCGGGGTTCGGCGCGACGTCGCCGCAAGCGCTGCAAAAAGCCGTGATCGAACATCAAGCGCATGTCGGGATCGCGCTGGACGGGGATGCGGACCGCCTGATTATCGTGGATGAACGCGGGCAGGTGGTCGACGGCGACCAGATCATGGCGGCGCTGGCGCTTTCGCTGCAGGCCAAGGGTCAGCTTTCGGGGAATACCGTGGTTGCGACGGTGATGTCCAATCTGGGGTTTGAGCGGAAACTGGAAGAGAATGGAATCCGGCTGATCCGCGCGCCCGTCGGCGACCGTTACGTCGTCGAGAAGATGCGCGAAGAGGGCGTCAATCTTGGCGGAGAGCAGTCGGGGCATATCGTGCTTTCGGATTATGCGACCACCGGGGACGGGATTCTGGCCGCGCTCCAGGTTCTGAGCCTGCTTAAAGAGCAGGGAAAACCGGCGAGCGAGGTTCTCAAGCTGTTCACGCCCCTGCCGCAAATCCTTAAAAACGTGCGGTTTAAAAGCGGCAAGCCTATGCAGGATGCCAGCGTTCAGGACGCGATTGCCAAGGCGCAGAACCGCTTTAACGGGAACGGGCGGGTTCTGGTCCGTGAATCAGGCACGGAGCCGCTGATCCGCGTTATGGCGGAGGGGGACGATCCCGCGCTTGTCGAGGGAGTCGTTAACGATTTGTGCGAAGTGATTGAAAAAGTCGCGCATTCAGGCTAACGATAACCGGGTTTATCTCAATCAACCCTCATGCGTTTTTCCGGAGCGGATAATGAGCAATGATAGCGCCGAACTCGCCCTGCTGCCCAACGGATTCGAGGATCTGCTGCCTCCGCATGCCGAAATCGAGGCGCTGTCCATCGCCACGCTGATCGGGCAGTTCACCGCGTTCGGGTATCAGCGCATCAAGCCGCCCTTGCTGGAATTTGAGAGCAGTCTGCTGGCGCCGGGGCCGGGAGAGCGGCTTGCCGGGGAAACCTTCCGCCTGATGGACCCGGTTACGCACCGGATGCTGGGCCTGCGTTCGGATATCACGCCGCAGATCGCGCGGATCGCCGCTTCGCGGCTGGCGAAGGAGCCGCGACCGTTACGGCTGACCTATGCGAATGACGTTTTGCGGACCAAGGGCAACCAGATGCGGACCGTGCGGCAATTCTGCCAGGTCGGGTGCGAACTGATCGGCGATGCGTCGGTTGAGACGGATGTCGAGATCTGCGTTCTGGCGCTTTTGGGGCTGAAGGCACTCAAGTTTGAAGAGATTACGCTGGACCTGACCGTTCCGGGGTTTGTCGATGCGCTTGTTCCCGCCGGGCTGGACAAGGAGCAGCAGGATGTTTTGAAGCGCGCCGTGGCGCAGCGGGACCGCGGATTGCTGGAGACGCTGCCGAAAAAGCATATATCGGCGCTGGCGAAAATCATGGATTTGTCCACGCAGTCGAGGACGGCGGAGGATTTCTTCAAGGCGTTCAAACCGGTTTCGTTGCCTGCGGAGATCAAGAAGGATTTCGCCCGGCTGCGGGATGTCTGCACGGGGGTCGAGCGTGCGCTTTCGGAGCTTGGTCTTTCGCATGTCAGCCTGACGATCGACCTGCTGGAGCAGGCGGGGTTCGAGTATCACAAGCATCTCGGTTTCACGCTGTTTTCGCCTTCGGTCCACGGCGAGCTGGGGCGCGGGGGGAGTTACGATGTGTGTTTTGGCGCGAACGGCGAGTCCGAAACCGCGAAGGGGTTCACCCTTTATATGGATACGATCCGAAAAGCCTGCACCGGCGCGGCAAAAAAGGACATCGTTTTTACCGCCGCCGGGGTGAAGTGGTCCGAAATCAAGGCTTTGCAGGAGCAGGGCTGGACGATTGTGCGCGGGTCGGGGAACGGCAAGCCGCCCGCCGAGTGCACGCATATTTTCGAAAAAGGGCAAGTCAGCCCGTTGAAACCATCCAAACGATAACCATGAAAAAGGATTGACCATGAGCAGCGTTGCCATCATCGGCTCCCAGTGGGGGGACGAGGGGAAAGGAAAAATCGTGGACTGGCTTTCGAGCCGCGCGGACGTCGTCGTGCGTTTTCAGGGCGGACATAATGCCGGACATACGCTGGTGATCGACGGCAAGGAATACAAGCTGAACCTTCTGCCCTCCGGGATCGTCCGCAAGGGCAAGCTTTCGATTATCGGCAACGGGGTGGTGATCAATCCCACGGCGCTGCTCAAGGAAATCAAAACCGTCAGGGACAAGGGGGTCGAGGTTTCGCCGGAGAACCTGATGGTCGCGGAGAATGCCAACCTGATTTTGCCTGTTCACGAGGCGCTGGACGAGGCGATGGAAATCGCGCGCGGCGGGAAGTCGCTGGGCACGACCAAGCGGGGGATCGGCCCCTGCTATGAAGACAAGGTGGCGCGGCGGGGAATTCGCGTGTGCGACCTGCGCGAGCCGGACCTGTTGCTGGAGAAACTTGAGGCGATGATGCGCCATCACAATATTCTGCTCAAGGGGCTTGGGCTTGAGGAGATTGATCCGAAAGAAGTGCAGTCGGAACTTCTGACGCTTGCTCCTGAATTGCTGCGCTATGCGGGGATCGTCTGGCGCAAGCTTGACGAGGTGAAAGGGCAGGGCAGGAAGATCCTGTTCGAGGGCGCGCAGGGGACGATGCTGGATATCGATCACGGAACCTATCCGTTCGTCACTTCCTCCAACACTGTCGCCGCTTCCGCGTCTTCGGGAACGGGGATCGGGGTTAACGCCGTACATTATGTTCTGGGGATCACCAAGGCGTATACGACGCGCGTGGGGACCGGGCCTTTCCCGACCGAACTTAAAGATGAAACCGGGGAGTTTCTCGGTCAGAAAGGGAAGGAATTCGGAACCGTTACGGGGCGCAAGCGGCGCTGCGGATGGTTTGATGCCGTGCTGGTCCGGCAGGCCGTGAAATTGTCGGGGATGCAGGGGATTGCGCTGACGAAGCTTGACGTTCTCGACGGGCTGGATGAAATCAAAATTTGTGTCGGTTATGAGCTGGACGGCAAAAAAATCGATTACTATCCCGCTTCGCAGACAGATCAGGCCCGCGTGAAGCCCGTTTATGAAACGATGGAAGGGTGGAAGCAGAGTACGTTCGGGGCAAGAAGCTGGGGCGCTTTACCTGCCGCGGCGGTTAAATATGTCCGTCACATCGAGGAACTGATCGAGGCGCCGGTCAGCATGCTTTCGACCAGCCCTGAACGGGACGATACGATCCTGGTGCGCGATCCGTTTCTTGGGTAAAATCGCGGTGGGCAGCGCGGGTTTCCGGTCAGGCGCCGTTTTACTTTTTATCTTATCCGATTTAAGCTTTTAGTTGTTCATTGAGGGGGCAAGCTCTCTCGATTCGTTTTTTATTGAGTTATAAGTTTTCCTTTCCGCTGAGGATATCAGCGGGTTACGGCTGTCAGGATGACGGCGACAGGAGTGTTGACGCGATGACGGATTCACCCCCGCGTGAAACCGCGAAAGAGGTCAGGCCACCTGCGGGCGGGGGTCAGGTGTCTGCCGACGGGTTGGTGTCTTTCGGCCGGTCGGTGACCATCAATACCCGTCAACCCTTGCCCGCACTGACGAAGGAACCTGTCTCCGCCTTTGCGGCCAGCGAGCAAACTACAGAAGGGGCTGTCGATTGTTGTGCCCTGATTTGCGCGCCGGAGGACGTGCCCCGGCGTAAAAGCGCTTCTCTTTACAAGAGCATCAAGGATCCGGCGCTGATGCGCCTGATCTCGTCCGGAGTCGTCTTTTGGCCCCCGGTTTCCGAGGAGCGCTATGTCTTTATTTATGAGAACAGGATGGGAGAGCCGCTTTGCGAAGATCAAACACAGATCTGTCTGGGGTGGAGGCAGGACCGGGTGATGGATGTTGTCTTCAAGTCCCTGCATAAAATATTTTCGGAGATGAAGCGTCTGGAGTTCTTTCACGGGTTTGTTTCACCCTCCAATCTTTATTTTATGAGGAATACCGATAAGGCTGTTGTCCTGGGCGACTGCCTGTCCGGGCCGTCCGGGTTTTTTCAACCTGCACTCTGTGAAACGATCGAACGAGGCATGGTCAGTCCGATCGGGCGGGGAGCAGGGACGCTTGCGGACGATCTTTACGCTTTCGGAGCGACCTTGGCCCTGATGATGCGGGAGCCTGATCCCGACCTGCTGGCTCTGTCGAGCATGGAGATTGTCAAAGAGAAGCTGGAGGAGGGCAGTTATTCCGTTCTCACGGGGCGTGAGCGTTTTTCTATTCCCGTGCAGGAGCTTTTGCGCGGGCTTCTTCATGACGAGCCGCAGCAGCGCTGGACTGTGGACGATCTTGTGAGCTGGGTCGAGGGGAAACGCCCCGGACCGCGCCAGCCGTTGAAACGCAAGAAGGGCGGGCGGGCGATCAATCTTGCCGGTAAAAATCATTTTTATGCCCATACTCTGGCGCTGGATATCGGCCGCGATCCTCAGGCTTTTGCCCGGCTGGTCGATGACGGGCAGATGGAGCAGTGGCTTACGCGTTCGCTTGACGATAAAGAGACCTCCGACCGTTATCAATCCGCGCTGAAAAATTCTAAAAACATTATCCGGGACAAGAGTTTTGATGAGCAACTGGCGACCAATCTGCGCGCGGCACTGGTGCCGATGTGGCCGTTGACCTTCAAGGGGGAGGTTTTTAGCTATGAGGGGGTGGATACGGCGCTGGCGGCGGCCTTCGTCAAGGGTGAGGATATCAGGGTCTACCACGAGCTTTTCGATAAGGGGCTTTTTCTGAACCATCTTTATATGCAGGAGGCGCAGCGGCTTAATACGACAAAATGGCTGAAGCGTTTTGACGATTGCCGGGTATTCGTCAAACAGATGCGCGCAGGGTACGGGCTGGAGCGCTGTCTTTATTCCCTGAACCAGAATGTGAATTGCCTCAGCCCGAAGCTCAAGGGGTATTTTGTCACCAACGCCGCAGAGATGCTTTATGCGTTCGAGCATATGGCCGAGCGGAACAAGCATCCCGAACTCTTTTTAGACCGACACAGCATCGCTTTCCTGTGCGAACTGGATGAACGGTGCGTGGAAGGATTTCTTTATGAACTGAATTCGCCCGATAAACACCGGCTGGTCATGGGCAATCTCAAGACACTGGCGCAGATCCAGAAGCGTTATAAAGTTCCCTCGGTTCCCAATATCGCGCGGGCGTTCACGGAGATTATGGGCAGCGTCTACGAGCGTTTTCATGATCGTTCGATCCGCGGGAATGTCGAGGGGCAGGTGAAATCCGCTGCGCGCGCGGGCGACCTGTCAGGTATGGTTGCCGTTCTTGATAACAGCGAGGTCGTTGTCAGGGATACGAATAATTTCAAAAAGGCGATGATGGAATATTACAATCTTTCGGTGGAAAGCCAGTCGATTACCGAAAAAATGAAGCAGAAGCAAAATTACGGGCTTTCCGACGCTCACGAGTTCGCGGCCATGGTTTCGGCCACGATTGCCCTTATTCTTATCATTCTTACAGCGGTTTCATTTGCCGCCGGTACAACGATTTTATAGGGGAAGCCATGGCCGGCCCGCCGAAACAGCAGAAAAAATCAGGAGAAGGCCAAACCAAGCGCAAGCGTCTTGGGTCCGGATATACGATTCTGATTGTTTCGATTATTTTTTCCGGATTGTTCTCCCTGCCGACGGCCCTGATGCTTATTATCGGAATGCTGCCGACAGTCGGCGCGATGCTTTCCAGCAGGGGGGAGCAGAAGGCACGGGCGATATCCGTTGCCTGTATGAATTTTGCGGGGTGTTTTCCGTTTCTTCTTAAACTGTGGGCGGCGGGCCGAACGTTTGATACCGGGATTAAAATAATCGCCAATCCTGTCGTTTTTATTATTGTCTACTCCATGGCTGCGATGGGGTACCTAATCGATATGTTCCTTGCCGGGTATGTTGCCTCGTTCCTTTACCAGAGAGGGCGTGCACGCCTGGTCACGATCGAGACCCGGCAGCAGGAACTCGTCCAGCGATGGGGCGAGGAAGTCACCGGGAAAATTCCCCTCGATGAAGAGGGTTTCCCCCGGAAAATGAAGGCAAAATAGGCTTTTCTTTAGCGCTTTTTATGCATTTGAACGGTTTGTTAATCTTTTTTTTACAGTCTCAGGATTATTATGGCATATGGGCTTAATGGATATAGCCCGTAAAAGGTTCAAAGAGCGGTGCAGCCGCTTTTTTTGTGCCCGAAAACAAGAACAAATTTGTCTTAAATTGCGCGAAACGCGCGGCGGTGCAAAGACATGAAACGTTTTCTGAAAAAATGGATTAAAAACGAGGACGCTGCGACGGCTATCGAGTTCAGCCTGGTGGCCATTCCTTTTTTCATGCTCTGTCTTGGAATCATGGAGCTTTCCCTGATGTATGCCTCGGCCAGTCTTCTGGAAGGGGCTACGGATTCGGCGGCGCGGCTGATCCGAACGGGGCAGGTCCAGCAGACAGAGGGCGATCCCGAAACGATGTTCAGGGATGCGATGTGCAATTTCGTCAATGTCCTGATCGACTGCAACGATGTGGTGATCGAAGTGCAGACCATGGACAGTTATGACGACTTTGCTTCTATGGCCCCCGTTTTCGATTCGGACGGGAACATGGTTTCGCAAGGCTTCAATGCCGGCGGATCGAACGACCGGATTTTGATCCGCGTCGGGTACCGTTATCAGATGAAGACCCCGTTGGTCGGGCCGCTTCTGAACGGACCGGACGGCGGTACGCTGTTCATGTCCACGATTGTCCTCCAAACCGAACCGTATGAGTTTGAAGATGCAGGCGCTTAAAAACCATATCCGAACGATATTCAGCCGCTGGCTGCAGGAAGAACACGCTCTGGCCGGCACCGAGGCGGCGATGATTTTTCCGGTGCTGCTGATCCTGTTTCTCGGTCTTTTTGACGTTGGTAACGGGATTCTGGCCAATCAGAAAACCATCCGCGCTTCCCAGATCGTTGCGGACCTCGTGGCGCGGAAGAACGTTGTCACCAGTTCGGATGTGAATGAGGCTGTGAAAGCCGGGGAACTCGCATTCGAGCCCATGCCGAAGGATACTTACGGCGTCGATATCATCAGCATCCGCTTTGATGACGATACGGGGGATCCGGAAATCGTATGGCGCGACACGCGGAACATGACTCCGATCCCCGATGTTTTCGACCGGGTCGAGTCGCTCTCTCTGCCGGGAGAAGGGGTCGTGGTGGTTGCGGTTTCCTATAGTTTTGAACCGGTGTTTGCCGGGTTTGTCGTCAATACTTTTGACATGTTGGAAGTCGGGTTCAGCCGCGGACGCAGCAGCCCGGTCGTCAACCATCAGTAAAAAAATTACTGTGCTGGAAAGGAAAAGGCCATGACACAAGAGACAATTTTCCACAAAGCCTGGGGCAGAGTGCGGACCTATTGCCGCCGATATGCGCAGGATAACAGGGGTACGATCGCCGTGGCGTTCGGTATCATGGCTCCGCTGCTGATCGGAATGGTCGGGATGTCGCTGGACTATTCGCAGGCTTATCTCGTCCGGTCGCGGCTGGCGCAGGCTCTGGACGCATCCGCTCTGGCGGCAGCGGCCTATTCGGCGGATGAGGCGGAGATTGAGCAGCGCGTGCAGGACTTCTTCGATGCGAACTATCCCGAAGACAAGCTCGGGGTGACGTTTGATCCGATCGTGCAGGTCGTGGGAGACGAAGTCCGGGTTACAGGGAACGCCACCTATAACACGATGTTCCTTAAAGTGCTTGGCATCGATACGATCGATGTGACGGCCTCCACCATCGTTGTGAGAGAGATTCAGGGACTGGAAGTCGCGCTTGTGCTCGACAATACCGGGTCTATGGCCTCCTACAACAATATCGATGCGCTTAAGACCGGAACGGAAAATTTCATCAATATCCTGTTCGATAACACGTCGAATCCCGATAACGTCCGCATCGGCATGATTCCTTTTGCCAACACGGTGAATGTGGGCAGTTACGGTCTGGGATACAATCCCGACGGTTCGACCTATGCGAGCGGAGAACCGTTCGTTACGCTGCCCAGCGGCGTGAGCACCACGACCAATCACGGCAGCAGCGGCGGCTGGTACGGGTGTATCGTCGAACATATGGACGACGGATACGACGCTGCGGCGACGCATGCTCCGAACTCCTACGGCCAGTTGTGGCGCAGCGGTTCGAACTGGGACGGCCACGGCTGGGATCCCGGCGTCAATAGTAACGACCCCTATGATTGGGACGTTACCGACGATTACGAAGGTCCGTGGGATATCTATTCCTTCGGCAAGGTGATTACCTACGATCAGTCCTGCTCGGGCAGCGGTTACAGCTCCGCGCGCTGCAGTAACTGCGGCGGGGACGGGCTGTGTAACTCTCCGTACTGTTTCTGCCGGAACAGCACGCCGAACCAGGGCTGTCCGTATGCCCAGATCATGCCGCTGACCAGCGACCGCGATGCTCTGCTGGATCATGTGGATACGATGACCCCGGACGGGAATACGCTGGGGAACATCGGTATGGCCTGGGGGTACCGCGTTCTGTCGCCCGAGTTTCCATTCGAGGAAGCCCATGACTGGGATAACTTCTACTGGAAAAAGGCGATCGTGATGATGACGGACGGGGACAACACCGAGAACGGCACGTATTCGTCCTTCTGGTTCACGAACAAGAACAATATGAGCGTGACCAAGTTCAACAACCGGTTTGCCGAAGTCTGCGAGGCGCTCAAAGATCATGGCGTGGCTGTTTACACGATCACCTTTACATCGGGTATCAGCGAGTCGACCAAGGATTACTTCCGCCAGTGCGCGACCTCGGAGGACCAGTATTACGACGCTCCGACGCAGGAAGAGCTGATCGACGTGTTCGAGCGGATCGCCCGCGAGCTCAGCAACCTGCATATCAAGGGCTAAGAGGGGATCTTCCCGATCTTCCCCCGCGTATCATTTGCCATACACCCGCGGTTTTCTGCGGGTGTATTTCTTTTACATATCGTTTTATTCCATAATATTAGAGAGCGTTAAGTGCATCTGAAGTATATATTTAGT
>JAGRIJ010000063.1 GCA_020443295.1 Alphaproteobacteria bacterium | reverse complement strand
TTCAGGCAGGCCGGTTTGAATATCGGTCTCGATCGTTTCGATTTTATGGGATGAGTCTAGGGACTCTGCAAACTTTCGGGCTTTATCCCCATGGCGTCCGGCGATGATGAGAGCGATGTTCTTTTCCGGGGCCAGCGCTTTCGCGATCAGGCTGCCGAATTGTCCGTAGCCGCCGATGATCAAGATGCGTTTTGCGGTCATCCCATGTCTTGTTCTGCAACGGCCACGGGCTCTTCTTCCAGATCGTTGGCGGCGTCATCGCTTGCGGAAATGTGCCTGAGCCGCTCACTCAGCCTGTATTCGGCCGCCGGTGTGAAGCCTATATCAACAAAATCCGATTCCTGAAGGAATTCCGGGAAAGACATTCCAAACACGCTGTCGTGCCAGATCACCCCGGCTGTGGGCAGGTAGTGCTCCGTATTGGATGCCCGGGCGTTGGGCCGGCCCAGCCAGCCACTGTCAGTGTTGTTGTGGATCGCGTCATAGTCCTGTGTGTCTATGATGTTCGCCAGAAGGGATTTGCGCAGAAATTCCGATGTCGTCATAAAATTAGAGGCGACGTTTTGACCGGTGTATTGTCCCTGATCGCGGGAGACGAGGATCAGTGTTTTTGTATTCCCCAGCGCCGGAAGAAGCGGGTCGTGGTAAGTGGTGGTGCCGGGTGTTATACCGTCGGCGGAGAAGGCCCTATCTCTGAAACCGGGATCGATCACGGATGCGATTGAGCGTTCGCCTGCATTTTTCCTTAGTACCGGATCATTGTTTCTTACCAACGCTTCAAAGAGGGGAGTGTTGTGAATTGTGGCGTTTTCCTTGAACCATTCAGCGCGCAGTGTTCCGTAGGTGCGGCCATTAAGAAGTTCCTCTATGACTGCGCTGGTCGTTCGGATGTCATAATGTTCCGCCAGTGCGTTCATGATCTTGTTACCTGTGGCGGCGTTGAAATTCGGGCGTCCGAAAAGGTCGTTTATCGAGTCAGTGTCCAGGAAGAGGGTCGGTTTCAGGTTCATGGTCTACCCCATTTCCGGAAGGGGTATTCCGCAAGCGTTCATCACTGTCAGCATTGCAGATAGCTGGAGATAAAAATCCTGATTTTTTTCAAGGCTCAGACTTGGATATTTTTCGCTCAGAAAGCTTGTCAGCCCGTCTCTATACTTTGCGCCAATGTTGAGCATCTGATCGTGGCGGAGGGCTTCTGCATAAGCATACCATAGGTCAGGCTTTGCTTCGTAGTATGACTGGAGTATCTCTTTGGCTGTCTGGTGGTCCAAGGTCAGCTTATTGTGAAGGATGTATTCGTGAATCTGTTGCAGTTCCCATCCTTCGGTTGGAGTATCCGGCAGATCCATAGCTTTGCGAATGCGGCGGCCCAATTCATAGGCCAGGTCGATACACCCCAGATCAGTTTCGGGAACAGGCAGCTTGCGTCCGATTTCATGGATTACCGTTCCGATCGCGATTTCGTACCCTTTGCCGTGGAAATCCGCGCGCACGGGAAATTCGTTTTCGATGATATTTTGCAGTGTGTCCTTATGTTTATTTTCCAGCTCTGTGATGATGGCGTCGGTCATTTCCTGCGAGCAGTACTCATCGCGCTCGACAGGCAGGACGGGCAGGGGTTTCAGCCGGATAGACGTATTCATTCTTTATAACCCGCTTTTATTCAGATCGGGATTTTACGGATTTGTCCGGCGGGGCGCAATAATCCATACGCACTTTTCGCTTATCTGTTTGTTTTTTCACGATTTTTTCGTCTTGCTATTTATTGCCTGTGCGGTGCGGCATAAGTGCATACGTTCGTGTTCATGAAATTTTTACTAAAAAGCATATAAAATTGTAACTAGTTGATATTGAAGGAAAATACCCAATACTTTGGTATAGGCTCCTGAAAACAGGAGGGCGGTATTATAGAAAAGAGTAATCACATTGATGCTGTGTTAGAGGCTCAGGGGTGGCCCTTTATCTTCGGCGCTCTTCTTGAAGAGGAATTGCTTCAAGGAAGAGTAAAAAGCGTGCTGGCCGCTCATGAGCCTGCAGCCGGGCCAGATGTCGCTGTTGATCCTGATCTGGTTGTTCCGAAAAAGGAGGATGTTCCTCCTGATACTCAGCAGGCACAAGATACTCAGGCGAATGACAGCGGCAACACAGGTGAGGGAGGCGGTTCAAGCACGCCAGCCAATACAGGAAGCGGCTTTTTATATTCTTTCTTTGTCGATGGGCTGGAAAGCGCAAGCATGCCGTTCGGTTTTTTGCTGCAAAATGATTTCGGGGTTTTTGCCAAGGGGGGCGGGGGGTTCAGTCTTGGCTCTTCTGTCCATCTGACCGGGGCGATCGATAAGAGCGATTCGTCTTCTTATGGTCCGGTTACGCATACTTCGTATGATTACGGGCAGGGAACCGAAAGCTTTGACAGCGTGATCCTGCTTCCGCCCACGGTTCCGGTGAACAAGGTTCCTGTCGCAGGGTTCGATTTCTTTTCCGGAGTTTATAACCACACGCTTTCAGGCAATCTGCTGGTCGATAACGGATACGGCGCGGACAGCGATCCCGAAGGCGATGCCGTACACGCTCTCGCGGGAAGCTATGCGACCCTGCACGGCGGGTCGGTCGATCTGCTTGCGGATGGTGGGTTCGTTTATACGCCTGCGGTCAATTATGTCGGGGCGGACAGTTTTACCTACAGCGTTGCCGACGATCACGGCGGGACCGGATCGGCTTCGGCGTCGTTTTTCATGACGAATACCAACAATTACGTGAAAGTGGATTTTTCAGGCGCGACGGTGGATGCGTATGGTGACGGGAACGATTTCGATCATCTTTATGCCATCGAGGATGGGGGCAACACGCTTCATCTGACGGGCAATACCTGGGTTTCGATCAATTTCGATTATGTTATCCAGGCGGGAACGGTTATCGAGTTCGATTTCAAATCCACTTCGCAGGGCGAGATTCACGGGATCGGTCTGGATAAGGACAGCGCCACATCGGATACATACTCGTTTGAACTATACGGGACCCAGATCTGGGGGCTGCAGGCGTTTCATACTTACGCAGCGCATGTCGGGGAGTGGGTGCATTATACGATTACTGTCGGCGCGTCCTATACCGGTACGTTCGACCGGATGTTTTTCATCAACGATGATGATGTTGACGCTTCCGGGGACGGGTTTTTCAGCAATGTGGAGATTTACGGCGGCACGTTGATTGACACCGGCAGCGAGACGAACGTGCCTTTCATGAATTTTGACGGGGTGACGCTTCATTCCTACGGGATTAACCAGGATTTCACACCGACGGTGGCGCAGGCATCCGGTACGCAGGTCGAGCTATACGGGAATACATGGAAGGCCATAGATTTTACCTATACCGTGACCGATAATACGGTCATGCAGTTTGATTTCCTGTCTACCGACCGCGGGGAACTGCACGGGATCGGGCTGGATACGGATTACGATCATAACAATAATAAATTCGTGCAGATATACGGCACAGACTCGTTCGGTCAGGACGGGCCGGATTACACCACGCCGGGCAGCGCGCAGACTTTTGTGCTGGAACTTTCAAAGTATTACACGGTGGGCACGACCTATTCGCATATGACGTTCGTGGCGGATGATGATGCGAGCGCGACGGCGGAGAGCATTTTCGATCATATCATCGTTTACGAGCGGGGTTCGTCGGTTGAGGATGTGCTGCACGGGACCGCGCAGTCACAGACCATGCTGGGTCTGGCCGGGGATGATATCCTTTACGGAGGGGGCGGTGATGACCGTCTTTACGGCGGAGCGGGGACCGATTTCCTTTACGGCGAGGACGGGGCGGATACGTTCGTTTTTGAATCCGCCAGCGCGTTCGGGGCGGTGGACCATGTTATGGACTTTGACGTCGCGCAGGGAGATGCGCTGGATATTTCCGATATCCTGACGGGTTACGATCCCGTTACCGATTTGCTTTCCGATTTTGTGCGGACCAGCGAAAGCAACGGCGATACGATTGTGGCGGTGGATGCGGATGGTGGCGGGGACCATTTTGCGAGTATCGCGATTCTGCACGGTGTGACCGGGCTGGGCACGCCCGATACGCTGGAAGATCTGGGTGCTTTGATTACCGTTTAGCCTTTTTCTTTTTGATTTCCTTTTTGATCGCGTAGGTGACGGGGCAGATCTGCTGCATGTAGCTGTTGACCGTGTTGATCAGATTGTTCTTGGCGAGGGCGTAGTGGATGAACTGGCCTTTTTTCTCGCTGACGACCAGCCCGGCGTTTTCAAGGATGCTCAGGTGTTTGGAGAGGGAGGGTTTGGTGATGTCGAAATGACGCGCCAGCTCGCCCGCCGTCATGCCGCCCTCGGAGAGATAGGCGAGGATTTCGCGGCGGACGCCGGAGGAGAGGGCCTGGAAGACTTTGTCGATCATCGGTTGACGGTTTCAGTGCTTTATGTTATTTAGCCATTTAGCTAAATAGTATTACCACACCGTGCGGTAGAAAGGCAAGGTGGGTCATGGGACAGAACGGAATAAACCCGCAGAGTCTGAGTCCCGATACGGGGCAAGGCGATCCGCCGATCACGGTGGTTTATGACGATGAATGTCCGGTCTGCCGTTCTTATTGCACCCGCCTTGCGCTGAACAATCCCGAAAGAGAACTGGTTTTGGTCGATGCGCGCAAGGGCGGCGCGTTGATGGAGGAGATTACGGCGCGCGGGCTGGATATTGATGAGGGGATGGTCGTTAAAATCGGCGATGATCTGCATTATGGCGCGGACGCGATTTACGTTCTGGCGCAGCACACGAAGCCCGCCGGACTGATGGGGCGGATGAACGCATATTTTTTCAGGCATAAGGTTTTATCCAATGTTCTGTATCCCGCCGGGAAAGGGGTTCGGAACTTCGTGCTTTATGTTCTGGGGATCGAGAAGATTTACAACCTGCGCAAGGTGGATACGGGCAGCACGATCCGCAACCAGTTGGGCGAAGAGGCGTGGATGCGGCTTGACCCGAATGTGCGGGCGCGGTTTGAAGCCGACCCGAAGGAGGGCGAGGTCGTGGCGTACCGGGGTTCCATGCACACGGTGCGGCGCTCGAAGATGGGGTGGCTGTTTGCGCATCTGACGCGCATTATCGGGAACCCGCTGACGCCTTACGGCGGGACGGATGTGCCGATGGATGTTGAAACGACCAAGAAGCGCGGGCGGAGGGGCGTTTACTGGAAGCGGGTTTATTATTATGAGGGGCGCAAGCCGTTTGTGGTCACGTCGGTGAAGAAGGAGTCGAAATCCGGGGAAATGCTGGAGTGTGTCGGTGGCGGGTTCGGGATGGTTCTGGACGTTACGGAGGAGAACGCGGCGCTGCATTTCCGCAGCCGGTATTTTTTCTGGCAAATGGGGCTGCTTCGAGTGCGGATGCCGCGGTGGCTGGCGCCCGGCGAGACGCATGTGACGCATGAGGATATCGGGGAGGGGAACTTCATTTTCCGGTTGTCGATGGTGCATGCGCAGCTTGGCGAGACGTTTTTTCAGGAAGGGGTGTTCCGGTAACGGTCCGAGGCTTGATTTTCCGTCTCCACGGTTGATTTTCCAGTTTGCATCTCCTAAAAAAGAGAGTGAAGGAGAGATGGTATGCGTGAGCGTGTTCTGGTCGGTGTTGTCGCTTTGACGTTATCGTGTTTGAGTCCTGCAGCCGCCTTTGCGGAAGGGGGGACGGGCAAAGCCGGTTTTCTGGCACAGGCGACATGGAGCGCTTTCGAATGTGCCGTGCTGGCGAATATCGCCGGGGATGCGGATGAGCATAGCCGACTTATCGATTACGGGTACGACAAGGGCCAGAAATTCATGTCAGAGCTGAGGGGCGGAAAGGTCAAGAAGGAAGATTTCGCCGATGAGGTGCCCGACCCTTTTATTTCTCTTCTGAAAGGTCCGAGCAACGATTTCATTCTCGGACGGATCTATCAGTCTGCGGAGGAGGAAATCCTTAGCGGCGAAGTCGTGATCTCGGAAGATGACGAGATGAACCTTGACGAAGAGCGGACGGACGCCGCGCAGAAGAAATTCAAGGCGCTTAACTGCCCGCTGATCGGTCATTAGGGGATTTGAAGGTTTTCTTTATTTTTCCTAAACTTCCGGGATGTCGCCCGCTTCGAAAATTCTTATCTCCCTTGTTTTCCTGCTCGCGCCGGGGCTGGTTTTAGCATACATTTTTCTCAGCCATTCACCCATCATGGAGCACGCCATGGAGAAAGAACGCGCTGCGATGGTCAAAACTCAGCTCGCCGGGAGAGGGATCGGCGATCAGCGCGTTCTTCGGGCGATGGGCCATGTGCCCCGCCATAAATTCGTTCCCGACTATCTGGAATACAAGGCCTATGAAGACGGGCCGCTTTCCATCGGGCACGGGCAGACGATTTCGCAGCCCTATATCGTCGCACTGATGACCGAGCTGGCGCAGGTCGGGCCGGAGGATACCGTCTTTGAGGTCGGGACCGGGTCGGGTTATCAGGCCGCCGTGCTCGGCGAAATTGCCAGAGAAGTCTACACGGTCGAATATATCGAAGAGCTGGGGCGGGAGGCGAAAGAACGGCTGGCCGCGCTGGGGTACAAGAACGTGCATGTGCGGATCGGGGACGGGTATCAGGGCTGGCCGGAACATGCGCCGTTTAACGCCATTCTGGTGACGGCGGGCATTGATCACATTCCCCAGCCGCTCATCGACCAACTGGCGCCGGGCGGGCGGATGGTTATTCCCGTGGGAGCGGATGCGCTCATGCAGGAATTGCTGGTGATTGAGAAAAACATGGATGGCAGCGTTCAGGAAACCAAGACCATTCCCGTTCGGTTTGTGCCGTTTCTGGGACCAAAGAAGGCAGAGTAGAGGGAGGCTTTAAAATGTCACTACAAAAATATCTTTTATCACTTGAGAAGAAAAGGGACACAAAGAACAGAGGAGAAGATTATTGGAAGGCGCGGGAGCAGTCGATTGATGATGCGGATAATTTTCATGACAAAATAAGACTTTGGATGATGCTTTTCGCTGGTATCGTTGTTTTTTCGGTAGGTCTAAACAGCAGCTTTGGAAGGATGGATTGGATTGAAACCAAGGGGCGGATTTACAGTGTCTCTGAAGTTCCTATTCAATCAGACTTTTCGGACTATTGGCAGGAATACAGAACCAAGTATTCGTTTTATTATTCAATCGGGGGCCGTAATTACGAGCAACGAGCAAGCATCTATGGCAAAGC
>JAGRIJ010000062.1 GCA_020443295.1 Alphaproteobacteria bacterium | reverse complement strand
CGCGTAATGCTGGATTCTTTACCTCCGGGTGATACAAGTGAGCTGAGCCTCGGTCAGGCCGTGGCGATCTATGAAGAGCTTGCACCCAAGAAACATCTTCTGGGTGATGATGACCGCGATACCTTCAAGGCGGCGATCGCGCGGATTTCCCCCGAGCAGCAGTTTGTCGTTCTCTCGCAGGATACACGGTATGGCGGAATCCATACCCGTCTGTTCGATGCCGTGCACGCCCCGAAAAGGCATGAGCAGCTTGTCGAGAGGCTGGGCGATCACGGCACCAACAAGGTGGCCATGGCCATGGCGGTGCAGGATGAAGAGGGGCGCTGGTTTCCCACGGCGGTGGTTTATACGTACTGGAACGACCGTCCGCAATTGCCCGAGCGTATCAAGCCGATTTTAAAATCGCCCATCGTTGCGCTGGGCGGATCGGCCAAGGTGGTCGTGCCCTACACCATTTCCTCGAACTTTCCGAAGGCGGGGGAGGCGCTGATCGGCAATGTTCATTCCTTTGTTTACGGGCAATCCCCCGATGCGGTTCTTTCCACTCTCTCGCCCCTGCGGGCGGGGAATAAGGGGTTTGCGAGCTGGCTGAACGAGCAGGGGGGAAGAGTCACGCTGAATGGCGAGGAATTGCAGGACCATGTGTTCGATTACCTGATGCCCGTGCAGGGCGCGAATGGCGGCATATTCAGGAGCAACGATCCTGTGCAGTCCTTCCACATGGCGGGGATGGGGGCGTTGCTGGCTGCGATCCGCCCGGATAACCAGGACAGCCGGCTGGATCTGGAGCTCGCGCACGGCATGATGGCGAATTACGTTTATCCTGCCGATCCGCAGATTCTGGCGATGAACAGGGAGCGTTTCGTGCGGGAGGGAATCCTGACCGTTTCGCCCGAGCTGGCGGCGTTTATCCCCGAACGCTACCATGACCGGGTGTTCGTCCAGCCCTATGAGCCGGAGGGACGCGGGCTTGACCTGAATGCCCGAGAGTTCGGGATTTAATTTTCATTCTACAATACCCTGCCAGTGTTTTGCCATGTGGTTCAGGGTCAATGGCTGCGTGAGGGCGTAGAGGTCGAAGGGTTTGTTCACGCTCTGGCCGGTATCGCGGCCAAAGGGCTGCGCGCGGAATTTGATCGTACTACCGTCCGGGATATAAGGCACGCTGCCGAGGGGCAGGGAGAGGCTGATCCCGTGATAGGCGTGGGTCTGGTTGCCGAACGCATCGAGGTCGGCATTGTCCGTGAGCGTGATAAAGCCTTTGAGCTGCGCGCCGTTGGCGAAGTCTTTTTCCAGCCCTGCCGTAAATCCCACATCTTCGGCCAGATAACGCCCGGCCTGCAGGAAGAGCGTTACGTCCTGCCCCGGCCAGTCGTACCACGCGTTGAGGTGCGCGGTCAGAACATGATCGCCGTTCAGGCCAAGATTGAGGGCGGTTTGCGGATCGCGGCGGAGGGCTTCCCAGGCTTCCGCGCCGAAGGCAAAGCGGGATTCAAAGGGGCGGACGATGATTTCCCCGCCGAAGCCGGCGACCATTTCCTCCAGATAGCCGGCGGCGAAGCCTGTGTGTATTTGCGGAGACAGGGTGTGAAAATTTGCGGCGTAGAGGCGCTCCAGGCCAATCGTGCGGTCGGCGAACCTGTCCACATCGCTGCGGACGGGGAGGAGGGCGCGGGGGCGGAGATCCCCGATGCGCTCAAGATTGTCGGCGAGATTCAGGCGGAAGGCGGCGCCGAGAGTCATCACCTCGAAAATTTCCGGGGCGCGGGCTTCTGCGATCAGGGAGGAACGATAGAGAAGGCCGGTATCTTCCTCGGCGAGGCTGAACTGGTTGTCCTGCGTCAGCCAGATATTCGGCAGGGGTGGCCATTTCGCTTTTCTTTCCTTTGGCTTTTCCTCTTCTTCTTGCGTGAATTCCGTGTTGCGCCAGACTTCCTGCGGGGAGCCGTTATGATTGTGCGCGTGCTGAAGGTCTGCGGTCATCAGGCGCACGTTCGGTCCGCGCAGGCCGAGGGAGATGAGCTGAAAATCCAGCGCCTGCGCTTGCGGATTGCTCTCGCCTAATTCCGAGGCGGCGCGGCCCAGTTGTTTTGGGGCCGGGCCGAACGGGGAGAGGTGGAGGTTGGCGCTCGCCGTGGTTTGCGATACAGCCGTGTCTGTCAGGTGTACGCTTGCGGTTTCGTCCCGCCCGGTAAAGGGCCAGTCTCGCGGGTTGGATTGCAAGGTGAGGCGCGCCATGATCTTGTCCGTGCCCTGCAGGGCCAGTCCTGCGTTGATCCAGTTTGCCGGCTGATAGGACAGGCCCGCCGACCACGGGGCGGGCGCATCGAAGCCGAAAGAAGCTTGCTCGGCCTTGTACCTGTCCGCGCTGTAATCGAGTTTTACCGAGAGACCGTCGAAGGGCGTGAAGTATTCCAGCCCGCCGAAGATGCCGACGTTGCGTCCGGTAAACCAGTCGGAGGGGTCGTTGGGGTTATCGCCGTCCAGATCCCGGTTGCCGCCAAAATGCGCGCCGAGAAAGCGCAGGGGGTTGTTCACGTGGCCTGCCGATCCGAAGCGGCCCCAGCCTAATCCCGCCGTGAAGTCAAAATCGCCGAGGTGCTTGGAGAGGGCGAGATATTCCCCGGCCATGCGTTTGTGTCCGAGGGCGGATTGGAGGCCAAGCGCGATTTCAGGGGCGTGCGGCCCTTCCCGGAGCAGGCGGAGCTTTATATCCATGCCGGGATAGAGGTGGTCGGCCGAGTCGAACAAGCTGGAGATTTCCGCGGTCTGGCGCAGCCCGATATAGAGCGGGTCAGCGATCTGCATGCCTGCAAAGGTATGTAGATAAGGATCAAGGGTGGAGACGCCGATGCGGATTGTTCCGGCTTCATCCATTCGGGCGCTGGGGATTGTGTTCAGGCCGAGAGGTCCGGTGAGCGCAGGTGTATAGGCGGGTTCCTGCGCGTATGCGTGAAACGCGCAGAGCATAAATGTTCCGGCCAAAACCGGAAGCAGCACCTGCCAATACCGGAGCGAGCGAAAAAACATTGGGACGGTTGTTGATAAAAGTGAGAAAACGCTTGACCATAGTACACGCAGAGGGCGACTGAGACAAATATGTTTCCTTGATATACAGTTGTATGTCAATCCAAATAATTTTCTTGCCCGTCTCCCCGTTCTGGTTTTCAATTTTAGGTAGTTTTTAGCGGGTTTGTTTAAAGACTTTGCTTTTTGGTGCCTGTTTTGTTCGAACACATTTTTTCTTTTTTTAGTTCTCAAAAAGATGACCAGTCTTCGCTGGTGCGCGTGCTGGAATTGGCTCTGGACCGTTACAGTCTGGGGAAGGTTTTTTTTGACGCGCAGGGCAGGCTTATCTATGCGAACCGCAAGGCGTATGAATTCATCCCCATCCTTAAGGACGAAAAAAGGGGAGGCAAGGCTTTTCGGTTGCCGCTTTTTATCGATTATCTTTACGATCATGCGGTTGAGTGCGACGAAAGTCTGAAAAATGCGTTAGGGCAAGCTTCCGGAGATGATGCAATCATAAATTTCAGGGAGGTTATCGCTCTTGAAGGCGGGGCTCTGTGTCTTGTCGAGGCGAAGAAGCTGGATGACCAGCATACGCTTTTTGTTCTGACAGATATCAGCCGTGAGAAGGAACGGGAAGACAGTCTGATCTTTCTGAATAAAAACAATCTCAGATTGCAGAAAGCCATGCAGTATACCAATAACGGTATTCTGGTCAGCGATCCGAAAGTTGCCGGGAATCCTTTTATTTTCGTCAATAGCGCTCTTTGCGAATTTTTTGACCTGAATTCCGAAGATGTGCTCGGGCGGTCATGGGATATTCTGCCTGCCATTCTCAAGAATGAGAAAATTTCCACGACCCTTATTCAGGCGGTGGTTCTGGCCAAGGAGTCAGAAATGGAATTATCGGTCAAAAAGAACGATCAGGTCCGGTGGTTTGACCTGAAGATGTCTACTGTGAAGGACTCCCAGGGACGCTATGATTTGCAGGTGGGTGTATTTACGGAAACAACTTTGCTGAAGTTACGTGAGGCGGAAGCTTATCAGGCGCAGAAACTCGAAGCTCTGGGCAAGCTGGCCGGGGGTGTGGCGCATGATTTCAATAATGTGCTTTCCATCATCGACGGATTTTCGATTATGGCCGCCAAGAGCATGGCTCCTGAGACGCCAGCCTATCAATATCTTCAGAAAATCCAGTCTGCGGCCAAGCGCGGCGCGACCCTGACCAACAAAATGCTGACCTTCAGCCGGCATAAAGTCGTCTCGCGTAACGTTATCGATCTGTCGGCTTTGATCGAGGATCAGAAAGTGTTGCTTGATCCGCTGGTAACGGCCTCTATCAATTTCTCTGTCCGGGCCGGCGAACGCGATCTCAGGGTCAGCGGTTCCACGGATTCCATCGCCCAGATTCTTATGAATCTTGTGATCAACGCCCGGGATGCCATGCCGAACGGGGGAACTTTGAGCGTGGGCCTTCAAAGTAGCGGGCGGTCCGAGCTTCCTGAAAAGCTCAGGGACAGGTTGCCCGATAAACGTTTTGCCTGCCTGAGCGTTTCAGATACCGGTCTTGGCATGGACCAGAAAACCATAGAAAAAATCTTTGATCCGTTTTTTACCACCAAGCCGCAGGGCAAGGGGACGGGGCTGGGGCTTTCGATCGTTTACGGGCTGGTTCAGGAAATGGGCGGCGGGGTTCATGTCGATTCCTGCCGCGGGGAGGGGACCACGTTTCATGTCTATCTTCCTCTCAGCGAGGCTCCGGTCAGCAAGGCACTTTCACGGCACGACGGCGATCCCAGCAGCATCAAGCTTAAGGGCTATACGATTCTGGTCGCCGAGGACGAGCCGGATCTTCTGCAGATCGTCTGTGAAATGCTGGAACAGATGGAAGCGACCGTCATTCCGGCGTCGAACGGCAATGACGCGCTGGTCAGGCAGGATGAATATGAAGGCGATATCGATATTCTTCTGACCGATGTGGTCATGCCCGAACTGAACGGGGTCAAGCTGGCTTCGCTGCTAACGTCGCTTCGTCCCAGCACAAAGGTTGTGTTTATGAGCGGTTATCCGGGGCGCGGAGACATGGCCCCGATCGAGGTGCCGGAAAATGTCATTTTTATTCCCAAGCCGATTGATTACGCGGTTCTGGCCTCGACCCTTCATGATCTTCTTCAGGGCGAGAAGCCGGACATGCTCTCCGGTTCGCCAGAGCAGGTTCCTTCGTACTGGGTGTCTCATTCGGGGAAAATACATTGATGTAAATTTTTTGGATTATTTATTATGGCAAAAATATCGAAATTAGCAGAGTTGAAGGTTCTGGTTGTTGAAGATCAGAGCGAGGCGCGGGCGATGCTCCGCAACATGCTTACCGAACTGGGGGTTACCCAGATCTTCGAAGCTTCGGACGGGAAGGAGGCTTTCAGTTTTTTTGACTCTGCGTTTGATCTGGTCGATTTTATCGTGTGCGACTGGAATATGCCGGGGATGACCGGGGTGGAGTTTCTGCGGCAGGTGCGGAGCGTGGATCAGGAGATGCCCTTTCTGATGGTGACGGGGCGGGGGGATTTCAATTCCGTTACCGAAGCAAAAAAATCCGGAGTCACCGCTTTTATCAAGAAGCCGTTTTCTCTGATCCAGCTGGAGGCAAAAATCCGGATTATTATGGGACGGCAAGAGGCTAGGGCTAAATCTTAAGGTTCTATATTTCTTTTGGCTTGTGCTTTTCAGGGCAGGACCGATCATGTAATCTGATCGAGCCATGACCAATCAACAGTACGATTTATGTATTATCGGGGGCGGGATCAACGGAGCCGGGATCGCGCGGGATGCCGCCGGGCGCGGGTTGACGGTTGTTCTGGTCGAGGGGGACGATCTGGCGAGCGGTACGTCATCGGCTTCGACCAAGCTCATTCACGGCGGTTTGCGGTATCTGGAATATTTCAATTTCAAGCTGGTCAAGGAAAGCCTCCGGGAGCGCGAAACCTTGTTTCGCACGGCGCCTCATCTTGTCCATCCGCTGGAATTTGTCCTTCCTTGTGACGGGAAAGGGCGGCCCTTGTGGAAAATCCGGATGGGGTTGTGGCTGTACGGGCGGTTTGCGGGCCGAACACGCTTCAAACCTTCCCGTTTTATCGGGAATCTTCAGTCCCAGCCTTTTGGGGCGGATCTGCGGCCGGATTTCAAGAAAGGGTTCGTTTATTACGATGCGTGGGGGGACGATACGCGCCTTGTGGTGATGAATGCCGTGGATGCCGCCGAAAACGGGGCGGATATCCGTACGCGCATGATCTGTACGGGTTTGAAGGCCGAGGAGGGGGGGTGGACCATTTCCCTGCATGACCGGAACAATCAGGTCAATGCCAGCGTCCGGGCGTCCTGTGTGATCAATGCGACCGGCCCGTGGGTGAGGCGTTTTCTGGATGGGACGGGGTTGTCGGATAATGATCCCGACCTGCCCAAGGTGCGGTTGGTCCAGGGGAGCCATATCATCCTTCCGCGCATAAATGAGGGCCGGCAGGTTTATCTGCTTCAGCAGGCGGATAAGCGCGGGGTTTTTGTTATTCCTTATGAAAAAGATTTCACGCTCATCGGCACGACAGAGACGGACTATGCGGGCGATCCGAAGGACGCCATGGCGACCGAGGACGAGATGTCCTATCTTTGCGAGGCCTATAACAAGGCTTTCAAGAGGCCGATCCTGCCGGAGGACGCGCTGTTTACTTTCAGCGGGGTCCGGCCTTTGCTGGATGACAGTAAAAAAGACGCCTCCGCCCTTTCGCGCGAGTACCGTTTGTATCATCACAAGAGATTGCCTGCGCCGATGATTTCCGTCTTCGGGGGCAAGCTTACAACGTATCGCGCCCTGGCGGAGAAGGCGGTCGATCTCTCGCTGGATTTGATCAAGGCGGTGGCCGATCCGTGGACGGCCGACCAGCCTCTGGCGGGCGGCGATTTTGAAGGCAAGAGTTCCAAGGAGTTTTTCGAGGTCCAGAAAACCAAGTATCCGTGGCTGCCCGAGGATTTGCTGTTGCGTTATGTCCAGACGTACGGAGCGCGGATCGACATGGTTGTCGGCGAGGCGCAGAGCCTTCGGGAGCTGGGCGAGTATTGCGGGCAGAGTGTCTATGAGGCCGAATTACGTTATCTCGCCACGCATGAATGGGCGCAGTCGGTGGAGGATGTGCTCTGGCGGCGGACGAAGCTTGGTTTACAGGTTACGGACGAAACGGCACAGAATATTGCCAGCACCCTGGCATCCATAGTAGCATAGATTCGGACGTTCGTCCTTTCTCTCCAGAGTCTTGCGGCTCTTCTTTAATATCTTGAATCTTCTTTGCCGGGCATGTCCATGACCGATTACCTTTTATCGATTGACCAGGGGACCAGCAGTTCGCGCGCCATCGTGTTCGATGCGCAGGGGCGGGTGGTCGCTGTCCGGCAAAAGGAGCTGACCCTGCATTACCCCCATGACGGGTGGGTGGAGCAGCGCCCGTTCGATATTCTTAAGGATACGATCTGGGCGATCCGGACGGTCGCCAAGGATTTGAAACGGGATGTGCGGCGGATTGCCGCCGCAGGGATCACCAACCAGCGGGAAACGACCATTCTCTGGGACCGGAAGACCGGCGAGCCTGTTTATAACGCCATTGTCTGGCAGGACAGGCGGACAGCCGATCTGTGTTACGACCTTCAGGTTTCCGGGGTGGAGGAGGTGATTACCCGCAAGACCGGATTGTTGATTGACCCTTATTTTTCGGCGACGAAGATCAAGTGGATTCTCGATCATGTCGACGGTGCGCAGGCGCTGGCAAGGTCGGGCGATCTTGCCTTCGGGACGGTCGATACGTTCCTGCTCTGGCATCTGAGCGGGGGGCGGGTGCATGCCACCGACGCGACCAACGCGTCGCGGACGATGCTTTATAACATTCATGAAAATAAATGGGACAAGGATTTATTGGACATGTTTGGCATACCCCCTGATATTATGCCGGATATATTGGACAATATAGCTGATTTTGGCCAAATAAACGACTCTGAATTTAGCCAAGAAACGCCAATTTTCGGCATGGCGGGCGACCAGCATGCTGCCCTGATCGGGCAGGGGTGTTTTTCTCCGGGGATGGTCAAGGCGACCTATGGCACCGGGTGTTTTGCGCTGATGAATACCGGGACGGAGAGCCGTCCGTCCGCCAACCGTTTGCTGACGACCGTCGGTTACCGGGTGGACGGGCGAACTCATTATGCGCTGGAGGGGTCTATTTTCAATGCCGGGACAGCCATCCAGTTCCTGCGCGACAATCTGGGTCTGATCAGGGATGCCGGAGAGAGCGAGGATCTGGCCCGTACGGTCGAGGGCACGAACGGGGTTTATTTCGTTCCCGCCTTTACCGGGCTGGGGGCGCCGTTCTGGAGGCCCGAGGCGCGGGCGGTTATTTGCGGTCTGGGGCGCGACAGCCAGAAGGCGCATGTTGTCCGGGCGGCGCTGGAGGCGCAGGGCTATCAGACCCGCGACCTGATTTTGGCCATGGAGCGCGATGCGGAGTGCGCGGTTCCGGTTGTACGTGCCGATGGGGGACTGACAGCCAACCGCCTGATGTGCGAGTTCCTGTCCGACCAGTTGCAGCGGCGGATCGAGGTTCCGCAGGTGCCGGAAAGTACGGCCTGGGGGGCGGCTTGTCTGGCGGGTGTGCGTGCGGGCGTGTTCGCCAGCCTTGAGGACAGTGCGGCTCACTGGCAGGCGGGTTTCGTGTACGAGCCGCAGATGGAGCCTGAAAAAGCAAACGCCCTTTATGCCGGATGGCAAAGGGCGGTTGAGAAAACGGTTTAAAGCGTCCTGTCCGGCGCGATTCTAGACGCCGGTTACCGTCGCGGCCTCGGTATCGACCAGAAGAGTGACAATTCCGTCCGTGTAAACGTTGTACGTTTCTCCGGCGTTGTCGGTCTGTCCGGCGGAATAGAAGGTATTGCCCGAGCCGTTGGTGAAGTTCAGCGTGTCGTTTCCATCCATATTGACGATCAGGATATGATTGTCGTCGGTCATGGCCAGAACGCTGGCGTAATCCAGATTGATGACGTTTGCGAGGCCGTTGTCGGATTTAATCGATTCGATGTTCTTGATGATCGTGTCGGCGATCGAAGTGAAATCAATATTTCCGGCACTATCCATAATCAAGGTGTCGCCCGCGTCCGAGGTGCTGAGATTGTCATCGCCGCCATCGATAATGAGGCCAGCCCCGAATGTTTGCAGGTCCGTGATGGCCGCCGCGGTGAGACGGAAATAATCGCTGTCATCGCCGCCATAAGCTTTTGTTAGTTGCATGGCGTTCAGCACGAAGGTGTCGTGGCCGGCGCCCCCGTGCATGAAATTATTGTTGCCGGAGACCAGGGTGATGGTGTCGTCGCCGTCCCCGGCCATGATCTTGTTGTTGTTCCCGGCTACCGAAATGATATCGTTTCCGGCATCGGAAAAGACGTTGTTGTTGTTCGAAATCACCGTGACTGTGTCGTTGACCGTGCCCGAGGAGCTGAAAGTTTCGTTGTTTAAGGCCATAACGCCGGTAAAGTTGGTCTGGATGATGGTGTCAAAGTTGATTGTTATGGAATTGAGGACTCCGCTGGCGGAATCCAGTGCCTGAACGGTAAAGGTGTGGTTGCTGCCGTCCACGAGGTTGTTGAACTGGATATCCATAATACCCGTGCTGGCGTCGAAGTCGAAATCCGCGATGCCGATGCTGATCGGCGGGCTTACGACGTTGTAGGACGCGACCTGATGTTCGGGGTCGTAGAACGCCTTGCTGAAATCGTAATGCCACAAATTGTCGAAGGATGCGGCGAAGTAGTTGCTGGTTCCCAGATTGTTCGGGGCGTCGCCGGTGAGGACCGTGGGCTCGTCGACGTTGGTGATGCCCAGATTTGAGATGTTGGAGTAAAATCCTCCATGCGCATCAGTGCCGTAGTAGATCAAGTTCACAGGGTGCTCGAAGTCCATCGACACGCCGGGCTTGAGCGAGACCAGGAAGGTCGTAGCGCTTTCGCGGACGATGTCATAGAAGTTGTTGGTCACGCTGGCCAGATTTATTACGGCAAAGGTTGTATTATGGGCGGTCAGCCGTGCGACCAGAGCGCCGTTCGTGTTTTCCGCGAAGGCGAATTTTTCCGCCGTGACCGTGAAGGGCGCTTTGAGCGCTTGCTCGACGACCGAGGCGACCACCTGTTGAGTCGCAGTATCCGTATGGGCGGTGTTTTCCGTTACCGTGTGCGCCACGAGGTTGGCTTCGAGGCCATGGCTGTTGCTCGCAAGGGTGATCACATCGTCTGTCATGATGAGATCCGAATTGTTATTCTGGGCCATGACTTCCGGTGAAACCATTTCTTCATGGATCGTGGAGAACAGGTCGGAAGACACGGAGGAAATGTCCGCATATCTGCCGTCCACGTCTTCTGCGCTGAGTTTGCCCAGAAAGTCGATCCGGCCTTCGGCGGGCAGGAACATCGCCGTTTCGAACTGGTCGGAGAGGGTGACGGAGTGGCCTTCATAGTCTGTCAGGACGATGGCGCCTTCGACCACCGTGATTTCGCCGGTGTCCACGTTCCCCATGATAATCGTTCCGCGGATCCCAATGGAGCCGGAGGGGGTGTCGATGTGAACATCGTCGGGGTCGTCGCGGCCAATCAGGCCGGAGGTGAAAACAAACACGCCTTTGAGGACGGAGAAATCGGACGATCCGGCCTGCGTGGCGGGATCGAACACATATTCGTCAATAGCCAGACGAGCGTCGCTTGAAACTGCGAAGGTGCTTTCATCCATGAACATGACGTTTACGGCGCCGTCTTCACTGGTTTCGATAATATCGCCCTGATAAATGGGGCTGCCCACGCCGAGCACTTCAACCTTGCCGTCTGCGCGGGTGACCGTGGCTTCTCCCTTGATTTCCTGAACCGCTCCGATCGGGCTGACATCCGTCATGCCGTGCGAATTGTCGGCGTAGTGCAGGTCAGCCTTGAGGAAGGAGTGAACCAGCTCGGGCGTCAATTGCGCCCCATCAGGCGAGACGAGGGCGGGAGGCGTTGCCTGAGCGAAATAATCTTCAACCACGACGGTTCCGTGAGGGCCGTTCAGAACAAGATTCTGCCCGTCGCGGGACATATCCGCATCGCGGACAAAGCTGCTGTCGGGCAATTCGACCTGCGCGCCGTCAATATGCAAACTTAACTGCCCGGACTGTGCAGCTTGCGGGGTGTGTTCGGTAAAATCTTCGATCACTTCATATGCCATTTTATCCGGCCCCTTAGACCCTTTTCGTGTGTACCGTGCATTAATTAATTAACTTTTCTTTTTCGCTCTTAGCGGGTTCGGCTTTCCCAGCATTCTGGCGCACGAATCCCTTATTCTCCGTTAATTGTAATATGAAAAATATTAAAGTCATGTAAGGATTGAATAAAATGCAGGATAAATTTTACGTATTTTCGAGTAAAAATAATTATTAATAACAGTCTCTTAGCTTAACTTTTGCTTTTTCGCCAAAAAAAATTAAGGTAAGAAGGGTCGGTTTTTTTAATTTCAGGCGCCCGGACGGTGAAATTTATATACGCCCTTGTTTTTCCGCTTTTTCTGCTTCTGGCCGTTTCCCCGGCCCGAGCGGAGGATGACGAGCATACGCTCAAATATGACGGGTATCGGCGAGAGTATCTGGTTCATACGCCGCCCGGTTACAGCAGGGAGCGGAAGCTTCCCGTGATCCTGAATTTTCACGGCGGCGGGGGAAGCATCGAAGTCGCCGAAGAAGATACGAAGATGAGCGAGACTGCCGATAAACACGGATTTATCGTGGTTTATCCGGAGGGGATCGGGTGGTGGAAATTCCATGTCTGGAACGGGGGGAACTGTTGCGGTAAGGCTGTGGATAAGAATGTTGACGATGTGGGGTTTATTTCCAGCCTGATCGACGTTCTGGCCAAGGATTACAATATCGACACGAAGAGGGTCTATGCCACGGGGATCTCGAACGGGGCGCAGATCAGTTACCGGCTGGCGTGCGAGCTTTCCGACAAGATTACCGCGATTGCCCCGGTTGCCTCGCAACCCGTTCTGGATTTCAGTCAGTGTAAAATGAGCCGTCCCGTGCCGGTTCTTCACTTCCACGGGACCGAAGATCATTGCGCGCGCTATGAGGGGGGAGAGAATTGCGGGGGGTGCTTTGCCAATTTTTTTCATGCCTTTTACATTCCGATGAAGGAAAAGCCGTGGCCCTGCGAATCCGTTAAAAAAAGCATCGATACCATCAAGGGGATGTACGGATGCAGCCGCGAGAGCGTGGTGACCTATCATCACGGGCAGGTGACGTGCGAGAGCGCGAAAGGGTGTATGCAAGGGGCGAATGTTACTTTGTGCACGATCAAGGGGGGCGGACACACATGGCCGGATGCGGGCGTTCCGAAGATGTGCCGACGATGGCCGGACGGGTCGTTGTGCCGGAATTACTTTGAGCAGGTCGGATCGACAACCCATGACATCAACGCAAACGAGGCCATGTGGGCGTTTTTCCAGCGCTATTCGATGTAAATTTAAGCGGCGGCCTGCGGTTCCGGGGATTTTTTCTTGGCGGATTCGGCTTCGATAAAGACGCGCTTGACCAGCGGGTGTTTCTGTTTGATCCGGATATCGATCTGCTGAATGACCTTTTCGATGTTGCCGACGGGGAGATTGTCCTCGAAATCCGCGCTGATCGTGACCAGAACGAATTCCGGTCCCATGTGGAGGGTCAGGACCTCGTTCACGCCGCTGACTTCGGGCAGGTCGCTGATCATCTGGCGGATGCTCCGCACCATTTCGGGGTTTGCCGCTTCGCCGATCAGGAGGCTTTTTGTCTCATAGGCCAGAAAGATAGCCGTAAACCCGAGAACGGCACCGATTCCCAGCGATGCGACTCCGTCCCAGACCGGATTGCCCGTGACGTGGGATATCGTGATTCCGATCAGGGCGACAACCAGCCCGGCCATGGCCGCGATATCCTCGAACAGGACGACAAAAAAGGCGGGGTCCTTACCCTGTTTGATGGAATTGATGAAATCCGTGTCGCCGCGGACCTTGTTGAATTCCGTCATGGCCACGTAACAGGAACTTGCCTCGAAAAAGATCGCGATGCTCAGAACGATATAGTTCAGGGCCGGGTTATGAATTTCGGCGGGTTTCCTGATGTGTTCGATGCCTTCGTAAATCGACAGGCCGGACCCCATTGCAAAAAGCAGCAGCGCGACGACGAAGCTCCAGAAATAGACTTCCTTGCCGTGGCCGAAGGGAAAGCGTTCGTCCGGCGGTTTCTGCGCTTTTTTGAGGCCGAGCAGAAGAAGAACCTGATTGCCCGTATCCACGAGGGAGTGGATGCCTTCGGAGATCATGGCCGAGCTGCCGGTTATCAGGGCGGCAATAAATTTCGTCACCGCGATCATTACGTTTCCGATCAGGGCGGCAATAATAACTTTCTTTGATCCTGAAGCCATGTACGATTTATAAGAGAAACAGAAGGGGAATCAACAGGGATTTCCCCGGAAGACAGGGTTTTTGAATGATTAACAAGTTTTCCTACCTGATTTTATTCATCGCGATCGTCATTTATGCGCTGAAATATCAGGAAATGACCGCACTGGATTGCAGCCAAGCGGGGAAGGATTTGCCTGTCGAGGTTCATCTGGAGATGCCCGATCCCGATCTCAATACCGACTTGTCTTATGCCCAGATTACGCAGAAGTTCAGGAACTATCATCATGGGCGCGGCGCGGGGGCTTTTATGCAGGCTTTGGGCGTCACGGAATTTTCCATGGATGTCAGGTTTCAAATGAAATACACCGAAAAAAGGAAGACGATCAGCGGGCAGGTCTGTCTGATTCCGCAGAAAATCGATGTGATGATGAATTTGGCACAGACGATTTATCTCGGCAATCCCAGCACGCGAAGCAAGTGCCAGTTCAAGACGCTGATGGGGCACGAGATGCGCCATGTGAAAATTAACCGGGATGTTTCCCAGAGCAAGATCAAGACCTTCGAGGAGTCCGTCCGGCAGGGGGTGGCGTCATTCGGGCAATATCAGGGGTGGGGGCCTTACGAAGCCAGCGATTCCCAAGCAAAAAAGGATTTGCTGACAGAATATATGAATTCCTCGATCGGCCGGGCAATCAAGGAGACTGAAAAAGAAATCAATGGATTGCAAAGCAAAGTTGATACGCCGGAGGAATATCTTCGGATTGGCCGTTCCTGCCGCTGGTGATTTTTAGTTTTATCCTTCGTAATCCTGTTCCGCGAGCGTCCGGTCGAATGCTTGGCGGACAAAAGGGTTGTCCAGAACATGTTCCGTGGGAGAACTGCGCAAACCATCCATATGCATGCTCCAGGCGCGGTTGCGATCGAGGCCGTGATTGACGGCGGTGGCGGCGCGGTAAACGAGAAAGTCGGCGTTCAGGGCCTGTTTTATTTCCGGGTGTTCCTGAAGCGCTTGTGCCAACTCCTCATAGTATTTCGGCGGGTAGTAGCCGGTAATTTTGTCGTCAGGCAGGCTGTTTATTGCCTCCGCAGGATCGTCGGGCATGTTCGCCAGCCAGTAAACGGCATCCATATAACCTTGCGTATCCCGAGGCCTGTTTCGTGTCTCAATTTCCGAAGCCATATGATAGAAGCCGCTGTCCTGTTTATGCAGGTAGGCAATCGAGTATTCGATGGCAGCCAGCAGATAGTCCTCGACCTGATCATGAATATCGCCCATGGCCATGGCATAGCCGGTATTCCTTGATATTGTCGCTACCTCGCTACCGTGTTCCATCAATGTCCGCAAGGCGATAATCATGTCGACTTTTTTGACGTCCGAGCGTCCGATTGCGAGCCGTATAAATTGCCGGACCTGTTCTTCGTCGGCGTCCTGTTCAACAAGATCGTCGGCGATGGCTTGAGGATCGCTTAGGGGGTGTCCCAGAAATGTCGCGGGGGTTCCTGACCATGCACGGCGAAGCCTTCCCAGCGTTCTTGTCAGATATTCGGTTGCGGTCATTTTCGCCTGTTCTTTGGTTTTTTATTTTCCAGCATCATTCCAGATGGGGGAGTTTATTGTCAAATATTCCGCCGGAGCGCGTCTTTTTCTTTAAAATGGCAATTTTTGTTCTCATTTGGTATGGTTGTCCCTGAAACAAGTCAAAAGTGGGGAAAAGTGGTATGCCAGCAGATCTGGGTAAAGTTTTTTTAGGCACACACCGGCACCGTCTGGACAGCAAGCAGCGGGTTACATTGCCTGCGGATTACCGCCGGATTGTATCGGCGCTTGAAGAGGGTTCGGAGCACGAGGCGTTCGGGATCGCGCTTGCAGCGGACCGTTCCCACCTGATTATCCTGCCTTTGCAAAGTCTTTTTTCTCAGGCCGCCAAAGGGGGG
>JAGRIJ010000061.1 GCA_020443295.1 Alphaproteobacteria bacterium | reverse complement strand
GGCGAAATAACTGCTGATACCGGGTCCGAAGATAGCTCTTCTTCTGAGCCGCCTGCTTCTCCGACGGATGATCTGGCCATCAGCCCCGCTGAAGAGACTCCGGCCGCTCCTACCCAAACAGGCGATGCTGACGTACTCACCCCTCTTCCTGATGGCGGTGCAGTCTCGGCTGATAACGATCTGGCATCTTTGGACCTTAATGACGCGGACGAGCAAGAAGTTGCCAGTGTGGCAGAAAAAGACGGGATGCTCGCCCAAGATTCCTCAGCTTCTCTTCTGGATCCGGAAAGGGAGAGTCTTACTATTAATGTTGCTGGCACAGACGGTGAGCCCGGTACTTCGGAGCCGTCTCAAGATATCGAAAAAAGCGGTTCTGCAGACAGTCTTAATGAAGAAATGCTGACTGAAAAGACAATGGAAGAACCCTCGGCCGATCTTTCCGTGGAAAAGTCCAATGTTCTTGAGGAGGAAAGCGCCTCTTCCACTGAAGCTATGGAGGATGATCTCGGCTTATCGGATGATGCAGGTCCAAGCGAAAAAGCTGACGAACCTGTCAAACAGGAAGCGAGCGAGCCTTCTATCGCTGAAACTGTTTCCGAATCTACAACGGGAAAGCCTGCAGAAGTTGATGCTTTAGATGCATCGACCGAATCAGAAGATGCGCCGTCGACCGCCCCTGCAACGAGCATAAAATCCGAATCTTCCAAGACGCCTGCCGCTGCTGAAACGGCTAAGGCTGAGACAGAAGTGGCCAGCGCTGCGCCAGAGACGCCGAAGGCTGAGTCTTCAAAGCCCAAGCCCGTTGTTGTTCCCAAATGGCAGCTCCGGTCGGCAAAGCCCGGTTTTGCCGTGCTTTATGACAGCCGAACCGGAGATGTCAAGACTGTTGAGGTTGGGGACCGTGTCGCCGGTCTTGGAAAGATCAAATCCATTTCCCAAGTTAACGGAAAGTGGGTTGTGCAAGGAAGCAGCGGAAAAGTCCGTCAGTAATCTATTTTTTAACTTTTTGTTAACTGATTGATTCTGCGTTGATTTATTTCGTTTTATTTTCCAATTGGCAAAATTTTAGCGTCTGGTCCGCTTTATTATAAAATTTGCTTTAATTAGTGAAAATATGCTCTAATAGAGCAAAGGGATCCTTGGCAGTATAAGAGAGTGTAAACATGAAAGACTTTCGTTTATCCCGTTATCTTTTCGGATTATTCGCGCTGTTTGTCAGTGTTATACTTTCCCACAGCGCTTTCGCTGGAGCGGGCGTTGATGATTTAGCCCAGAATATAACAACCTCTGCCTCTCTTATTCCCGGTCTTATCACAGCCGCGTCTTATACTCTCGGACTTTATATTGGTTATCTCGCCGTTATGAAGACGATTGAGCATGTTAACAATCCGAACCAAACGCCTTTGCGGGTTCCCGTTGTTCGCTATCTTGCCGGAGGCGCTCTTTTTTCCCTGCCGATTGTTTACGAGGCTATGGCCGATGCTATCAATCGGAATGGAGCTGCGGTAGGCGTAGATACCGCTAACTTCTTTAACAGCATGTCTTCCCTTATGGCTTTCTTTACAGGGCTTGGGGGGATGAATTTCAACTCGATCCTGTCTTATATTGTTGCCGAAACTCAACTTCTTCCAGGTCTGATTACCGCCGTTGCTTATCTGCTCGGCCTGTTGATGGGCGTGATCGGTATTCTCAAGATTAAGGATCATGTTGAAGATCCTGCTCGCGTTTCACTGAAAGAGGGTGTCATTAATCTCCTTATCGGCGGCGCGATGTTTGGTTTGCCTGCGGTTTTCGAGGCTATGCAGGTTACTGTCGGGGGCGGAGGCTTGGGTGTTTGGGAGGTTACAGCCGGTTTGCTGAACACTCTGGGCTTTACTTTTGCGAGTGACGACTGGCTGTATACCTTACTCTCCACAGGGGTTGCCTGTAATCCTTTGACCGCTGCGGCACCAACCACTCTGGGAGAGGTTATCTGTGCCAGCTGGCTTAACTCCTCAGGTATTGCTGCTTTTCTGTCCGGTATTTCATACATGCTCGGTCTCGTTTTCGGCGTCTGGGCTCTGGTTAAAATCAAGAACCACGTCCTGAACCCTCAGCAAACTTCGCTTTGGGATGGGGTTTCCCGTCTTATCGCTGGCGGCGCGTTTTTTGCCCTGCCAACGGTTGTTTCCGCTATCCAGATGACTTTCCTGCCTACCCTTTCTCCCCTTAACGCCTACCGCGTCCCGGGTCTGGGTACGACGACAGGCTTTCAGGCGGATATCTCGTTACTGGGGACTTGCGGCGCTGCTACGCAATCCCTTGATACGGTTATGGCCTGTTTTATGGCCGAGATCCTTGCGCCCAGTGAAGTCGTTCTGAACTTTTTCGGTTTCGTCGCGGGAATGATTTTCATCATGATCGGAATTTCCCGTCTTATTAAGACTGCCCAGGACGGTCCGAGAGGCCCCGGCGGTATGGGTACTGTGACCACTTTCGTCATTGGGGGAGTTCTTATTTCAGCCACCACGCTTATCCGCGCTATATCTTCGACCATGTTTGGAGACCCTCAGACCGCGACTTTTGCAACCCTGGCGTATACCGGAGGTATGGCACCTGCAGAGACGGATGCTGTTTACCACGTGATTAGTGCGGTTCTGCGCTTTATGATTATTGTCGGTCTTATCAGTTTTGTCCGCGGTCTCTTCATTATGAGAGAGGTTGCCGAGGGTAACCAGCAGGCTTCGTTGATGGCTGCCATGACGCATATTATCGGTGGTGCCTTGGCTGTTAATCTCGGTCCGTTGCTGAATGCCGTTCAGCAGACCATCGGTATTACGGCTTTCGGTATCACTTTTGCTTAAAATCTTCCTTAATTTTGGTAAAAAAAGTTTCTTTGCCGCTAAAATAATTGTGGCAAAATTGTGTCGATCCTGTTAGCATAAGATATTAAGTAAGCAAAACTTTTGGTAAGAGGAGGAACTTAAATGTTCAAGAAAACCAAACTGACCTACTACAAACTCGGTGCGGCAATGACCGCTGGAGCAATCGCATCTTCTGCTAGCAGTGCGTATGCTGCTGGTACGAACAACTTCAGCTCTATCGCACAAAACATTACGCTGTCTATCGCCAGCATCCCCGGTCTTCTGACCGCTTTGGCATACCTTTTCGGTATCCTGCTCGGCGTTCTCGGCGTTCTGAAAATCAAGGATCACGTAGAAAACCCGACCCAGACCCCGCTTAAAGATGGTGCTATCCGTCTTGCAGCTGGCGGTATCCTGTTCGCTCTGCCGATCCTGTTTGAAGCCATGTCTACGACACTTGACAGCAACTCCAACGGTCAAGGTGCTTCTGCTTCTCAGATGTTCTCTGTCAGCTTCAACGTTACGTAAGCAAGGCAGACGAGTGGATCGGATTCAGATCACTTTGGGACTTTCCAAACAAAACGGGAAGTCGAAAAAGAAAAAAGATGGAGCCGGGTCTTCCGGCTCCTCTTCTGCTAAGGATTCTCTTTCTAAAGAGCTTCGGCAGAGAATTTTTGAAAGAGACGGCTATACCTGCAAATGCTGCGGATTTCAGTCTAAAAAATATCAGGAAATTTTACACATCAATGGAGATGTCACCGATCTGAGCGAGGACAATCTCGCGACTGTCTGTATTTTCTGCCACCAGTGTTTTAATCTCGACCAAGTCGGAAATATGAAATCCGGCGTTTTGTTATGGCTGCCGGAAGTTGAGCAGTCTGACCTGCATCACATGGCGCGCGCCATTTACGTTGCCAGGATTTCGCAAGGCCCTATCGCCGAGGCTGCGCGAAAAGCACTTGATGCCCTTATGAAAAGAAGAGAGCCCATCCGAAAAAGGATCGGTACTGATGATGCTTATACCCTCGCCACAGTTCTAAAGGATTATCTGAGTGATCATCATTACAGTATTCGCTCTCAGAAACTTGAGGGGATTAAGCTTTTTCCCCTTGATCGGCGGATTATTAAAGAGGCCGATCTGGAGTTTAATCAGTTTCCACAGATTTTAGCTTACTGGAGATCCAAGGACGGTCCGTTCGGGGGCAAGCCTCCACAGCAATGGTTTAGTATTTATAACAGCATTCATAGCGGCACTTAATTTATTTTTTCCTTTTGTTTGATCAACTTGGTTAAGTTTTTTCTTAAGTCTATCTTTCTTATATTGTTTGTGTAATATGAACGTGTAAGAGGTATCAGGAAGAGACATCGACGCCGCTCATGAAGCTTGTTGACAAGATTATTGCGCCTTTTCAAAAGGCCTTAAAGCATTCAGTTTCATCGTTTATACGGCTTGAAACCATGGAAAACGAGACGACCATGGTTTCGGCCGATGGCTCTCTTTTATCATATGTCAAGATTGAAGGTAGCCGGCAGATCATCGGGGACGATGAATATAATACGATTGTTAATTCATCGACGATCAAAATCGGGTCCCGCTTTGACCGCCAAGGACACGCGCTGCAAGTCTATTTCACCCGTGACCCAGGAAGAATACGGCAAATTCTAGAAAATTATGTGCGGCCCAGCCGTACGTCTGCCTATAATATCGGGCTCGAAATTGATGACCTCTTTTCAGAACGGATTAAGAACCTCGAGCGTTTTTGTACCCATGAAGAGTGTTATTTCGTTATCTGGACACGCCCCCTCATTCTCAGCAAGAGTGAAGTAAAACGTGCCGTCAATGATGTCAAAGAAGAAGCCAAGGGGTGGCTTCCGGCCGGGTTTGCGCAATACCCTCTTGGGGTCATGGAGCCTCTCCGCACGCGCCATAAGAGTTTTGTCAGTGCGGTCATGTCCGGTCTGGATGAACTTGGCGTAGGCGCCAGGCTTATGGAAGTTCACGATGCCCTGACGGCTGTCAGGAGCAATCTGTTTCCAGACCGGGCCAATGAATCCTGGCGTGCCTGCCTGCCAGGGGATCCCATTCCTCCAAGGGCACCGCAAAGCACCGTGGATATGTCTGATATTCTCTGGCCTACCCTTCCCAATCAGCTTACCGCTGCGGATGCGCGGGTTCTTGGCAAGTCTGTTGCGCGGATCGGAAACCTGCTCTGGGCCGGCGGGGATATGACTCTGGGTCCGATGGACGCCACGCCTTTCCCGGTTTTGATGAACCGTCTTGTCGAAGCCGATATTCCTTTTAGAATCTCCTTCCTCATTGAGGGTGGTGGCGCGTCCGCCGTTGCTTTCAGAGCTTTTGCCGCTACCATTCTGGGCCCTACAAACGGCTCCAATAAGCAAATCAAGTATTCGCTGGAAAGTCTGATTGCGCTTGCCCGAAAAGAGCCGGTCGTGAAGATCCGGCTTTCTTTTGCAACATGGTGCACGATTGAAGAAAAAGATAAAATTCTGGATCGCCTGTCTGTGTTGCTGCAGTCTATTGAAAGTTGGGGGTATTGTCAGGTCAGCGAATTTTCCGGCGATCCGCTGGATTGCATTCTGTCCTCCGCCATGGGTATTCATTGCGGCGGGACTGCGCCTACAGGCATTGCTCCCATGATCGAAATCATGAAGCTCCTGCCGTGGCACAGGCCTTCCAGCCCGTTCGAGCAAGGCGCCATGATTTTCCGGACTCCTGATGGCAAGATCTGGCCCTACCAGACAGGAACAAACCTCACAACAACCTGGTTTGACCTGATTTTTGCTCAGCCCGGTGCGGGTAAGTCCGTGTTGCTGAACACCTTGAATCTTGGAACGACTATCTCCCCCGGTCTTGCAAAGTTGCCTTATGTTGCCGTTATCGATATCGGTCCCTCGTCTTCAGGTCTGATTTCTCTTATCAAGGAAGCCTTGCCTCTGGCCCGACAGCACGAGGCCAACTATTACAGGCTCCAGATGGCACATCAGTATGCGATCAACCCATTTGATACACAGCTCGGCTGCCGATATCCTCTTCCTGACGAGCGCTCCTATCTTGTCGAGTTACTTACGCTTTTGACAACTCCTCCAGGCTATGACAAACCTTATGACGGTATGCAGCAGCTTTGCGGACTGGTTGTTGACGAAATGTTCCGCTGGCGCGACGATGCTGCTGCGAATGCAGAGGCGCGGCCTTATCTCCCCCGCTTGGAGTCCGATATTGATGCCGCCATTAATAAATACAATATCCACCTGCCGACCGATCCATTCTGGTGGGATATTGTCGATAAGCTTTTTGATCTGGAGCAATATCATCTTGCCGGGTTGGCTCAGCGCCATGCGGTTCCAACACTCAACGATTCCATTACCGCTTCACGACGCCCGCAAATTCGAAACCTTCTGGAAGAAACGTCGGTTGGTTTCAGCGCAGAGAGTGTGTTGAGCGCTTTTGAGCGGATGATTACTTCGGCTATTCGCGAATATCCGATTTTGTCTTCTGTGACGCAGTTCGACATCGCCGATACGAGGCTTTGTTCTCTGGACCTTATGGATGTGGCACCACAGGGAGACGAGGCGGCGGACCGTCAAACTTCGATTATGTATATGCTTGCACGGCATGCTCTTGTCCGTTCGTGGTGGATGAGCGCCGATTCCATCCAGCATATTCCAGAAAAGTTTCAAGAGTTCCACTCGCTTCGCCTGCAAGAAGTCGCCGAAACTCCGAAACGCCTTAACTTCGACGAATTTCATAGAACCAGTAAATCCAACTCGGTACGTGCGCAGGTTATCCGGGACGTCCGGGAGGGCCGGAAGCGCGGCGTTCAGATCGTTCTGACATCGCAGCTTCTGGATGACTTTGACAAAGACATGGTGGACCTTGCCACAGGCGTGTGGGTTTTGGGTACCGCTATTTCGGATAAAGCTGTTGATGATGTTGTCGAACGCTTTGGCCTATCTAATACTGCGCGGCATGTTATCCGGTATCGGCTGACGGGTCCCAAATCCATCGGAGCACCATGTCTGCTTGTTCTGGGTACAACTTCCGGACGCTACGAGCAGCATCTTTATAATACTCTCGGACCTATTGAGCTCTGGTCTTTGAACACATCGGCTGAAGACGTGGCTATCCGCAACCGTCTTTACTCCTACCTCGGCGCTTCAAGGGCCCGGCAAATGCTTTCTTTTGCCTATCCCGGCGGAAGTGCAAGGAATGAAATCAGGCGGCGGGTTCTTGCGAATAGTGAGAGTGGAGATTCCAGGCAAGCGATGATCAGTGCTGTTATTGAGGAAATCGTTAACGAGTTGGTGGATGAAAGCAAGAAAATCGCAGAGAAAGAAGAAGGCAAGCGTATTAGCCTGAAAGATTGATGAGCGAAGCTAGTAAAGATATCAAACAGGACCAGGAAATCGCCCAGCAAACAGTCTTTGAGGACGATGCCGTTAATTCCATTTCTACTCTTGCGGAAAAGCTTAAAGAAAAAAAACTACAGGAAAAGCGCAGGCGATTTAAGAAAATCGCGACTTTTACGGTTTTGGGCCTGATTTTTTACATGTTTTATTGGTTGTTCAAGCCTTTTATCGGCGGGCCTGGGTATGGCGTCTGTAAAACCTTCATAGAACTCAACGTTTCCTATCCCCAAACGATCCTGTTGAGCGAAGTCATTCCTACCCGAAATAATGGGCTGAGGATCTGGTTTGCCTATACGGATTCTTTCGGCTCTTACAGGCTTGAGCCTTTCATGTGCGTGTTTGGCAAGGATGAAAAGACGGGGGGTATGATTTTAACCGAAGCGAAGCTTGGTAAGCTCAATATTGATCCAATTGTTGTTGAGCGGTTTAATGCTGCGGTTCCCTATCTGATTACTCACCCGCCGGACCTTACGCTACCCGCGCCGATTCCTGACAGTCTGGACTCCATTCATTTTGAGACCGATCGTTACAGAAAGAAAATTTTGTAGAGTACAGGAGCCTTTTGCATGCAATATCGTTCTCTTGGGCGGACCGGTCTTAATGTCAGTTTGATTTGCCTTGGCACCATGACCTGGGGACGGCAGAATACGGAATCAGACGGCCACGAGCAGATGGATTACGCGCTGGAGCGGGGGATCAATTTCTTTGATACCGCTGAAATGTACGCGGTTCCACCGAATGCGGAGACTTACGGCAAGACAGAAACGATTATCGGCACATGGTTCAAGAAAACCGGAAACCGGGAAAAAGTGATTCTTGCCAGTAAGATTGCCGGAGCGGGACTGCCCTGGGTTCGGGGCGGTAAAGCGATCATCGATCGCTCTAATATTCTCGCCGCCATTGACGGAAGCCTTAAGCGTCTGCAGACGGATTATATCGATCTTTACCAGCTGCACTGGCCTAACCGGGGATCTTACGCTTTTAATCAGGTTTGGGGATATGCTCCAAAATTCGACCGGCAGCAGGTCGAAGACAATTTCCTTGACGTGCTGGAAACCATGGGCGAGCTGGTCAAGGCTGGCAAGATCCGGCATATCGGCCTTTCCAACGAAACCGCATGGGGCACGATGAAGTGGCTGCAACTGTCGGAGAAAAAAGCCCTGCCCCGGATGGCGTCGATCCAGAACGAATACAGCCTGCTTTACCGTTTGTTCGAACCGGATATGCATGAGGTCGCCATGGCCGAGGATGTAGGGCTTCTGGCGTGGTCGCCTCTGGCTACCGGTATGATCAGCGGAAAATATCTGGACGGCAAGCGCCCCAAGGGCTCGCGCTGGACGTTACTCACTGCCGGAACTGCGCGGGATACCCCGCAAGCCAACAGCGCCGTTAAGGCTTATATGGCGGTTGCCAAGAAACATAAGCTGGATGTCTGCCAGATGGCACTGGCATTCGTTAATTCCAGACCGTTCGTCACTTCAAACATTATTGGCGCAACCACTATGGAACAGCTCAAAGCCAATATCGATTCCATCGATATACAGCTTAGCCCTGCAGTTCTTTCGGATATTGATAAAGTCAGACGGGACTTTCCGATTCCGTACTAAATCTGTATACTTGATTCGAGAGTATTCTTTGTTCTGGCAGTTCCTGCCGATTGTTCGATGAAAGTTTTTACACAGCAAAAGACAGAGGAAGAAGGCTTCCGCTCTGTCAAACAGGCTTTGAAAACCCTCCTGCCCGTTGTTAAGCGATGGGGCGGGGAGGCGATTGAGTATTCGCGTGTTACGGGGTCTTTTGCGAAGGGCACGAACGTGCCGGGGGGAACGGATTCCGATCTTCTGATCTCGCTGGCGCATGATTATAACCACGCCCCGGTCACAATCTATAAAAGCCTGTTCGAATATTTAAGGAAGCACGGGTATCCGAGCGCACGGGCCAATCATATCGCAATCCGCGTCAGCGTGGACGGACATGAGATCGACCTGATTCCCGCGCGGCGAGCGAGTTCGAAAAGTGAAGACCACCGTGTTTTTAACAGAAAGACCGGCGAATGGGCCGTAACCAATCTTAATACGCATACGCAATATGTGGCTCTTTCCGGCCGGTTGAGCGAAATCCGCCTGATGAAGCTCTGGCGTAATACCAAAGAGATTTTTTTCCCTTCTTTCCTGCTGGAGCTGGCCGTTATCCAGGCACTCAAAGGAAAGAATCCGATCAGCCAGAGCAACGATCTGGAAACCTATATCCGGGAAATTCTGGTTTTTCTGGCCACGGATTTCCAGACGGCCAGTCTTTGTGACCCTGCCAATCCGCAAAATATCGTATCTGAGGACCTTCTTAAGATCGAGCGGACGCTTGTCGCCCATGCCGCGCAAAAGTCACTGGCGGGCGGCTGGAAGTCGTTTATGAGCACCTTTTCGTGAAAAGAGGTTGCCCCAGTTCGAGGCAAACTGATATTTTTTCATAATCAAAATATGTGACTGTCAGAGGGTGATTTTATGGTGGATTTCAATCTTAAACGGGAAATGCTCGATTCTCTGATGCGGGGCGAGCCGATTCAAACGTTGCGGTTCAGCCTTCCCGATCTTATTGATTTTCTGCATGACGTTAACGTACTTTCCAGCACGGACGGGATTTCCGATGAAGCGCGGGTTGTGACCGACAAGGCCACGCTTGAGGCCGTGCAACGGCTGGCGCAGGAAGCCGAATTTAACGACAGTCTCGCGGACCTGCTGATTTTCAGCCTGATCGGCATGTGCGATGCGCCCAAGCGTCAGGAAGCCTTTGAAACCGTGTTTTCCTATCTTTCCCCGCAAGGGCAGATCG
>JAGRIJ010000060.1 GCA_020443295.1 Alphaproteobacteria bacterium | reverse complement strand
TGGGCGTGGGTATCGGGTTGCGAAAGACCTGATCGGCATCCAACCGGCGCACGGTTGGCCTCAATGGAATTGCCTCCATGGCATGGTCGATGGGGGCAGGGAGAGCCGAAGTCTCCCGCTCGTGATCAAACGGCGATTGCGTTTGCTGGTGCATGAAGGCTCAATGCCTGACATGCGCCACAGGCCGGGGGTATCCAACAGGGGCGCGCCAGCGGGCCCCTTTGGCAAGATCGCGTTGTACTACAACGCACATCTTGCGTAACGCGAAAATTGCAAAACCAGCGCGTATGACAAATACCGCTCTGTATTACACGCCCATCCGATGGCGAAACGCTTTTACGATATTCAGACTTATTTCGAACCCGCCCGATAGAGCAACATAAAAACATGCACGGAAATGACGGAGTCAGACTATGGTATGCGGACCATGGAGACGTCGTATTATACGCCGCCGGGTAAGACCCTGATCCGTGATCTTGCTTCGGATATAAGAACGCTTGCCCGCAAACGCCTTGCCGAACAATTGCAGTTTTACCAGACCATCAAGGATTTGGATGACGCTTCCATTGCAAACGCCATGAATGAATGCCCGTCTGTCATTGGCAATCGGGCAGCCGGTGAGCAGCCCTTCGCGCCGATCAGTCAGAAGAAGATCACACGCTTCAAGGATGAAAGCATAAGGCCGCAGACAAATACGCTGGAGCAAATGACGGCCTTCTTTGAAGACATAGCCGATATGCCGCGTTTTCTGACATGGGCGGATATGGATGACGTGCTCACTGCGTTCCATGATGCGCGGCGTTTCAGGAAGGAGCGAATACATAAACGTCTGACCGATCTTGCCGCAGGCTGGTTTTTCATCACATTGATGGACCCGACTCTGGTGATAGCCGTTCAGTTGACCAAACTTTCGGCGCAGTCTGTTCTGATGGCGCGGGGGCGAATATTCCTGAAAAGCGGCAGTGATGATGATCCTGTCTATATCGCGCATTTCTTTCACGGCTATGGCGCGCTAACCACCTCCACACTCAATGTTCGGCTGCGGGATGGATCGAACCAATCCTACGGAGTGCATTTTGATCTCGCCATGGGACCACTGGAGGAGGATGCGGATAATGATCCGTATCTTGTTCTCAAACAGGTGAAGCTGAATTTACCGCCTGCATTCGGTGTGGGTTTTCATCCGCTATATACCCGCAACCGGGAATTCATATCCCGGCGCGATTATGCCTTGCATCTGAGCGAACAAAATATTGACGATCCGAACCGTCCGCGTGTGGTTTCAACCTTCGCGCTGAGTGACCATGAGGTTGGCTCCATGGTCGATGAAGGCCGCCGGATCAATCTGCCGATGGACAAGTTCGGGCTGCTCTCGGCAGAACCGCTCAGGGATGACGATGATCTGGAATTCTCCTGTCTGGCGTTCGGCAAACAGGTTGATGATCTGCGCCATTTGTTGCAGGCACGCGAGAATATCCGCACTGCGCCGGATAAGCATACGCCTTAACCCCTTGAATTCAGCATAGAAAACAAAACCGGCAAAATTCGCTGTGGTTTTGTCTGAAGCCGTTCCGCCAGCCTGAGCCTCCGTAAGCAGGAGGTATTCAGGATGTTGTGTCATGAGTGTTATGCCGATGGGGCCTGCCGGAACGAGCGGACGATAATTGTTTCGGATGAAGAGCTTTCCAATCCACACTTCATTCGTGATATGCGTAATTTTGCCTGCGGCCTGAATATTTCCAGCTATCACTGGCATGACGTGCTTTGCGATCTGTACCGTGATTATCGCGGGCATATCGTTGATGAAGACGGAAACGAAGTTTTCCTTGATCTGCATGTTCTGGAAGTCCCGCATATCCGTGACTGGTTTCGGGATTTTTGCTGCACGCCGGTTCCGGCGAGCATCACGCCTTATGTCCGAGGCGAAGCCAGAGAGCGGGCGCGTATTGTCGGCACGATCCTCAAAGCCAGTTATCCGCGGGATGCTGCGTTGTGGGGAAGAAGAGCGGCCAATGACAATCCGGCCTAGATATTCTCGAATGTGTAGGTTTCAGTCTCGTTGTCGATGCGGATCGTATTCGGGGCAATTTCTCCGTCGATCCGGCAATTGATATCCATACTGCAGGGGATAAGAATAGTGAGGTCTTTCAGGCCGTCCCAGATGAAGACCTGTTCCCAAGCCCCGTAGGTCGCACCACCGATTCCCAAACGTCCGTCGTTAAGTCTGAAGGGAGTGGAGTATCCGGCTTCCGCACCTTCCAAATCCTGCACCCGGCGCAGAAGGTCGGTATGGTCTATCGGTTCATGTTGATCTGGGGCGTAGCCACGGATGCTCCTGTCATCACCTGTCAGGCCATTGAATGGACCGAGGCCATATTGTTCTCCGTGGGGATCGGGTTTCAGATAGATGGTGACATTAAAGCCCGGCGCACCGCGTCCCTCGATGTAGTCCTGCCAGTCTTCAGGCGAATAATCCTCGCCGTTTCTGGAAGACACAATCGCGTAGCCGTCCTGATCGGTCAGGACAGGCGTTGTGAATTTTTCTGTACGTTCCCCGGTTTCAGTGTTCCAGACGAACACCCGAAAATCACGCGCCCATGTGATCATATGTTTGTCATCGAGCAGTTTTGCACCACGTATGGAGCCTGTGTGCAATCCTTGCAGTGTCGTGAGTTTCTTTCCGGTCCCAGCATCCCAGAGCGCCATGGGATACGGAGGCAACGTCAGCCTGTATCCTGCAGCCACGAATTCGGGGCGGTAGCATTTCCAGACAATGTCATAGCCCAATATCAACTTGTCATTGAGTACAATGCCATTCGTGATGCGTCCGCTGTCTTCGAGCGGGATGATACTGTCACCCGAAACGACGAGACCGGCAGGGATATTGTCATCATCATGAACCAGAAGGTCGCCGCGTTGGTCGTGGTCTGAGAAGTTCATTTCGAATCTGTTGTTCCGTTTTTTTGCATCCTGGCATAAAATTGCCAGAAATATATCACATTATGGAGGGAGCTAAGATGCAAAAAGCCCTATCATTTATCGCACTCATCATAGTTGCCTTTCCTCTTGCGGGGTGTGGCAGTCGGAATATGGATGCAGAATGCGCAGCCTTGTTTGAGGACCTGAGTGATGAATTCGATGAGATCATTGCCGAGGGTTCTGCGGAACGTCGCATCGAACACCTCAAAAACCTGCGTCTTGAAAAAGATATTTTGTCTTTGCAAAAGCGCGCCGCAAAAAGGATTGATGAAAAAATCGGCTCTGGTGAAATCTGGAGCGAGTTGAATCCTGACGCGCCGAAAAACCCGCCAAAGCCAAAACTTGTTCTGGATGAGTTGAATAAGCGCAAAATTGTAGCAATGAATGGCTTTAACTCTCGCTGGTTTAAAGTGAGAGATGATGAGAAATATAAAGCCGGATTGTTTAAGGATGATGACAGCGCTTTGATGGGGATTTCAAAGCTGCAATCCATGTGCAATCAAACATTGCGATAAGTTTCCTGATTTTAATTTAGGGAGGCGTATCCCCCTAAACCTGCCTTCCACTCGCCGTATCCTTCCTTTTAAGAAAGGAGGTGCGGCCTCATGCAACATCGTCAACACCCATCACGCTATGAGCAGGCCAGCCGCTCGGTGTTCATGTCCTCGATTGTGGGCTTGTCGAACATCATTGCAGCGCTGGTGACGTTCTTCACCGTTCCCGTGGCCTACAGCACTTCCATTGCCTTCGTGCAACGCTTTACCGCGCGGCATTACGGTTACGGCTTTGAAGATATCACGGCTGTCGTCTGGTGGCTGATCGTTGCCTTGCTGATTTTCTTCGGCGCGCGCGCCTCGATCTCGACGGCGCTGGTGATGGGCGGTCTCGCTCTCGCGGCGCGGTTTCTCTGATTTGAAAGGAGCACTTACATGATCGTTAAAATGAACAGCGGACGCGAATTCAATCTCACGCCCTTGGTCAATTGGCTCAAGTCTCTCTGGAATTTCGAGACGTTGCTTTTCATCATCATGGCGCCGGGGATGGTGCTGGCGTTTCTCGATATCCTCTCGCAGCACTGAACACTTATGTATGCCGCGCATAACGAGCATTACCGTTTCGGCAGCGCGAATTTTGCCTCACTGCGTGAAATCGCTGACGCTGATTTCTTCCGGCAAAGCCCGACCTCGCTCTTTATCGGCTATTATGAGGGCCGTCCGCTCTGGTATCACGGTGCGGGCGGTTTGCTTCTTACAGCGGGTGCACGGTCCGGCAAGCTCAGGGATATTCTGGCCTATAATCTCTGCACGGGTATTTATTCCGGTGCGTCGATGCTGGCGCTCGATATGAAGGGCGAGTTGGCGGCGATCTCGCAGGATCAAACCAAAGATCAAAAATTCTGCGGCTACTGGAATCCGATTTCACTGCACGGCCTGCCGCAACACCGCATCAATCCGGTCTCCTATATCCGCATGGATTCCGAGACGCTGGTCTCAGATGTCAAAGTCTTTGCCGAAAACATGATCCCGCTCTCCGGCGCGGCGAACGGGAAATATTTCGAGATGCGCGCAAGGGATGTCCTCGAAGGGGTGATCCTCGCGCTGGTCAAATCCAAGGGTGTTCTCACGCTTCCCGATCTCTATCGCGCCATCAACCTGATCCCCGGCGGCGGGGATGAGTGGCTGAACTTCGCTTATACCATGCATAGTTCCGGTTTTGCGATCTCACGGCGCGTTGAGGAAGAGATTGCCCGCAGCCGTGAAGACAGTACGGGCGGGTTTCAGGGCATCTTGGGAGAAATTTTCAAGGCGTTCTCCTGTCTCTCCGATCCGGTACTTCTGCAATCCGTGTCTCCGCCATATGATTTTGATCTTTCGGATTTAACCGATAGCGATCAATGCTGGCAGGTTTATCTCATGCCGCCCGCCGAATTCGTCGATGCGTGGGCTCCGGTGATCAAGGCGATTTTTGTTTCCGCCATGATCTATAAATCCCGCGCGCCGTCTGCGCCGCAGCAAACATGGATTTTGGATGAATGCGCCCAGCTCAACAACTTCCCGCTGGTGATCAAGCTTTTTACCTATGGCGCAGGCATCGGCATTCGCCCGTGGGCCGTTTTCCAGTCCACGGACCAGATGAATGCCTTGGGGCCGAACGCGAAGAACATCATCACGAGTAGCGCGGCGCTCCAGATTTACTTTGCCTTGCGTGAAATCCATTCCGCGCGCGATGTCTCTCACATGCTCGGCACACAAACCCTTGAATATGATGATGTGCTGCAACAGGGACGCGACAGGCTCGCCAAATCACAAGTGCTGCATTCCCTGATCTCAGGCGATGATCCGTTTGCCATCGGCATTGCTTACGGGCATTTCAAGGAAGCCTCCATTCACCGCAGCAAACAGATGCGCCCGCTGCAAACGCCCGATGAGGTGCTGAACGCGCGGCCAGATGCGGATTATATCTTTGCGGATACGCTGCAACATCCGCTCTATGCGCAGCGCAGGCCTTACTACACACAAAAATTTATGGCCGGACGGTTTCATCCGAACCCGTATCACCCTCCGGCGGACAAGGTGCGTGTTACAACAGGGATGGGCCGCCGCTGGCTGACGGTAAGACAGGAACACGTTCCAAACGCTTTTTCGCATTACCCGCAATACGCATCCGGCAGGTGGTCCGTTCTGAAATAAAGAAAGGACGCTGGCCGGCTCCATGGAGATGAGAAAAGACGATGGTTTAGGCTCTTATGCCTATCTCAACCGGGACAATCTGCCCGGCGGCCAGCCGTCTTTTTACGAAAACGCCCCAGACACCGGAAAAAGCTTCCAATATGCCCGCGATCCCCTGATTGCCGCGCAACATGCGGACATGAACAAGAGCGAGCATCAGCGGCGCTTTGAAGCCATGTGCCGCGGCCCACAAAACCTTTCCATGGTGGAGCGCGAACAGCCGAGGCCGGAACACAGACCGCCGCCGCCGCTTGCCATGGGCGCAGACCGCGCCGCGTTTCAACGGCGCTGGAGTCAGGAACAGGAACGGGCATGGAAGGCGCGGCGCAGGAAGGCCGACTCTTCAACGTCTGACCCTGCACAGACACATCAGATTCAAACTTCTTCATCGCAGTTGAATTTTCTCGATGCGCAGTACCGGAGCATCTTCATCGCAGGGCGCAAGGCACAGATGAAGAGCAAGGGCAAAGCCCGATCACGTTAATCCAAACCAACCTTGAAAGGAGACCTATGGAGAATACACAGACCACACACCAAACCAACACGACGCAGCAAGAGCAGGAGCCGGATGTGAACCGTCCCGAAGATGTTCTGCGGGATGGGAATCTCAAAGCGACTGTCTGGAAGAATGAAGGTGAGAACGGAGATTACTATTCCACCACGCTTTCGCGCACATGGCAGGATGAAGACGGCAACTACCGCGACTCGCATTCCTTTAGCGGAGCCGAGCTTCTTCGCGTCTCCGAACTGGCGCGCGGCGCTTACGCCCGCACCAATGAACTGCGTCAGGAACAACAGCAGGAACAGGCGCAGGACAAACAACAAGGCCGCACGTCTTCAGGCAACCGCCAGCAGGACATGGACCTTGAAGACGGCGCAGGCGTGCAAGACCAATCGCGTGAAGACTTCAAAGCCTCTCGCGGCCCGCGCTCCCGGCGCAGCCGCCAGAACGTCCAGCGATAAGGGCAAAGGGGATAACCATACGAACGTAGGCTGATAAGTTTGCATTGCAGCAAATGTTCATGTTATGTTCTCATGATAGAGGCGGCCCCGTTTTGCATTTTTGTGTGCACCGGGGCCGCTCTTTTTTTGTCGCAAAACCAAAAACCAGAAAGGAAAAAACATATGAACCCACAACCTAAAACCGGTCCCGTCGATGTCATCCGCGACGGCGCGCTCAAAGCGACCATCTGGGAGAATGAAGGCGAGAACGGTGTGTATTTCAGCACGGTGCTGGCGCGTACCTATGAAGATACCGACGGGCGGCTGCGCGATACGCACAGCTTTACCGGTAGCGATCTCCTGCGTGTCGCTGAACTGGCCCGCCGTGCTTATGAGCATGTGAGCGAATACCGCGCGGCTCTTAATCATCAGCATAAGGCAGACCCCGATGAAAGCCTGCGCGATGAATATCAACACGCGATGTAACCCCCGGCAAGCACGTCCGCACAGGAGCGGGCGTGCACCGCCACCGCTTAAAAGAAGGAAAAGCGAATGAAATCAAAAAAAGACCTGATCCATGAACGTGATCCGACACCCGAGCACCATGAGAACCCGCTAACCATCCAGTTTGATGCGTATGAGTTTCTTCACCACCTCGAAGAGTGCGACCTTACCGAAGAGCAAAAGATTGAATACCTCCAGACCGTCTGGAGCATTGTCCTGCAATTTGTCGATCTGGGCTTCGGACTTCACCCGATCCAGCAAGCCTGTGGACAAAATAAAGATATTTCATTGAAACCCGCACTGACGGCGCCAAAGCGGGTATACTTGGATCATCCGATACTTTGTGAAGCGTTTGAAAACGCAGGCTCGTCCCTGTGTTCACAAACGATTCCATCCATTCATAATGAACGAGAGGAAATTTGATATGACAGCAGACCCCATTCCAAGACCACCAACCGCATTGGCGGTGATTTATGCGCGGGTTTCCAGCGTTGCGCAGATGCAAAAGGGCCATGGCCTCGGCTCGCAGGAAACACGCTGCCGCGAATTTGCGAAAATGAAAGGCTACGAGGTGGCCGATGTGTTTTGTGATGAAGCGGTGTCCGGCGGATTGATCGACCGGCCCGGTATGCAAGCCATGCTCGCGTATCTTAAACAGAACAAACACACAGAATACGTGGTGCTGATTGATGACATTTCCCGTCTGGCGCGGGACATGAAAGCCCACCTTGATTTGCGTGATGCGATTGCCGCTTCCGGCGCACGGCTGGAAAGTCCGTCTATCGAGTTCGGGGAAGATTCAGATTCTATCCTCGTTGAAAACCTGCTGGCGTCTGTCTCACAGCACCAGCGCCAGAAGAATGCGGAGCAAACCCGCAACCGGATGCGCGCCCGCGTCCTGAATGGATACTGGCCGTTTATTTCCTGTATTGGCTTCAAACACGTTCATTCACCCGGACAGGGCAAAATTCTGGTCCGTGATGAACCGCTGGCCTCAATCATACAGGAGGGCTTGGAAGGTTACGCCTCGGGCCGCTTCCAGATGCAGGCCGAGGTCAAACGTTTCTTCGAAAGCCATCCATCTTTCCCGAAAGACCGAAAAGGGCAAGTGCGCAATCAACTCGTCAATGACATCCTGACCAAGCCGCTTTACGCCGGTTATGTGGAAGCGCCGCGTTGGGGCGTCTCTTTACGCAAGGGCCAGCATGACGGCCTGATCAGCTTCGAGACCTTCGAGCGTATTCAGGAGCGGTTGAAAGAGGGGGCAAAGGCTCCGGCGCGCGCGGATATCAATACGGATTTCCCGCTGCGCGGGTCAGTCTCCTGCGGCTGCTGCGGCAAGCCGATGACCTCCTGCTGGTCAAAGAGCAAGACGGGCAAGAAACATCCATACTACATGTGTTTCAACAAAGGCTGCGATGAATACCGCAAATCCATCCGCCGCGATCAGCTTGAAGGGGATTTTGCAGCGCTGCTCGAAGAGTTGACGCCAAGCACAACATTGTTCGGGCTGGTGCGCTCGCTGTTCAAACATGGATGGGATCAGCGGCTTGCTCAGGCGCAGGACTTCGCCCGCCGGTTCACCCGCGATATCCAGACCCTTGAAAAACAGATCGACGGCTTGCTGGACCGCATCGTTGAGGCGTCCAATCCGAATGTTGTTTCGGCTTACGAGAAAAAGATCGCTAAGCTGGAGCGGGATAAGCTGGCGCTGGAGGAAAAACGTCTTCAAACGGGCCAGACGCGCGGACACTTCGAGGAGTTGTTCGAACTCGCCATGGCGTTCTTCGCAAACCCTTCAAAACTCTGGCATTCCGGCTGCCATATGCACCGGAAACTGGTCCTGAAACTCACCTTTGCGGACCATCTTCAATATTGCCGGAATGAGGGATTTCGAACCCCGAAAACCACCTTGCCCTTCAAGGCTTTAGGGGCGATTTCAATCGAGGGAAACAAAATGGCGGAGAGGGTGGGATTCGAACCCACGGTGAGCTTGCGCCCACGCCGGTTTTCAAGACCGGAGCCTTCAACCACTCGACCACCTCTCCACTTGCCGGTTGGTGCCCCTTGCAAGAAAGTCGGGCACAACCGCGTATCCTTGTCTCCAAGGCCTTCATTTTTTAACGAAATTTCGTTATGCCTGTCTAGAGGTAAACGGGAATCCGGGCATGTTTGTTTATGAATTGCTTATCGGCACCGTGCTGATCTGTGTGACCGTCGTCATTCACGCGGTCGCTCTGGATCGCCTGAAAGGCTTGCTGGATCTAAGCGAGAACATTTTCCGGCTGCGGTTGCGGCATTCGTGGAAGGTGCCAATGCTGATCCTGGCCGTTCTCGGGGCTTTTTGTTCTCATATCGTGCAGATCTGGCTGTGGGCGGCGTTTTATCTTTCCGTTGACGCCTTGCCGGACCTTGAAGAGGCGCTGTATTTTTCCACCACTACTTTTACTACTGTCGGTTTCGGGGATGTGGTGCTCGATCATAAATGGCGACTTGTGAGTTCCTTTCAGGCAGCGAACGGATTTATCTTGTTCGGATGGAGCACCGCCTTTATCTTTGAAGTGATGTCGAAACTTTACGAATCCGATTCCCGCTAGGCGAGGTTCCATAGTTCTTTATGCGCCCTATTGTTTTTACCGTTCTGATGATGCTCGTCTTGATACCGGGTCTGTCCATGGCGAATAAAGAAAGTTTCGATGTGTGGCTGACCGGATTTAAAAAGGAAGCGGTGAAAAAGGGCATTTCCCAGAAAACCCTGGAGTCCGCGTTTAAAGGGGTGAAGCCGCTGCCGCGTGTCATTGAGCTGGACCGCAAGCAGCCCGAAGGGAAAATGACATTCGCGCAATATAAGGCGAAAGTGATTACCAAAGAACGGATCAGCCAAGGCCGCAAGCTTTACAGGCAGTATCACGAGACTCTTGATGAGATTGGGGCGAAGTACGGTGTGCCCGCACAGTATATCGTTGCGCTGTGGGGGATGGAAACCAGTTACGGGAATAATACAGGCGGGTTTGGCGTCATTCCCGCTTTGGCCACGTTGGCGCATGATGGACGAAGGAGTTCGTTTTTCCGGGGGGAGCTTTTAGCCGCGCTCAAAATTCTGGATGAGGGGCATGTTCCCCTCAAGGATATGAAGGGATCGTGGGCCGGAGCCATGGGGCAGAACCAGTTTATGCCTTCGAGTTTTCATGCCTATGCCGTGGATGAGGATGGGGATGGGCGGCGTGATATCTGGACGACACGTCAGGATGTTTTTGCCTCTACCGCCAATTACCTTAGCAAGAGCGGGTGGCTGGGAGACGAGCGCTGGGGCCGGCCCGTGAATCTTCCGAAGAAATTTTCCGAGAAGCTTGTCGGAACCGATGTTCGCAAGAGTCTGAAGGAGTGGGACAAGATCGGGGTCCGGCTTCCGAACGGGGAGCGTCTGCCGGATGTTGAAAAAATGAACGCCTCGATTGTCGCGCCGGACGGATTGAGCGGACCTGCGTTTTTGGCCTACCATAATTTTGGGGTCATCATGAAGTGGAACCGATCGCAGTATTTTGCGATCAGCGTTGGAACATTGGCGGATGCCATAGCGGAATAGCCCCAGAGAATCATTGAAAGGGAGAGGATGCGTTTTTTTCAGCAAGCCCTCAGGATAGTTTTTTTATGTGCTTTTGTTCTTCCTGTTACCGGGTGTTCCGGGATTCCCCTGTTCGGGAACGGCGACAAGATTGTCGGAAAGCCGGGAAAGAGCGTTGGCGCATACAAGGTTGGGGCCCCTTATAAGGTTGGTGGCGTTCTTTATGTTCCTCAGGAATATGAGACCTATAGCGAGACCGGCATTGCTTCATGGTATGGGCCGGGATTCCATGGCAAGAGCACCGCTAACGGGGAAAGGTTTGATACCTACGAACTGACTGCTGCGCATAGAACCCTGCCGATGCCCAGTCTTGTCCGTGTTACTAATCTGGAAAACGGACGGTCTATTTACCTGAGAGTGAATGACCGCGGACCTTATGCGCATAACAGGATTATCGATGTCTCACAGAGAGGTGCGGAATTGCTCGGGTTTAAAAACAAGGGCGTTGCGAAGGTGCGTGTTGAGTTGATGAAGAAGGAAAGCAACCAGCTTGCTGCGCTGGCCAAGAGGGGGATCAGCACCAAGGGTCAGGAGAACAGGTATAATTCGCACCGCTATGCACACGGGCAGACCCCTACACCCCCGCCGACACCGGTGGTGCGTCAGGCGGCTGCTCCTGTTCCTGTTCCTTTGGATGACGGATCCACAATGCCCGGACATATCAAGAGCGGGGTGGTTTATCCGGATCCGGTTGTGCAGCATGAGCGCGTTCAGCCGACGGCTTTGTTTGTTCAGGTAGCATCGCTGTCACTCGAGGGACAGGCTCAGGTTCTTGCGCAAAAGCTTCAGCCTATCGGGGAGGCACGAGTCTATCCGGCCACGGTGAACGGAAAGCAGTATTACAGGGTCCGTATTCTGGCAAGAGATGTTGCCGCTGCGGACGAGTTGGTTGGACGGCTTGAATCCAGAGGATATAAAGATTGTCTGATCGTCGTAGAGTAGTCTGGAAGGGGAGAAGAATGGCACGTTTTACCTTGTTTGTTCTAGTCATGGTTTTTTTATCGTCTGCTTCGTACGCGGACGAGCCTGCTTTGCAGACCGCTGCAAAGCAGGCGTATGTGATTGATTACGATACCGGGGCTGTTCTGTATGAGAAGGATGCGGATACACGCATGCCCACGGCCTCTATGAGCAAAGTCCTGACCATGTATCTGGTTTTCGAGGCCCTCAAGAACGGGCGGTTGAAGCTGGATGATGAATTGCTCGTCAGCGAGAAGGCATGGAAGACACAGGGCTCAAAAATGTGGGTCCCGGTGCATGAAAAGGTCAAGGTGGATGATTTGATCCAGGGCGTCATTATTCAATCCGGGAATGATGCCACTATTGTTCTGGCCGAAGGGCTGGCGGGGTCCGAGGATGCGTTTGCCGCCGCTATGAACAAAAAGGCCAAGGAGCTTGGGATGGAGCACAGCCATTTTATGAATGCCAGCGGCTGGCCAGATCCCGATCATTATTCCACGCCGCACGATCTGGCGATTTTGGCCAAGCATGTTATTGAGGATTTTCCTGAATATTATCATTATTATTCGGAGAAAGAATTTACATACAACAAGATCAAGCAGGGAAACCGCAATCCTTTGCTTTACCGGGGCATCGGAGTGGACGGAATAAAGACCGGACATACCGATGAGGCGGGGTACGGGCTGATTGCATCCGGTACACAGGATGGGAGACGGGTTATTGCTGTTCTGAGCGGAATGAAGGATCAGCAGGAGAGGGCGGATGAATCTGCGCGGCTGGTACAATGGGCGCTTGGCAGCTTCACTAATATTTCCTTGTTTAAGGAAGGAAAAGAAATCGAGCGCATTCCTGTCGCTATGGGGGCAGGGGATAGTGTGGGTATTAAAGTTGCGGACCCTTTGATGGTTACTGTTCCAAAGATGGATCAGGATTCCGTAAGTGTCGATATTACCTATAAATCCCCCTTGATTGCGCCCGTTACGATAGGTCAGAATGTAGGGCAGGCGACCGTGCATATTCCGGGTGTCAAGGATATGACCGTTCCTTTGGTTACCATAGGAGAAGTCAAGGAAGCCGGATTTTTTGGCAAGCTTCTGGAAAAGGCCAAGATGATTATCGGCGGCAAGGTATAGTGCATGAATCTGCATCACAAGAAGAGACCCCTGTTCATCACTCTGGAGGGGGGGGAAGGATCCGGTAAAACCACGCAGATCAACAAGCTGGCCGAGCGCCTGACCCGTGAAAATTATAAAGTGATTACCACGCGGGAACCCGGGGGCACACCCGAGGGCGAGAAAATCCGTTCTCTTTTCGTCAAGGGCGGGACGGAGAAATGGAGTCCTCTTGCTGAAGTTCTGCTTGTTCTGGCTGCACGGGCGATGCATGTCGAGCGCGTTGTGAATCCCGCGCTGGATGCCGGTAAGGTCGTCGTCTGTGACCGGTTTTCAGATTCGACTGTTGCCTATCAGGGGTATGGCCGCGGCGTTCCGCTTGAAAAAATTGAGAGGATTACCCAAGATGTTCTCGGCGATCTTACACCCGATGTGACGTTCATTCTTGATATTGAACCCGAAGTCGGGCTGAAGCGTTCGACAAAGCGCATGGCCAGAGAGCGCAACCCGGACAGTCAGGCGGAGGACCGTTTTGAGAAGATGGAGTTTTCTTTCCATCAAAAAGTTCGAAACGGGTTTCTTGAGATTGCCAAAAGGGAGCCGGACCGGTGCATTATCATCGATGCTGCTGGCGGGACGGAGAAGATGGCCGACGATATCTGGAGCGCTTTAAGCAAAAGGCTGTAAGGGGAGTTTTTATGGATCTGTTTGGAGAAAGTCTTGTCGATCCCGACTCCGACCTTGAGGAGACCGAGGACGAGCCACCCGTTTCCGATGTTGTCGATACGCGCTCTGAAAGTCTTGTTAAACCGTCTTCAATGACGTTTTGTCTTGGCCATGGTTCTCAGGAGCAGTTACTGCTTGATTTGTTTGCCAAGGATGCTTTGCCGCATGCGCTGATTTTTTCCGGGCCGAAAGGCATTGGAAAATGCACTTTTGCGTTCCGGCTGGCGCGGTATCTTTTGAAATATGGCAAGATTTCAGTTTCTGAGGATAGTTTGTTCGGCGGGGAGGAAATCAGTTTTCCAAAGAATATGGATATCGATCCGAACGATCCTGTCTTTTCAAGGGTGGCTTCCGGAGGGCATGGTGACCTGCTTTATATTGAGCGTTCTTTGGATACTCTCAAAGGCAAAAGAAAGAATGTTATCGATGCGGAAACGATCAGGCGTATTTCCCCGTATCTTCGCAAAACTTCAGCAGAGGGAGGGTGGCGCGTTGTTATTATCGATGATGCGGATAAAATGAATAATACCGCCCAGAACGCGATTTTAAAAATTCTGGAAGAGCCGCCGAAGAAAGTTGCAATCATTCTGGTTACTCATCGTATTGGCGAGCTTATTCCGACTATTCGATCCCGCAGTCGTCTTATTCCCTTTCAGGTTCTTCAGAAGGATATCATTCGCGATCTGCTGGCGCGGCAGGGTTTTGTGTATTCTCCTACAGATATGAATTTGATTATCGCTTTTTCTGAAGGCAGCATAGGGCAGGCTTTGTATTTTGCCGAAAATGACGGGCCGGAACTGTTTTCTGAAATTCTTGGGCTGTTTGAGACAACGCCTGACTGGAGCTGGCAAGCTATCCATCGGTTTTCGGAAACGTTTGGAGGGCCTGGAAGCGAAAAGCGTTATGAGTTGTTTACTCAGCTAATGGTCTGGGTTTTCAGGACTTTGCTGTTTATGCAAGCCCGTGGAAGTCAGAATTTTCCTGATTTTTTTAAAAACAGCGGGCTTGAGAGGTTTTATCAGAAGGCTTCTCTTGACTCATTATTGGCTATTTCCGAGGCTTTGCAGGGCCATTTCCAGAGAACGGAATTTTCCAATCTGGACAAGCGGGAAACTGTACGCAGCGCTTTTCTTGTGATAAACCCGTAAACGTCCGGTTTCTCCGGCTTTAGATATGTTTTTTTCTGGGTGAGCGCAGTGAGCAAGAAGACGCCTTTTTTCGTTACGACCGCGATTTCATATGTGAATGGAAAGCCGCATCTTGGCCATGCGTATGAAGTGATCCTGACCGATGTGATGGCCCGTTTCAAGCGGCTGGACGGTTACGATGTGATGTTCCTGACCGGGACGGACGAGCATGGCGAAAAAGTTGCCAAAACGGCTGAAAAGAACAATATGACGCCGCAGGAATTCGCGGATATGAATGCAGGCTATTTCAAGGATATGGCCAAAACTTTGGGTATTTCCAATGACGATTTTATCCGTACGACCGAGCCGCGCCATTATGCCGCGTCCCAAGGGATCTGGGAGAAATTGAAAGAGAAGGGCGATATCTATCTTGGGAAATATGAAGGCTGGTACTCGGTACGTGAGGAAGGTTACTTCGGTGAGGATGAATTGACCACCGATCCGGCCACCGGCAAAAAGCTGACCCCGAACGGGACTGAAGTCGAGTGGGTGGAGGAGCCGAGTTATTTCTTCAAGCTTTCGAAGTATACGGATTTCCTTCTGGATTATTACAAGGCGCATCCTGAGTTCATTCAGCCGACCGTGAGGGCGAATGAGATTATCAGTTTCGTTAAGCAGGAGGGGGGGCTTAAAGACCTTTCTGTCTCGCGACATAAAAGCCGCCTCACATGGGGGATTCCGGTGCCCGGCGAGCCGGACCATGTGATGTATGTCTGGCTGGATGCGTTGACCAACTATATTACGGCGATTGGATATCCGGATGAAAAATCCGAAAGTTTTAAAAAGTTCTGGCCCGCGGATTATCATGTCATCGGCAAGGATATTACGCGCTTTCACACGATTTACTGGCCGGCGTTTCTTGAGGCCGCAGGCTTGCCCTTGCCGAAACAGGTTTTTGCGCACGGGTTTATCAATGTGCAGGGCGCCAAGATGTCTAAATCCGTGGGGAATGTACTCTCGCCGGATGGGTTAGTGCAAACTTACGGGTTGGATGCGACGCGCTATTTCCTGATGCGGGAAATTCCGCACGGGCAGGATGGTAACTTTTCGCATGAACAGGCTGTGCAGCGGATTAATGCCGATCTTGCGAACGGCCTAGGCAATCTGGCACAGCGCACGCTTTCGATGATCCATAAAAATTGTGGTGAGAAAATCCCGGAGCCGGGCGAACTGGAAATTGAAGACAAGGTTTTGCTTGAACATGCTTATGACCGGTTGATTGACGATGCTGCGCGCAAGAATGCGGATGCGTTTGCGTTTCATAATGTTCTGGCCTCCATCTGGAAAGTCATTTCGGCTTGCGATGTCTATATTGACCAGCAGGCGCCGTGGAAGCTTAAGAAAGAAAATCCAAAGCGGATGGAAACGGTGCTTTATGTTATTGCAGAGGCCGTGCGCTGTATAGCGATTGCCGTTCAGCCAGTCGTTCCAACGTCAGCTAATAAGCTGCTTGATCAACTTTCTGTTTCAGAGGAACGCCGGACTTTTGCTCATATATCCAAGGAATTTGCCCTTCGACCGGGTAAAGCGATTGACAAGCCGGAAGGGGTATTTCCGCGGATTGTTGAGAACGAGGAAGCTGCGGAGTAATTAGCCTGATGTGGATCGACTCGCATTGCCATCTTAATCATGAACGGGTGGCCCCCGAAGACACGCCCTCTATGCTGGCTTCCCGCGCACAAGAGGCCGGGGTTGGCGGCATGATTTCCATTTGTTGCCGAATAACCGAAGAGTTTGATGGGCTGCTGGAGATGGTGCGGCCTTTGCCGAATGTCTGGTGCAGTATTGGGACGCATCCGCATGATGCGGGGTTAGCGGATGAAAAGGCGATTAGTCTTGAACTTCTGTGCAAGAAGGCGCTTTCGGATCCTAAAATCGTAGGGATTGGAGAGTCGGGACTGGATTACTTTTATGATAACTCTCCGAGACCGGACCAGCAGGATTCTTTTCGCAAGCATATCCGCGCCTGCGCGCAGACCGGGTTACCCCTGATCGTGCACAGCCGCGATGCGGAAGCAGATACGGCTCAAATCCTCAGGGAGGCGGCGGCTGGGGGCCGGGTGAGGGGGGTCATGCATTGCTTCAGCTCCGGCCCGCAACTGGCGAGAGATGCCCTGGATCTTGGGTTTTATATTTCTTTTTCCGGGATTGTGACGTTTCCCAAGGCCGATGAATTGCGAGAGATTGCAAAAACGGTTCCTCTGGACCGGATACTGGTTGAAACGGACGCGCCCTTTCTTGCGCCCGTTCCTTATCGTGGAAAGACCAATGAACCCGCGTTTGTTGCTCAGACCGGGAATTTTCTGGCCGATTTTCTGGGAATAGACCGGGAGGAGTTCGCGGTGCTGACAACCAGAAACTTCTTTACCCTTTTTGATCGGGCGAGGCTGGCATGAGCCTGAAGGCTGTTGTTCTGGGGTGCGGGAATTCTTCGGGGGTGCCCGGGATTGGAAATCACTGGGGTCATTGCGATCCCAAGGAGCCGAAAAACAGGCGGGGTCGGAGTTCTCTGGCTGTTGTCAGTCAGGCTACGACTATCGTTGTCGATACAGGGCCGGATTTTCGTGAACAGTTTAATCGTGAGAACCTGTCTTCCCCTGATGCGGTTTTTTATTCCCATGCACACGGCGATCACTGTCACGGGATTGACGATTTACGCAGTTTTTATTTTCGGGGCAGTCAAAAGCCGCTGCCTGTCTATGCCAACGCGCAGACATTTGAAGATTTACAAAGCCGTTTTCGCTATCTGTTTGAGGGTGGGAATAACGAATTTTTTTATCCGCCGGTTCTTGAGGCACGGGAGTTTAAGGACAGTGACTTCGGGAAAGAACATCGGATCGGGGATATCAGTTTTGTTCCCTTTCTTGTCGATCACGGCTCATGTGTCTGTACCGGATACCGATTTGGCGATCTTGCCTACACAGTTGATATGAAAGCGCTTGATGATCAGGCGCTGGACATCCTCAAGGGCGTGAAAACGTGGATCGCGGATGCGGCGGCTTATACGATGCAGAATAATGCCGTGCATGCAAATATCGAGGATATTATTGTTTATCATAAAACGATTAAGGCCGATGCGGTTTATCTTTCCAGCCTTACCTCTCTCATGGATTACCAGAGCCTGATCAGGGAGCTTCCTGAAGGCTTTGCGCCGGCCTATGACGGATTACAGATTGAAATCGGTTAAGAATTTGGTTCGACGGGCTATTTTCAATTATTATACTTTCAGTCGGCAGATAAGCCTTAGGCCGCCGAGCAAATGTTTTGGCATGCACCCTCCGGCGCTACTTTTTTATTTATAAGAATGAATTGAAAGGTTAATCTTAGCCTATGATAACAGATCCTGAAGCACCCGTTGACGTTCATCCTCCCCAAGCCGGAGGTGCTAGTTTTTGGGATCGGGCGATTACCATACCTGTTCAAGATTGCGTCAATGGATTTCCTCCGGGGGTTGGCCCTGAATCGGCGGATGTTCCCCCGACTACGTTTCAATATAATCTTGTAGTTGTTTTTGAAAGTCTGGACAAGTTGCATGAATATCAGGCGCGCCCGGCACAAGAACGCCAGCAAATTGAAAATACCATGGCACGCTTTATGCGAGATGCGGGGAACACCCCCTTGAATTGGGAAGCGTTGGGTGATCAGGATCCAAAACATTTAAATGCCCAGACCCTGGATGAGTTGAACCGCTTTGTCGGGCCGGAGCTGGTGCGGATTATGAATGCTTCTTATCCAGGGATCGGGATCAGTCAGGCCGGGGTACATCCTGATGACGTGGAAACTCCGGGGTGCGCGTATCCAAAAGATAAAGTTGAAATTGATACACCTTATGCCCTAGACAGAACGGCGCAGAGTGTTTTAATAGGCGGCACTGCAAAATTATAGTAGAATTTGCTGCAACTAATCGTTTAACAGGAAAGTTCTTGCGTCTTTCTTCAGAGGCTAAAGTCAAGAGTGAAAAAAAGCGAGATCAAAAAGCTGGTTCAAAACGTTGAATCACACTGTGCACAGAAGGGTATCCGCTTTACCCAGCCCAGGCGCTTTGTTCTTGAAATCATCGCGGGCAGCAAAGTTCCTATCGGCGCTTATGATATTCTGGCCAAGCTTGGAGATTATCTTGATCATCCCAAACCGCCGACCGCTTACCGTGCGATCGAGTTTCTTCAGGAGCAGGGGCTTATTCATAGAATCGAAAGTCTTAACGCCTATATTACCTGTCATGCCGGACACAAGCATACAGGATCACAGTTCATGATTTGCGATGAATGCGGGTCCGTTATCGAGGCCCATCTTTGCGAATTGCCCAAAGATCTGGCGCGGAAAATGGTGGAGGAGGGGTTTATTCTTTCCAGCTGGAATGCCGAATTACACGGGCAGTGCAAAAGCTGCAGCGCTTAGGCTCACCCTGCGTTTTCAACATATTTTTTGTAGGTTTTTTCCTCTGCGCTTGCCGGGAGAAGGGGAGGCCCTTCATACTGAGCAGTAACAATCCTTTTGTTTGTCATAATATTTTCTTGTGTTTTTTCTTTGTTTTGCCTAGATTGCGTTCTCATTGAGGTTTTAGTTACGGGAGAGATTTATGTTTTCATTGCGCGTTTTTGTTGTTGCAGCAGGGGTTCTGCTTTTCTGTTCCAGTCCTTCTTTGGCTGAAGAGGGGGCTGTTAAAAGCTCTTACTCAAAGAAAAAACAGGAAATGGTTCATTTTGTTGAAGATCAGGCCGATTCAGAAGAAGCGGCTAGCGCTGCGCCTGAGGTGCAGACCGAAGAAGCGGCCAATCCGCAGGCGATTGAACCTGCTGCAGGGGTTTTCGAAGAGAATTCGGAAGAAAAGCCCGATGTGGCTAAAATGATCAAGCTTCCGCGCAAGTAAGCTTCAATCGCTTTTTGATATCTTTCGGTAGAAGGTGGATTTTGCGATCCCCAGCGCCTTTGATGCTTCGGTAATGTTCTGGCCACAAAAGGCCAGAACTTTTTGTATGGCGTCTTGTTCAACCTCTTCGGCTGTTTTAATTGTGCCGTCTTTGTTGAACAGATTGATTGTCATTTCGTTTTGTGTTGGCTCTGTTTTGCTGGCCGAACTTCTTCCCGTTTGTTTACTGGCTGAAAGATCATGCGCTTGGACTTCTGTTTCTTCGGAGAGAAGATAGGCCCGCTTGATCGTATTTTCGAGTTCGCGAATGTTTCCCGGCCAGTCCTGATGTTCCAGAACTTCCTGTGCTTTCCCGGAAAGAAATTTGGGTGGCTGTCCATGGCGCGCGCTTTCACGGTCCAGAAAGTGTTGCGCGAGATCCAGAATGTCCTTTTTTCTCTCTTTTAAGGGGGGCAGGGCAATTTCAAGGACGTTCAGGCGGAAATACAAATCTTCACGAAACTGGCTTTTTTTGATTTCATCCTGCAGGTTTCTGTTTGTGGCTGAAATGATCCGGACGTTTACGGGTACCGCTTTTGATGCTCCGACAGGTTCGACTTCTTTTTGTTGAAGCACGCGCAGCAATTTAACCTGCGCGTCGAGAGGTAATTCTCCGACTTCGTCCAGAAAAATCGTGCCTCCTTCTGCTTCGCGGAATTTTCCAATTGTCTTTTCCGTTGCTCCCGTAAAAGCGCCCTTTTCATGTCCGAAGAGAGTGCTTTCCACCAATTGGGAAGGAATTGCGCCGCAATTTACGGCTATAAAAGATTTTCCTGCCCGGTTGCTTTCACCGTGTATCGCTCTTGCCACGACTTCTTTGCCTGTTCCTGTTTCGCCTGAAATAAGAACGGGAATATCCGAAGAGGCCGCCTTGCGTCCAAGATTTACTGCATGTTGAAGCCCCTGATCATGTCCTATCAGCGCGTTGAAGGAGAATGTGCCATCTGCTGTCTGGCTTAGTCTTTGGACTTCGCGGGACAGGTTGGATAATTTCAGAGCATTTTTTACAGTGACGGCCAGACGTTCGCCTTCGTATGGTTTTACCAGGAAGTCTGACGCACCAAGTTTCATCGCCTGAATGGCGAGTTCAAAATCCTGGTTTCCGGTCAGCATGATGACCGGGAGAGACGGGTATTTCTGATGAATGATTTCAAGGGTTTCCATTCCCCCCATGATTGGCATATTGAGATCAAGAATAATCAGGGAAATCTTTTTATTCTCATTGTTTTCGAGGAGATCAAGCGCCTGCCGACCGTTTTCTGCCTGAATAGATTCAAAGCCGAGTTTGCGGCGCAAAAGCGTCGCCAGCATTGAACTATGCAATGTGTCGTCGTCAACGATCAGAACGTCAGTCGTCATGTTCTCTTTTTTTCTCCTTGTTCAATACTTGGTTGATCAGGTCCAGATTTTCCTTGTTTGTATCGCGCGCTCTTCTCAAAAGCCATGCGGCTTTGCCGTAGGACAAGAGCTGGTTGTCGTCTGTTATGACTTCACCCAGAGCGCTGTAACCGGGGATTTCTTGGCGCTTTAGGATGACAGCATTTTGTATTTGTTCGGCTGTCATGTCGCGTTTAATATCCAAGCGCTCAAAGCCTGGCCATATCGCCCCAAGATTTCCATTGTCATTTGCGGAGCCGAGCAATATCCCTGTGCCGGATTGCGGGTCATTCCAGAGTATGGAATTCGGGAAGACCTCCTGAAATGTTCTGGTAATGGAAGCACTGTAATGCGCCGGCACGAGATGATAGGGGAGCCATTGCGCAATGATGCCGTTTGGAGAAAGTTTACTTCGCGCCAGCTGGTAAAACTCCAAAGAATATAACGAGTTTACGCCTGCGAAGGTTGGCGGCATAGGTTCAAGCGTGATGACGTCATAGATATTACGTGTCCTTCGCATGAAAGCGCGACCGTCCATGATTATTTTTTTTACTCTTGGGTCGAGCAGAACATTTTTATTGGCTGAGAAGTTATTAGCCAGCCTGAAGACGTTCGGGTTGATATCTACGATATCCAAGGCGGCGGGATTTTCTTCACGCACTGCATTTGCGGTTTGTCCCGTACCGAAGCAAATTACAAGGGCTCGTTTTGGGCCGGGATGGAGGAGCATCGGCAAATGTCCCATCCAGGCCATATACTGGCCGGTATAGGGCATGTCTTTATGCTCAACCTGACCAGCCTGTTCGGTTGTTGAAAATCCGTCAATAAAGAGGACTCTGCGCCCTCCCTTGTATTCCACGACCGAAACTGTCGTTGACGGGCCTTCGTAGAAGGCAACTATTTTTGTCGGTATGCGTATTTGAAAATCCGAGGCGCCCTGAACTCTTATCCGCCCTAATCCCGACTCAAATACAATCGCGATCATTAGGGCGCATGCTGTTACGGCCGCTAATTTTAAATGATTTTTTCCCTGAGCGGAGATTATTCCTGTTGCAGCGACTATAACACCCGTCAGCCAGGCCGTTCTTGCCAATCCAATGGTCGGAAGAAAGATCCAGCCTGCGGCAAGCGCTCCCATAATGGAAGTAAATGAATTCAGACCGTAGAGAAAGCCCCATTTCCATGGCCGATCCTGCGAATCCAGAATCCAGGGTAATGCCAGACCCAGCAGGAATACCGGAATTCCGATTACATATAGCGTAATGAAAAACCACTGCATGAAAATGATCGCTTCATGATAAGCGATCAGTTTCATGTAAATATCAAACCGTTCGATCAGGGGAGTAACGAGCAGGATCGTAATGCCTGACCAGGCGAGAAGGGCCCCCAACGATATTTTTCTTTGTTTTTTTATGTAAGGGACGAGCCTTGCGGAAACCCCCAAGGAAACGAGCACGCATGATAACATGATGGCAAAGGCATCGGTCGTGCTCATGAAGGCTGCTGTCAGCGACCGGAACCATGCTACTTCCAGCATGAACATTGCGAAGCCTGTGACGGCTACTATTAAGGAGAGGGTTATAAAACCTGAAGGCAGGTTATGTGCATCCGGCCCTTGTTCGACACTTTGGCTGTTATCTTCCTTTTTGATTTCGTGGCTCCGGCTTCCCAGAGTGGTAGCCGTCAGGCCGATCAGGATATTTGTTGCCGCGCTCAGCCCTATCGATTTCAGAACTCCCAGCCATGGAATAAATATGAAGGCCGTTAAAAGCGCTCCGCAGGCGGCGCCGAGCGTATTGAGTCCATATAGCGCCGATATGGAGATGCGCGATTGTCTTGCCATCAACGCTATTACCGGCACCGTTGCTCCCAGGCAAATGGCCTGCAGTCCAAACGAGGATGCTATTCCCAATAGATACGTAACCGGCGCCATCTCCGGCGATGTCAGAAAAACGGCACTGTCGACCTGCTCGACAATCTGAAAGGCACGGTTTAGAAACAGACCGGCTATGCCGATAATGCATTCCAGTATTCCGTATAGCCTCATGGGTTTGACTGTTTTCATACGATCGAGCGCATAACCCATGGAAAGAGCGCCAATACACATGCCTCCCATGGTTACGGCCAGAGTGATTGCCGTTCCCCATGCGGATACTCCCAGCGCCAGAGATGCCTTTAGCTGCCAAATTACTTGCCATGAAAGTGCAACCAGCCCTGACAGAGTTACACATATTGTAATCATTTTTGTTTGAGACGGGTTCGTGTCGTTTGTTCCTGATGCGCTCATCGGTTTTATGCTTTTTTCTGACTTTTCAACACAAGGTTATAACAAACTTTACGGCGCAGCGACCTGATTAATTCCATCGTGTTTTCTCTCCCCCTATCGCTTTTATGCTAGCAGGGGAGGGGTAAAGAAACAGTTTTAAAATGAGACTTTCTGCCTTAAATCCCAAAATAAAACGTTCTATTTTAAGATTCATGCTGCCTCTAATTTTATTAAACTATTGATATAATTAATTATTTAATCTGGCACATCTTTTGCTTTTACATAATTTATAAAAGAGGTGACTGCGATGCAAATTATTTTAAAAAACTCAGAAGAACAGTTTCTTAAAGATGCGAAGAACGCTTGGGAGGTCGATCCTCATCTCCGCTGCCTTTATTTCATGCAAGCCAAGACTTCGGGGAGCAGCTGTGAAGAGAATTCGGAAAACCCGCAATGGATTCCCAATCTTCTCAACGAACTGCGTACCTTTATCGACGAGGAGGGGATGCGGGTTTATGTGTGCCATGACAAGGATGTTTTTATATTAGTTCGGGCGCTGACCAATAAGCGCCTGCAGGAATTTTTGCACCACCTTGAAGCGAGACTCGGGCCAGCCTCTTTTATGGGGCTGGCCTACCTTTTTGAAGTCGGGGTGGATTGGCCGAAGCTGAGAGCTATCGGGGAACGGAAAATTGAACTTTTTCGACGATTTGTCGAGAAAAAAAAGAAAGCTCCTCATGATACCGATGTTTTTGGAGCCTGCGTTCAACCTGAACATGTTCTTGCAAGGGTAGAAAAGGGAGTGATCGCGAGTGTAGCGGAAAGACGTTCCGCTCGCCGGGAGCCTTTCGTGCTGGTTGTTGAGGATGATCACTTTTCCCAGCGTCTTGTCAGTCTTGCGCTTAGAGATAAATATGCCCTAGCCGTCGTTCCGGACGGTCAGGGCGCCATTCTTAGCTATGTCAAATATGCTCCCGATATTCTGTTTCTTGATATCGGCTTGCCGGATATTGACGGACATGCGGTTCTGGAGAGGCTTTTTAGCATCGATCCTGAAGCTTATGTCGTGATGTTCAGCGGCAACGGCAATAAAGACAATATTCTTAAAGCACGGGAACTTGGCGCTAAAGGGTTTGTGGGAAAGCCTTTCACGCAGGAGAAGCTGTTCTGGTATATCGAGCGCTCTCCGTTTATTCAGTCCAAACTTAGCAAGGAGCACTATCATGGAGATCTTGTCTCTTAACGCCCAGGCAAAGCTGGCGTCTGCCGCAAGTTCTATCGGCCGTAACCCGATGAGCTGGCAAGGCTGGCACTGCCTAAGAATTCTTATTGAAGAAATGAAAGAAGACACGCAGCAAGAGGTTCTTTTATGGACCAAGTCTATTCTGGAATCTTATCTGAAGGATGCCGAAGGGCGCGTTTATTTTTGTGAAACAGGAGATATTCATGTCATATGCCGAAACATTACACGACAAGTTCTCGAGCAGGCCGGCAACCAGATTTGCGACCTTGTTTTCAACGAGAGCAAGCTTCTGGTTTCTTATGATATCTATGAGCTTTGCGGGGAAGGGATGGATTACAGCCGTACGGTTCTTGAGCAAAAAGATTTTTTTTCATTGCCCATCAGGCATGAGAGTTTACCTGGAACCGCTGAAGCTGATATTGACGCCGCTCTTTTATCTGATCAGCCCCGCAGAAGCCTTACTCATTCCGGTCAGCCCCGAGTTCTGCTGGTCGAGGATGATGCGGTCACGCGATGGATGGTCAGGAACGCGTTGAAGAATGAGTGCGAGTTTATTACGGCTCCGTCTGCAAATAAAGCGTTTGCCATGTTTGCGTCTTTTACTCCGGACGTTGTCTTTCTTGATATCAATCTTCCTGACAATAACGGCTATGTTGTTCTGGACTGGATTTTAAAGAATGATCCGGGGGCTAATGTCGTGATGTTTTCGAGCAACGGTCATCTGGATAACATCGTCAAGGCTATGGAGAAGGGGGCCAGCGGGTTTATTGCGAAGCCATTTCTTCGGGAGCACTTGCTTCATTATATCCAGCGTTCGGGACAAGAGTGCGCCATCGCCTGAAGAGCAGGAGCTTAAAAAATGAAAGGCATCGTTTTTACCGAATTGATACGAATGATCGAGCAGCAGTTCGGGGAGGAGACGATGGATGATGTGTTTGACGCATGTGAACTTGTTTCTGGAGGAGCTTATACTTCGGTTGGCACTTATGATCACAAAGAATTTTTAACCCTTGTCGAGGTGCTAAGCAAACATACGGGACTTTCGATTGTCGATTTGACCGAGGCTTACGGCTACTTTCTTTTTTTTCGTTTTCAGACTTTTATGCCGTCGTTTTTTGAAAATCAAAGCTGCGTTTTTGATTTTCTTGAAAGCGTTGACGGGACTATTCATGTTGAAGTCAAAAAACTCT
>JAGRIJ010000059.1 GCA_020443295.1 Alphaproteobacteria bacterium | reverse complement strand
ACCTGTTCCTGCGGCAGAACGATAGGCAGGATGCCGTTCTTGAAGCTGTTGTTGTAGAAGATATCGGCGTAGCTGGAGGAGATGATGCAGCGGATGCCCATGTCGAGAATGGCCCATGGCGCATGTTCGCGGGAGGATCCGCAGCCGAAATTTTCTCCGGTGATCAGGATTTGCGCGTTTCTGTATTCGGGTTTGTTCAGCACGAAATCCGGGTTTTCCTTGCCGTTCTCATCGTAGCGGAGGTTGTAGAAGGCGCTGACGCCCAGGCCGGTGCGCTTGACGGTTTTCAGGAATTGCTTGGGAATGATGATATCGGTGTCGATATTGATCATATCCAGCGGCGCGGCGGTGCCGATGAGCCTGGAAAAGCGCTCCATGGCGGTTTTATTCCTTTTTCTTACGTTTTCTGGAGGTTTTTTTATACTCGGCGGTTTTCATTTCTGCAAATGATTCAAGCAGTTCTGCGTCAAACATGTGCGCTTTTTCGGTTTTCATGCGCTTTAGAACCGCAGGAGGCTTGACGTCGCGCTTGCCGAAATGGGGCCGGGGGATCGACCAGCCGTCGAAAGCTTCCACGATTGCCGCCAGCCGTACCGGGGGAGACAGGGCTTCGGCAGGCAGTTTTTCGGTGCCCATTCCGTCCATTTGTTCGTGGTGGTAGCGCATAATCTCCAACGCCAGATCCTTGAACGGGTGCTCTATATGTGCGAAATGCCGGGAAAAGCTGTCGGCGCCCAGTCTTGTATGGGTGCGCCGGAAGGCTTTCATCTGTTCACTCGGTTTTTCGGCCTTGTCCCAGATTTCGATGGGAAGCTGCATCTTGCCGATATCATGAATGAGGATTGCCCAGTACATGTTATTGGCAACGGCGTCCCCGAGGTGAAGATGCAGACAGGCGTTTTTTACATCCTGTGCGACACGGCGCGCATGTTCGTGGAAAATGTATGTCGTCTCTTTAGGTCTTCTGGCGTCAAAAGCTGCCAGTTTTTGAAGCTGATCCTCAATGTACGGTCTGAATGATTTCTGACAGACGGGATCATGCTCGAAATCGAAATCTGCGGGCCATCCCTTGCGCGTCTGCGGCATTCTTTTCTCTAGCTTGATTGAGGAACCAAAGCAAAATCATCATAGGATGGCGAGAACGGACAATCAATCGGGAGATTAGACCAGCGGCCCTTCATCCAGATCAGAACCGGGGGGCTTTTCTGCCGGAAGGATAAAGGGACCCTCGGAGTGTTGATGCATGAAGATCATGTCGGCACCTTCCGCGAATAATCCGTCCAGCCTTCTTAATTCCGCCTCATCGGTAATTTCAACGGCGTCCAGAGGTGTTATATGAGAGCCGTCGAGATCGCTGAGCGGGACACGCAGATAATAGTTATCCGGCTCCAGCTGGGAGCGGTGCAATGCCGGGCAGATGGCATAGTATTGCGGTTCGCCCTGTGCAGGAAATCCTATAGGCGCTCCCGTAAATAGTTTGAGATAGTTCTGAGCGTCGGCCAGTTCTTCAGATGTCATTTTGGGACCGCCTTCGCCTATGTTTTCTATCCGTTGCGCGATTTCACGGCTGTGGCCTTCGAGGCGGAAGAATTTGCGATTCCCGTAATCCTGATAAGGCATCTTACAATTCCCTGATGTCGGTGAGTTTCCCGGTTATGGCGGCGGCGGCGGCCATTGCGGGGGAAAGCAGGTGGGTGCGCCCGCCGCGGCCCTGACGTCCTTCGAAATTGCGGTTGGAGGTGGAGGCGCAGCGCTCTCCGGGTTGAAGCTGATCCGGGTTCATGCCCAGACACATGGAGCAGCCGGGTTCGCGCCAGTCGAAGCCCGCCTCGATCAGGATGGCGGCGATGCCTTCTTCCTCTGCCTGAGCTTTTACCAGACCGGAGCCGGGGACGACCATCGCGTGGACATTCTGCGCGACTTTTTTCCCTTGTGCGACTTTTGCGACTTCGCGCAAATCCTCGATCCGGGCATTGGTGCAGGAGCCGATAAAGACTTTATCGACCGGGACGTCCGTCATTTTCGTGCCGGGGGTGAGGCCCATATAGGCCAGCATACGTTCGACCGATGCTTTTTTGTTCGGGTCGGTGAAATCGGCCGGGGAGGGGACGACACCTGTGATCGGCACAACGTCTTCGGGGGTGGTGCCCCACGTGACGATCGGCGGAATATCCTCGCCCTTTAGGGCGATTTCCTTGTCGTATTGGGCTCCATCGTCACTGAAAAAGGTTTTCCAGTAGGCGACGGCCTTGTCCCAGTGTCCTTCTTTCGGAGCCAGCGGGCGGCCTTTGATATAGCGGAAGGTCGTTTCGTCCGGCGCGACCAAGCCGGCACGGGCGCCACCCTCGATCGACATATTGCACATGGTCATGCGGCCTTCCATTGAGAGGGCGCGGACGGCGTCGCCCGCGTATTCGATGACGTGGCCATTGCCGCCGGCGGTTCCGATTTCGCCGATGATGGCAAGGATCATATCCTTTGCCGTCACACCGGTTGAGAGCTTGCCGTTAACGGTGACGCGCATATTTCTGGCTTTTTTCTGGATCAGGGTCTGGGTAGCCAGAACGTGCTCGACCTCCGAGGTGCCGATCCCGAAAGCCAGCGCGCCGAATGCGCCGTGCGTGCTGGTGTGGGAGTCGCCGCACACGATGGTCATTCCCGGCTGGGTAAAGCCCTGCTCGGGGCCGATGATATGAACAATCCCTTGGCGCACATCGGAGAGATCAAACAGCTGCACTCCGAATTCCCTGCAGTTTTCGCGCAGGGTATCGACCTGTATCCGGCTTTCCGGTTCCTCGATGGGTTTAGAGCGGTCGGTGGTCGGGACGTTATGATCCATGACGGCAAGCGTGGCTTCAGGGCGTCGTACTTTGCGGCCACTCATACGCAGGCCTTCGAAGGCTTGGGGGGAGGTGACTTCGTGCACGAGATGGCGGTCGATGTAGATCAGACAGGTTCCGTCTTCGGACCTGTCTATTACGTGTTCATCCCAGATTTTGTCGTAGAGTGTGCGGGCAGTCATTTCTTTGTTATTTCTCTGTAGTCCTTGTTATTTAGCACCGTTTATCCTATTTGGGGGAATTTCGCAAATCCTAAGCTTTCCGGCCTGTTTTTGGGGCTGTTTTCGGCCTGGAACCCTATAGTTTGACTTTTCCTCCCTAAATGCGCCATAATACTGCCTAAGCAATAAATGAATTTGCCAAAGGCATTGTATTTAAGGGGTATTGATATGGCTGGTGATCAAGAAATCGATGCGCAAATCAAGATGCTGGATATTTTCGGGCGTTCGCAAGCTCCGAATGCCGGCACGATTAATGTCGTTTATCAGAACAACGAGAACGCTCTTGAAGTCGAAACCATGCGGTTCGATCCCCGGATGGCGGTGCATTTTTCAAGCCATGGCGCCCTGCAGGGGCGTGAACTCGATACGGAAAAGCTTAGAGCCGCCGGGATCGAGAATGTTCAGAGCAGCGCACGGTACTATGCTTTTCCAGATTTTGCGCAGGCCGTCGTTCAGGATTACAATACGGCCAATCGCACGGCAACCCAACTCTATAACCAGTTGACTACCGAGCTTGGCTATACGGACCGGTTGAGCCTGCCGCAGCCCGTAACCGATATTTCCCAATATAATGATTTCAGCGGTTGGGAGACCATGTCGAGAATGTTACAGGGTGCCCGCGATTCAGCGATGAAAACACCGGGTTTTTATGAGGATCATATCGTTCTTATGGACCAGATCACTCCGGCTCTGGAGAATCTTGAGAGTGCGGGCGCGAACGCCAGAAGCCTGTCCGAATTTCATTTCGAACACATCAAGCCGCCCGCTCCCGGTATGGAAGTTCCAGCGTTCGATTACAATACCCTTCGTGCGAATCCCACGGGGGGCTCAGGAACCGATAGCACCCTAAGGCCCAGATAATAAAGGTCTTTTTTCAGTTTTAATGACTTTGAAACTTCTTTTGACTACACTGGATTGTGCAGTGCAGTAAAACAGGGGTTTTTCATGTTCAACGGTTCCTTATCCCATTCCGGCGTCAATGCATCTTTTGAGAAAAACGAGAAGGGGTGTCCTCATATCCGGTTTTTCGATCCGGCCTATGTCCGCTCGGAGACAATCGTTTTCCAGCCTGAGACGCGGGACGTCCATGCTGTTTTGCATGAGAGCCTGATTTATATCGGGCAGGTTCCCGAAGCGTACGCCGAAGCGTTTGCGGCGTTTGAGGATGTGCTGCTTTCAGCTGACCATTATTCCGGCAAACCGGTGTGCCTGAAAGCCAAGATCGCCCGCCCGCACGTTTAGAAAACACAAAACCCTTCCTTGCCGGAAGGGTTTTAAAAAGAGCTTGTGTTGATGAAATTGTCCTATTCAGACGCCTTCTTCTTTTCCGATTTTTCCTTTTTAGGGGATTTTTCCTTTTTTGCGGCTTTGGGGGCGGCAGCTTCTTTGGCTTTGCTCTCCTCTTCGCCTTTGTCTATGCCGTACCCGGTCGTTCTTTCGGAAATACGGGCTTTCTTACCGCGCAGGTCGCGCAGATAGTACAGCTTGGCCCGGCGGACGGAACCACGGCGGATCAGTTCGATGCTCTCAATGCGGGGGCTCCAGACAGGAAATACACGTTCTACACCTTCGCCATAGCTGATTTTGCGAACTGTGAAGCTTTCATTGGTTCCTTGGCCCGAGCGGGAGATGCAGACGCCTTCGTAGGCCTGAACGCGTTCACGGCTGCCTTCGCGGATCTTTACGTTGACCTTGACCGTATCGCCCGGGGCGAAATCGGGGATCTGTTTTGAGGCCTGAGCTTTTTCAAGCTGTCTGGCTTCGAATTTTTGCAGTGTATTCATCGTCTTATCCCTTGTCAGAACCCGATTTCAGTTCTTAAATTCCTCAAGAACCGGCGGTTCGTTTCTCTTTTTCATGGGTTGAAGTAAATTTTGGCTTTTCTATAGCATTTGTCCCTGAAAAACAAGCTATTTTTTGCCTTTTTCCGGTTTCCCGGACTTTTCCTGACAGGCCTGCCAGAGGTCGGGGCGGCGGCTTTGTGTGAGAGTTTCGGCCTGTTTTTTACGCCATAGCGCAATATTCCTGTGGTTGCCGGAGGTCAGGATTTCCGGCACGGCGCGGGTCTGGCCGTCAGCCGAGCGCCATTCGGCCGGGCGGGTGTAGTGGGGGTATTCAAGAAGACCTCCGGAGAAGCTTTCTTCGAGCGTGGTTTCGGCGTTGCCGACGACTTCGGGCAACAGGCGGATGCAGGCGTCCATCAGGATCAGGGCGGCGGGTTCGCCCCCGGAGAGGACATAGTCCCCGATACTGATTTCCTTGAACTGTTCGCTGTCGAGGACGCGCTGGTCTACCCCTTCATAACGGCCGCAGAGGAGGGTGAGGACCGGTTCTTCGGAGAGTTCCTGCGCCAGCTTTTGGGTCAGGGGGGTTCCGCGCGGGCTGAGGTAGATTTTGCGGCCCGGGTTTTCGATTGATCGTACCGCTTTTTCGATGATATCGGGACGCATAACCATGCCGGCGCCGCCGCCATAGGGCGTGTCATCCACGCTTTTATGCACGCCTTCGGCAAAATCGCGGATATTGACGGTCTTGAAACTCCATTTGCCGTTTTCAAGAGCCTTGCCGCTTAAAGACTGGCCCAGCGGTCCCGGGAACATTTCCGGGAACAGGGTTATGATATTGATGTGCCAGCGTGCCGTCATTTTGTTTTGTCTTTTGTATCGGATGTGGTCTGAGCCAGAATTTCGAGAGCTTTATCCAGTTCCATCGAGCGGACCATCAGCCGCGTCCCTCCCAAAGCATCCAACGCAATACCGCCATGGACGAAATCGTCGAAAGTAACGCATTCGATGCCGTGTGATTCAAGAAGGCCCCGGACCATCGAAGCCTCGATCCGGTTAAAAAACTCTCCAAGCATCACAAGTTCTTCGTCTTTTTTCATTCATTCAACATGGACAGGCCGTCTTCCGTCAGAGCAAGAAAACCCTCATCCAGGTTTACTTTTTCTACGTATTGATCGCGGAAGAGGACGTAATTTTCGGTTCCCGTATCTCGCTGTATATTCAGCAAATCGCCCCCGCCGAAATTTTCGACGGTGCGGATTGTGCCGACGCGCAGATTTTCGGGGCTGCGGATTTCGAGGCCGATCAGGTCCTCGATATAAAATTCGTTTTCGTCTTCGATTTCGGGGAGCAAGTCCCGGATTACCCAGAGTTCCGTGCCGCGCAGCTCTTCAGCCTGATTGCGGTTTGTGCATCCTTCGATAGCGGCGAGCAGCGTTTTTCCGGCTGCGTTTTGAATGGTCACCGTCAAGGTTTCGCCTGTCTTCGCTCCGGTAAAAAGCGGACCCAGCGATTCCATAAGAGTCGGATCTTCGCCGTAGGGTAAAAGCTTGACCAGCCCCTTGACCCCGTGCGCCGAAACGATCTTGCCCAGACAGACCCGTTTTGTCTGTTCTGCGGCGTGGGGTTTTGAAGGGCTGGTCATACCAGTCTTCCTTTTTTGCGGCGGTTTATTCCGCGGGCTTTTCTGCTTCCGGTGCGGTTGCTTCGGCGGCAGGTTCTTCTGCGGGCGCTTCCGGAGCCGGGGCTGTTTCAGCCTGGCTTGCTTCAGCAGCGGCTTCGACAGCGGCTTTTCTCTTTTGTTCCTTATCCGCGATTCTCAGCTTGGTCTTTTCGGACTGCTGGGATTTATTTGGGCGGTTCGATTGCTTTGGCATGTCAATGATGCCGGCTTTACCGAGGAAGATGGCTACGCGCTCGGACGGTTTCGCGCCCTGCGAGAGCCAGTATTCGATCCGTTCCTTAACCAGACGAACGCGGTTTTCGTTGTCCGAAGGAAGCAGCGGGTCGTAAGTGCCCAGCTTTTCAATAAAACGCCCGTCGCGCGGCATTCTTTTGTCCGCGACCACGATGCGGTAGTAGGGGCGGTTTTTCCGTCCGCCTCTGGTCAGTCTGATTGCAAGTGCCATGTTGAGTCTCCTTTACTTTCAAAATCAGATTGTTTTTTGTTTTCGCTTTTAAATTTTTAACTCTTGTCCTGTTTTTTCTTTCCGTCCGGGATGGAGGCACCTCCAAGGCCAGGAAGCCCAGCAGGTTTTCCGCCCAATCCGGGCAAAAGATTGCCCGATGCTGCGGGTTTACCGCTTTCAATTTGGGACATGTCAGCGGCAAGGGATTCCGCATCGAGGGTTTCAGTCAACATTTCCAGTTCGTCCATGTTGCCGCCCATCATCTGTTTCATCATGCCCATCATCTGGCCCTTGCCCATCTTGCGCATACGCTTCATCATGGTCTGCATCTGCTTGAGCTGCTTGGTCAGCGTGTTGATTTCCTGAACGGTCGTCCCCGATCCCGCCGCGATGCGTTTTTTGCGTGAGGCGTTTAGGAGGTCCGGTTTTTCCCGCTCCTTCACCGTCATGGAAAAGATGATCGCTTCCTGTCTCTTGACGAGGGAGTCGTTCATTCCGGCCGCTTCGAGCTTGCCGGCCATGGAGCTGAGGCCCGGCATCATCTTGATGAGGTTGCCCATGCCGCCCATTTTTTTCATCTGCTGGATCTGCTTGAGCAGATCGTTAAAGTCCATCTGGCCTTTTTTAAATTTCTTGGCCATCTCTGCCGCTTCGGCGCGGTCGACCGTTTCGGCGGCGCGTTCGACAAGGCTGACGACGTCACCCATGCCGAGGATGCGGCCTGCAATCCGGCTGGGGTGGAAGATTTCGACTTCCGTCCATTTTTCGCCCACGCCGATCAGCTTTATGGGTTTTCCGGTGACGGCCTTCATCGACATTGCGGCGCCGCCTCTGGCATCCCCGTCTACGCGGGTCAGCATGATCCCGGTCAGGCCGACGCGCTCATCGAAGATCTTGGCTGTGTTGACGGCATCCTGCCCCGTCATGGCATCGGCAACCAGCAGGGTTTCAGTGGGGTTTGCAAATTTCTTGATGCTCTCGGCTTCCTTCATCATCTCTTCATCGATGGAGAGACGGCCGGCCGTATCAAGCATTACGACATCAAAACCTTCCTTGCGCCCGGTTTCCATGGCACGCTTGGCAATATCGAGAGGCTTTTGTCCTTCAACGATCGGCAGGGTCGCGATACCCGTCTGTTCGCCCAGTATTTTAAGCTGTTCCTGAGCGGCGGGGCGGTAAATGTCGAGCGAAGCCATCAGGACTTTCTTGTTGCGCTTTTCGGTCAGGATTTTTGCGATCTTGGCGGTCGAAGTGGTTTTCCCCGAACCTTGCAGACCGACCATCAGGTATGCGCAGGGAGCCGCCCCGAATTTTAGTTCCGAGCTTTCGGAACCCAGCATTTCAACCAGCGCGTCATGGACGATTTTGATAACCTGATGGCCGGGATTGACGCCTTTGATGACTTCCTGTCCGACGGCTTTGTCTTTTATTCCCGCGATGAAGTCCTTTACGACCGGGAGAGCGACGTCAGCTTCGAGCAGGGCGATGCGGATTTCCCGCGATACGGCCATCACGTCGTTTTCCGAGAGGGCCGCCTTGCCGCGCAGCTTGGAGAAGACGTTTCCTAGTTTTTCACTGAGAGATTCAAACATTTGAATCTTTCTTCCTTTATCCGTTAAAGTCTCAAAACATTTTCGCCGCAGTGAGCGTAATTTCGCCGACTGCGGGGCACCTGGTCCTCTAAAGACCCTGGGCGCTGACAAACAAACCTGTCAGCTGATGGGGGGTGACATAACACGAAAATATCTGCTAAATCAAGCGTTATGACGAATTTTTTGAAAATGCACGGGTTGGGCAATGATTTCGTGATTCTCGATCAGAGAGAGAGGGTTACGCCGCTTGCGCATGAGCAGGTCGTGCGGATCTGTGACCGGCATTTCGGTGTGGGATGCGACCAGCTGATTATTCTGGAGCCCGCGGAAAAGGCCGACTTATTTATGCGGATCTATAACCCGGACGGCTCGGAAGCGGAGTCCTGCGGCAATGCAACACGCTGTGTGGCTGACCTGATCATGAAGCAAGAGGGTAACGGGGCCTGTGTCATTGAAACGCGGGGCGGCATTCTTGATTGCCAGCGCCGTGCCGGAATGCTGGTCGGCGTTGATATGGGGCCTCCCGGTTTGGAATGGAAGGATATTCCCCTTTCCGAACAAAAGGATACGCTGCATCTTGGGATCGGACAGGGGGCCGTGCAGGATCCGGTGGGGGTCAGCATGGGCAACCCGCATTGCGTGTTTTTTGTTCAGGGGGTCGAGGAGCTTCCGGTTGAGACGATCGGGCCAGTTTTTGAGCGTCATCCCCTGTTTCCACGGCGTGCGAATATCAGTTTTGCGGAAATCAAGGACGGAACTTCTATCCGGTTGCGGGTCTGGGAGCGCGGGGCGGGTGTGACGCTGGCCTGCGGTTCTGCGGCTTGTGCGACGATTGTAGCTGCGGTCCGGCGGGGATTGATTTCTGGTCGTGCAGCAGAAATCCACATGGATGGGGGGACGCTGCAGCTGGAATGGCGCGAAGAGGACAGCCATGTGGTGATGACCGGTCCGGTGACTTATGTTTTCGAAGGGAAACTGCCTGTTTAGGCCGCGGATAAAAAATTGACGTTCAAGCCTAAAATAGGGTAGGTTCGCAGCACTATGAAAAAGAAAGATCTGGCCGAGAATATTGCCAAAATTGAGAAAAAAGCCGCGAACAAGGACCCGCAAGTCGTAACGTTCGGGTGCCGCCTGAATATGCACGAGTCTGAAGTTATGCGCGATCATGCACGCAATGCCGGGCTGGAGGATGTTATCATCTTCAATACATGCGCTGTAACCAAGGAAGCCGAGCGGCAGGCGCGGCAGGCCATTCGCCGTGCCAAGCGGGAGAACCCCGATTCCCAGATTATTGTTACTGGATGCAGCGCGCAGATCAATCCGAACCAGTATGCCGATATGAAGGAAGTTGACCGGGTACTGGGCAACGATGTGAAGCTGCAGGCCGAGAGCTGGGGCGCACCCGCGCATGCACGCATTCTTGTGAACGATATCATGTCCGTAAAAGAAACTGCCGGACATCTGATTGACGGTTTTGAAGACCGGACGCGCGCCTTTTTACAAGTGCAGAACGGCTGCGATCACCGCTGCACGTTCTGCATCATTCCTTACGGACGCGGCAATTCACGTTCGGTTCCCATCGGTGTGATCGCCAAGCAGGTTCATGCGCTGGTCGAAGCCGGGTATAAGGAAATTGTTTTTACAGGAGTTGATGTTACTTCGTACGGGCAGGATCTGCCGGGGACGCCAAGCCTGGGGCAGATGCTCCGCCGCGTTCTGGCGCTGGTTCCCGATCTGCCCCGTGTGCGCCTTTCTTCTCTTGATCCAGTTGAGATCGACGCGGATCTGTGGCGGTTGATCGCCGATGAACCCCGCCTGATGCCGCACCTGCATCTTTCCGTGCAGGCCGGGGATGATCTGATTCTCAAGCGCATGAAGCGCCGCCATTTGCGGCAGGATGTAATTGACGTCTGTAAAAAAGCAAAAGAACTGCGTCCTGACATGGCGTTCGGGGCGGATCTTATCGCCGGTTTTCCGACGGAGAGCGATGAGATGTTTGAGAATACGGTTCGCCTTGTCGAAGAGTGCGACCTGACATTCCTTCATATCTTTCCTTACTCGGAGCGGGACGGGACGCCGGCCGTTAAAATGCCGCAGGTTTCCCCGGCTATCCGCAAAAAGCGTGCGGCGCGGCTGCGCGCGTTGCGCGAGACGCAGATGCAGGCTTTTCTTTCTGCGAATGTCGGACGGGAGACGCAGGTTCTGGTCGAGAAAGACGGGCTGGGCCGTGCGGAGAACTTCGCGTCCGTGCAGTTTGACAAGCCGCTTGAGGTCGGTTCGCTGGCCTTCGTGAGGATCGACGGGGTTTCCGGTGATGTTCTGAAGGGGAGTGTTCTGTCTGCGACCTCTTCTCTTTCTTCTCCCTTACGCGAAGAACTTCGCGCCTGATTTTTTTCGTTTTCAGTATTTATTTGTTCCTGCTGCGACTATATTCTAGGGCGAAAGCGAAGGGGTTGAATCATGGTTTTCTGGCGCAAAAAAAATAATATCTCCGATCAGGAAAATGAAGAGCGCGATAATAAATTGCTGCATCCTGATCGTGAGCCGGAGCTTGAGCCGTCCACAGACTATGAGGCCGAAATCGGCGACGAGCTTTACGAGGCACTCGAAGAGTCGGAGTCGGATATTCTGGACGAACTCGACGAAATTCCTGTCCCCGATCACACTCTTTTCGAGGATAAAAAAGAAGCGGAAGATCTGCAGGATCATACTGAAGAAGGCGGATGGTTCTGGAGACTGACACGCGGCTTAAGCAAATCTTCGGGTAAAATTACCAAAGGAATTTCCACCCTGATTACCCAGAAGAAACTGGATCAGGAGACTCTGGACGAGTTGGAGGAGCTTTTAATCGAGGCCGACCTTGGTCCAAAAACCGCTGCAAAGGTTATTGCCGATTTTTCAAAAGACCGCTTTGGAAAAGATATTTCCGAGGAGGAAGTGCGTGAGGCGATGGCTTCGAGTATTGAGACGCTTTTAAAACCTGTCGCCAGACCAATCAATATTGCCAAACCGGATGAAGGGCCGTTCGTTATTCTTGTTTGCGGTGTGAACGGGGCCGGGAAGACGACTACTATCGGCAAGTATGCCAATCATTTACAGCGGGAACAGAAAAAAAGCGTGCTGATTGCCGCAGGCGATACTTTCCGCGCAGCAGCGATCGAGCAACTGGAAACCTGGGCCAAGCGGAGCGGGGCGGCCTTGTATGCCAAGGATGTCGGTGCGGATGCTGCTGCCGTTGCTTTTGAGGCCTATGAGAAAGCTTTGCAGAACCGCACGGATATCCTGATGATCGATACGGCAGGCCGTTTACAGAATAAAACCAACCTGATGGCGGAGCTGGAGAAAATCATAAGGGTTCTGAAAAAGCGCAACCCGGCTGTTCCGCATGCGGTGCTTCTGGTTCTGGATGCCACGACCGGTCAGAATGCTTTTTCGCAGGTCGAAACGTTCAAGGATATGGTTCAAGTCACAGGGTTGATCGTCACCAAGCTGGACGGTTCGGCGAAGGGCGGGGTTCTTGTAGGACTGGCGGACCAGTACGGGTTGCCCGTGCATGCTATCGGGGTCGGGGAGGGATTGCGCGATCTCAGGCCCTTCGAGGCGCGCCAATATGCCCGGTCGCTGATGGGGCTGGACCTTTGAGAATCTTTGCGTTTTTGATTAATTAATTGATTTTAAACGAAAAGACGCCATTATAGGGACATGGTGAAACATCCCCCCAAATTCAAGCCCCGGAGCTTCAGGGATGCGGATAAGGCCCTGCAGGCGGTGCAGGAGATTTACCGCGCCCATGTCGAGTATCTGCGGCAGGCTTTTACGGATTATGCGCAGGCTGCCAATGCCGCTGGACCTTTTTCCGCCTGTTATCCTTATGTCAAAATTTCGGCGACTTCGACCCGGCGCGGCGATACGCGTTTTTCTTATGGATACGTGTCGCGACCGGGGGTTTATGTTACGACGCTTACCGACCCGGATCTATTTGCGTCTTATTACCGCGAGCAGTTTTCGCTTTTGCTGAAAAACCATGATGCCGCTCTCGAAGTAGGGGTGAGCGATACGCCGATCCCGGTTCATTTTGCGCTGGGGCATGATTTTCACCTCGAGTCCGATCTGGATTCCAGCAAGATCCGCGATTTGCCGCTATCATTCGATGTGCCGGACCTGAGCATTCTGGACGATGATGTCGCCAATTCCCTGTATGTTCCCAAGACTCCTGACGAACCGCGTCCGCTCTCGCTTTTTTCTGCGCCGCGGGCCGACCTCAGCCTGCAGAGGCTGAAGCATTATTGCGGAACTTCGGCCAAGCATTTCCAAGGGTTCATTCTTTTTACCAATTACCAGTTTTATATCGACGAGTTCATCCAGATTTCGCACCAGATGATGCGGAGCACGGATGATCCTCTTCTTAAGAAGCACCGCCTGGAATATGTGGCTTTCGTGGAGCCGGGGGACAAGATCACGGTTAACAAGAATCTTGAAAAATCCAGCGAGCGCGAACATGCCGGTGCGGTTTTGGCACGGATGCCCCAGATGCCCGCCTATCATCTCAAACGTGCCGACGGGACTGGAATCACCATGGTCAATATCGGGGTCGGGCCCTCTAACGCCAAGACGATTACCGATCATATCGCGGTCTTGCGTCCCCATGCGTGGGTAATGCTCGGACATTGCGCCGGATTGAGGAATTCCCAGCGGCTCGGGGATTATGTTCTGGCCCATGCGTATCTGCGCGAGGATAATATTCTCGACGAGTTCCTGCCGCCGAATATCCCGGTCCCGGCATTAGCGGAAATTCAGCTGACCCTGCAGAAGGCGGTTGCGGAAGTCACGGGCAATGACGGTTATGACCTGAAGAAAATCATGCGGACCGGCACGGTGGCGACTACGGATGACCGGAACTGGGAGTTGCGGTCCTATCTGACACAGAATCGCCGTTTGAGCCAGAGCCGGGCGATTGCGCTGGATATGGAATCCGGAACGATTGCTGCGAACGGGTTCAGGTTCCGCGTGCCTTACGGCACATTGCTGTGCGTTTCCGACAAGCCCTTGCACGGACAGCTCAAGCTTCCCGGCATGGCGGATTCCTTCTACCGGGAGAGGGTGGAGCAGCACCTGAAAATCGGGCTTCTGACCATGACCCTGTTGCGCGATTATTCGCCGGAAAAATTGCATAGCCGTAAGCTCCGCAGTTTTGATGAACCTGCGTTCCGCTAGAATATCTTTCGAATATTCAGGGCATAAAAAAACGCGCCGGGTGGCGCGTTTGGTCTTTTATTCCATTCTGCTCTTAAACCACTACGTCCACCAGAGAGCCCCGTCTTTGGGCCGTGTCTGTGCTGTTGTTGGTGTTTGCAGCCTGCTGCTGAGCGCGGGCCTCGTTGCGGTCATCTTCATCCTTGCGCTTGAGACGGGCGGATTCAATTTCGTCAGTTTTGGAAGCGGACGCCCCGCGGGATTCCTGGATGCGGTTCTGATCCTTATTTTGCTCTTCTTCACGAGCGCGAGCAGCGCGGTCCTGTTGTTCCGTGCCGTTGGATTGCTGAAGATTTTGTGAGAGGGGAACCTGTTGTGCGTTGACCCCTGAAATCGAACCGGCCATACCTAAACCCTTTAGTTAGAAGAAACTCTGAAAATTTTACCAGTTTACTCTTAACAAAAGATTACTCAACAAGATACAGGATGCCATGAATAACCTTCCCTGAAAAGGGCCAATTTATTTTGCCCAAAATGGCGGAAATTAACGGGTTGGTAAGGTTTTTGGGCTATAAGTGTAAGTGACGGAAAAGAAAAAATTTATTCATATTTTGTTTACTTTTTTCGTTATTTTTCTGTTAAAGCGTTGATTTGCTGGGTAAAAACTAACCGAAACTAACGCTATAGTTGTGTGGGGCATGACAAAATGGACACAGAAAGGCTCTCGAGCCCCTTGGAGGCATCGCACGTGTTGATGCAGCTAAGAGAGGCAAAGGAACTATACACACTGGCAAGGGACAAGAACCCTGCGTCAAGGGCCAAGCTGGCTTCTTCAATCAGTAAACTCCTTGAAATGGAAGTTTCTTCCCGCGAAAGCGAGATGGTTGCCGACGTGTTGGTCGAGCTGTTACAGCAGGCGGAGCGCGATATTCGTTTTGCGCTTTCCGAACACCTTGCAGTCATGGAGAATATTCCCCTGCGGCTGGTGCTTCAACTGGCGAATGACGAGATCGACATTGCCCGCCCGGTTCTGAAGGAAAGCCGTGTGCTGGGGGATATGGACCTGATTTATATCATTAAGGCCAAAAGCCCGGAATATTGGCGCGTTATAGCCACCCGCAAATATATGGGCGACCGGGTGGTGGATATGCTGGCGGATACGGGCGATTACGAAACAGCTCTCAATCTGGTTGAAAATGTCGAAGTCCGACTGACCGAGCATGCTGCCGTCAGAATTTCCGATATGGCGCAGAACCATGAGGATCTCGCTTTGCCGCTTTTGCGCCGTGAAGATATCAGCAAGGAAATCGCTTCCCGTCTGTACGAATTTGTCGGCGAAGAGGTCAAGCAGTTTATCGTTCAGAATTACCAGCTGGATTCCAAGCAGATCATCGATACGGTCGACCAGACCGTTCTGGAATTCAGGGAAGGAAAAGATACTGCGGAGTTCAAGCCCGAGGAGCATATGCTTAATGCGGCGCGGGCGTTCCAGCAGAAAGGCAAGCTGGATACCAAGCTGATGATTGCGACTTTACGGCGCGGGCAGTTCCGTTCTTTCGTTGCGCAGTTTGCCGTTTATACCAATCTTGATATCAAGACCACCGCCCAGATTCTCATGCAGAGCCACGGACAAGGTCTGGCGATCGCCTGCAAAGCCTATGAAGTTTCGAAGGAAGATTTTGTCTCCATGTTCCTTCTGACCAACCAGTTCCGCAATCACGGGCGAATGGTCAATACGCAGGAAATGGCCAAGGCCGTTTCCTATTATAACCGGATTGAAGTTTCGGTTGCGCAGCAGATTATTCGTAATTCCGTTATGCATTGAGTTTCATTCCTCCACCAAAAGAAACCGGCTGATGAAGCCGGTTTTTTGCCGGATGCTTTCTTATTTCAGAAGAGCCTGAACGCCGGGTAATTTTCGACCTTCCAGCCATTCCAGAAAGGCGCCGCCCGCAGTGGAGATGTAAGTGAAGTCATCCGCAGCGCCTGCATTTTCAAGGGCTGCTATCGTATCGCCGCCCCCGGCCACGCTGATGCACTGACCTGCCTTCGTGCGCTGGGCAACGGCAAGCGCTACCGAGTTCGTTCCGTTGTCAAAGGGCTTGATTTCAAAGACGCCGAGCGGCCCGTTCCAGATGACCGTTTTGCAGAGAGCCAGTTTTTCACGAATGTAATCGATCGATTTCGGGCCGATATCTATCGCGCTGTGGGTTGCGGGGATGGAATGGGCGTCGACGATGATATGTTCCCCATTTTCTTTCAGCTCCTTAGCGGCGACCAAATCGCGCGGGAGAATAATCTCGCAACCCGATTTTGCTGCATTTTCCAGGATCGCTTTTGCCTCGGATTCCATGTTTTTTTCGCACATGGATTGTCCGACGTTGATTCCCTGGGCAAAAAGAAACGTGTTGGCCATCGCACCGCCCAGGACGAGGAAGTCAACTTTTGCAACCAGATAATTCAAAACCCTGAGCTTTGTTGAAATTTTGGATCCCCCGGTAAAAGCGATCACCGGCTTTTCCGGTGCGACGAGCGCTGCTGAAAGCGCTTTTAATTCTTCTTCCATCAGCAGACCGGCAACGGCAGGAAGAATTTCGGCGAGACCTGTCGTGGATGCATGAGCACGATGTGAAGCAGAGAAAGCGTCGTTCACGAAAATATCGCCCAGCGATGCCAATTTTTGTGTAAACTCCGGGTCGTTTTGCTCCTCTTCCTTATAAAAACGCACGTTTTCGAGAAGAATAACCTGGCTGGCGGTAAGGCGGCTGATCATTTCCTTCGTGTTTTCGCCGATGCAGTCCGGCGCAAAACTGACCGGGCAGTTCCAGCGTTTTTCCAGAACGGGTGCGAGGAAAGCTAGAGACATTTGCGGGTTCCTGTCACCGTCGGGGCGCCCGAAGTGGGAAATGACAACGATTTTCGCATGTTGTTTCCGCAGATCATCGATCGTGGGTTTCAGGCGGTCGATGCGGGTGTGATCGGTGATCTGGCTGTTATGCTTGGGGACATTCAGATCGGCTCTCAACAGGACTGTTTTACCTTCCAAATCAATGTCCCGTATTGTCGGGAATTTCAAACCCGCATTATCCGCACATTCTGTCATTTCAGTTTTCTGCACCGCTTCACGCATCCTTTATCCCTCTATCTTACCGTCTGTCCCGCGCCTATTTTAAATTTTTGATCGCCTCCGTTGCTTCGATCAATCTTGATCTCAGCGGGGCGTCCAGCGCCGAATGGCCTGCGTCCGGCACGACCACATAATCGGCTTCCGGCCAGAGCTGATGCACTTTATATGCCGTCTGGATCGGGCAGATGATGTCATAACGTCCCTGAATAATGGCTGTCGGGACGGAACGCAAGTGGTCTATGGCTTTCAGGAGGCTTTTTTCCGGGGGTCTGGCCTCGTTCCTGAAATAGTGAGCCTCGATGCGGGCCAAGGCCAAGGCATGCATTTTCTGCTCTTCGGTTGTAATCGTTTCGTAGTTGGGCAGCAGCGAGGAGCAGGCACCTTCATAAAGGCTCCAGCGGATGGCGGCTTCCATCTGTTCGGCTTCCGAATATTCGTTGGTCAGACGTCTGTAATATCCTTCGAGCAGGTCGCGTTGTTCTTCTTCCGGGAGAAGACCTGCAAATTGTTCCCACGCTTCCGGGAAGACATTTTTCATACCGTAGAGGAACCAGTTTATCTCGTCCGGTTCGCACATGAAAATGCCGCGCAGGATGAGGCTGATGCATCTTTCGCGAAACTGGCTGGCATAGTCGATAGCCAGAGTGCTTCCCCATGAACCGCCGAAGAGATGCCACCGTTTGATATTTAGATGTTTTCTTAGACGTTCGATATCCTCAACCAGATCCTGAGACGTGTTGTTCTGTATGCAGCCCAGGGGGTGGGAACGACCCGCACCGCGCTGGTCAAAAATGACGATCCTGAAAAAATCGGGATCGAAAAAGCGGCGATGCGTAGGCGTTGCTCCTGCGCCGGGGCCGCCGTGCAGAAGGAGGATCGGCATTCCGTCCGGATTTCCGCTTTGTTCCCAGTACAGATTATGGAGTTCGTCGACGGTCAGGAATCCGCTGGAATACGGGGTAATCTGCGGGAAGAGATCAAGAAGAGGGCGCCGCGAGATATAGGAATATCCCTGTTCGTCGGTTTTTGGCCCCGATCCCTGATTGTCTTCGTTTCTGATATGCGGTTTTCGTTTTGGCATGGTTATCCGAATTTTCTTTCTCTAGGGCTGCAAGCTCTTCAGGCCCTGACTTTTTTTATGTTCGACCGAGGGCTGCGGCAAGGCGCTGCCTTTGTAGAAAATTTTACGTTTGGGTTTTTCATTTTCTTCATCGCTCTGTGCTTCCGTCTGATTTTCTGAAGCCGGGCCTTCTTCAAGTTCTATCGCTTCAGGGTGGTCGATTTCAATGGATGGGCCGTTCAGGAAAAACAACCATCCCCTGACCCGCACGTTTTTGCCCATCCAGCTTTGCGGAAAGTAGCCTTTTTGGGAGAAATAACGAATCTCGCCGGGCGGGATACTTACGGTAAAATCCGTTTTCCAGTCCGCGCCGAAATTGAGAAACACCCTGTTCTCGTGCATGGTTACGCTGAGAATTTTTCCCTCGACGACCTGAAACGATCCTATTCCCTGTTCGGCTTTTTCCGGCGTGAGGATTTTGAAAGCGTCAACGGACCATAACCCCATGTTTTCCTTTCTTGCCTTTTTTTCGAGAGCATACATCTGGGACGCCATTTCGGGGTTGTATCTATCCGTTCTTACTCTTGCAAGTCCAAGATTGATGATCGTTCCCTGAACCCAGCTTTGGTCGTCTTTTCTTCTCAGGTGAGCGATCTGATGCCCCATGCGGTTGACGCGACCGGCTTTTTTGTTTCGGGTCTGGAAGACTTCCACCCATTGCTTGAGGAGGAAATCCTTGAGGATGTCCATGGCTGTTACGGACAGATTGCCGGGTTGATAGGGGTCGAAGTCAGGATAGTTCAAACCTGCCAGATGGATGACGCGTCCATCGTCAAGCTTTACGGTAAGGGGATCGATAACATCCGTTACCCTTGCCTTGCCGCTGGATACGAGTTCCGAAAAATCAGCGTTTGGGAACTGTTCCTGAGCCCGTGCATGCCCGGAGATTGTCGTCAGGATCAATAAAAAGCTGACCAGTACAGAAAATCGCATTAATATGCCTCACATGGGGTTCTAGGATGGACCGAGATGAAAGTGATGTTCAAGAACATTCTTTATTTTTTCTATCTGGTCTGCGTTTTGATCCTTGCCTGGGGTGTTTTCGGACAGTATGGATACGGGCGGCAGGTTATGGAAGTCTGGAACCAAACGAATTTCAGTTTTCTTTTTGCCCAACCCGTTCATCCGGAGCCCAGTACCCAGAATAATTATGGCGGATCGCCTCAAAGACCCTAAAATGTACAGGCGGTGTTTTGAAACGAGTTTTATGGAGGGATTTTATGGGCCGTAGGAACGGATGTTTTCAGCTTTTACTGACTCTTGTTCTTCTTTCTGCCTGTTCTACAAACCCAGCGACGGGTAAACAGCAGTTTACAGCCCTGATGTCCCCGCAACAGGAAGTGCAGGTCGGGGCGGAGGAACATCAGAACGTTCTCAAAGAGTTCGGCCTTTATCCCGACCAAAAGATTCAGGCCTATGTGCAGGAAGTTGGGGCGAAGGTGAGCCGGAATACCGAGCGTCCGGATGTGCGCTATAAGTTTTTCCTGCTGGATTCGCCTATCGTTAACGCCTTTGCCTTGCCAGGCGGGTATATATACACGACGAGGGGGCTGCTCAGCCTGGCTAACAGCGAGGCGGAGCTGGCGGCTGTTCTCGCGCATGAAACGGGGCATATTACCGCGCGGCATTCCGCCGAGCGGTATTCCCGCAGTGTCGTGACTATGCTGGGGGCCGCCGTGTTGTCGTCCGCTCTGGGGGATTCCACCGTCAGCGATGCGCTTGGCATGGGAACGGACCTTTACATCAAATCCTATTCGCGGGGGCAAGAGAACGAAGCGGATTCATTGGGAATCCGTTATCTGAGCCGCGCAGGGTACGATCCGCGCTCCATGTCGGGTTTTTTGCGTAACCTGCAGAACGATACGGCTCTTGAGGCCCGGCTTAACGGTCAGAACGGAGCTTCATCTTCATCCATGGATTATTTTTCTACCCACCCCGCCACACAAGAGCGGGTGGCAAAGACTATTACCGAGGCCGGGCAGTATCCCCAGCAAGGCGTTGTCAACCGGGACGACTACCTGATGAGAATTTCAGGGATCACCTATGGTGAAAGTGCGAGCCAGGGGTTTGTTCGCGGCCAGACATTCTATCATCCCGAGCTCGGGTTCCAGTTTACCATGCCATCGGGTTTTCATATTATGAACCAGCCGCAGCAGGTGATCGGAACGTCGCAGGACGGGTCGCTGATCGTTTTTGATTTTTTGCCGAATACGGACGGGCTTGCTCCCCTGAATTTTCTTCAGAGCGTTATGCTTAAAGGGCGTTCCGCACCGGATCTCGAGAAAATCAGCATTAACGGATTTTCGGCCGCTACCGCATCGTTCAACGGAACAGCCAACGGGAAGGCGATGGTTATCCGACTGATCGCTCTGGCGTGGGGGCGTGACCGGATTGCCCGGTTCCAGTTGGCGTATCCTTCCAATCTACCTGCGGCTAAGCTTACGGCTCTGCGATCGGCGACCTATAGTTTCGGTCCTATGAGCGAGACGGACCGCAAACGGATCAAGCCTTACCGGCTTATTACCGTTACCAGCAAATCCGGCGATACGGTTGCGTCCATGGCCCAGCGGATGCCTTTCGATACACTCAAGGAGGATCGTTTCAGGGTTTTAAATGCGATGGGGCCGCGCGACGAGGTTGTCCCGAACAGGCTTTATAAAGTTGTTGTTGAATAGATTTGCTTAGAATTCGGCAGTATCGAGCGCTTCCCCGCTCTGATCGAAGACGCTGCAAACCAAAGAGCCGCCGAAACCGCAGCCGCCGTCAATGGTGGCTGTTACGCAGTTGGTCTTTATGCCCTTATGGTCGGGGTCATATCCCCTGATGATTTTGCTAAAGGGTTCGTAGGGTTGTTCAATTTGTTCGAATTCCCGGTTCGCCCACCAGAAGCTGTCGCCCTGTTCCTCCATCGGTCGGTCATAGCGCAGGCCGCAATTTACGAACAGGATCGGGTGGGTCAGGCCCGGAGAAGTATGGGCAGCGCGGTGCAAGCGCGTATTAAAAATTTCATGACCCGGGTGTTTGCGGATGGCTTCACGGATCGAGCCGGTCCACTGGGCCAGACCGATTACCCCCTGACGGCAGGATTCTATGCCGTCATGCGGTGAAACACCATAGGAATACAGGGTACTCATCAGTCCGTTGCCCAGCATCCAGAGGAGGATATTGCCGGGGTCGGGGGCAAACTGAAGCTGCAGGAGTTTTTGGAGCATTTCTTCCTGAGCGCCGCGAAGGTAGACAATATCGTCGGAGAGCATTCCGCGTTTGGCCAGAACCATCCTGCGGAATGTCAGCAATTCGTCCACGACCTCCACGGCATGATGCCCAAAGCCGAAATAATTTCCCAGATAGACCAGCCGGTCGCCGGGCTGGATGTAGGGGAAGAGGTCGTCATGAAGGGAGATCAGACGGTCGATTTCGCCGTGGATAGCCGAAACCGCCCATATCCGGCGCGGCTGTCCGAGGTCTCTAAAACGGCAATCCCTGTTTGTTACGGCTCTCACGTGCAAAATACCGGAATCATCATCGCTGTGGCGGGCGTTCAGAATAAAAGAAGTGAAAAGTCAGAAAATTTTTTTAGGCGGGAGGCATAAAAAATGCCCGTATATGCGAATCATACAAAAAAATCAGGCACAAAGGAAGCGTTTTCCTTATTGTGCCTGATTGTTCAATGTTTATTTTAAACAGCCGGAGGCTATCAAGCGGCCTGTTTGGTTACCGATTTGCTGCCCCGCGGGGGACGTTTACCCATGATTTCCTCAAGCTTTTCCGTTGCACGGGTTTCGGAAATCCTGTTTACGGCGGCGACTTCGCGAGCCAGACGCTCCAGCGCAGACTGGTAAATCTGGCGTTCGCTGTAGGACTGCTCGGTATCGTCGTTTGTGCGTTTGAGGTCGCGCAGAACTTCGGCAATCGAAACCGGGTCGCCGGAATTGATTTTCATTTCGTATTCCTGCGCGCGGCGGCTCCACATGGTGCGGCGTACGCGTGCGCGGCCTTTAAGCGTTTCCAGCGCATCGTTGAGGCGGCGGCTGGGGGTCAGTTTACGCAGGCCGGAGGATTGAGCTTTGGCAACAGGAATCTTAAGACGCATCCTGTCCTTTTCGAATTCAATGACGTAAAGAGTTACGGACATACCCGCAATTTTCTGCGTTTCGACGCCCGTTATCAGACCGACGCCGTGCGCGGGGTAAACCACTTTATCACCTGCTTTAAATCCGTAGTTGTCGTTTCCAGCCATACTATTGCTACCTTTGTTGTCATTGTTGAAAACATACCGGGCAGGGGAAAAGGTGTGTATAAGCAAAAAAATAAAGCAACCCAGATAGTTACATGGTTGCCTTAAAGCTACCCAACTGGTGTCCCGCTTCACGGTAATGAGGGGGCATCCTATCAAATTTTTTGCCAAATTACAACATTAATGGAACGAAATGTGAATTATTATGTAAATTTTTCTATTGTCGGCGTTCAGGATCAGGCTTTTAAAATCCTTTGTTCGTTCGACTTTCATCCATTTTTTCTTTTGCAATCAGGAGCCTGTCTCCGGGATCGAAGTTTTTGTCCAGAAGCCGGGAGACGGTAATGAGGCGGGCTGCCAGCGCCATGAGCATTGGGGCAATCTGACCGGAATGATGGGATAATTCGATGGCTATAACCTCGGACATTGTTTTTTCAGCGATTTTTTTTATCACCAGGCCGGGCGAGGTTCCGGTCAGTGAGATGTGGTCGAGATTTTCGGTCATGTAGGACAATCTGAAGAGTCTGCTCTTTTTATCCCGGGCCGAAAGCTCTTCGAGCGCAAATGACTTAAGGGCATGATTTTTCATTATTTTTTCCGAGAATCCTTTATAGTTTTTCATTTCCACGTCATGGGCCAGCCCGGCAATCTCCACCATGGTTTTGACAATGGGACCCAATTTTTCAATGTGCATGGTCTCGCAGAGGTTCAGGGTCTGGTTGCTGCTATACAGGAGGGCGCTGATCTGGCAGGCTTTTTCTATAAATTCGGCCAAGAGCTTGGGGTTGCGCGGGAAAATCCCGCCCAGATCGATCAGGAGCAGGGGGCGGTTCCAAGCGCGGTGGAGAATATCGAGAGTTAAGGTCTGGCCATCGTAGATGTAACTCAGGCCATATCCTCTTGCCTCGAAACCGATCCCACCATCAGTTTCTTTGCAATAGAACTCAAAATGCATAAAGTAACCATATCCAACACTTTTCTGCGTATGCGATTTTAACATAAGACCCTATCAGCAGGTCAAATAAATATTAGGAAAAATGATTACGAAAAATTGATTTGTTGATTTTTCGCTGTTGTCTGATGGTGAAACCGTTTCAAAGCCGTCCGTTTTAAAGGAGTGTTGAGGGTTCTTTTAACTGCAGAATGTATTCCTGCGTGTTGATTTTGGCCTGTATGCCTATGGGGAAGCCATAGAAAATCTTCCCGTGGCCGAAAGGAAGGTTCATGAGGACCGGGATATCCAGCCCTTCGGTGAGTTCGGAAACAATTTCATCGAATTTAAAGCCGAAAGGTCTCTGGGATTCCGGCATGTTGATGAATTCGCCCAGCAATAAGGCCGATATTTCATCAAAAATGCCTGTCCGTTTGAGATGCAGGAGCATGCGGTCAATACGGCTTAGCTCCTCATTGCAGTCTTCGAGGAACAAGACCGCTCCTTTCCAGAATTTTCCCGGCAGGGTTTTGGGAAGATACTGAAAAATACTGAGATTTCCGCCGATCAGCGGACCTCTGGCTTTTCCGGGATGAATAATTACCGCGTCGTTGTAGGGGTAGTTTATGGCGGCCTTACCCGACAAGATGTTCAGGAAATGGTCCAGTTCGGTCCATTTATGGACGTTTTTAAAGACCTGTCCGTGAAAAGTGACAATTCCGGTGTTCGCGTAGACTGCGTTCAGAACGGCTGTTACATCGCTAAAGCCTATCAGGATTTTCGGGTTATCCCTGATTTTTTCGAAATTGATGGTGTCCAGCAGGTACATCGAGCGGTTGCCGCCGCCGGCAGCCCAGATAGCCTTGATATCATCGCGTTGCCAGAGCCCCTGAAAGGCCAGAGTTTTCTGGAGATGGTTGCCCGCGGACTGGTTGAAGCGTTCGAAGGTCTGGGGGTGAATGAAGACCTTATAGCCTTTTTTTTCCAGCAGTGCTTTGGATTTATTGATGTCCTCTTTTTCCACCCAGCTTGACGGGGCGAACACACCGATGGTGTCGCCGGGTTTGAGGGCTGGGGGGCAGATGTGTTTAATCATAATTTGTTTTATTTGATCGTGCGGTATGCTTCCAGTGCTTTTTGTCGGCTTGTCGAGAGATCGATGATCGGGTGTGGATAGGTTTGGCCGAGCGTGATGTTTGCCGAAGCCAGAATGGACGGAGGGGTTTCCCAAGGGTTGTGAATGCAGTTATCGGGAAGATTTTTGATTTCCGGGACGTACGTTCGCACGTACGTCCCTTCCGGATCAAACTTCTTACCCTGTGTGACCGGATTAAAAATCCGGAAGTAGGGGGCTGCATCCGCTCCGCATCCGGCGACCCATTGCCAGCTTGCCGCGTTGTTGGCCAGATCGGCATCCACCAGACAATCCCAGAACCAGCGTTCGCCCTCCAGCCAGTGTATCTGCATATTTTTTACCAAAACAGACGCGACGATCATTCGTACACGGTTGTGCATCCAGCCCGTTTGCCAAAGTTGCCGCATGCCGGCATCGACGATGGGGATCCCGGTCTGCCCTTTTTGCCAGGCCCGCAGTTTTTTGCTGTCCGTCTTCCAGGGAAAAGCTGCAAATTTTTTCTGGATCGGGGTTGTCGGCAGGTTGTCACTGTAATGAAGCAGGGAATAGGAGAATTCCCGCCAGCCCAGCTCGCTGCAAAAATGGTCGGTGTCGGCTTCCAGAGTGTTTGCAAAACCGAAAGCGCGAACCTCATGCCAGACCTGCCGTGGGGATATCTCACCGAAATGCAGGTGGGGAGATAGAAAGGAGTTGTTTTCTTTTGCCGGGTAGTTCCGCTCTTGCTGATATCCTTTCAGCCCGCTTTTAAGGAATGTTTCCAAGCGGGCTTGGGCGCCAGTTTCCCCCGGCGTCCGAAGATTTTCCATTTCCGTATACCATTTGATTTTTTGCAAAAGGCGTAAATCCTCAAGCGAGGTTTTATCGGGGGACGGTCTGAAGTTTGCTTGCGCCGGTGCATTTTCGGGTCTTGGCGGTTCAGGCAAGGAGAGGCACCCTTTGCGAAAGTAAGGTGTGAAGACCTTGTAGGGCGACCCGTCTGATTTTTTGACCTCCCACGGTTCCCAGAGCAGAGATGCATTGAAGCTTTGTGCGTCGATGTTTCGGGCCTTTAGCGCTTCTTTTATTTTTTTATCGCGCGTCTTGCGCCACGGCTCGTAACAACGGTTCCAAAAGACCGCGCGGGCTTTTGTCGTTTCGATCAGTTTTTCAAGAATGTCTTGAGCATTTCCGGCATAAAACACCATTTTTCCATCGAGCGAAGTGTTCAGGCGTTTGAGGCTTTCATGAAGCCACCAACGGCTTGCCGCCCCGCGTTTCCAAGGTCCTGCCTCTGCGTCATCGAGGATAAAAATCGGAATAATCAGGTCATAATGACGGGCCGCGTGGTTCAGAGCCGGATTGTCCTTCAGCCTCAGATCCTGACGGAACCAAAGGATCGCGGTCTTGTCCGTCATGAAGCGGCGGCGCGTTGATGATATCCGCCGACGACTTCAGCCAGACCGTCCCCTTCGCCGATGATCTTGAATTTGCGCGTGTAATCGTGTTCGAAATAGGGCCAGAAGCGGATGTCAATTGCGTCGAAGTTGGAAAAATATCTGCTGAGCGTTTCCAGAGAGGCTTGCTCGACGGCGGCCGCCTTTTCGGGATCGTTCATGACGTAATTCATCTGGAGGTAAGTTTTATTCCGGATGGTCTGGTGGCGGAGCATGAAATGGGTTATCGGAAAGCCGAATGCCTTGTTGATTTCGTTTACAAGCGCGTTAAAGAAGGACGGATAATAGCTATAGCCGTCGGCGCCCCGGATGAAATCCGTATTTTTGCCTTCCAGCATGGTGATCGTCTGTGCTCCATCCATATCGGTCACCACCTTTCCCATATCCTCGATGCGGTAACGGATCAGCGGGAAAGCTTTTTGGCGAAGGGAGGTCACCAGCATGGTGTTTTCGGGGCCTTGCTCAACATATGCATATTCATCCAGAACCTTGCAATCCTGCGCGGACATGCCGCTCTGGTGAGCGATTTCTCCGAACTCGACAGCGCCGTAAGTGGATTGAATGTCGCTGTCAGGGAACATGGTCTGAATAAAGCGCTTGCTGCAATCGAGGAAAAACTCGCCGCTGACATTTATATAGGGCAGGTTTTCAAACGGGGGCATGCCTTCGGCCGCCATGATCTCGGCGATCCGTTGCAGGACACAGGGAAAAATGACCAGCAGGGTTGCCCGGCGCTGGCGCAAAGTGTTCAGAAGCGCGAGGACCCTTTCCTTAGTTATTTCCTCAAAGGGGACCATTGTAAAACCAAATAGCCGGCGCAGGGCTGTTTCATGAGCGGCATAAGCGCCTGTGAAATAGGATTTCAGAGGATAGAAGACTACGAAATTTTCACCGGGTTTCCAGCCGTTGAGCCTGAAAGACTGGAGAAAAGACTGGGCGAAGATATTCGCGTCGTCGTGATCGAGCCAGCGGAAAGTCGGAACGCCGGAGGAGCCGCCGGTGGAGATCGAAGTATAAAAATCTTTTTTGATAAGTGTATGATAGAGAAATTCCCATGCACCGGGGCTTTTACCTTCGGCCAGAAAATCTTTCTTGCCGTTCAGGCTTTCGCACATAAAGTCCGCGTTATTTTCCCTCAGGTCCTGTTTTGTCGCTATGGGGAGATGGCTGAAGGCGTAATAAAATTCTTCTTCAGAGAGATTGCGGGAGGTGCTCAGGAAATAATCGAATTTTCCCTTGTAAAAGGGCGTTGTTTTATTGCAGTGGCTGACAATATCCATTATCCGATCCCTTCGGGAAGGACCGGAAACGGCAGGCGGTTTGAGGATCAGACTGTACCCCAGGACTTTACGCATAAATGCCATCAGTGAGAATTCCGAACCAGTTCCTAAGGATATTGATTGGCAACCCGCGTAGATTACCCGTCTTTGGCTATCCTTTCAATCAACTCCTTTAGAGTTTCTTCGGATTTGAGATTTTCAACCTGGCAGGTGCCGGCTGCGTCGTGTCCGCCGCCCCCGTATTCGAGCATAATCTTGCCGATTTTCACCTTGCTGTTGCGATTAAGGATGGATTTGCCGACGGCAAATACCGTGTTTTGCTTGTTTTTGCCCCAGAGAACATGTACGGACACTGTTGCCTGCGGAAAGAGGGCATAAACCAAAAACCGGTTGCCCGCCCAGATCGTTTCCTCGTGCCGCAGGTCAAGAACGGTGGTTTTTCCGTGTTTCTTGGCGCAGCGCTCGATTTGTTCGCGGCATTTTCCTTCCTGTTCAAAATAAAGATCTACCCGTTCTTTGACATCGGGCAGTCTCAGGATGTCGCGGATATCGCTGTGGGTCCGGCAGTAATCGATCAATTTCATCATCAACTGGTAGTTCGAGATGTTGAAATCCCGGAAGCGGCCCAGGCCCGTCCGCGCATCCATGATGAAGCTCAGCAAAACCCAGCCGGAGGGATTGAGGATTTCATCTTTTGTGAAATTGGCCGAGTCTGCCTTGTCGACCGCCGCCATCATTTCTTCGGGGATCTCCGGGAAGGCTTCCGCTCCGCCAAAGTAATCATATACGACGCGGGAGGCGGACGGCGCTTTCGGATCTATGACGTGGTTTTCCGGTGCGTCCTTAATACGCAGTGCTTCGCTGGCATGATGGTCAAAGCAAATAAAGGCGTTGGGGTGATAGGGAAGGTTGGTTGTTATATCGTCCGGACCCACTTCGATCAGCCCATCCTGCATGTCTTTGGGGTGGGCGAACATAATATCGTCTATGATGTCGAGTTCCTTGAGGAGAATTCCGCAGATCAGCCCGTCCATATCGCTGCGGGTGATCAGGCGGTATCTCTGACCCGGCTCAGGCATGAGTCTGCCATTTTTCTGTTTGCGTTTCGACGCACTCTGAGCCATTGAGCGTTCCTGTCTTTGTTCTAAAAAAGGCTTACAAAAACTTTACGCAGGATCGGCTTTCGCCCCACACATACTGCATCCTAATATCTTAACCCGAAGGTATGCCCCAAGGGAAGAAAGCAGCGTGTTGCGGTGCAGAAAATCAAAGAGTTACACAGACTTATCTGTTATAGCTCTTCTTCTATGAAATACAAGGGCCGGTTCTTGGTTTCACCGAAAATGCGCCCGATGTATTCGCCAAGGATGCCTATGGTGAGAAGCTGGATGCCGCTTAGAAAGGTGATCATGACCATCAATGAAGCATAGCCGGGCAGGTCGCGTCCGAAGAAAAGGGTTTTGAGGAGAATAAAGGTGCCGTATCCGAAGGCAAGAAGAGAGATGAGGAAACCGACCAAGGTGGCGATCCGCAAGGGGACGATGCTGAAGCTTGTAATGCCTTCCATCGCGAAATTGCTGAGTTTCCAGTAGTTCCATTTGGTTGTTCCGGCAGCGCGCGGCTCGCGATTATATTGCAGGGCGGCCTGTTTATAGCCAATCCATGCGAACAGGCCTTTCATAAACCGGTGATGTTCACGCAGTTTTTTCAGGGCCTCGATTGCGCGGCGGTTCATCAGCCTGAAATCCCCGGTGTTGCGGGGGATGGATACGGCGCTGATGTGATTGATCACCCGGTAAAACGCGCTGGCGGTTGCTTTCTTGAGCCAGGTTTCGCCTTCGCGTTCGACCCGCTGGCCGTATACAACATCCACATCCTGTTCTTTCCATATTTTGATCATCTTGGGGATCAGGACGGGAGGATCCTGAAGGTCGGCGTCGAGGATGATCAGGGCTTCTCCCTTGCATGCATCGATGCCCGCGGTCATCGCGGCTTCCTTTCCGAAATTACGGGAGAGGTTGAGGATGCGGGCGCGTTTGTCTTCAGCATTGATTTCGCGCAGGATTTCGAGTGTCTTATCCCGGCTGCCGTCATTGATATAGATGATTTCAAAGCCGTAAGGCAGGTTTTCTATGGCTTCCACAACTTTTGTATGGCACGTGCGGATGACTTCCTGCTCGTTGTAGCAGGGGATGACGATAGAGATGAGTTCCTTACTCGTTTTCTTGGGTGCGGTTTTGCTCATGGCTGTCATCTTTTAAAGTGAACAGGTCGACAGTACGCATTTTTTTTTCGGGTTTACTCTGTTCGCCTCTTGTATATTGTCCTCCATCGTAGATGAATGTTTCTACAAAATTATAATTCTGCATATTTTTTTTAAAATTATCGTTTTTCATGAAAAAATTATAATAAGACTGCGAGGGTTCCGGTTCGCCTGTTTCTGTGTATCTGGGGATAATCAGCAATGAAGGTTTCTTGTTTTTGATATCATCAGCAATCATATCAATGAAATGATGCATTTTTTTGCGTATGACCTCTCTATCTTTTTCATTTGTTGTACTTTCAAATTTGTATTTTAGTCCTAAGATTGGCCAGATCTGACCAAAGCGCATTACGTTTGAAAGTTTGTAATAGTAGGGCAGACCCAGCATATTCGATTTCATTTCCAGATCAATGTAGCGGCCGTTTTT
>JAGRIJ010000005.1 GCA_020443295.1 Alphaproteobacteria bacterium | reverse complement strand
CATGTGTTAGGCCTGCCGCCAGCGTTCGTTCTGAGCCAGGATCAAACTCTCATGTTTGAATCCATCAAAACGCTCAAAATTGAATTTTTGGGTTTTGAAGCTATATGCTTCAAAGACTTTGCTTGCTGCATTGTGACGCATCTCTTTCGATCTGCATCACAATATTAAAAATTTGTAACTAGAGTTACAAATGTGCGTCAAAAGATACACTCAGCAGTCAGAGTCTTTTTTGTACAATGCATCCAATGCATTGCAAACACTGCTGCCTGCGTATCTCTTCTTTCCCTGTTCACGATGTACAAGAACCCGGCCCTTAAATAAAATTATCCAAGGGCCCCAAAAAAAAGGAGGGCCAAACCCGTCCTGATTTTTTGCTGATGACTGACTATAATCCGAAGATTTCTTCCAGTCAAATCTGCACTCAAGAGTCAGTGCAGATGACCTCTTTTTGGGTCGTTCCCTCCAGAGGTGAGTGGCTTTATACAGTGCGACCCATAGCATGTCAAACATGTTTTTGCAGTTTTTTCACTTTTTTTTAAGTTTTTTTCAGCAGGCCGGAAAAGCGCAGGAAAAGGACGGTTACAGCAGAAGGCCCACCCGTCCCGATCCTATTAAAATTCCCCGGCTGAACTGCCATGACCCGGCGCGAAAAGATATAAAGAAGCACGCAAACTCACATCGGCTTGGCGCCAACAGCGGCAATCTGTGTGACCCCTTCACCCGCAGCGGTAAACCGTGCACCGCCCGAATCAGCATCCGAGGCAGATTTGCAATTATTGACGATATACCCCTGCTCCACCAGCGAACTGTGCAGATTGGCCACTTCACTGCGAAGCCGTGTCTCGAAACTGGAATTATCGCCCGGGATTTCATCGCCGGCCAAGCCGTCAACCAGAAGGGTCCCCTCGTCGGACGCAGGGTTGGACGTATAGAGTGACATTTGGAAGACCAGCTCCGCCCCCTGTCCCCGCAGCGTATCAAGCTGGCCCATAATCCCACCTTCGTTAAGTTTTTTAATGAGTTCGTCAGCGGTAGGCTCCGGACCGCACTCCTGCAAATCGGCATTCTGCGAAAAAATAACCTGACCGTTTGCAAAAACTTCTAAATTCGCCGCCAACCCTGTTGCCATTTCATGCTCCTCGCTTTTCGATCATTTTAACCTAGCAAAACCGTTCGGGATAATCAAAAAGACCACACTCTTTTTGCACCGCAGGACACATAAACCTTGCAAAACAACAAGAAAAGCAGTACTCACCCTGTTCTCCACGGGTGAATTCGTTATACAATCAGAATAATAATAAACAGGGGCGAACCATCTCTATCACTCTCATTTTATTCAAAATCATTGGCGGCGTAGCGCTCTTGCTCTGGGGCACGCGGATGGTCAAGCTGGGCTTTACACGCGCCTATGCGACCTCTTTGCGGCAGGTCATAGCAAAGAACACGAAAAACCGGTTCACGGCGTTCCTCTCGGGTCTGGGAGTAACCGCCGTGCTGCAAAGCTCGACGGCCACCGCGCTCGTCCTCTCCTCCTTTGCATCAAAAGGAATGATCGGCACCGCAGCAGGATTGGCCGTGATGATCGGCGCGGATGTCAGCACGACCCTCGTGGCCCAGATCCTGACCTTTGACCTTTCATGGCTGATGCCGGCATTCCTGGTCTGCGGTGTCACGCTGCACCATTTCTATGAGCATGGCGGCCGCAACAAGCATCTGGCCCGCGCGCTCATCGGCCTTGGATTGATTCTTTTATCCCTGAGTACCATCAAACAGACCGCCCTGCCGCTGGGCGAATCGGAGATCCTGCCGTTGCTCCTCAAGCCGCTCGAAAAAGAACCGATGCTGGCGCTTTTGTTCGCAGGACTCCTGACATGGCTCCTCCATTCAAGTCTGGCCTCGGTTCTGATTATCTCTTCATTTGCCGGAAGCGGAATCATCAGCCTGAAACTGGGAATGCTGCTGGTTCTGGGGGCAAATCTTGGAGGCTCGATCATACCGCTCGCAATGACCTTCAAAATGGGCGTTGCTGCGCGCAGGATCACTTCAGGCAATACCATCATGCGGATAATAACCGTGCTGCTGATGGTGCCCTTGATCCCTCTGATTTCCGTGCTTTTTGGCGACCTTCCGACCACGACGGCCCGGGAAATCGTTCATTTCCATACGTTCTTTAATATTGTTCTCGCGCTGATCTTCCTTCCCGTGATCCCCGTGCTGGCAACGTTCTGCGAAAAAATCAACAAGGAAGGGGAACAGCAGGCCGATCCTTCCACCCCTCAATATCTAAACGATGCGGATCTGCATTCCCCGACGATCGCTCTGGCTGCGGCGGCCCGCGAGACCCTGCGCATGGCCGAAATCGTTGAGGACATGTTTGTCGACACGATGCGCGCCCTGAAAAAGGATAACGAAAAGCTCCTCGAACAAATCCACGAACGCGACGATGTGGTCGACGAACTCCACAACCAGATCAAGCTCTACCTGACAAAAGTTAACGAAGAAGCCCTCGACCCCAAGGAATCAGACCGCCTGCTGCAGATTTTGGGATTCTCGACCAATCTGGAGCATATCGGGGACATCATCGACAACAGCCTGATCGACATAGTCAAAGCCAAGATCACCAGCAACCACCGCTTTTCAGAAGAAGGCTTTATCGAAATCACGGCTTTCCATCAGGCGATTCTCAACAATCTGAAGCTGGCCCAAACCATCTTCATCTCGCAGGACCCCAAACTCGCTCGCCAGTTGGTTGAAGGGAAGAAAACCGTCCGCGAGGCCGAAAAGAAAAGCACCGAGCAACATATCAAACGCCTGCGCGAGCGCGTGGCCGACACCATGTCCACAAGCGCCCTCCACACGGACATCATCCGTGATTTCCGCCGCATCAACAGCCACATCACAACAGTTGCCTACTCCATACTGGATACGGCAGAGCAATATAAGGATGTGCGCCGGCCGGAAATCCCCGACGAACAGACAGCCTGAGACGAAGAAAACGGATTTTTCCGTAAGAACACGTTAACAAATCTCCTTTTACAAGTTATAATAGAGCCTCTTTAGGGGCTTCCCTCCCATCACTCATAAGATCATGCCCAGACGTTTAACAGTTGCCATTTCTGTATCGCTTCTGCTGTGCGCCGCGCTTTCTCAGGCATATGCGCAGGATACCGGCCTGTCGGATCCGGTTGCGCCGTGGCTGGAAAACAAAACCTACCCCGATGAATTTAAAAGCCCGTACCTGCGCAATGAAGAACAGGAAAAGGACGGCATGATCCCCCGTTCAGGAGAGAATGCGGAACAGCTCCCGGCGGGCCTGTATGATAAGAACGGGAAAAAAATCAGCCCTCAAAAGGAAACAGGCGCAAGGCGGGCGGAAGAGGTCCCGCCTTCTGCGCTCGAAACGCTCTATTCCGAGCGTGCAGGCGAACCCCTGCAGCAATTTGGTTACGATCTGTTCGGTCGCGAACCGGAAAACGGACGATCCGGAACCGAAAACCTGCCGCCTCTCGGAGCCGTTCAGGACAATTTTATCCTCGGGATCGGCGATGAACTGCTGGTCACCTTCTCCGGCCAGAGAACGGATCAGGAGACTTACAGGATCAATGGCGAAGGAACGATCCTCATCAAGGATCTCCCGCCCGTTCCCGCTGCCGGACGCACAATCGGGGAAGTCCGCGAAGTCCTAAAGAACGAGGTGTCAAGCCTTCCCAATACTCAAGCCTACATCTCTCTTGCCTCCGTCAGGCAGGTTGGAATTTTGGTCGTAGGCCATGTCGAAAACCCCGGTCGGCGCAACCTCACGGTCTTTCACACCGTTCTGGATGCGCTGAGCGCCGGCGGCGGCATCCGGAAAACAGGCTCGTTACGCAAGATCAAGCTGGTCAGGCAGGGCCGCAGCCGCCAGATAGACCTATACGACCTTCTCCTTCATGGCGGGATCATGACCGATATGCGCCTGCAGGATGGTGACAGGATCATCGTGCCTCCGATCGGCCCGACCGTCGCCGTTGCTGGGGACGTAAACCGCCCCGGAATCTACGAAATTCGTACATCCTTGCTGAATCGCGATAAAGGCAGTGAAAGCCTGAGCCTCGACGATATGCTCACTCTGGCGGGTGGAATTCTGGTTCCGGGTCAGAACCGGTTTATCCTGCTCGATCTCGATCAGAACGGCAGGGAAAATGTAACGGAAATTGAAAATTCAAAAAAACAGCAATTCTCTCACGGAGCAATCCTGAATGTTCTAAAGTCCCGGGAAAAAAGAGCCGGAACAGTCGAACTTTCAGGCCATACAAGAAAACCCGGATTACAGGACCTGAACCGGAATCGCACCCTCTCCGCTTTGCTGGATACTCCGGATGTTCTGGACGAGGAAATCTACCCTCTCATCGGCGTTATAGAACGTTGGGACCCGGAAGAGCTGTCAAAGAAGTATTTGGAATTTTCGGTTCGTTCCGTTTTGAATAGAACGGAAGATCAAAATCTTCAGGACGGAGACCATATTCTTTTATTTTCAAAATCAGAAATTTCCGAATTAGAAAAGGATGATACCGCAAGGAACTTAGAGATCGAAAAGGCGGCTTATCCACAAAGCGGCCTTTCATCTCCACCCGGCTTTTCTTTAAACGACCCCGCGCTACGCTCATACCTTAAAGAGCATGGCGTAACCGTGCAGGGAGCCATCCGCTCTCCCGGTACATACCCGGTTTCTGAAGGAGTCACCCTCGATCATTTAATAGCCGTGGCCGGCGGCCTGACGATTGATGCAGACCGGTCTGACCTTGAAATAACCGGCGCATTTTCGGTTCGCGAAGATAGCCCCGTACCAAGCCGTCAGGATTTTGATCTGGATCGGATTCCCCCGGAAAATATACCCGTTCACCCCGGCGATTCCATCCGGATCAAGGAAATTTCGCGCAAAACCGAAGAACGCACGGTCATGATCCGCGGCGAAGTGCGCAATCCCGGCCCTTATGATATCCTGCCCGGCGACCGTCTGTCAGATCTGATCGAACGCGCCGGCGGGCTGACGGCCCAAGCCTACCCGGAAGGAGCGGTCTTCAGCCGTGAATCTCAGCGAAAAGCGGAAAAGGCAAGGTTCCGGGCCGTCGCACAGGATATGAAGCGCGCGCTCGCCTCCTCCATGCAACAGGACAAAGACCCGCCGGATGCAGGACAGATCCGGATGGCCCGGGAACTGGCCGAAGAACTGGAATCAGTGGAACCTTTGGGTCGTATGACCGTTGAATCCGACCCCGATGTGCTTGCCGTCAAACCGGAACTGGACATACTGCTGGAAACCGGTGACCGCCTCTTTATCCCCAAACGCCCTCTCACGGTCCGCGTTGATGGCGAAGTCCTCTCCCCCGCAAGTCTGCAGTTCCGCAAGGATAAGGACCCGGGCGACTATATCCGCGAAGCCGGAGGCTTCACATACCACGCCGATAAAGACCGCGCCTTTGTCATCTATCCGGATGGCAGCGCGCAACCTCTAAAAGTCAGTCTCTGGAACCATAACGCAGTCATGATCCCCCCCGGCTCGACGATTGTCGTGCCGCGCGACCCCAAACCCTTTGACTTCATTCAAAGCGCCCGGGATGTGAGCCAGATTCTGAGCAATCTTGCTATCACATCAATATTCATTGATGATATTCGCAATTAAACGCCAACACATGCAAAATATCGTCAATGAAACCATCCGCCTTGTTTAGTGTCATTACCGTAAGCAAGCAGAACCTCGAAGGTCTCAAACGCACGCACCATTCATTGGAAAGCCAGTCTTTCCGTGATTTTGAATGGCTTGTGATCGACGGCGCATCGACTGACGGAACGCAGGATTTCCTGAAAACCACGACGGCAAAATGGAGTTCGGAAAAGGACGACGGCCCCTTCGACGCCATGAATGTGGGAATAAAACATGCGAGAGGAGACTACCTTCTTTTTCTGAATGCCGGAGACGTTCTGGCCAAACCAGAGACTTTGGAAAAAATCGCCAAAATCATTACCGAAAAACAGCCCGACTTTATCTACGGCGACTCCCTGGAAACCGGAAACAACGCCCAGCCTTTTTACAAGGCCGCCGGACGATACAAGGATCTGCCGAAAGGAATGTTCACTCACCATCAGGCCATGTTCTATCGCCTGAAAAATATCAGGGAAAACGACCTCTGGTACAGCGTGATCTATGAAATCGCCTCCGATTATGAGTTCACGGCCAAATTCCTCAAAAACGCAAAAAAAATCGTCTACGCCCCGCTCCCGGTATGCGTCTTTGAAAGCGGAGGGCTGTCTCAGAAAAGAGCCCGGACGGGACGCAGGGAGGAATTCATGATCCGCGACAGCATGAAAATGACGGGAATGGCAGAAAACGTAACGATTTTCGCTCTTCAGACCCTGGCATGGAACGCCCGGCGCTGGTTTCCTGGCCTCTACGAAAAAGCCAAGAAGCCAAAAGACCCGCAGAACTCTTCCGGCCAGAGTTTGGAAGAAAGCCATAAAAACAACGGCTGAAAAAGTACAATTGACGCCCCGCCTGAACCCTTTGCCTCATGGAAAATCCAAAAAACTGCTTGAAAACAGTGTAAAAGAACGATAGTTGTGAACCCAAGCTCCGGACATCGGCAAAGCCCTTTTTTATCACATTTATGGATCAGTGGATATGCGTACAAGATTTTTTATGATGACTGTTTTACTCGCTCTGGTCGGCTTTACGGCTCCTCCGGCAATAGCCAAAAATGTTCAGGTGGAAGTCAGCAACAAAGCTCTGGCTAATATGACATGGGAAATCTTCGCGGGTGGCTGCATTGAGAATTCCACCAATCTGGCAGGCTGGGCCAACAAACAGATATACATTCGCAAAGCCAAGATCGACGATAAATCCAAGATTGCGGGTCTTTGGAAAAATCTGGGCTACCCCGTCCCCGATGAACTCGTCGATATGTGGGGCACCATCGGCAAGAAGGTTTGGCTCTACCAGCACCAGAATCAGGGATGCACGGTAACATCGTCAGCGAATGTTTCTACCCAGATGATCGAATCGGCCTTCGAAAATCTTGGAAAATCTTACGAAGCCAAGAACCAGATGCACTACAAGCTGGATTCAAAATCAGGCAAAAACACCTCCGTCGTGCTTTTAACCATGGGCATGGAACTCAAGCAGAAAACCTATCTTCTGGCCCGCATCCTTCCCAACAACAAGGCGGGCATTAAGATTATTCTCTACCAATTCAAGACGGACAAAGGGGTCGGCATCTAATCGGTGCGCCTGTTCCTGAGAAGATTTAAAACCGCGCGGGAATAACCGGCGCGGTTTTTTGCAAAATCCAGACCCGCCTGCCCATCCAGAAAACCAAGCCTGAAAACATAGCTGTATAAAAAAACGATCGCCCCCCGTAAAGGTGAAGTCCGTAACAACCGCTTGGCCCCTTCCCGCCACAAAAGCGGATCGCGTGGCCATGCGTTTTTCAACGTCATACAAGCCTCCCACTGCGCATAGCGGTGATGCCGCTCCTCCCAGTGCCTCTCATCCTCATACGCGTAATGCAACAACGGTTCGCGCAATTGCCCGATCTCAAAACCTGTTTCTACGGGCAAAGGCTGGTAATGCCCTTCAATTTCCCCCATCCCCGGACAATCGAGATCGTCAACCTCCGGAAACTTGACCCTTCGGCGGTGAAGAAAGGCCAGCTTGTTATTCCTCATCCCGTACCGGAGCGCCCGTCCCTGCCACACATAGCGCCCCTGTACAAAGAATCCCGCCATATTTGACAGGTTCGCAGAAGAAACAATCCTGCGGACCTCGGCAGACAGGTCGCGCGTAACGACTTCATCCGCATCGATGAAAAAGACCCACTCGGACTGCAGCGTAAGCGTATCTAGGCACCACTGCCTCTTTTTGGGATAACGCCCGTCCCAGCGGTAAGAAACGACTATCGCCCCGTGCCGGACGGCAATCCGCGCCGTTTCATCCTCGCTCTGCGAATCGACGACAAGAACCTCACAAAAATCATCAAGCGCCTCCAGACACCGGGAAATACGGGAAGCTTCATTCTTGGTGGTCACAATCACGCTGACGGGAATCCTCTCAGTCATGAAGATGACGCACCCCGTGTATAAGAAACCCCAGAAAAAACCCGGCCAGAATAAAAGCGGGAAAGACGAACATCGGATCGGGCCAGTCGGGTCTGATCCCGGAGGATGCAGGCTCCACAACGGAAGCCGCATAAGGTTGATCGATCGAAACCAGCATCTTCACCCGCTCCTGCTCCATCAGAAGATCCGCCAGCGCGCGGCGATGATCGGGATTGACCGTCCGGCTGAGCGCATCCTGCAGATATTCGATCCGCTCCTGCGTTTCCAGGCGGATATTCTGCCGGATCAGCGTATCCGTGATCTGATGCAACCGCTCCAAGATATACGAGGCGAGCGTCCGGTTAGGATGCAGATAAACCAGCTTTCGCAGGGGCGTATTCCCGACAGGCTCCATCCGCACGAAACGGGAAAGATAGCGGGAAAGTTTTTCCGGCGTCCAGCGCTGCTCAACCGGCATAAACTCGAAGGGACGGTCCATCGCAAGAGCCGCTTTCACCTTCTCATCCTCCAGCAACAACCCCGCAACGGAAGGCGCGTTGAATTTATTTTCAAACCGCATGAAATCCGGATAATTCTGAACGCTCTGGCTCTGCCAGAGCATGCGGTCAGGAAGCGAGGCTAACTGAAAACCGCCCTGCCCGATGGGCGAGGCTGGAGCCAAGATCATCTCCGCCCGGTAATAAGGCCGCGCCAGAGTAACAAACGTAAAAGCCAGAACGAACCCGGCAAAACCCACGATCAGCATGGCATAGCGGGCAGACCAGACGTCACGGAAAACATCAAACAGCGTCTTTTCGGCACGAACCGTAGGCGGAAATTCACTCATAACAGCAGCAAATCAAAACAAGAAAACTACGCAGACTTTCTTAAATCTTCCTGCACGGAATCCCACGCGCGCTCCATCCATGCATTGATCGAACCGGAGGGCGTAAAAACCTCACGCGCCCGTGCCGCGCCGCCATGCGCCGCGAACCATTCCTGTCCGCTCATGCGGTATTCCCGGATAGCGTCCGCCAAAGCCCTTGCATCCCCTTGAGGAATAACTTTCCCGGTCTGAAAATCCTTGATCACTTTTGCCGTCTCGCTTTGCGCCGGACCCATGAAAATGCAGGGCCGCGCGACGGCCAGCGCCGTATAAAGCTTGCTCGGAACAACAAACCCGGCCGCTTCCTCCTTCATGGAAACCAGATGGACGTCCCCGCTCTCCATAACTTCCCGCAACCGTTCGACAGGCTGATAAGGAAGCAGGCGGATATTCTCAAGCCCCCGGTCGGACCGTTGCTTGGCAATGTAATCAAACCTCTCGCCATCCCCGACAAAAACGAACTCGACGTCATTGAGTTCTTCTTCAAGAATTTCGGCGGCATCGATAATCGCATCGATCGGATGCGCCAGCCCGATATTCCCGGCATAAAGAACCCGAAACTTCTGTTTCTCTTTCAGGAGCTCGTTATAAGGACGCGCACCGTTCACGGTTGGAACGGTGAAAAACTGCCCGTCTCCGTCTGCCGGCGGCGGCGCTTCAAGAATCTCGATATCCGGCCAGTTCGGAATGGTCGTAATCTGTTTGGGGTTTAACCCTTCATAGGTCAGATGCTTGGCCATACACCGTCCCGTAACAATCACCTTGTCGCAGGACTGCATGGCCTTGCGGCTTTGTTTCTTGAAAAAATTCATCAGGAACCCCGGCATATTGATTCCAAGCGCCGGAATAACGTCAGGATAAAGATCGTGGCACCAATTGATATGCCTGCTTTTCTTGAACTTGGCCACGAGCTTCCCGGCGACTACAATCAGCGGCGGATCGCTCATAGTAACGACCAAATGGCGCCCTTTAAGACGCATCGCCGCGAAAAACATCTTCAGCCAGATAACCAGATAGGAAAACATCCCGCGGGGCCGCTCCGGAGCCTTCACCCGGATGATCCGAATACCGCCGTCGCGCTCTTTCATCGCCTTCGGCCCGGTCGTGATAATGGTCACGTGCCAGCCCTCGCGCGCAAACGCTTTAGCCAGATCGCGCAAAACCCGGCCCGTCGCACCTCGAACGGGGGGATAGGCTCGGTTCATGAAGAGTATGGTCGGACGACGCATAAGAACTCGGAGAAAGTGTTGAAGGTGATTCTGATTGAGAAAAGTATAACAAAGAGGAACAGATCATCAAAAGCGTCAACCCGAAATCCAGCGACTTAAAGCTCGCATACAGCGTGATATCGATCAAAAACGGAGCGCAAAGAGCAAGCCCCGTAACAAGGTCCAGAAAAAGCACCCGCGCGAGAACCCTTGCCAGCCCTGCGATGTAGAGGAACGAAAAAATCAATCCACAGAGCCCGCACTTTAAAAGCATCGTCGTGAAAAAATTATGTGTAAAATTTACGCTCACCCCGCCGACAGCAGGAGAGTGAAAATGCGCCCCCCACCCCAACCCGAACAAAAGAGTAAGCGGATTCCCTGCAACCGCATCCCAGACGGCCTTCGCTTCCTCAGGCCGGTTGTTTAATCCGACAAGAGCCGTCTTATGGGCAAGAGATTCGCCTGACGATGGAAGAAACAAAACCGTGGAAACCAGAACCGCCAGAACAAAAAACATAACCGGAACCATCCGTAGCGGACGCTGATACAGGTAAAACCCGCCGATGAACAAGAGATAAAGAGCAACAGCCCCCAAGCTCGCCCTCTGCGAGGTCAGGATCAGCGCCGTAACAGGCAAAAGGGACAAGGAAATAAACAACACCAGGACAGTAGCGCTCCTCAATGAACTGCGTCTGATAAAATTCTGAACGGCGGCCCCCGTCAAAAACAGCGCCGAAAACAGAACAGTGGGCATATTTTCAAGATACAGCAGTTCGCTCGGGCAGAAAGGCGGGCACAAAAGCCCCTCCTGCAACGCCACCGATCGGAATGAAAAAACAAGGCCGATCAAGACAAAGCAAAACGAAAGCCGCCGATACAATTCTGGCCTTTGCATGAAGGCGGGCTGAAAAAAGAGCGGAAGAAAAAGAAACAGAAAAGGGATCACATCGCGCAGAGCTTGCGAAAACGGATGCCCGAAAAAAATCGAAACGCATGAACCGACCACAAGCCCGTAGATCAGGAAAAACTGCCCGATCCCGTACCAGAAAGGCCGGCCGCGGGAAAAACGCAGAAGAAAGACCAGACCGGGAATGCCAACGGAGAACACCATCAAGCAACCGACAATGATTTCAGTCCACCCCGCATGATCGGGCGTCGGCGATCCGAAAAACGCGTAAATAACGCAGGCCAGAAACAAAAACGATAACCTGAGATCGGGAAGAGAAGGATTCAGGAAACGCGCTTCGGTCATGGCATGAGGATCTTGCGCCACATATTCAGGGCCACAATCATCATAAAGACGGAAAAAATGATTTTGAGACGTTTTACGCTGACATTATGAGCGGTCTTGGCCCCAAAAGGAGCCATGAGCATGCTGGAGGGAATGACGCACAGCCAGGCAAGAAAATTAACGTACCCCAGAGAAAAAGGCGGCAAACCCTCCTGCCCCAGCCCGATATAAATGTAGCCGATCGCCGCCGGAATGGAAATCACCAGCCCCATGGCCGAAGCGCTGCCGACCGCCCGGCGGATAGGCACGCCGTACATGCTCATATAAGGAACGCTGAGTGTCGCTCCCCCGATTCCGATCAGGGCCGACAAAACGCCGATCACAAATCCGGCCAGACCTGTGACAGGCTGCTTGGGAAGCTCGTTACCCAGCTTGAATTTCTCATGATCGGCAATCATGAGAAACGACAGAAACAGTATGGCCGTCGCAAAAATCATCTTAAGGCTGGTCCCGCTTAGATCCTTCGCAACCGCCGTCGCAAGGACCACGCCGATGACGATCCCTAGCCCTAGCCTCTTGACGATATCAAGATCGACCCCTCCGCGCTTATGATGGGCACGGGCGGAAGACCAGCCTGTAGGCACGATAATGGCCAGTGAGGTGCCGATACACACATGCATGAGATTCTCTGTCGAAAAACCGAATTTTTCGCTCAGACTCTCAAAAATAAAATGCAGACCGGGAACAAGAACGATCCCGCCCCCAACTCCGAGCAATCCCGCAAGGTACCCGGAAACACACCCCAGCAGCAGCAAACATGCGATCAAAAGAACAAGGTCAAGAACATCGAGATTGGCCAGAGCGCTCATGTCTCTGGAATATCATTGATTCGTCAGCCCTGAAATGAAAAAGGCGCGACGGGCGCGCCTTTATCCTCTGAAGGAAAGAGTTAATCGGGAACATTAAAGACGCGCGGCGTGGAGCTGGTAGAGCTTTTCTTTTTCATCCGCACGCCGGTATTCTGTTGTTCATCGGAATCCTCATCCGTACCGCCGGACCCATAGCCTTGATTGGCTTGATCGGCCTTTGCCTTTTCCTGGGCCGCTTTTTTCTCCATTCTTTTCTTCTGTTTTTCCCTCTTCTTCATTTCTTTCTTGGCGTCGTCTTCCGCTTGGTTAGTCGACATGGTGAGGGCGCTCGGCTGAAGTTTCTTGCGCTGTTTAGCGGCAAACGCGAGAGCGTTCTTTGTGTCGTTGATACGGTTCAACTGGACCCGCTTGTCGAGAACCTTCCATGTTCCCGGGATTCCAGTCCTGATATTCTTGGTAGTGCTAGCGATGCCCTTATCATTCAGATAAGGAGCGGTGTATCCTTTTCCGGAGTTGGGAACGCTGTTATAAACGGTGGGCCTTCCCTGGCTGTCTGTGCCAACCTCGGCGTCATCCTGCATGATAAAAAGCTTTGTATCCGCAAACGCAAAAAACACAGGCTGGGCAATCAAAGCAAGAGCGACGAGCCCCAGAGGAAGAAGTAAACGTTTCATGATTCGGAACCTTTCAAACAGATTTCCACAACACTAACATATCAGAAAACCTCCCCCGCTTGCAAAATCAGAATAGATGCAAAATCCAGTCGCCCCGCGCTTTTTAATGAATATGTTAATTCTTTTTTAAACATTTCCGGCGAAGATACAATTAATTTCCGTAACTCAGAATGAGGGGGAACAGCAGCCGGACAGGCAGCGGTCGAGTGTGGAGTAAAAAAGCTATGTTGCTGAATATCAAAAAGTTTCTGAAAGAGGCCGGGATCACCGAAGCTTTATATCCGGGAAAGCGTCTGGTTAAACGCTGTAAAATACCCGGTGAATATAAGAGCCATAGCGTGATCTTTGACTGGCGCGACCCCGGCAAGCTCAAACTGGAGGTCAAGGCAGGCCTTTCGGGCAAGGACCTTGAAGCCAAGGAATTAAAGAAATACCCCGTGAGTTTTCAATCCCCCACCTATGTGGAAATCGACATAAAAGACGCCATAAGCGAAAAACGCTCCGAAGAGGATGAAGAAGGCGAAGAAGGCAAGTCGTCCGGCAAAAGCGGAGGCGGCGGTAAACAGCCGAAAAGAAAGGGCCTTGAGGATGTGGAGGTGATTGCCGCGCGGTTCGGCGACAGCGCAGAAGGAAAAATACCCTCCGAAGGCACTGTCCGCGAAATTGTGGTGATGGGCTTGCAGGTCGCCAAGGAAGCTTTCGAAACCATCATGTCCGAACTGGTCAAGCAGATAAACCATGCTGTGATCGCCGCAACGGAATTATTGGCCAAGGCGGGCGAACTCGTCACTCGCGTACAGCCTCCCAGCTTCCTGAAACCCAAGGGCGATGAAACCGCAAAATACAAATATGACCGCGAAAAGAACGCAGATATAGGGTTCAGGCCGACATTCACTTAGAGAGAGACTCCTGTAACCAAAAAAATCACGCCCCGCCAAACATCGGTCCGGGGCGGTTTTTTATCTGGAAAGCGGCTGGCGAATAGAGCAAACTGGCCGGGTTGAAAATCCTGTAAAGATCATGACCGAAGACGACAACACCCCACCCGGAAAAGGAAACGGCAAAGACCGCGGCCATATAGTTTTCTTCCCCTCGGCCGAGGAGCGCGAACGCAAACGTCGCGAAAAACAGGAAATTGAAGAACAAAAAAAGCACAACGAAAAACTCTGGCAAAAAGCCTACCGCGACAGGCAAAAAGGGGAGAAGGTTCCCTTCTTCACGGAACGCGCGAAACAAATTCCGCCCTTCGCGAAATATTCGGTTCTCACCCTCGTGATCATCCATGTCCTGACCAATCTGCTGCCCGCAGATGTTCACTCGCTGATGATCCTGCATTTCTCGTTCATCCCGGCGGTCTATACCGGCGGAATGGACTGGCAATGGAGCGCCCTCGTCTCTCCGCTGACCAGCCTCCTCCTCCATATCGGCTGGATGCATCTGGCCATGAACGGCTTCATGCTGCTGGTCATGGGAACGTTCTTCGAACGGACTTTCGGATCGCGGCGGGCCCTGCTGTTTTTTATCGTGTGCGGTCTGTCCGGCAACCTGCTCTTTTTCCTGATCCATCCTATGCTTTTAGCCCCTGTTGTCGGTGCATCGGGAGCGATCGACGGGTTCTTTGCAGTTTTCCTGATCCTCAACTGGTCGCGCCTGCCCGTAGCCCCTCATTTACGCAAGCGCGGTTATGCGCCGTTGCTCCTGTTCTGGTGCGGCCTGACGATCGTCATGGGCCTCATTTTCCCGCAAACGGCATGGGAAGCGCATCTGGGAGGACTGCTCGCAGGCTGGGGCATCTTCGAACTCTGGAAACGCGGAAAACTTAAGATATAAAAAAATCCGGGGGCATGTGGAGTAAAACCGCCCCCGGATTCCGCTTTCACTGACCAAAGCGTCAGGACTTCACAGCCGCATACAGCTTTTCCTTGTAATCGTTGCAGGCTTCCATCGCCTCCATCTTGTGCTCCATGCACTTGATAACGGCTTCAACGGCCACCTTCGCAACGGCATCAAGCTTTTTGCCCATTTTGGCTTCCAGCTCTTTCTTCATCTTCTCCTTGAGAAGCTCTTGTTTGGCGCATTTAGCCAGGCACAGCAGATCCTCCGCCCATGTGCATTCATCGGATTTCCCGGAATCGCACGATCCTTTGTTGCTATCGCAGGAATTGGTAGAACAGCTGTTATCAGAGCAGTCGCCCATAATCATTCTCCTTATTGGGGTTTCAAAGGCCGGATGCTTCACCCGGCACACTCACCATGCGAAATTAACGATAGTATTGGCAAGTACGTACATTTTTGTTATGTAGATACCAGAATGATACTAATAGAGGTTTTCCAATGGCTGAAGCGCTGAAAAAAAATTCCGACGAAATGTGTTTTAAAGAAACAATCCCGGATGACTGTCCGGTCCTGACCTCCATCCGCGTGATCGGCGGCAAGTGGAAAATCCCGATTCTCTACACTCTGCGTCAAGAAACCATGCGCTTTAACGAGCTTCAGAAAGCGCTGCCCGGCGTCACCCAGAAAATGCTCACTCAGCAACTGCGTGAATTGGAAAAAGACGGCCTCGTCAGCCGCAAGGTTTATGCCGAGGTTCCCCCGCGCGTGGAATACACGATCACCCCCCTGGCCCGGAAACTCGAGCCGATCCTTTGTGAGCTCTGCACGTGGGGAAGCGAGTATCTGAAAACCGTACACGGTATTTCGGACGAGAATTGCTGCTGACCGATATTGATTCCGCTTGCAGGAAAATAAAATCTCGCGGAAAGTGAAATCCTATTTTCCGAAAATTTTTTGCGTCCTGAAAGGAAATTTGCATGCCTAGACCTATTCTGAACAAGAAACTTCTTGTCCTGACCGCTGCCGTAATCGGCCTCAGCGCTCCGGCCTTGGCCCAACCGGCCCCCTCGCCTGTCGCTCCGGCCACTGCGGCAGCCCAGGACCCCTCATCCGATCCGAATTATCAGTACACGGCAGCCTGGCTCGCCGATATTTGCCGCCCGGCAGTGAAAACATGGGAAAAAACCAAGTCCGGGGGATCGGTTGATCCGGATGAAGTGAAAAACTTCGAAGACTGCATGATGTATCTCAGCGGATTCCGTGACGGTTACGACTACCTTCATAAGCCGGTCGAGGGTCAGGCCACGTTCTGTATTCCCGGCGAAGTCGTGACAGGAAAACTGGCGCAGGCTTTTCTCTCGCACATTGATCTTTACCCCAGCGCGGGCAAGAGAAACATCGTGGACGGCATCGGCGATGCGTTCGGGGAAGCCTACCCTTGCCCCAAGCAATAGGGCGTAATAGGGAGTGAATAAAACGATGCCTTATCGGCTGGAAGCAAACTTGGCTGGCGCTTCCAGCAAAGGCTCGTTTGAAACCTTTGAGACAAGCCGCAAAGCCGCATCGTGATGACGGCTTTGCGGGTAATCCCAGACAATCGTGTTAAACAGCCCGTGATCGGAAACAGGAACCCAGCGGTCATAGACATGGCCCGTCTCCGAACAGATCCAGACCTTCTCGCGCGGCGCATCGGAGGCTTTCTCCAGCCAGATTTTGACCGCTTCATCGTTGCCGGTGGATTTTTCCTCCAGCCGGGCCCATAGCTTGTAGAGTCGCACGCTCGGACCCAGGACATCCACCTTCTGCAGATATTTCTTGGCCTCGCCCCAGAGCCCTTCCTGAATCAGGACATCCGCCATCGCCAACAACCCCTCGACACTTTCGGGATTCAATAAAAGCAAACGCTCATACCACTTGACCCGCGCCAATGTATCGCCCTTTTTTGCGCTGTGCGGAGCCGCCTGTTCCCAGAGCGGGACAAGCCCCGGATGAGGCGTAATCTTCCAGGCTTCCTCGATCATGCCGATCACGGCGGTTTTATTGCCCCGCTTGAGGAACATTTCGCCCAGCCGCATAACACTCGGCACAAAGCGCTTGTCGCACTTATAGGCTTTGTTCAGACAACGGTAGAGCTCGCGTTCGTCTCCCCGCGACTGGGCATCCTCCGCCTCGGCAATGTACATGGCGACCCGGTCGCTGTTTGCTTTGTTGACGGGAATTTCCCCGGTCTTTTCCAGCCGGTAAAGCGTCTTACGCGCAGACTCCCAGTCCCTGTTGCGGATTTCAAGATGATAAACGATTTTCAGAAGCCATGCGTGTTTGGGATACATCGCAAGGCCTTTGCGGCCCAACTCGAGCGCCCCGGCATAATCGCCGCCGTCCATGGCGCTCTGTAACAGGCCGCGTATCCCTAAAAATGCAGCGTTTTTATCTTGCATCAGGCTCGCGAAAATCTGCCCCGCTTTTTCTTCCTGACCGTTCAGACGCGCAGACTGCGCTTCCAGCAACTTGACCAGCCCGTCCTCTTCTTTCAGAAAAGCGCGCGCGCGGTGCGCCTGATAAGACGCGTTCTTGCTGTCCCCGGCGGCAATCGCTGTCAGGCCGATCGTCAAGGCGCGGTAGCCCTTTTCGCGGTCCGTAATATCCTTGTAACGCCGCAGGCTCTTGGGCAGATCAAGCGTCCCTTTGATAATGCTGAACAAAAGATTGGAAAGAAAAAGCAGCACAAACAGGGCAAAAAGGAACATGCCGACATGAAAGGTCAGCTTGTACGGCGCCCAGTCGATAACAATCGTGCCTTTCTGCTCGGCCAGCCAGACGGCAATGGCGACGACGATGGAGACCTTTATCAGAAACCAGAGCGCACGAATCATTCTTCCCTCTTTTCCATCCCCGGACTGTGCCGGAGGAACATGAAGCTGCCAGTGCTTTCAGTCCCGCAAAAGCTTATAACATGGCCTTGAGGAAAAAAAGCTTCCGCGTAAAGTTTTTGGAATTACTCAATACTTTTCAGGCTTTGCCTTGTTCTGGTGTTGATCCACCATGAGTGCAAATAATCCAGACCCGTCACTGAACCCAGGCTCTGGTCCAGCTCATTCTCAAATTCCTGAACCTGTATGGTTGACTCAGCCTTTTTCAGCCAGCCCTTTAAAGGCAGCTTATCTTTCTCCGGCAAAGTATCGATAATCGCCTTGGCGCCCTTGATATTGCCCTGAGAAATCAGTTTCTTGGCCTTGTTCAATTTGGCCTGCGTCGGCGTGCCGGTTAAAAGCTCCCCGTCTTTCTCGACTTTTATAAGATTGTTGAACTGGGCCGCGGCTTGATCTCCAAGCGTAACATCATCCTCCTGAAGAGAGGCCTGAACCACTTCCTCCTCAAGCCCGTCCAGTTCTCTCCCGAGCGAAGGAACGGTCGATACGCCTTCTTTGGCCTGATCTTGAATATTTTCCATGGAATGTCTCAGGGCAGGATCCTGATCGCCGAGAAGACTATTCAAGAGCGCCAATTGACTGGCGAACGGCTGGTCATCCTCGCTCAAGGCTTGGCGCAACTGCGTCAGGCTGAGCATCAGGCCGGCCCCTTTCAGATCCTCCTTTGGCACATGCTTGAAGATCTCCGCAGCCGCAGGATCCGTATTGCGCACCTCTTCCATCACGTCTGTGGCATCTTTTGATGTCTCTTCGCCAAGACTATTGAAAGCGGAAACCAGGCTTTGCGTAGCAAGGTTAATATTTTTGCGACCCTTGTCCTCGTCCAGAAGCGAGTCGATCGTATCGACAAACCCCTGAGCGAAAGGACTCTGCGCCGTCATGTCGTTCACGTATTGATCGAACTTTTTTAACCGTTTCGGAATAGCCATGACATCCCCGCGCATAACCTCACCGGGAATTTTCTCGACATCCTTGATCGAGTGTTTGACCATATCCGCCGCCTCTTTGGTCTGCTGCTGCAGACTGGCTAATTCCTGCTTCCAGTCCGTAGGAATAAGGCTCTTGACGTCCTCCTGCTCCCTTTGCACGGATTCGACCGTACCCTGTAAATTCTCAACGTCTTTCTCGACGACTGAAATACGCTCGCTGTGTTCACGGAGCATCGGCCACAAATAGGAGGCTGAAGCCATGGCAACCAGCAAAATCAGTATAATGCTGATCAGCGAACTGGTCTGAATGGCGTGCTTTTCCGATTCGGGGACCCGCCGCGACGAAGGCACCTGACCCGCAGGTCTTGGGGGTTTGTGGTTTTGCTTACTTCTGCCATGGTCGTGCGCGAAAGGATCCAGCGGAGTAACCGCCCCACCGGTCTTGCCCTCATCGGAGGAAACAGAAACAGGCTTTGAGGGCTCTTCAGCCTTTTCCGCCCCGGACGATCCTGCAAAAGAATCTTCTTCATCGCCGGACTCTTCCCCCTGATCCTCAAAATCCGCAGCCTCCGAGACAGGGTCAGGCTCTTCCGTTTGATCCTCTTTTTCGCCCTCAACGACCTCAAGAGCCAGCTGTTCGGGCGCATCCTCCGCCTCCTGCTGCTGCACGGCACGTACAACAAGATCGGTCAGATCAATGCCGTTCTGATTGGCTACGGCGATAATTTCATCAATGCGGTTTTCGGGAATGGCGTCACGCTTTTTCCATCCTTGAACCGTCGTTACCGGAACGCCGATTTTCGAAGCCATAGGACGGATACCGCCGAAGCGCTCAATAATTTTCTCTGCATTCTTGATCGGCTCGGACATAGCGCTGCTCCTGTTTAACATGCGGCCTGGCGACGATGGTCACCGTAACATGAGCCGCGTACAGACTATATCATATCTTTCAGACGGCGTGTGACCAGTTCAACCATGCCTTCCTGATTTGGGGTTTCAGCCACGTACAGGCGGTGCCCCCAAAAGGAACGCACGGTCTCGAGAACATTTTTACTGATACACAACGCCTCCGGTTTTTTCAAACTCAAAAGCATCTGCGCCCGCTGGGAGTGCTCAAAAAAAAGCTTGGCCGTACGTGCGGAAAAAAAAGTCACCGCCCCAAGGTTATCCGGTTGGAAAACCCCTTTGAACGTCGCCGGACTAAGGTCCGTCGGACGGGAGGTATAGACAGTCAGTCCGGTAACCTCGAACTGCTCGGACGGTAGAATCTGCTCGAAATCGGCATGAACCGTTTCCCCCCTTATAAAAAGCAGCCGTAACCGTTTCCCCGGCCCGACGCCCGAAGAAGCCGCCAGACCGTAAAGGTAATTCTTAAGGGCATCCGCACTGTCCGCAGGAGTATGGACATTCTCAAATCCTTCAGAACCGGCCCTCTGCGCTGTGCCCTGACCCACCACATAAAGCGGCAGTTTCAGATACCCCTCAGGCCAGTCCCCGTTCACGCGCAGCTCGTTCATCTTCATGCAGAAAGACCGCAGCCCGTTGCTGCTGGTGATAATCAGCCCGTCAAAACTCTTGGGCGAAACCAGCCGGAAAGGAACCGGAAGAACATCCATAAGAGAAATTCTCGTAAATTGCTCGGCATAAAACTTTTGCCCGAGGGTCTGCCGCATAGCATCGATGAAATCCTGCCCTTGATCGTCGGGGCGCGTGATTAAAATGCGAGGACGGAGCGGTAAGGTCATAACGTATGGGCTTCCTGAACTAAATCAAATAACGTCATAATTGAACAAAATCAGCCAAATAATCCTGCCGGGGCTTTTTCTTTAAGTTTTCTTCCAAATTCATGGCCAATTCTGATCAAATCATCGTACCCGTTAAGGTGTCCGATCTCCACATCCCGGAACATCCCGGTTCCATCCGGCGCTGCTATTTGCGCCCGGATGCGCAGCTTCAGCCCGTGAAGCTCGGCATGAACCCCGACAGGCGATCGACAGCCGGCGCCAAGCGTTGTCAGGACCGCACGCTCACACGCCACGCAAGCATATGTAGTGTCGTGATTTATTTGGCTAAGAACGGATATCAGCTGCGCATCCCCTCTGCGGCATTCAATCCCCACAGCCCCTTGACCGGCACACGGCACCATCTCATGGATGGGGACAGCGGTTTTGATCATTTGGCTCTTGCCCAACCGGTTGAGCCCGGCAACGGCAAGCAGGGTCGCATCAACTGTTTTGCTGTTCATTTTCTCGATCCGGGTATCGACATTCCCGCGCAGGGGGACGACCTTAAGATCAGGCCGTCTGGCCAAAACAAACGCCTGACGTCGAATGCTGGCCGTGCCCACCACAGAACCCTTTGGTAATTCATCGATATTTTGAGCAATATTGGACAAAAACGCATCCCTGGCATCCTCCCGGGGCAACATACAGGGAATGGTCAAATCCGCGGGCAGCTTGCCCTCCAGATCTTTCATGGAATGAACGGCAAGATCGATCTGCCCGCGCAGCAACGCCTCCTGGATTTCTTTCGCAAACAGGGCTTTCCCCCCCTCAGACTCGGGCAAAGGCTGGTCGCCTTGCTGGGGAATCCAGTCCCCCGAGGTTTTGATAGGGACGACCTGCGTCTTGATTCCCGGCAGCACGCTGTGCAGGCGTAACTCGAACATTTGCGTTTGCATCAAGGCCAGGGGCGAACCGCGCGTTCCGATCCGGAGTGTCACCTTGCTTTGGGATTTGACAGTCATTCTAACGCGCTCTACTTCTTTCTTATGATCGTTCTGGGCATTGAAACCAGCTGTGACGAAACCGCCGCAGCGATTGTAACCGATAAAAGAGACATACTCTCTAATATTGTGCTGCGTCAACTCGAAGAACACGCGGTTTATGGCGGTGTCGTACCCGAAATCGCCGCCCGCACCCATCTCGAACACCTGGACCGGTTAATCCGGGCGGCCGTGCAGGACTCTAAGATCAGCCTGAAAGAAATCGATGCGATCGCCGCAACCTGCGGTCCCGGCCTGATCGGAGGCGTACTTGTGGGAATGATGACCGCAAAAGCGATGGCTTCCGCCCTCAACATCCCGTTTCTGGCAATCAATCATCTGGAGGCCCATGCCCTGACCCCGCGCCTGACAGATGATATTGAGTTTCCATATTTAATATTGTTGGTGTCCGGAGGACATACTCAAATTCTGGTAGCCGAAGATGTAGGAACATACCGCCGCTGGGGAACGACCCTCGATGATGCCGCCGGCGAATGTTTCGACAAATCGGCAAAACTGATGGGCCTGCCCTATCCCGGCGGCCCGGAAATTGAAAAACTGGCCGCAAAGGTAAAAGATAAAGCGGCGGCCCTCGAACGCTTTCCCCTGCCGCGCCCGATGCAGCACCATAAAAGCTGTGACTTTTCCTTTTCAGGTCTGAAATCTGCCGTACGTACACATGTTGAAACTCTGCCCACGGGAGCGTTAACGGAAAACGACATCGCCCCCCTCTGCGCATCCCTTCAGGAAGCAATCGCCGAAACTCTCATCAGCCGCTGTGAGAGGGCGATCCTCCGCTTTAAGGAGACGTACGGCGCTCAGAATAAAAACCCGGCCCTCGTGGTAGTCGGCGGTGTGTCGGCAAACAAAGCCATACGCAAAAGCCTGGATGCCCTCTGCCGCGAACAGGGGTTGCACCTGTCCGCCGCCCCCCTCGAACTCTGCACAGATAACGCGGCCATGATCGCATGGGCGGGAATCGAGCGCCTGAAAAAAGGTCTGACCGATCCGCTGGACTTCAAGGCCCGCCCGCGCTGGCCCCTTGACCCCGATGCCGAGCCGCGCCATGGTGCAGGAGTAAAGGCATAAAAACAAAAAGAACTTCTGACCCGACCGGATGAGGGAAATGGAACGCATCAGCATCATCGGCTCCGGCGCTTGGGGAACGGCCCTCGCGCAAATCATCGCGAACAGGGGCCAAAGTGTAACGCTCTGGGCCCGGCGCCTTGAACTCTCCGCCACCATCAATGAAAAACACGAAAATACCGAAAACTTGCCCGGAATTCCCTTAAACAAGGAGATCCGCACCACAAACGATATCCGGGAAGCGGCAAACGCCGGGATAATCCTCCTCGTCTGCCCGGCGCAGGCACAACGCGAAACCCTCAAATCCATCAACAGCGCAACGAAAAGCAATCCCGTCCTTGTTTTGTGCTCGAAAGGCATAGAGCTTCAGACCGGCTTGATGATGAGCGAAGTCGCGCAGGAAATCATGCCCGGAAGCCCGGTCTGCATCCTGAGCGGTCCGAACTTCGCCCGCGAGATCGCCTCCGGCCAGCCCGCGGCGACAACGCTGGCTTGCGCCGATGAAACACTGGCAAGGAAAATTCAGGAAAGCATCGGCTCGCCCTACTTCCGCCCCTATATTACGGACGACCTGACCGGCGTACAGATTGCCGGAGCCCTGAAAAACGTAATCGCGATTGCCTGCGGCCTCGCTCAGGGTCTGGGATTCGGCGAGAGCACGCGCGCCAGCCTCGTCACGCGCGGCATGGCAGAAATCGTGCGCCTCGGCTGCGCGATGGGGGCCCGTGCCGAAACGTTCCTGGGTCTTTCCGGCATGGGCGATCTGATGCTCACCTGCTCGTCCCTGCAGTCCCGGAACTTTTCGCTTGGTGTTGCCCTGGGCGAAGGGAAAAAGCTGGAAGACCTGCGAAAAAATTCACGCTCGGTGACCGAAGGTGTGCATACAGCCGAAGCAGGGCTAAGCCTCGCCGCCAAGCGCAAAGTCGAAATGCCGGTCACAAAAGCGGTCCATCAATGCCTGAATGAAGGACGGAAGCTTGACGATGCGCTCAAAGAATTGTTGAATCGACCTTTCGGAACTGAATAACTGAACATAAGGAAAAAGAAAGCGCATGGATTACTGGCTTTTTAAATCCGAACCTTACAAATTTTCCTGGGACAATCAGTGTGAAAAAGGCGAAGGCCGCTGGGAAAAACGCGTACGGAACTATCAGGCCCGCAACAACATGCAGGCAATGAAAAAGGGAGACAGGGGCTTCTTCTACCACTCCAACGAAGGCAAGGAAATCGTCGGGATCATCGAAATCACAGGTGAATCCTATCCTGACCCCGATGATGAAACCGGTGCATTTGTGACGGTGAATGTGAAACCCGTAAAGCCGCTGAAAAAGCCCGTAACATTGCAAACCCTGAAAGCCCACGACCTTCTTAAAGACATGAAAGTCGTGAGACAGGTCCGCCTGTCCGTCTCCCCCGTGACCGAAGAAGAATGGAAAACCGTCTGCAAGCTTGGCGGCATATAAAACCTCAACCCCCGTCAATAAAGAGGAAAAACCGTGTCGAACGAAATTTTTAAACCGTCGCCCGAAACCCTCAAAAAGGCCCTGATCTCGCCTGAAAAGTACGAGAAAATGTATGAACGCTCGCTATCCGACCCCGATGCGTTCTGGGCCGAAATGGCAGAACGCCTGGACTGGTTTAAAAAACCCACGAAAATCAAGAACACCAGCTATAACTCCCCCGTTTCAATCAAATGGTACGAAGACGGCATTTTGAACGCCTGCTACAACTGTGTGGATCGCCATTTGCCCGAAAAGGAAAACACAACGGCGATCATCTGGGAAGGCAACGACCCGAACGATCAGAAAGAAATCACTTACGGCGAACTCAAGCAAGAAGTCTGCAAGCTGGCGAACGCACTGAAATCGCGCGGCGTGAAAAAAGGCGACCGCGTGACAATCTATATGCCCATGATCCCCGAAGCCGTTTACGCCATGCTGGCCTGCGCACGCATCGGCGCAATCCATTCCATTGTGTTCGGCGGGTTCTCGCCCGAATCCCTGAAAGGAAGAATCGTCGATTGCAAATCGGACATCATTATCACTGCCGATGAGGGACGGCGCGGCAACAAGACAATTCCTCTGAAAGCCAACGTCGATGAAGCCCTGAATTCTCTCCCGGACGTGCATACGGTCCTCGTCTACCGCCTCACAGGGGGGAAAACCGCATGGGATGGAAAGCGCGATGTCTGGTGGCACGATCTGGTCGACCCACAGGAAACGGAATGCCCGTGTGAGAAAATGAATGCGGAAGACCCGCTTTTCATTCTCTATACCTCCGGCTCGACCGGAAAGCCCAAGGGCGTCCTGCATACGACGGGCGGATACATGGTGTTTGCCTCGCTTACGCATGAACTGGTTTTCGATTACCATCCCGGCGAAATCTACTGGTGCACCGCCGATGTCGGTTGGGTCACGGGCCATTCCTATATCGTCTACGTCCCGCTGGCGAACGGGGCGATAACGCTGGTCTTTGAAGGCGTGCCGAACTACCCCGATCACTCGCGCTTCTGGCAGGTAGTCGACAAACACAAGGTGAATATCTTCTATACCGCGCCGACGGCGATCCGCGCCCTGCTCAGCCACGGCGACGAACCCGTGAAGAAAACCAGCCGCAAATCCCTGCGCGTTGTGGGAACGGTCGGCGAACCGATCAACCACGAAGCCTGGCTTTGGTATTACAGGATTGTCGGCGAACAACGCTGCCCCGTCATAGACACATGGTGGCAGACCGAAACAGGCGGTCATCTCATCACCCCGCTGGTCAGTTTCGATCTTAAACCCAGCTCGGCCAGCAAACCCTTCTTCGGGATCAACCCTGTACTTGTGGATAACGAAGGGAAAATTCTGGAAGGAGAAGCCGAAGGAGCCCTCTGCATCACCGATTCATGGCCCGGACAAATGCGTACGGTCTTCGGCGATCATGAACGTTTTGAACAAACATACTTTTCCACATTCCCGGGAAAATACTTTACGGGCGACGGCGCGCGGCGGGACGCAGACGGCGATTACTGGATCACCGGTCGCATCGACGATGTCCTGAACGTTTCCGGCCACAGGCTGGGTACGGCAGAAATCGAAAGCGCGATCAACGAACACAACTCAGTCGCGGAAAGCGCTGTTGTCGGTTACCCGCATGACATCAAGGGACAGGGTATCTTCGCCTATGTCATTCTTGTTGACGGCGCAGAGCCCTCCGATTCCTTGAAAAAGGAAATCGTAACCAAGGTGCGGGAAGTAATCGGCCCCATAGCAACGCCGGATATCATCATGCTGACCGACGGCTTGCCCAAAACCCGCTCCGGCAAGATCATGCGCCGGATTCTCCGCAAGATTGCCGCCAACGAATTCGAAAATCTGGGCGATACGTCCACCCTTGCCGACCCGTCGGTGGTGGAAGGGCTGATCGCCAAACGCAAATCAATCTAACGAAAAAAGGAAAACCCCATGTCCGACAGACCGAATATCGCCGCCCGCGAACCCGCCATCGTGGAACTTGAGGAAGGCAAGAACTACTGGTTTTGCATGTGCGGCCAATCGAAAAAACAGCCCTTCTGCGACGGTTCCCATTCCGGAACCAGTTTCGAGCCTCTCAAATTTACGGCAGAAAAGACAGGCAAGGCCGCGCTCTGTCAGTGCAAACATTCCGGCAAAAAACCCTTCTGCGATGGAACGCACTCAAAAGTTTAGAACATCCAGACATAAATGTAATATACTCCCAGCTAATGCCAAGGAAATCACAACATGATGAAGATAAATTCTGTTTTTAGTGTTTTTTTTCTGTTTCTGCTTGTAACAGCAGGCCTCTCTTCCTCTCCTGTGCGTGCAGAGGACACGAAGATCACTTACCTTGAAAAGACGGAAGATATACAGGATGCTGAATCGCTCCAGAACTCCTTTAAGTCTTTTTTGGACACGGTAGTCCTGTGCACAAACAACCAGCCTGAAAAAGCAATCGATTGTCAGTGTGAGAATACGGAGAGCATCAACACGTTCATCTCAAGTTACTCTAAAACGCTTGAAAAGCATCCCGATTGGGCACAGCAAACCGTGGACTATCAGAAAGGCAACGCGGGCGCACAGATCCCTTTTCCGATCCTTATGCAGAGAATAAACATGTTCCGAGACCTGCCGTGCGCGGAAGACATTGATTTACCATCAGAATAATGGGGTAAACCTCTAAATCATTCAGGCAGGAATCCATGGCCCGCCCTAATTAACCATTAATATACATAACTCAACAAAATTGATATTGTTTTGGATAGTTCAGACAAAAACTTAAACAAATTGCCATTAAACAATGAGCGATAATACGGTCCCTAAAAATCATATCATCATCCGATTGAGCGTATCGGACGACGTTGGTTACGCCACAAACATGCTCGAACATAGCGCAAGCCATGACGGGCTACTCATCATGGACCCTCACTCTGATATGTTCCCGGCCAAAGATGACAAGGTCCGCTGGTTCATTGAGGAACCTGTTCCCTCGCAGCCGTGGAGGAAGATTGTGACAGACACGGAAGAACAGACGGCAATGCTCGAGCGACTCAGAACCGCAGACAGCGTTACGATTTTAGCGGGGATCAGCGGCAACAAATCACGGCTGCGGGAAACCACTCTGACCTATTTGCTCGAATCTCTCACGCATCCCGAGATAATTGGCCTCGCACCCGATAAAATTCGGATCGCATTTCAGCGCATGCCGCACGACCGGGAAGACAAACCCCATATCAGGCCTGACGGAAGGCCCGTGCATAATCTCGAAACCTTCAGGCTATTTTCTGAACGCCTGTCGCGCTATAGCGCTTTTTTATTCACCCCGCCCTTGCACTCGCATGAAGCCGAAGCAAGTCTGGCACGGGCCTATAGCGAGGAACGCGGCAAAAACTACCGGGTTTTCGATGTCGTAGACACGCTGGTTGCTCCTGTAGCCGAAAGACGAGAAGTGGATATCGACTCGGAAGACCTGGTAATTCTTTCGCCTGACGGCGCAAACAAGGTCAAGGTGATTGACACTCCCGGTGGAAAACGGCTGAGCATTCCATCCGCAGTCGAATTTGCAGCAACAGTCAGAAACGGCCTCTACCCGGATAAGCCCTATGATCTGCAGGCAGACATGCAAGCGCAGTTCGGAGAATTCAACCGTGCTGCAACCTCGGACGGTCCGCTAAAATTCAATGATCCGCTCTTCGATGCCCTGCCGAAAATCCGCCGGGGCGACGACAAGGTTGAAATTCCTATCGTAACTGAAGAAATCAAGGCAAAAGTCAGGGGCAAACGCGTTCTCTTAGTGGACGATACGACGGACACCGCCGGAACATTCCTGACAGTGGCAGAAAAACTGCTGGAAGCTGGTGCCAGAGACGTCGATGTCGCCGTCGTTTACCCGAATTTTTCATCCTACAAACGCCCCTTGGTATCCAAGACGATGGAAGCAGGAGACGGAGCCAAGGTTGTCTTTACCAACGCAATGAAACGCGCCTTAACGGAAAGGAATGCAGACGGGCATCTTCTGATCAGCGATATCTATACGCTTCGGACGATCAGGAATATCCTGAGAAGACAGGCAGCCATCCTCGGCACGAACGTAGCCGATAATCAGCGCTTTCATGTCGCCAGCGTAGCAAATTTCATGCTCGAAGCCGTGCTCCATAGCATCGATATGGCCGAAAACCGCGAACTCAGGCCCCACGAAGAAATGCCCCGCTACGAGGAAGAAACCATGAGCGAAACAACCAGCCGCACGACACGGACGCTCACCATGGATAACGGCGGAGTGTATGTGACCGGACCAAAAGCCAATAGCGAAATCCGCTATATAGCACCGCAGGAAACTGAACTGAGAACCGCACCGGAAATCTAGCCGTACTCCCCTAAGCCATCCCGATCGCAGATTTATAGAGCTCCAGAAGCTCATCGGACTCCCGCCGCTTTTGCTCATCCACCTTGCGAAGGCCGATAATCTTGCGGATGGTCTTCACATCAAAGCCTACACCCTTGGCTTCGGCATAAATTTCCTTGATATCCTCGGCCAGCGCGGCCTTTTCCTCTTCCAGCCTCTCGATCCGGTCGATAAAGGCTTTCAGCCGCTGCGCCCCGATACCGGCGACATCGCCCTGCGAAACATCATTCTTGTTGGCAACCTTCTTGGTGACGGGCACCGCCTCTTCATCATCTTCTTCGGCAACAGCAAAATTCTGACCGCGATCAGCCATGAAAAACACTCCTAAGCTATAAAGTTAACAAAACGATTGTAAGCTCTCACCGAAGACTTGGCAGTCTTTTTTAAAAGCTTTCAACAGAAAAATAAGATTGCTCTACTTGCTATCCATGACTTTAACGTCAAAGGATTCGACCAGGACGCTGTGCTCGTTGACAATGCCCTCAGGATACTTGGGAAGATCCTTTGTTTTCACGCGTCCGACCTGCACGGTAACGTACATGGTCTGGGAAATAGCCTCGGAATCCTGAACTTTCTTATAATCCTTAGCCCCCTTCGTCACGTAAGTCACCATCATTTTGACCTTGTAAAGCCAGCGATACCGTCCTTCGACCTCGCCTTCGTTCAGAATGATGGGAATCTCCTGAACAAACGCCTTGATATCATAACGTCCGCTCTCAAGAGTTTTCAGGTAATTTTTCTCTTTCAGGAATTTAAGATATTCGGACTTCGCGCTCTTATCCAGATTAAGAACTTTGGTTTTATACTCTTCCTTGTAATTATCGCTGCTGTAAGACATGAGGTCGGGAAGAACGTCCTGAACCCACTGGGCAATATCGGCGCTCGGACGATGCCGCAAATTCAAAGGCGTGGAATTCTCGCCAAGCCCGTCATCCACATGTTGACTCTTGATAACCTGATTGTCATCAGCAAACTCAGCCTGCAGGGTTTCCGACGGATCGGGTTTGTTTTGTTTGAGTGAGGGAAAGAAAAACTCCCACAAACTATCCGCGCGGGCCGGACTGGGCTGAACAAACGTAAAAATAAGCGTCGCAAGAGCGAAAAACAGAAACTTTTTACGAAACATCATGACAACAAAGGCTTTCCGGCATCTCTAGTAAACATATATAAGACAATTTGAGCATACTTTAATCTCCCTTGTCTAGAAGCATCGAAGGACCAACTGAGGATAGTCCATAAGGAATAAAAGGACTCGACTTTTTATCCGGAAACGCCAATTTTAGGGGCATGAGCGAAAAAAGCGATAATCTGGAAAAAAATACGCTGGGAGGGCGGTTGGCGCGTTATGGGCGCGTTTCAGGAACAATGGCAGGTCTTGCCGCACGTCTGGCCGGCGAAAAATATCTGGGAATCAAGATCGAGCGCGAGGAACATGCCCATAAACTTGTGGAATCGCTTGGAAATCTGAAAGGTCCGTTGATGAAAGTCGGCCAGATCCTGGCCACCATCCCCGAAGCCCTTCCTCCCGAATATGCCCAGACCTTTCAACAACTTCAGTCCAATGCCCCGCCCATGGGCTGGCTCTTCGTCCGCCGCAGAATGAAGGCCGAGTTGGGACCTGATTGGGAAAAAAAATTCAAATCCTTTGAAAAAGAAGCCGCCGCCGCCGCCAGCCTTGGGCAGGTTCACAAAGCGATCGCCCATGATGACCGTCTTTTGGCCTGTAAACTGCAGTACCCGGACATGCAATCCGCGATCGACGCGGACCTGAACCAGCTGAAAATAATATTTTCCATATATGAGCGTTACGACAAGGCCATCCAGACCTCCCACATTCATCAGGAACTTTCCGAACGCCTGAAGGAGGAACTGGATTATCACTTGGAAGCCCGCCACTGCCGCTTGTACTCCCATATGCTCGCGAACGAAAAAAACGTACATGTCCCGGAAGTCATTGAAGAACTTTCAACTGCCCGCCTGCTCACCAGCACATGGCTTGATGGAGAAAAAATCCTGAATTTCAGGGAAGCCGATACAAAAACACGTAATGCCATTGCGTTAAATATGTTCCGGGCCTGGTACGTCCCCCTCTACAATTACGGGGTAATCCACGGCGATCCGCATCTGGGAAATTATACGGTCCGCAAAGACCTGACCATCAATCTGCTTGATTTTGGCTGTATCCGCGTCTTTCCTCCTAAATTTGTCGGTGGCGTCATTAACCTGTATAAAGCACTGATGACCGGAAACAACGACCTTGCCGTCCACGCCTATGAAACTTGGGGATTTAAGGGCCTGACCAAGGAACAAATTGAAACCCTGAATATCTGGGCCAATTTCCTCTATGGGCCGGTGATGGAAGACACGATCCGCCCGATTGGTGAAGTAACGAACGGGATTTATGGCCGCGAAACCGCAGAAATCGTTCATAAAAAGCTCAGGGAAGTCGGCGGCGTAAAAGTTCCCCGCGAATTCGTCTTCATGGACCGCGCAGCGCTAGGCCTAGGCTCCGTTTTCCTCCACCTGAAAGCGGAAATCAACTGGTACCGGTTGTTCAACGAATTGATCGAAGGCTTTGACGAGGAAAAAATGGGTAAAGTCCAGAAAGAAACGCTGAAAAAGTTTTCAATTCCTTTAAGACATTAACCCTGCAAGATTTTTCTCAACAAACATGAAGGAGTGGGATAAGACATTATGGGTAAAATATATAATTAGAAACGCGTCTGTCATGAAAACCAAAGTTTTTATCATCGTTCTGCTGACCCTCCTGGTATCACAAGGCCCTGCACACGCGTTTTTTGGCTCTGGCAGCAGCGGCCCGAACCCAAATCTTGAAAAAATAAAGGCAATAAGAACCGAGATTTTGGCGAGCACGGAAGATATATGGAAAGGCATCGATAAACAGGTCAACGCTCTCGTGAAAGAGCATCAGGCCCTTCTCAGCCTGACCACCGAACAAATCAACGCGATGACCCTGGAGCAGCTTCTTGGAAATATGGAAAAAAGACAGGCCTGGGGAAACCAATTTGATGAGCTTACCGATTTTCTGAAACACGAATATAACCAGTTCCCGATTAAGATCACCGGTTCGGACATCCCGCCACCGTTTAAAGATCAGATCCTCAAGCATTACAGCACCGAATTTTCGGACAATATGAAAAAGTCCGCTTACGCTTACCTTCGTAAGTCAAAAGCGATAAACGACGCGATGTTCAACATTTACAAAATGATCGCGACCTCCCGCTTTCCGAAAGAACTGAAAACGAGCAACGCCCCCGAAACGTTCACGGAAGACAAATGGAACATGATCAGGAACGCCCTTCCTGAAAAATTATGGCTGAAAGTTCAGGACGATAGAAAAGATTACGATAGTTTCATCTCGCATTTTTACTTCGACCCCATCGAAGACAGCGTATTCTATCAGGCTGCCACTCAGCTTTTCAAACGGGATCCGGCAAGACAAAAAGCCCTGCAGAATAAATTCGTCTCGACTTATTTTAGTGACGGCATCGCAAACGCTGAGCTTGAACTGAAATTCATGATTATCCCGACCCTGAACACCGATTTGCCGGCGGCGCTTCCAAAAGCTTCCGGAGACGCGCTCGTCAAGTTCGCCTCAGAAAATATGGAAGTACTGAAAGGCTTTTACTCCAGCTCGTCGGGCGCCGACACTAAGTTTTGTCTGGTTTACGCGGATGCGAAGGAATTCGTTGGCATAGATTACAACCAGATCCTCAACATGTACTTCCACAAAGAGGCACCATGGCGCGTCGGCTTTTTTGAGGCGGTGAATGACATTCTCCAGTCGTCGCAAACCGCGCCGGGCGACTACGAATCCAAAAATATCAGTGAAACCGAACAATTGCTGTTTTTAGCAAAAAAGTCGGCCTCGACTTCCGTAAGTCAGAACCCCTGGTACCAAAAGCTGCTGGGCAAAAATAAATACAGCCCGCGGAGGTTCTGTTTCCTTCGATACACCCTGCTGGATGAACTCCTGAAACTGCCCAGCCCTTCAAAAGAAGATGCTTTGCGCCTGCTCTATACCAATGAAGCTGCCGTCAAACCGGTCAGCACATTGAAGAAGCCAAAAAAATAGGAACAGGTGCTTGCCGTTCTTGGCAAAAAATCTGTATGGAGTGAAAACCTTCTCTTGTCTCAGATTTTCGCTTAAACTTTTATATCCTGAACCGCGACTTGCCCTGTTCATTTTAAAGAGATTATTCAGGCCATGACTCTCTCTGATTTAGTGCCATTCCTGCTTATATTCTGGAGCTTCGTTTTCGGTTTTTTTGGAATCACAGGAAAAACGATAAAAATCGAATCCCGGGCAAAAATGCTGGTCTTTTCCTGTGCCTTGCTGATGATATGCGTGGGAATGATCTATAAAAACATATCTGAAGACACTCTCAAACGTGTCGGCTTGGCGGTCGTTGACAAAAAAAACTTTCCAATCGCGCAAACCTATTCCCCTGCCCCGCCGGTTTCATCTCTGAGAAGAGAAAAATTCACACAATTGACCAGCGCGGATCTCAAAGGAACGAGCACAGGATCGATACTGCTATGGAAAGACCTCATCCTCTACGGCACCGAAGAATCCTCTTTGGAAGCGATCTCCCGGGAAAACGGAAATCCGGCGTGGTCCCTGAAAGTCAGCAACCCTATAGACATGCTCTCTGAAGGAAAAGATGGAGGATGTATTCTGGCCGGAGGACGCGAAAACAGCTCAGGAATAACGGACCTGTACTGCATCGAAGCTTCATCGGGAAAAGTCGTCTGGCAAACAACCTTTGTCGGAGGATTTAAAAAAGCTCCGGCGGTAAATCCGAAATTGGATTTGATTTCTTTTCCGATGACGAACGGGAATATTTGGACGCTCTTCTACTCAACGGGAGAAAAATACTGGAAATACAGGTCAGGCCCGATAGTCGTTGGAAACAAGTTCGTCGGGGATCAGCTAATCATTGAGACCCTAAAAGAAGATAAGAAGGGAAAAACCCTTATCGAGAGCGTTGTTGCGTCCAACGGCCGAAATTATTGGTTTACTTTTATCGATGGCGAACCTCTGGATTTGATGACGGCAACGGAAAACAAGAAAACATTGATCCTAGCCCTCACGGAAATCAGTGCTTCACAAAGCAGCAAAACCCTTACCAAAGGACTGGTGCATGCGGTAATCGGAAATGGAAGAAAACTCTGGTCCGCCACCTTGCCGTCTCTCCCCGTACCAACAGCTGTGCACATAAGACAAAACAGCACTGTGGTATATTCGACAAAAGATGGTTTGTTGCTGTCTCTGTGGATGTATAACGGAAGGGAAGTATGGAGAAAAAAAATAGCAAAGGAAATGAGAGCAGGCCTGTCCCTGTTTTTTCCTCTCACGAATCCGATTATAGCATCCGTATCGTACGATGGGATCTTTTCGCTTCGAGAAGCAACGAATGGAAATGAACTGGTCCACTACTCTGTTGAACCGGGTGCCAAGACACAGCCCGTAATGAGTGAAGACATGGCTTATGTGCTGACACCGCACAAACTCTATATTTTCGGCGGATTGATGTCATTGGCCGAATAAAACGAAAACACGAGCGTTACAGCAAGCTCTGAAAACAAGGAGAAATCATGAAAAAACGACACGCATTCCTGATGGCGGCAATCTCTCTGGGCATATGCGGATGCACGAATGCGAAAAACAATTCGCAGGCGCCGCAGGCCTCAACGACACAGAACTCAGCCCCATCGGCGCAAAACAAGCTCACCGCCTATGAGGTTCCGGGCACCGAAGTGAAAATCGTTACCTATGCTGATGGCAACATGTTGCGGGGATGCCGCCCTGGAGATGCTCTGGGCAGACACAACAGGAATTCCAAAACGCGTGCTGAGACACCAGCGTGCTTTCATCTGGAAACGGACGGCAGTATAAGGGGATACCCAACCCTGACCTACCCCATTCAACTGGGCGAGGAACAGGAAACGCTGAACCCTTACGCTCTGGTAAAAAACATACGATGGCTCCCCCCCTCTCATAACGGCTATAATGCCCGGGAAAAGATGGGATTGGCTCTGCCGGCAGCACTTTTGCCCGATGGGCGGTCTTGCCCGACCGGAACCATCCCTATCCCGGAAGATATGGGGCAAAGCGGGACTGCGCAGGAATCAGAAATCACATGCTGGGCTTTTGACGGCACAACGACAGACCCGAGATAAGGAAAGTCACAGGAATCAGCCTCCGCTGAAGAAAAAGTTTCACGATGAACGCCTCCTCTTTTTCAGCGGCCCTGACTAAAATGGATACACTCGTGGACCGGCTTTTCGAGCGGCAGGACGGCGCAGCCCTTGCCCTCTTCCGGATCCTTGTTGGCATCCTTCTGATGAAGGATATCATAAAGGGATTCCTCAATATCCAGTACCACCTGAACTCTATCCCGAGCAACTTCCGGGAACATTATTACGGCTTCGAATGGGTCAGACCGATCCCTGAACTGGTCACCCTGTCGGGTATTCTCCTGCCCATAGCCGTGACATGCGTGATCCTCGGCCTTTTTTACCGCCTGGCCATGCCTGTAACGACCCTGATCGTAATCTATTTCTTTCTGCTGTTCCCGGAACACTACCTGAACCACTATTACATGCTCCTGCTCTTTTGCGTCCTTTTGAGCACTATGCCCGCCAACGAAAGCTGGTCGCTGGACGCGCTCATAAAGCGAAAAGAAAAAAAAGAGGGCGTCCCGGCCTGGTGCTACTGGGTCCTCAGGCTTCAAACGGAAATTATTCTTGTCTATGCCGGACTCGTCAAAATCAACCCCGACTGGCTCAGGCTGCAGCCCCTGTCAACATGGCTGAGATCGGACCTCCACAGCATTCCTGTCATTGGCGGATTTTTTTACTACGATTTAGTGATAGCGGTCGGGGCTTACGGGATCATACTTCTGCACACATTCGGCGCTCCGCTGTTAATGTGGCGGAAAACAAGACCATGGATATTCGCCCTGTATGCCTGTTTTCACCTGACAAACAGTGCACTCTTTGAAATCGGGATGTTTCCCTTTCTCACGCTAGGCGCCACCATGTTGTTTTTTGACCCCGGCTGGCCGCGAAAACTTCTGAAAACTGCGGAAACACGGTTCTCCTCCGATCCTCCCTCCTCCGCACACCGAAATGCCGTAACCTTCCTGCTGACCTTTTGGCTGGGCCTTCAGCTTTTAATTCCTCTCCCCGCGCTGCTCTCGCCGAACCTGCAAACTGCATGGACGGGATACCGCGACCTCTTCTCATGGCGGATGATGCTTAACCAGAGAAGTATCCCTGTCGCCCTGTTCGCAGTCGATCTGCCCGGGCAAAACCATGTGGAATTCGTACCGCTTCGAAAATATCTCAGCGAGCGCCAGTGCACCCGCTCCCTCTGGAAACCAAACCTGACCGTTCAGGTCGCCGATTACCTCTCAAAAACATATGCTGAAAAATTCCACGCGCCAAATGTCGAAATTCACGCCTATATCCTGAACGGGGTCAATTACCGCGAACCCGAACTCTGGGCCGACCCCGCGAAAAACCTTGCGGCCTACCGCCCCGTCTACGGCGTGCCCGAATGGCTGGAACCTCAGGCTAAACCGTTCAGATCATGGATGGAACTGATTTACGCCCCGAAGATGCAGCGGCCCACCTATCGGGAGGTTCTCCAAGCGATGAACCTGCCCGAAGATGCGGAAATAATATTTGATAAAAATGACGTCTCTCTGGACAGTACCGTCTCAAAACCGGAATGCGAACAAACCTTTCATACCGAATAAGACCCGGAAAAACACAAAGGGTTGCATCTTTTGCCCTTTGAAATTAACATCTTAGATATTTTTCAGAAAAACATAGTGATATTGAAACAGCATCCGCCTGTTTCAGGAAAAGGCATTTTCATGGAACCTTTAAAAAAAGAGCAGGAATCATCGGCGCAACCCTCGGAAAATTGGACTCCGGACATCAGAAAGGCCGTGGAAACCGCGCAGCAGAACACATCTCCGGACATAGCCTTTTTCTTCGACGCCATCCCGCAGGACAAACTGGAAGCCGCCATCAAAAGTTTTGCCGGACAGGCACAAGAAGAAGAAATTCTGTGCCTCGTACCCAGTGTCAGCTCAGCCAGGGCGGGATTTTTATTGACGGATCAGGCCCTTTATTTCCAGGAGGTTTTAGGCTCCAAAGCCCATCGCATTCCGTATAAAGACATCCAATCCGTCATGATCCTGAACGGCAAGGTTCTGAATATCGGGGGCAAAGACCAAACTCTTAATTGGGATATAACCAACACCTTGCTCCATGAAAAGTCGCGGAGAACAGTGGTAACGCCCGTTATCGCCATTCTTCAGGATATTCTGACGGGAAAACCCGGAGTAGAAATGCAGGTCAGCCTTCCCGACCCTGTAAACTGGCCGCGCGCGCTATCCTTCCATGTCCCGGCGATCCTGATCGGAACGCCCATCATGGCTGCTCTTTACAAAATTGTTTCCGAAACGGACCTCATGGACCATGACACAGGCTATGCGATCCGTCACCTCGAACCCGACCGTTTGATGATCATGAGCTTCTTTGCCCTTGCTCCTACGATCTACGCCTACGGAACGGAACTGGTCTTTTCTCTGGGACGTTATATTGTCGCAGCCGTCATTCTGGCGCTGATGATGATGCGCGCATTGGCTCAGGCAGGCCCGTTTGTCGAAAATCCCGGTGTGATGCCTATCGGCGGCGGCGGTATCGCGGGCATTCTGATCGTCTCGGCACTCGGCTTTGCAGGTCTGGCGATTTACAACATGGTGACCAAATCGGCTAACGCCCCTGAGGACGAAAATTCAGCATCTTGATCTTATAACCCTGAAAGATTCTCGTCCTTGGGCCAGCTCACGCTCCAGCCCAGCTTGATCGCTTCTTTCTGCTGAGGCTTTAAAACCTTCACCCAGCGCGTGGCGCCCTTCACGTTCTTGAAATCTTTTTCAAAACCGGGCGTGGTTTTATCCCTAAGAATATCGATGCGAACACGCTCATCGCCTGAAACGGGAACGATCTCAAGAACCGCGATCTGGATATCCTGCTTGTGAAGATTTTGAATTTCATTGATGAAATTCTTTTCCAAAACGCTGTCTGTGGTAATCAGCCCCACTTCCCGGGCCTCGTCCTTCAGCACGTTGCGCTTAACAACGACCGCATCGTCAACGCCAAACGACATCTCGGCCTCTTCGCCCGGCCGGATGATTGAGCGGACTTGATCCTGTCCGATAAACGCACCGTCACGGAACAGGCTGAGCAACCCTGGCAGAACCGGAGAATCGCCCTTCAGCTTGAACGTGGCCACCATATAGGCATCGTCGCTGATTTGCGGTTTGATCTGAACCTGAAGGCCCACATCGGCCCCGAACTGTCCGATCAGCAGCTTGGCCTGCGCCCCGTCGGACGGAACTGTTGCAGGCCCCGTAACCTTGTATTCTCCCACATAACCGCTGGCATTCACGTTGGAGACAACGGCCTGAGTGTCGGCTTTGCGCAAAACACGTTCCTCTTGCAAACGCCTCCAGCGGTGCAAGGGATCTTCCCCGTCATCTGCTGCACCCGGCAGCTGCAAACGGTCTGAAGGAGCCTCAAGAGGAACGGGAATTGCGCTATCCCCTGTCTTAATCGCCTTCTCAAAATCAGCTTCGTTACGTTCTTCAACGGCTTGAACATAAGCGGGCGAGGCTTGCGGCTTATAAAGACTGAGCCATCGGCTCTGCAATTCTGGCAAGGCCGTTCCCCGGCTGGGCTGGGCAGTAGAGAGCACCAGTTCAACATCCTTCCAGTCCTCCCCGCTGCGTTGCCAGACAGACCCGTATTGAACGAATTCAAGAGTCTTTGCCTGTACATCAAGACGGGCATCATACATCGGCACCCATCCGACATGTGACACCTGATAGCTTAAAGCCACATTGAGCGTCGTGTTCTTGTCGGATTCGAACGGAATGGTCACCGTATAGCTTTGCTTGTAATCCGCCTGAAACTGCTTGAGGTCCTGATTGATCTTCCGGATACGGTCGTTTTCCTCGCTGATTTTTTGATCCAGCGCCAACTTGGCCTTCAGATTGGCCAAAATCTTGGCGGACAGCCCGTCCGAAGCCGCGATCCACTGGTCGGGCTTCAAATCCATTAAGCTCGGAGCGCTGTTTGTCTGGGGGCTTCCGGCCTGCATGGACCAGGTTTTGAGCATATTGTTGGCCTCGCTCAGGGCCTCCTGCTCGGCTTTATAACCTTTGATGATCCCTTGGGAGAGATCGAGTCGATCCTTCATCGACAGGACACTGGCCACAACAAATTCTTCCGAATTTTCAAGCTTGGAAGTTAACGCGCCAAAAACAACACGCGCGTCTGATGTTCCACTCACCCGCAGGGAATTTGGGTAAAGCTTGATCGGCAGCCCGGAAAAAATCAGGTTATGCGACCCTGCGGGAATTTCAACCTTGGCCATGCGCGTTACCGTCGCCCGGTCGTTATAAACGGTGGCGGATTTGATGGTGCTCTCAACGCGAATATCGTCGGCAAAAGCCGGAAAAGACGGAACAGTGAAAGAAAGAACAAGTCCGGACAGCAGGAAACGGATCGAATAGCGCATAATCGTGTTCTCCGTAAAATAGCAATAGGCCACGAATCTACAGAAAGAAGCCTCCCATGACAATCGTGGAAGAAGATACCGGTAAAAAACCGGGAAAGATTATAGCCTGAGCGCGATCAAGGCTCCGGGGTATCAGCCGGGTCTGAAGCGTCCTCGGCAGGACTCTCTGGACTCAGACCGCGGTTCCGCCTTGCGTAGGACTCTTCCATCTCATCAATCCCCCCGACATGGGAAAACCAGCACCCGCCTTCGATACTATCGCGAAACGCCCGGTCCTTTTCCCGCTCCGCCTCAGCATCTTTAGCCGTCGGCAAAGCCATATCCGGCACCTCCCAAGGCATTTTCTTGGCCATTACAACCTCCCTTTTTCTTACACTTACCAGAAAAACCCCAAAAAAAGCAAAAACCGCCGGGCGGATACAAAGTTTTGGGATTCACCCGGGATTATGAAGGTTAAGTGCCCTTCAGATTATCGACACAAGGGACTGCTGCCAACAGGTTTACCCGTCTCCTCCATAATAACGCAGGAATGTCCGGGATCGCCTTTGGGAAGCTTTACGCCTTCGGCAATGACGAATTTCACGGAATGGGAGCCCGTCAGCCCCGCCGGAAATCTCGGGATGTTTTTAGTAACAAGAAACTCCCTGTTACTGATTTTTACTAACGCCCCTTCATGAACCAGCTTCGCAATACCCGCCATCTGCGGCCATACCTCATATCTCTCCGCAGGCATATCGGAAACCACCGTCGAAGGATCGATCTCGGCCAACCCGGCTTTATTGAATTTCAGGAAGATTGACCATAACTCGCTGTCATAGCCTTCCGGAGTAGGAATGTTATAAGGATTGGTCGGATTTCTAGGCCATGCGGAAACCTGAACTCTCTGCTGAAGCCGTAGTCTCTCCCATTTCTCCAGTTTATCTTCCGAACCTTCAGGCGGAGAACTTCCGGCCCCCGGGGCTAGATCTGTTTGATTTCGTGGCGGCCCCTTGGGAATTTCTGAAAATGTCACGTCCCCTTGGGATATGAGAACGTCACGCGAACTGTGCTTGGCGCGCACAATATTGGGAAAACGCCCGGTTAAGACTTTGATCATCCCGCGCACGCCCAAAGCCTTCCTGTCATCGTGAAAGTAAGGAAGACATTTCTGCGAGAGAAAAGTCACCCGGCTCTTATCGACGCCTGTAACACCGCTGGCGGACCTGCCATTTTCATTCTGAGGATAACTGGTGACTAAAACGTGCTTAACCGCGCCGGTATGGCCCTCGAAACGCCAAATGATCGGATCATAGCTGCTAAGAATTAGGAACAGATCGGGCTGGTCCTCCTCTATCTTCACGTTAACGGTTGTCGTTTCCCTATCCTGCCCGACCGCGGTGACGGTAGAAAGCGCCAGCCCCTGATACATGCCTACCCCAAGCAAGGTCGCATCCTTGGGAACAGGCTCAACGGAACAGGACTGATCAGGCGAATAGTTGAACAAGTTATAACTTCTAAGAACATTAAGATAGGGTTCGTACTCTTCCTGACTGATATATCCATCATCATTTTTATCAAAAACGGCAAAAGCTTTAAGCGCCAGACTCTCCATTTCTTCAGAGGTTAGGCGGCCATCATGATTGGGATCAAGATCAAGATATTGCTGGTATTGCCGCGTTTGTTGTTCAATAATCTGTTTTTCTTTCTCTTTGCTCAGTGTCGCCATTTCTTGATACGAAATGATCTCATCGCCATTGGTATCCAGTTCCCGAAGAGGCTTAAGTCGCTGCTCCAGCATAAGCCTCTTCTGCTCTTCCGTTCTGTTATCATTAAAAGTTTTCTCATATTTTCCCGTAGGACCTTCAGAAAAAGCGCGTTCGACCTCTCCAAATGTAACCTGCGCGTCAAAATTAATATCGTACTTAATAAGATTGGAAACCTGCTCCCTTCTGGCTCGAAGGACAGCCGCCTCTTTCTGTTCAGCCAGATCCTCCTTTGTAAGCTCGCGCTTTTCATCACCGTTAGACCTTAAGAACCTCATGATTTGCACCATGTAGTCCTCTTTGGCCATGGGCGGCCTGAGAGAGCGCCGGAGGACCTCAGGCACGGAAAGCAAATCCTCAAGAGTTTTGTCAAAAGCCTCTTGCTCTTCCTTGGTGAGGGGTGCCTTAACTCTGGCAGGATCATGAGGATCGGCAGGATCAATAGCAAAAACGGGAAAAATCACAGAAAAGGAAAAAAGGAAAACAAAAACACAAAAGCCAAACCGCATGCTCTTCTCCTGATTGAGTAAAATCTCCAATATGAAGAAGCCCCATCAAAGCATGACAGAGCGAAAAAATTCAAACTTTTTTTCAAGGAAGCGATTGTAAAATGGCGCGCTCGGCAGGAATCGAACCTGCGACACCTGGCTCCGGAAACCAGTGCTCTATCCCCTGAGCTACGAGCGCATACGCCAGAGAGTACCAGAGAACCCGGCATCTTACACAAAAAAAAGCATCCGGCAAGACACTGCCGGATGCCTCTTTTTGCACGTGCCTAGGAAAGATCGTGCTTAAGCGGCCTTTTTCTTCTTCCGATCAAGAATACAGGCCGTAATCTGCTGTTCCGTCTGCCCGACATTGGCGCGGGTCGCGGCCTGCGCCAGATCGCCGACAGATATGACCCCGACAAGGCGCTTATCCCGGTTCACCACGGGCAAACGCCGGACCTTGATCTCGCCGAGATTATTGCAAACCTCCTCAACGTCCTGATCGTCAAAACAATAAAACGTCTTGGCGGTCATAACCTCTTTGACGGGACTGGACGCATCCTTTCCGGCGGCAATTCCGCGCACCACGATATCGCGGTCGGTAATCATCCCGATCATCTTGTCGTTCTCCCCGACAGGAAGAAATCCGATATCTTTTTCTTTCATGATTTTCGCCGCCTTGCTGATCGGCTCCCCCGGCGCAATCCATTCGCAGCCATGGGTCATGATATCCTTGATCTTGGGCATTTAATCCTCTCTTTCAAAAATGGTTCGGAGTGCCTCCAGTGAAGCACAAACAGGGAAAAATCGCAAACGGATCGGGATTGTTCTTTACTTAGAAGACGTAAGCTGGAGGAACACATCTTCGAGGTCGCTTTCCTCGGTCGAGATGTCGTCGATTCGATATCCGGCCTGTGAAATTTTTTCGATCATGGTACTGACCGGTTGCTCACCGGGACTGTAGCGCACAGCCAGAACGCGCTTGTTTTTCAGCTCGGTCACATACCCCGCCAGGCTCTCGGGAACCGCCGTAATTTCTTTATCAAGACGGAAAAGAATCTCCTTGTTGTCGATCCGGGAAAGAAGTTTTGTGGTCTCCTCGCACGCCACGACCTGCCCGTGATTGATAATGGCGATCTGCTCGCACAACTGCTGCGCTTCTTCAAGATAATGCGTGGTAAGAAGAATGGTCACGCCTTCCTGATTGAGTTTTTTCACCGTCGCCCAGAGTTGCTGCCGCAGTTCGATATCCACCCCTGCCGTCGGCTCGTCAAGCACGAGGATCGGCGGCGAATGCACCATCGCCTTGGCCATCAGCAACCGCCGCTTCATCCCGCCCGAAAGCGAGCGCACGAAGGCATGCGCTTTATCCGCCAGCCCGACCGTTTCAAGAATCTCCATCGACTTGCGTTGGTTCTGGCGAACGCCGTACAGCCCTGCCTGCAACTCCAGCGTTTCAAGCGGCGTGAAAAACGCGTCGTAATTGATCTCCTGCGGAACGACCCCGATGGAAACTTTCGCGTTGCGCTCGTTCACGTCGATATCGAACCCCCAGATCTTGACCGAGCCGGAGGTTTTGGTCACCAGCCCCGCCATGATGTTGATGATCGTGGACTTCCCCGCCCCGTTCGGTCCCAGAAGGCCGAAGATCGACCCGCGCGGAATTTCAAGGCTGACATCGCTCAGCGCGACCGTTTCGGGCCTCCGCCCGGACGCCTTGTAGGTTTTGTTCAAATTCCGGATATCGACCGCGTTCTCCATCACCGTGCCCTGATTGCATACATGTCCGCAAGCCACGCCTTGGCCCGCGCATCGTCTTTAAGATAAGCATCCCAGAACGCCAGCGAAGCAATCTTGATTAATTGCTCGTGTTCTTCGCGTTTCGGATTGGCGCTCAGCTTTCCTCTCGTGCCGTTATAGACCATGTGGTCGCCGTCCTGAAGGATTTTCAGATATTGCTCGGGATGCCCCGCATGCTCATGAACGACGAGACGATGCTCGTACCCCACCGGCTCCAGCGGCGAAGCATCGTCCGTTCCCGTCATGTGAAACAGCGGAATAGCCATCCGCCCGTAAAGCTCCGCCGGGGGAAGCTGGGAAAGGTGCGCGATCGGAACTGGGCTGTATAAAATCCCGGCGCGAAAACGTTCATCCCTCATATCGATTAAATTCCCTTCCCGGTCGGGCAGCGGCATCCCGGCCATCACCTGTGTCGTCATCGCGCCAAAGGAATGCCCCGACATCCCCACATTGCTGAAATCGACAAACGGCGCAAATTCCGGCTGCTCCGCCACCCAGTCCGGCAGCTGGTTCAGAAAAAACGGTACATCCCGCATCCGGTCGAATGTCGTCTCTCTGGGAACTTTGACCTGCTTGAGTATATCCCACGGATGCCCCGGCTTCCCTTCCCACAGGCTGCTGTCCGTTCCTCTATGGGTGAGATGGGCAATGGCATAGCCGTACGACGCCAGATAGCGCGAAATAAACCCCGCCCCGTCGGCATTCCCGCCAAATCCGTGCGACCAGAGGATCAGCGGATAACGGTCAAGATCATGATCGACCGGAGCATAAAATTTGAACGGAATTTCACGGTCCCCGCGTGCGGCATCGGTAAAAACGCCCCGTTTCATCAGAACCTTGTACGGCCCGGCCTCGGAAGAAAGTGAAGAATCCCATGTCATGGGGGGAAAATGCTACTTCTTGCGGAACTGGTCAAGGGAAACGACTTCCCCTTTCTTCTCGCTCTTGGCTTTCTTTCCACCGCCCGAACCGTCAGGATCGTCGCCATCGGCCAGTTCGCTAAGCAACTCGTCATCCTCGATGCTCTCGCTCAAGGGTTGGAACTGCAGGGCGAAATTCACGGAAGGATCGGCGAAAATACTGATCGCAGACAACGGAACCACAAGCCGTTCAGGCACATTATTAAAGGAAAGCGTGACTTCCATCTTGTCGCGGTCCACCCGAAGATCGGTAAACTGATACTGCAGGACAATCGTCATCTCGCCCGGATAGCGGTCGCGCAGATAATCGGGGATGCGAACCCCCGGGTAATCGGTCATGAAGGTGATGTAGAAATGATGCTCGCCTTTAAGATTATGTTGGACAACCTCTTCCAGAGCCTGCCGCACGACGCCCCGCAAGGCAGCCTCAACCATCTTATCGTAACGAAGAAAATTATCGTCGTCGGTCATCTATTATGTCTTGCAGATTAAAGAGGTGAAAATCAAGTAGGACGTTACCTACTATCAATCGCATATCGTCTTTGCTAAATCCAGCGCCCGCAAGCAAAGCCCTGATTGTCCTGTGGAAAAGAGAATCGCTCAGATTTTACGCGGGGGCCGCTTCGAAAACATCATTTCGTGGAATTTATCGGAATTCCCGATCTCCTGCATCAGCATCGGCGCCAGCAGCAGGATATAAGCCAGCATCACCGGCCAAAGCAAATCGTAAGACTTATACCGCTTCGCCTGTTCAGGCAGACTCTCCAGGGCGGGCCTTCTGTAATAATAAGCTACGGTAACCGCCAGCACCCACGATGTGCCCGCCGCAAACCCCGCCGCAACCATGGACGCTTCAGGATCGTGCGTGACCGGCAAGGAAACCTGCAGGACGATCAGCCCGACGGCAAAAGTGACCGCCCACCCCAGCAGGCAAAGCGCAAAAACGCGCAAAATCCGCCCGGCCTCGGTCAGAAGACGCGTTCCGGGAGCACCCTTCGTGTCCTGCGTATGCTTCAGATACCGCCAGCCCATGAACCCCAGCAACAACAGTTCCGGCAAAAGATTGTAAAAGCTCAGATGCACGCTCCCCCCCGTAACGGCCAGCCGCACAAGATTCAGGATAAAGGACAGGAACAGGACGGCAGCCAACAACCGGAACTGGAGGATAAAACCCTCCCGCCCCAGATCGTGGGCGGGCGGGCGGGCAGAATAACAGTGCCGTATCCACACGATCGGCGCGATCACCATAGTCATGGCGGCCAAAACGCAGAAGGCGCTAAAAAACGGCGGCAAATAAAACGGCTCGGGGGCTGGTCCATCCATAAGATTACTTTACCGCGATTTCGGGAATAAAAAAGGGGCCTGCTTCTGTTGCGAGGCGCAGACCCCAAAGCCCCACCTGACTGTGGTTAGACAATCAGGAATTCAGGTGTAGCATCGCTACTGCCCGATTAGGCAGCAATGCGACCTTCGCCAGCGACAGTGTTGTCGTTAGCGGCTACGAACGCAAAGTTATCGTTTGCATTTATAAATTTAGCCCGATAACGGCGGATACAATACCGGACACCGTCCAATGCCTTTATTACGCGTGTCGATCCTGTGTCGGCCCCGCCGCCTGAGAGCGCCTTTCAAAAGCCCTTCTCTCAAGTGGTGGAGCCGCCGGGTACTGCCCCCGGGTCCACTGCGTCTATTCCGCACCAACGTGTAGCGTCATAGCCGGAAAACCGGCACGTTTATTATAACAGAGATGGAGGTTTTTTCAACGTTTGTGGAAAGACTCAATCGTGATGCTGCCCGGTATCGACGTCCCCGTCATCCAGACCGTACGGAATATCATGCTTCTGAGACTCGACAATGAACCGGTTAAGGGCCGGATTTCCCCACTGGCTGAACGGCAGGCTTTCAACGTAATTCGAACTCATGATGTACTGACCCGATCCGGGGCTGAGTCTTAGTTGCTGCGAATGAAAATATCCCTCCGGCATCACCATGCGAAGAGGCATGGAATCAACGCCGTAAGAAACAATAACTTTGGCTCCCGTTTCTGCCAGTTTGCGTTGCCATATGCCGGGTTCCCAATGATGACTGCTGAGTTCATGATTGGCGAGATGCTGAACGGAAGCATGAAAAGAACTTTTGCGGCTGATCAGCCCCTGCACGTATTCTTGCTCGTCGGTCATGTGCGGGATATTGCAAAGCATAACCACATCCGCACGAATCCCCTCCTCAGTAAGAAAATCGCGCCGCCCGTAAAGATCGGCCTTGTTCATAACCTCGACTTCGACTTCTTCAGGAGGTACGACCGGAACGCCGGCAATACGCAAAGGATCCAGTCCAAAAGTAAGTAGTGATTGATCAAGCTCGCTCAGATCTCCGCAAAGCTCCGGAATGGCCCCCACCATCAAAACCCTGCGTAACGCGGGCATATCATAGAGAGACTCGCCCGGTTGCCTGTTTTGTCTTCTGAATTCTTCGTTCATGAAACCCTGACTCGCCCCTAAATTCTTCCGGGGAATTTTTAACGATTATACCCCTTAAAGATGGAATTTACCCCGAATCCCCCTATAATTCCAGAAAATCAGGCACGTAAAATGAAACAATATCTCGATCTCCTGCGCCACGTCCTCGAAAACGGCGCAATCAAAGACGACCGGACCGGAACGGGCACACGCTCGGTTTTCGGCTATCAGATGCGTTTTGACCTCTCCGAGGGCTTTCCTCTGGTCACCACGAAAAAATGTCACCTGAGATCAATAATTTACGAGCTTCTCTGGTTCCTGAAAGGCGATACCAACATTAAATACCTGAAGGATAACGGCGTCTCGATCTGGGACGAATGGGCCGACGAAAACGGCGACCTCGGCCCCGTCTACGGCCACCAGTGGCGCAGCTGGCCCACCGCCGACGGCCGCACAATCGACCAGATCAGCAACGTCCTCGAAAGAATTCAGAAAAACCCCGACGACCGCCGCCTCATCGTCTCCGCATGGAATGTCAGCGAAATCGGCAAAATGGCCCTGCCGCCCTGCCACTGCCTGTTCCAGTTTTACGTGGCCGACGGCAAACTCTCCTGCCAGCTTTACCAGCGCAGCGCGGATATTTTCCTCGGCGTGCCCTTTAATATCGCCTCCTACGCCCTGCTTACCATGATGGTCGCGCAGGTCACGGGCTTAAAACCCGGCGATTTCATTCATACATTCGGGGACGCCCACCTTTACTTGAACCATATCGAACAGACGAAGCTGCAACTCAGCCGCACGCCTTATAAACGTCCTGAAATGCACCTCAACCCGCATGTCAAAAACCTGTTCGATTTTAAATTTGAAGATTTTGAGCTTGTCGGATACGAAGCGCACCCGCATATTAAGGCGCCGGTAGCGGTATAGACGTATCTTTGACGGATTGAGTATTAGTGATGACGAAAATCAGCATAATTGCAGCCATGGCCAAGAACAGGACCATCGGCATTGAAAACAAGCTTCCCTGGAACATCCCGGAAGATCTGGCTTATTTCAAAAAAGTCACGATGGGCAAACCCCTCCTCATGGGCCGCAAAACCTTTGAATCCATCGTCGAGCAGCTGGGCAAACCCCTGCCGGGCCGCATCAATATCGTGCTCAGCGAACGCGGCTTCAAAGCCGGAAACACCACGGTCATGGACAATTTCGACAAGGCCATCCACGAAGCCAAGAAACTGGCCAAAGACGCCGGGCACGATGAAATGCTCATCATCGGCGGGCGGCAGCTTTACGAACAGGCTTTGCGCGTGGCCGACCGCATCTACCTCACCGAGGTGCACGAGGAATTTGACGGCGACGCATGGTTCCCGGATCTGGGACCGGAATGGAAGGAAATTTCGCGTGAAGAACGTAAGGACACCGATCCGCCGATCAGCTTTGTTGTGCTGGAACGCCCTTAAGCCTCTCGGCAATTTCAAAATAACGTTTTGCGGCGGCGCTGTCCGGCTGGGAAAGGACGATAGGCACGCCTTCGTCGGCCTTTAAACGGATATCCCGCTCCAGCGGAATGGCACCCATGAAAGGCACATCAAGAAACTCGGCTTCTTTCCGCGCCCCGCCATCGCCAAAAATATGCTCCTCATGTCCGCATTGCGGGCAGACATACGTACTCATATTTTCGATGATCCCTAAAACGGGTACCTTCGTTTTTTCAAACATGACAACGGCCTTGCGCGCATCGATCAGCGCGATATCCTGCGGCGTGGAGACAACGACCGCTCCCGTGACCGGGACTTTCTGTGCCAGAGTAAGCTGGATATCCCCCGTTCCCGGAGGCAGGTCCAGAATCAGAAAATCAAGATCGAAAACCCGGCCCTTTTCATCCTTCATCGCCCAGTCAACATCCCGCAGCAATTGATAAAGCGCGGTCTGCACCATCGGTCCGCGCCAGATCAGCGCGCCGCCCGCCTCGACCATGAACCCGATCGACATGATTTTCATATTATACTTGGAGAGAGGAACCAGCTTGCGCTGCGCATCCAGCGGGGGCTTGTAATCAACCGCCCCTGTCATGGTCGGCACAGACGGACCGTAAATATCGGCATCCAGCAAACCGACCTTCATCCCCGAACCTCGCGCCGGGTTCGCCAGCGCGGTGGCAAGATTAACGGCAACCGTGGACTTCCCCACCCCGCCTTTACCGGAAGCCACGACGATAACCGCCTTGGCGGGAATCTCAAGCTTGGGATTCTTTACCATCCCATGCGGATCGGGCGGCTCTTTTCTCTGCTGCTTTTCTGCCGTCAGGACCGCCATGACCTTTTTCACACCCGGAACCTTAGCCACAATCCGCTCCGCTTCCTGCCGCAAACCTTCCAGCTTGGGTCCGCGCACCGGATCGACTTCGATCATGAAGACAACTGTCCCGTCACTCTGAACGGTCAGTCCGTTAACCATCCCTCCCGAGACGATATCCTTTCCGCTTTCCATATCCTGAACGCCGCGCAAAGCCTGCAGGATTGTTTCTTTTTTTACGACAGTCATAGGAGTGCTTTTTCAGGTCTCTGTGCTTGCTTTCCGATGAAAAAGAGCTATATCTTATAACTCCAGCAAACAACAATATAAAAACATTACGCACATGTCAGATCATTTCGGTCCGGGCCGCAAACGAAAAAATCCCTGGAGCAATGACAACCCCGGAGGCCGCAACGAAGGACCCCGCAGCCCGTGGGGCGGCGGAGGCAATCAGGGGGGCGGACCAAATGAGCCGCCCGACCTCGACGAACTGATCCGCAGAGCGCAGAACAACCTGCGCGATGTCATGCCCTTCGATCTCGGCCCGGGAGCGACGGTGGGCCTCGTTGTGCTGATTGCTGCAATGCTCTGGCTCGCCAGCGGCTTGTACATCCTCAATCCCGGGGAACACGGGGTTATCCAGCAATTCGGTGCATGGAGCCATACCAAGACATCCGAAGGTCTCGGATATCATATGCCCTACCCGATTGAAACCCTGACCAAGATCAACGTCACTGAACTCCGGCGCATGTCTGTCGGCTTCACCGAAGGAATGAGCGGTACCAGCGGAAAAATCGAAAAACAGGATGAGAGCCTGATGCTCACCGCTGACCGCAACATTGTGAACCTGCAGATGACCCTGCAATGGAACATCAAATCCGCCGAGGATTATATCTTCAACATCAACGATCCCGACCAGACCATCAAGAAAGTCGCCGAAAGCGCAATCCGTGAAGTCGTTGGCCAGACCGATATGTTCCCGATCATCACGACAGCGCGCGCCGGACTCGCAACCGAAGCCAAGGAAATCATCCAGAAGAATCTCGATGAGTACAAATCCGGCGTAAACATCACGCAGGTTCTGATCCAGAAGGCCGAGGTCCACCCGGAGGTGCAGAACGCGTTTCAGGATGTCCAGTCCGCCAAACAGGATGCCGACGACACCGAAAACAAGGCACAGGCACAAAGAGAGGACATATTACCCAAAGCCCGCGGTCAGGCGATCAAGATTGTGCAGGATGCGGAAGCATACAAACAATCCAAAATTGCCCGCGCACAAGGGGACGCGGAGCGTTTTAAATCCATCTACAGCGCATATCAGACCGGCAAGGACGTTACCAAGGAACGGATTTTTATCGAAACCATGGAAGAGGTTTTCAAGAACGCCAACAAGATCATTCTTGATGACAAGGCCGGAAGGGGCGGTGTCGTGCCTTACCTGCCCCTGAGCGAAACCGCACCGGTAAGATCGCAATCTACGCTGCCTCCGCCTCCGGCAACTCCGAACTAGTGAAAGACAAAAGCATGAGATCCTTTATCCTTTTGGCCGTTCTTGCAATCGGTGTTCTCGTAATCTCTCAATCCCTGTTTATCGTTGACCAGACGCAACAGGCCATCGTCCTTCAGCTCGGTCAGCCGCAGGGTGAACCGCGCGGACCGGGCCTGCACTGGAAAACGCCCTTCATCCAGAACGTCCAGTTCTTCGACAGTCGCATCCTCTCCGTCGACCCGCCTGCCGAACAGGTCGTTATTTCAAGCACGGTCACGCTCGACAAACCCGATTTAAAAAACACCCCCTCACAGGACCCATCCACAGAGGATAACAATGATAAGAACGCAGGCGGGCCGCAGATCGAAAACGTCAGCGGGGAACCGATCATTGTTGATACGTTCGCCCGCTACAAGATCACGGACCCTCTTCAGTTTCTCAAAACCCTGAAGACTCCGGAAAACGCTAATTCTCGTCTCGAAAGCATATTAAACGACTCGACCCGTAACGTATTGGGCCGGACAACGCTCCCGCAGCTCCTTTCCCCGGAGCGCACAAATGTCATGACCGAAATTCGAAGGCTGGTAAACGAAAAAATTTCAAACGACAAGCTCGGTATTGAAATTGTCGATGTTCGCATCGTGCGTGCCGACCTGACCCCCGAACTCAGGGAGTCCACGGTGCGCCAGATGATCTCGGCACTCAAGGAACGGGCGACCGAACGCCGCGCCAAGGGGGAAGAACGCGCACTTGAAATCATCTCGACGGCCGAAAAGGAACGCGCGGTCATCCTCGCCGAAGCGGACCGCAAAGCCCAGATCATAAAGGGCGAAGGCGACGAACAGGCAATCAAGATTTATGCCGAGGCTTTCAACGTGGATAAGGACTTCTATTCCTTCCTGCGCTCGATGGAAGCCTACAAAAACACGCTGGCCTCTCCGGAAACACGCCTGATCCTCTCCCCGGACAGCGAGTTCTTCAAATATTTTGAAGCTTACAGGAATCACTCTCCTTAAAATTACGTAACATCTGACTCAAGACACAGAGAAAAACCATGACACACCGCCGCAGCCATAAAATCCTTCTTGCCGGGATTGTGACCCTCTTTTGCGTCGCCATGACGTTGACGCCTGTAGGCGCGCAGGCCCGCGAACCGGGAACCGGAGCGCCGGAAAGTTTCGCGGATTTGACCGAGCGCCTCTCCCCGGCTGTGGTTAACATCTCCTCGACCCAGAAAATAGAAGAAGCGCAGGACTACCCGGAAATGCCGCAATTTCCTCCGGGCTCCCCCTTTCAGGATTTTTTCGAGGAATTCATGAACCGCCGCGGGCACGGCGTCCCCTTTGCTCCGCCCAGCATGATGGGTTCAGGCTTCGTGATCGACGCGCAAAACGGCTACATCGTCACCAACAACCACGTAATTCAGGACGCGGATGATATCCACGTGATTCTCCAGAACGACCAGAGCGTGCCTGCCGAGATCATCGGAAAAGACCCCGAAACCGATATTGCGGTCCTGAAAATCGACCCGAAAGGCTTGAACCTTGTCGCCGCCCCGATCGGCGACAGCGATCAAATCCGTGTAGGCGACTGGATCCTGGCGATCGGCAACCCTTACGGCTTGGGCGGATCTGTGACCGCGGGGATTGTCTCGGCTCTGGCCCGGGACATCAACTCCGGAAAATACGACGACTACATCCAGACCGACGCCTCCATCAACCGCGGGAACTCGGGCGGTCCCATGTTTAATATGAATGGTGAAGTCATTGGCATTAACACCGCCATCTTCAGCCCGACGGGAGGCTCAATCGGTATCGGTTTTGCGATTCCCAGCGCGCGCGCCAAACCGGTGATCTCGCAACTCATCAAATTCGGTCAGACGCGGCGGGGCTGGCTGGGCGTTAAAATCCAGACCGTTACACCCGAAATAGCCGAAAGCCTCGGCCTTGATAAACCGCGCGGCGCGCTGGTCGTAATCGTAAACAAGGAAGGCCCCGCGGACAAAGCGGGCATTCAGGACGGCGATATCATCCTCTCCTTTGACGGCCAGGAAATCAAGGAAATGCGTTTGCTTCCCCGCTTCGTGGCGGAAACCGATATCGACAAGCTCGTCGACGTCGAATATTGGCGCGATAACAAGATCCACAAGACAAAAGTCCAGGTGGGCTATCTCGAAAAAGCTGAAGAAGACGGAATGGTTGACGATGACCAGCCCAATACCGCTTCGGGCGGCACCCCGGTCGATACGGTCGGCGTGGAAGTCAGCCCGGTAACCGACTCCCTGCGCGCAACCTACAACATCCAGCCCTCTGTGCGCGGACTTGTGGTGGTTGGCGTCATGGAACTCTCCGAAGCCGCAGAAAAAGGTCTGGTCCCAGGTGATGTCATCGTGGAAGTCAACCAGCAACCCGTATCGCAGCCCCAACATCTGATCGACATCATCGAAAAGGCCAAGGGCGCCATGCGCTCCTCGGTCCTGCTGCTGATCAACAGGGGAGGCGAAGTAAGCTTTGTCGCCCTGAAGCTCCCGGCACCCAAGGAATAAACGTCAGGGCTTGTCAGTACGTTCAGGCTGAAATCCCTTTGCGCTTGCGCTCCCTCCAGAACAGGAAAAGCCCGGAGGCCGTAATAATGAGTCCCCCCGCGATCTTGTACCCGTCCGGAAGATTGCCGAAGATCAGGTACCCCAGCACCAGCCCGAACAGCATTTGCACATATTGATAGGGCGCAACCACCGAGGTCGGCGCCAGCGTATAGCTGTATGCCACACACATCGCCGCCAGCCCGTAACAGAACCCGATCACAAGACAGAGCAACATAAACCGCTGATCATAAAGGGGAACCGTTCCTCCCATCCAGCAGCAACAGGTCCCGATCAGCACAAGGACAAACGGCCAGAACGCAAAAGGCAGGGCATTGCCCATCCCTCCGATCCTCCGCGCCACAAGATTCGACAATCCGAACGTAAAGCAACACGCCAGCGCCAGCCCGTAAGCCGGATGCATCGCCTCGAACCCGGGGCGGTAAGCGACAATGCCCCCCAGAAATCCGCTCAAAATTGCCGCCATGCGGTATCGCCCGACCTGTTCCCTGAAAAAGAAAATGGACATCAAAGTGGTAATAAAAGGAGTAAGGAAAAAAATCGTATAGGCATCCATGATCGGCACCATGGAAAGCGCGGTAAGAGACATGCTGGTATTCACCGCCATAAGCAGCCCTCGCAGCAAATGCCATTCAAGATTTTTCCTTGTAAAAAGCGCCTTGCTCCCCCCGAAATACGGCGCCGCCGCCAGAAGGATAATAAGCCCGAACGCCGCCTGCCAGAACAGAATCGCCACAACCGGATAATCCACGGAGGTATATTTGCGCAACGCGTCGCTCACCGAAAACGCGGCAAACGCCACCATCGACAAGGCGATCGCCTTTTCCGTATCGTTCCATCCCTTAAACATGGGATCAAAGCCTTCCGGGTAGGATTAAGAGAAAACCCAGACTATAATCGCCCGGAAAAGGACGCAAGGGGATGAAAAAGAAAAATCCGGACAACGAAGGCGGCACGATCCTGATTATCGCCGGACCGACCGCGAGCGGCAAATCCGCCCGGGCAATCGAAGTCGCGGAACAAAAAAACGGCGTCATCATCAATTGCGATTCCATGCAGGTCTATGACGGGCTGCACCGTCTCACCGCGCAGCCCCCGGAAGAGGACCTTGAAAAAGCCCCGCACAGGCTCTACAGCGCCCTTCACCCGAACGAACCCTGCTCCGCCGGAACATGGCGCCAGATGGTCGACCCGATCATCCGCGACGTGCTGGAACAGGGCAAAACCCCGGTCATCGTAGGCGGTTCGGGCCTCTACATCAAGGCCCTGACGGAAGGCCTCTCCCCCATCCCGGACGTGCCGGACGAAATCCGCCGCAAGGCCGTAGCTCTGCAAAAAGAACGGGGCAACCCCGCCTTCCACGCAGAACTCGAAAAACGCGATCCCGAAATGGCCGCCCGCTTTCACCCCTACCATACCGCGCGGCTGGTCCGCGCGTGGGAAGTACTCGAAGCCACCGGAAAATCGCTGGCGGAATGGCAAAAAGAAGACAGGCTCGCCCCGCCTGATAACTGGAACTTTGAAATCGAGATCATCATCCCCGAACGCCCCGTCCTTCATCAACGCTGCAACGACCGCCTCCTCTGGATGATCGACAACGGTGTGCTGGAGGAGGTTGAGGAATTTGCACGGCGCGTGGAGAGCGGCGAAATCCGCACCGGCATCCCCCTGCTCAAGGCGCTGGGCTATAAACAGCTTCTTGGCTATATCCGCGGCGAACTCTCAAAGGCCGAAGCGATCAGTCAGGCCCAAGCCAAAACCCGCCAGTACGCGAAACAGCAGGTCACGTGGTTCCGGCATCAGCTGTGAGCAAACTCATCCGCAGGCGGCTTGCCGATCACATCAAGGCGCTCATAAAAGGAATGGAATTCGTATTTCTGGTCGCCAAGAACTATCCCTTCGAAGTCGCCGCCCGGAAGTCCGACCTGAAAATGATAATGCGCCAGAAGATCCTGGTCCGTCATCTGCCCTGAACGATACAGATCCTCATACTTTTGGGTGCCGTATTCCTCACAGGCATAAACAACATCGGTCAGCCCCTCCGGTGTCGCTCCAAGCTGCGGATAATGTTTGAGGACGATTTCAGCAAAATCGTAAGTAAAAGCATTATAGCCCTCACCCGCAGGCAAATCGCGCCATTCTTGTAACGAATTGAGATGCTGGTCCATATCACTCACCCCTCCCACCAAGATAATTTATTACGCCTTCGTATAACAAAAAAAGCCGTTCAAAGCAAATTTCCTTGCGCTGCATCAAATCATAAGATACTGCTAAACTATGAGCAATATTCTGAATAATGTTGTGGTGGTGCTTGTCCTCGTAGTCCTCGAAAAAGGGGAGCTGCGCGCTTAGGCATTGGAAAACAAGCATAAACGCAGCGCCCCCGGAAAACCCGAAGGGGCGTTTTTTTATGCCTGTCTGCGTAAAAAACTCAACATTTTCAGAAAAATAGGGTAGGTTACGTCCAATTTTCGGACAGCCGGCCCGAAAACAGACCCGGAAAAAAGACTTGGAAAGGCAAAGAGATGACGTTAACAGCAGTAAAACCGGAACCCCCGGAGCCGAAGCAAAAGCCCGCCAAGGAAATATCAGGCGCGGAAATCGTAATTCAGGCGCTGATCGATCAGGGCGTGGACACCATTTTCGGCTATCCCGGCGGCGCGGTCCTGCCCATTTACGATGCTCTCTTCCAGCAAAAAAAGATCAGGCACATCCTCGCCCGGCATGAACAGGGCGCCCTGCACGCGGCAGAAGGCTATGCCCGCTCGACCGGAAAGGTTGGCGCAGCTCTGGTGACGTCGGGTCCCGGTGCCACCAACGCCGTTACGGGCCTGACCGATGCGCTGATGGATTCCATCCCGGTCGTCTGTATCACCGGACAGGTCCCGACCTTCCTGATCGGCACCGACGCCTTTCAGGAAGCGGACACCACGGGCATCACCCGCGCCTGCACCAAGCATAATTTCCTCGTCAAGGATATCAACGACCTCTCGAATGTCATGCACGAAGCCTTCCACGTTGCCCGCTCCGGTCGCCCCGGCCCGGTCGTCATCGATATCCCGAAGGATATCCAGTTCGCGCAAGGCCCCTACTACACGCCCAAAAACTCGAAAATGAGCCACCGCTACACCCCGCAGACGGAACCGGATATGGAGCTGATCGAACTGGCCGTGGAAATGATGGCAGAAGCCAAGCGCCCGGTCTTTTATACCGGCGGCGGCGTTATCAATTCCGGCCCGGCGGCGTCCAAAGCCTTGCGCGAACTCGTCAGGCTCACGGGATACCCGATCACCAGCACCCTGATGGGCCTCGGCGCCTTTCCGGCCTCCGACCAGCAATGGCTGGGAATGGTCGGTATGCACGGCACGTTCGAAGCCAACTGGTCGATGCACGATTGCGATGTGATGATCAATATCGGCGCGCGTTTCGATGACCGCGTCACAGGCCGCACCGACAAATTCTCCCCGGAATCCCGGAAAATCCATGTCGATATCGACCCCAGTTCGATCAACAAGAACATCCATGTCGATCTGGGTATCGTGGCCGACAGCACAAAAGCGCTCGAAGCCATGATTAAGGTCTGGAAGAAAAAGGGCTACAAAGCCGACCACAAGGCTCTGGACAAATGGTGGGAACAGATCAATCACTGGCGCGCGGTTAATTGTCTGGCCTACAAGAACGACAAGAAGATTATCAAACCGCAATACGCGCTCCAGCGGCTGCGCCATTTCCTCGCCCAGGACAAACGCCAGCAGTTCATTACGACAGAGGTTGGTCAGCACCAGATGTGGGCGGCCCAGTTCCTCCCCTTCGATGAACCCAACCGCTGGATGACGTCCGGCGGCCTCGGCACGATGGGTTACGGTCTGCCCGCCGCGATTGGCGTCCAGATCGCCCACCCCAAGGGCCTTGTGATCGACGTGGCCGGCGAAGCCTCCATCCTGATGAACATTCAGGAGATGAGCAGCGCCGTGCAGTACCGCCTGCCCGTTAAGGTTTTCATCCTGAACAACCAGTGGATGGGCATGGTCCGCCAGTGGCAGCAACTCCTGCACGGCGAGCGCTATTCCGAAAGCTATACCGACTCCCTGCCCGACTTCGTCAAGCTGGCCGAAGCCTACGGCGGCATTGGGTTACGGGCGAAAACGCCGGACGAACTGGATGATGTGATTAAGGAAATGATGCACACGCCCAAGGTCACTTTGGTCGATGTCTGCGTGGATCAGACGGAAAACTGCTTCCCCATGATCCCCTCCGGAAAGGCGCATAATGAGATGATTTTGTCCCCGGATGCGGAAAAATTCGACAAAACGTTGGTCTAGCCGGAACAGAAAACAAATTGAACCTAAGCATTTGATTTACATGAGCATATGACGGAAACATTACTCCCGTCATAAGGTTCGGGGCAAACGGCGAACCCCTTCTCGGCATGAAATCATGAAAAAATTCGACAAAACGCAATTTTGGCGTTATGATTACTCCCTAATCCTGAACCGATAGCGAAAAAGCGGGAAAATGGCAGGACCGGAAACAGAATTCGATGTCGTAGGCTTTGTTGATGAAGCGCGGGCTGCACAGGCTCAGCGCGACAAGCTTTTGCGCGGCGAAGCGAGAACCCCCGAAGATGCCCGCCTTGCCATTGAGCAGGCCGTCGATTCCTCCCTACAGGGCCTGTCCGGAGGCTTCAACCGGGCCTCTATGCAGGAAGCCCTGACCAACCTCATGATTCGCTTCCAGCTCATGTGCGACAGAAACAAGATGGAAATTCCCAAAGATTCCTACCCGGCAATCGGCAGAATTCTGCTCGCGGAATTGCGCGAAAACATGCAGGCTTTCGGCTCTCAGGCCGATCCGGCGAAAATGGTGCCGTTGACCCTCTATCAGGGCAGCTCTTTCACCAACATTTCTCAAGACCCGGAATTCGAATCCTTGCGCGACCAGTCGGGCCTGATCAACCTTGCCGCGGCGAAATACCCCAGCAACCCGAGGGGATTTCTCCGCGAAGTGATGGAAACGACCTCCACATTACAGGCGGATGAAAGGTACGCGGTTCTCCGCGAGGAAGCGCCCAGTATTTTTCGCTATGCGGCTATCAACCACCGCAAAGACCCCCACTCTTTCCTGGATAAGATCATGTCTGGTGAAGTCAGAATGCCCCAGTGGGAAAATGTATCTGCCGCACCCGCTGTGGCAGAGGTTGCGGTAACCGACGATTACGAAGCCGGCTAATAACCGTTCTTTTATCTCTTTTTTTCTTAAATGGGCATCTGGATCCCGATTTCCACCACCCGGTTCGACGGCAGGCGGTAAAAGTCGGTGGGCGTAGCGGCAGCGTTCGCCATATTGGTGAAAAACTGCGCTTGCCAGAGCGGCAGCCCCCGGCGCGGATCGGGAAGAAGCGTCCGGTGTCCGACGAAATAGGACAGGTTTTCAAAGTCGATTGTCGCCCCCTTGCTCGCAGCCAGAGCCAGCGCACGCGGAATATCGGGACTCTCCATAAATCCGTAATGCACATAAACCTTGGTCACAGCCGAGGTCACGGGAACAACGGTCACCCGCTGCTCGTCGGGCACCTTGGGAAACTGCGAGAACATCACCGCAACAATAATATTGTGCGTATGGAAAACCTTATTGTGCTTGAGATTCTTGATCAGGGCCAGCGGCGCATAGGATGGCTCGCGGGTCAGGAAAACGGCCGTTCCATCCGCCAGCAGCGGGGGGTTGCGCTCAAGGCTCTCCAGAAGATCGGTCAGTTGAAAGGACATCCTGCGCACACGCTTGCGCAGATAACGCGTACCCCGCACCCAGATCGACATGGACAGCACGACGTAACCGGCGATCAGGAGCGGCAGGAAACCGCCCTGGAACAGCTTCGTGATATTCGAGAGCCAGAACATACCCTCGATAAAAAGGAAGAAAACCAGATACGGCAAAATCTGTTTCCCGGGCTTCCCGATCACCTTCCACAGCACGTAAGAAGAAAGCATGGTCGTAATCATCATATCGCCCGTCACGGCAATACCGTAAGCCGAGGCCATTTTCTCGGACGTACCGAAAATGAAGCAAAGCAGGATAATGACATAGAAAAGCCAGCGGTTGATCTGAGGCATATAAATCTGCCCCCGGTGATCGGCCGATGTATGCCGGATCTCAAGCCACGGCAGCAGCCCCATCTGAACCGCCTGTCGCGCTATCGAGAAAGCGCCTGTAATCACGGCTTGGCTGGCGATAATCGTCGCAAGTGTGGCCAGAACGATGATCGGCATCAGAAGGTACGCGGGAAACATTTCGAAAAAAGGGCTTTCGGGAACGTGGTCCAGGGAAAGGACCATGGCGCCCTGCCCGAGATAATTCATGATCAGGCACGGAAAAACGAACCGCAGCCAGGCAAAAGCAATAGGTCTGCGTCCAAAATGACCCAGATCGGTATAAAGAGCTTCCGCACCCGTTACTGAAAGGAAAACGGCTCCCAGAACAAGGAAGCCGATATCGAGATGAGTGATCAGAAATTCAATGCCGTAAAAAGGGATAAACGACAAAAGCACGGACGGAGCCTTCAAAATCCACGTCAGGCCCATGATCGCCATAACCGAGAACCAGATCGCCGTAACCGGCCCAAAATACTTTGAAACCTGTTCGGTACCGTGTTTCTGCGCGTAGCACAAACTCAAGAGAATCACGATAACAATCGGCAAAACATAAGGTTCCAGCTGGGGAGAAAGAACCTCCAGACCTTCTACCGCCGACATGACCGAAATGGCCGGTGTAATACAGGCATCGCCGAAGAAAAGCCCAGCCCCAAGCAGCCCGGCCGTAAAAATCAGGGCACGCCAGACTCCCTCGGACTTTTTTGCCAGCGCCATCAGAGAGAGAATGCCGCCCTCTCCGTGGTTATCGACTTTCAGAAGGGTCAAAACATATTTGACGGTGACAATAAGGATCAGCGCCCAGATAATCAGGGACAGCAAACCGTATATTTCTGTGGGATTGAGATGCCCATCAATAACGGCATACTTCGAGGCTTCCCTGAAAGCATAAAGCGGGCTGGTCCCGATATCGCCATAAACAACACCGATACACCCTAAAACAAGGAGCCTGAACTCTCTTTTTTCTTTGGCCGTCTGCGCGGGATCTTCTTCGCCTTCTTCAGAACCAGCCTTTTCTACACTCTGCAATACTACCGCTCCGTGAAAATTCAGAGGGCGAACTTTACGTCAAAAATGTGGCATTTGCAAATCGAACCATCAAACCCGGAGAAAACCGCTAAAAACCGTCTTGTTTATACTTTCAATCACGGCATGATTCTGGTACATCTGGCGCATGGCAAAGAACAATACGCAACGCAAAGACCGCAACAACAAGAGCGTTTATGGTCCCGGCCCGAAAGAAGAGGCCATTGAATCTCATACGCTGGCGATTCTTGTAAATAATGAGCCCGGCGTGCTCGCCCGCGTCATCGGGCTGTTCTCCGGGCGCGGCTATAATATCGAAAGCCTGACCGTCGCAGAAACGGATCACGCGGAGCACCTCTCGCGCATTACGATCGTATGCAAGGGAACCCCTCATGTCATCGAACAGATCAAGGCGCAACTGGGACGGCTTGTCCCTGTCCTGAAAGTTTCCGACCTCACCATTGAAAGCGCTTTCGTCTCGCGCGAACTGGCGCTGGTCAAGGTGGTCTGCACAGGAGACAAACGGATCGAAGCGTTGCGGATCGCAGATATTTTCCGCGCCCGCGCGGTAGACAGCACGCTGGAGTCCTTTGTCTTCGAACTGACCGGAGCAGCGGAAAAAATCAACGCCTTCATCGACCTGATGCGCCCCTTGGGTCTGGCGGATGTCAGCCGCACCGGCGTAGCCGCGATTTCCCGCGGCAAAGAAGTCATTGGAAATTGATTAACCGATAAACCCGTGAAGCTGGCGTGTAAGATCCAGTGCATGCTGATCGATCGCAAGCCCCATGATCGCGATAAACGCCCCCATTTCCCACGGCAGTTTGAAACTTTTAGAAATGATAAAACCTGTATAGACATAACCAACCAGCGTAATAAACAGGGCATAATTCTCATACGCCGAACGGTCCACGCCCAGCACAAGACAAACCAGGACAGGAAAGAGCAGAATCGCGGAGGGAATATTCATCCAGTTATTCACTGTGACAAACCGCATGAAATGCTCCTCCCGCCCATATTGCTTCGTCATGATATACACAACCGCCAGAAACAGGACGGATGTCAGAAAAACCCGCGCTAAATGAAGCGTGAGCAAATAGCTGAACGAAAAGCCCGACGAAAACCCGACCAGAACCGCCAGTAAAAGCGGGGAAAGGACCAGGGGGATCAGGAACGACTTTACTGCAGTAGGCGCAGAGGCCCCAAAACGCTCGATCCCTTTCGGCATAAACAGGAAAATCTCGAAACAGCCCAAAAGACAGGCTTTGACTTCATCTTTGGTAAAAATTCTCATAGCGGCAACTCTCTTAGCAAGTGCTTATTAATTAAAAGAGTCTCGCTCGCCTTACCATGAACACGGAATATTTCCCCTGTGCTCGAATCTTATTTTACTGGAAAAACATGACGAAATTTCGCCTGAAAAAAGGAAATTTTCTTGCCCAAACGGCTGAAATATGGCACCCGAAAGGCCCCTGAACCGCTTGTTTTTCTTGATTCTTGGAAAAAAAACCTGTTTATTGCCTAGGCTTGCAAAACAAGAGAATAATTTGAGCTGAAAAAGGATTCGTTATGGCACAAAGCAACCTCGCACAAACATCGGCGGATAACGCCCAGACAAAACTGAACGTCTACTACGACAAGGATTGCGATCAGGAACTGATCAAGGGCAAGAAAGTCGTTGTCGTCGGTTACGGCTCGCAGGGCCACGCCCACGCCCAGAATATGAAGGACAGCGGGGTCAAGAACGTAACCATCGCCCTGCGCGAAGGATCTGCCACGACTGAAAAAGCAAAAAAAGCCGGTTTCGCGGTTCAAACTCCCGCCGAAGCGGTCAAGGATGCCGACATTGTGATGATTCTCGTCCCCGACGAGTTGCAGGCCGACCTCTACAGGGACGAAATCGAGCCGAACATCAAACAAGGTGCGGCTCTGGCCTTCGCTCACGGTCTGAACATCCATTTCGGCCTGATCAAGCCCCGTGCCGACCTCGACGTATTCATGGTTGCCCCCAAAGGCCCCGGCCACACCGTCCGCGGCGAATACCAGAAAGGCGGCGGCGTTCCCTGCCTGATCGCCATTGCACAAAACGCTTCTGGAAAAGCCAAGGACCTCGCCCTCTCCTACGCATCGGCGGTTGGCGGCGGACGCTCCGGCATCATCGAAACGACCTTCAAGGACGAATGCGAAACCGACCTGTTTGGCGAGCAAGCCGTGCTGTGCGGTGGCATCTCCGCCCTGATCAAGGCCGGATACGAAACGCTGGTCGAAGCCGGCTACCCGCCGGAAATGGCGTACTTCGAATGCCTGCACGAAACCAAGCTGATCGTAGACCTGATCTACGAAGCCGGTTTGGCCAACATGCGCTATTCGATTTCCAACACGGCTGAATTCGGGGACTATACCCGCGGCCCGCGCATCATCACGGACGAAACCAAGAAGGAAATGAAAAAAATCCTCGAGGAAATCCAGTCCGGCAAATTCGTCGAGGAATTCATGGGCGGCAACAAGGAAGGCATTAACCGCCTCAAAGAACTCCGCGCCTCCGAAGCCCAGCACGACATTGAAAAAGTCGGCAAGGAATTGCGCGACATGATGCCCTGGATCGGCAAAAACAAGCTGGTCAAAGACTAACTCGTTGTTTTTAATTAAAGATTACAAAAACCCTCCCCTCGGAGGGTTTTTTCATAAAGAAATGGCATTCCTGACTAAAACTTTGTAGAATGAACCCAATAAAAAATAAAGAAATATAAGGGGTATAGAAGTGGGACACGGCGGCGCACCCGGTGCAGCGACACCCGAAAATCCTGAAGACATCTACCGTGGGCGGGCAGGCTACCACCGCATGCTGAATGAAATCCGCGAATCGCTTTACGCGGAAATGCCTGAAATGCGCGGCTCAGTTGAAATCTTCGATCACCTCGCCGATCCCGATCAGGAAATCCGACGGATTGCCCGCAGCTTCGACATGAGCGTCAAGGACCTGCAAAAAGCCCTGGGGTACGATAACTATGACAAGTTCAAACAAGACCTCAACGGTCACTCCCTGAGTACAACCCTTCCCGACGGCCGGTTTATTGCCATTGCCGCCGCATGGGACCCGGATAATCAGGGAAAAGATCCCGATGACATGACGTTTGAGGATATTCACAGATATGCGCGGATCATCGTTCACGAAACGATGCATGGGCTGGACCCGCGTATCCGTGCGGATGAAAAACTCGGTCCAAACGGCTGGATTATTGGATCTCACGCCAACTCTAGGTCAGCGGAAATGTTTGCCGACATAGGGGCACAGGACCTAATGCTGCGAAACGGCGACACACCTGTATCGACCTTTAACTTGATGGTGACCTACGATGGCGAAGCACCTTTTGCCGCGCCTTTCTCGCATCGTTTATTTGATTCCACAAACACCCGCTATGACAATGGTCCGTTCATGCAACAACTCCTGAACGACTATCAGGGAGATCGGGCTGGAGAAGGGCTGCAGGATTTCCGGTTTCACGGCTGGCGGCAAACCGTGGAAAAAGTCGGAACCATGCGCTCCAGCGGCAATCCAGAGCTGTCCATAGACAGCACACTGAGAAACTACGCGCAGACTCCCGCTTTTCAGGAAATATACCGAAGCAAAATCACCGAGCTTGAAACCCGCCTGCAACCGATCAAGAACGCCATACTGGAACAAACTGGATTCGAGAACCTGCACGACTTTCTGGAATATTACATGGATGACATGAATTTCCGCGGTTGGCATGACGGAAGCGTAAACCGAGCCGACTTGCCGGCCGAACTCACAACCGCCTTGCAGGCCGTGTACGATGCAAAAATCGAACTCGGCGTATGGATGGAACAAAATAGGGACCGCTTTCATGATGCGGCCCGCGTGGCCGAAGCGACCCGGTATCTGACGGGCCAGCAGGATCAGTATATCTCTGTTGCCGCCCCGTCCACTCATGACCTGACGAACGACATGCTGATGGCCAGAAACTGGGCGCACTTTCATGAAACAGGAGAAGAGCTTTATCTCCGCGCCGCCACAGATTACGGAGAATCTTCCGAACTTTCGGAATATCAAGCCTATGAAAAATCCGGATCCCAAGAGGAATACGACGACTTTTCACGCCGCGAAATAATGAGTCAGCTTTTCGCATCGCACCCGGAGCTGGTACAAGCCGTAGCCCAGGGCGTGCCGTTACACGAAGTGGTAAACGTCGACCGGGTTGACCCCGATAACCTGAACGATGATAAATACACGGTCGTGGAAAACTTTGACGAAGTTGTCGCCCGCTATGCTCAGCCTCCTGTCGGGACAGAACCGCACGCACCCGCAGCACAGGAACACTCTTTACAAGCGCCTGTAAAACCTTAAAGTCGGAATCCGGCGGAAAGCCGCCAAATGCGGCAAAAACTGATTAGGACATGACCACCCTCGTCCAGAAAGAAGCGTTAAACGACCGGATTCTTCCGGCAGCCTTCTATGCCCTCAGCGCACATTTTCTGTTTGTGGTTATGGGCGCAACGGCTAAATACCTGTCCGAAACCCACCACGTCATCGAAGTGGCCTTTTTCCGCAATCTGTTTGTCGTCATCCCTTTCTTCATCATCCTGGCCTTCAGCGGTCGTCTTGATCTGCTGAAAACAAAACGGCCCAAAACCGTCGCCGTTCGTGCAATCGTAGGGTCTCTCAGCCTGATCGTAACTTTCGGAGCGCAATCCCTTCTGCCCCTCTCGAACGCAACTGTTCTGCTCTACATGTCCACGCTTCTCACCCCGGCCTTTGCCTATTTCTTTCTGAGGGAACGGGTCGGCGCCCACCGCTGGGCCGCAATCATCATCGGGATGAGCGGAGTTCTGGTGATCGCCGCCCCAAGCAGCAAGATCAGCGCCATAGGTCTTGTTCTGGCTTTATTTGCCGCATTTCTGCATGCGTCGATGTATACGATGCTGCGTCACCTGAAAACCGAACCCGCCGTCACCGTGACCTTCTACTTCGTGCTCGCAGGAATGATTGTCCCCGGCCTTCTGATGCCATGGTACGGGCAGGGAATCAGGATGGAGGAAGCTTGGCTCTTCTTTCTGGTCGGCGCGTCCGGCGGCTTCGCACAACTGGCTCTGACCAATGCTTATAAATATGCTCCGGCTGCCGTCATCACGCCATTCGCCTATACATCCTTGATCTGGAGCACTCTCATGGACAGTATGATCTGGCACAACCCGCCCGGTCACTCTGTGTACACGGGCGCAGCAATTATTATTGCCGCCCAGCTTTATATTCTCTATCGCGAACATGTGAACCGGCAGAAAACCTCCCACATCAAGAGCGAGATCCCCTGACGTGGCCGCAGCAAAAAAAGATCACCTTCTCGCTGCCATCATCTACGCCCTCATCAATGCCTTCATGCTCTCGGCGATGAGCCTTTTCGCCAAGCTGTTGCGCGAGTATTTCGGTCCGTTCGAAGTCACATTCTTCCGCAATGCGTTCTCTCTGGCCGCCCTCCTGCTCTGGCTGGTTTTCGCGCGCAAACTCTATATTCTTGAAACTGCGCGTCCGTGGGCCCACCTTCTGCGCAGCTTTATCGGAACGGTGGGAATCGTTTTGGGCGCTCAGGCGCTCGGCATGATGCCGCTGGCCGAAACCACGATCCTGCTCTTCACATCGCCTCTCTTCGTTGTCCTCCTCTCCTACCCGGTTCTGGGCGAACGGGTGGGAATTTACCGCCTGAGCGCCGTAGCCGTAGGCTTCACAGGGGTAATAATCATGGCCAACCCATCCGAACCCGCAGATCAACTGCCCCTGATGGGCATTCTGATCGGTCTGGGTTGGGGACTCTCGGCAGGCATGGTTGACACATGCCTGCGCTGGATTGGCCGCACGGAAGGTTCAACAACCACAACTTTTTACTTTGTTCTGTTCGGGACAATCGCCTGCGGCATGCACTGGCCTTTTGCTGAAGTAAAGGAAGGGGGGTTCTCGATCGCGAGCGCATGGATCATTGCAGGGCTGGGCGCCACCGGGCTCCTCTCTCTTCTGGCAAAATCACAGAGCTTCAGACTGGGGGAAGCTGCGACGATCTCGCCCATCTCCTATACCATGATTATCTGGGCGATGATCTTCGACTATGTGTTTTGGGATAAAGTACCCAAACCTAATGTCTATCTCGGCGCAAGCATCATTATCGCCAGCAATCTCTTTATTCTCTACCGGGAAATAATCGTGAAAAAGAAAAAGGACCTGCCCGGTTTCAGCGATAAGTAACGGCTCAAGCCGTCTTCCGGCACCAGAACCGGTACATCCCGATGAAGATTTCGGGCTTGCGGATCTCCAGCTTCGCCCAGTTCTCCAGATTTACAGCCTTGGGATCGTCAGGGAAGCTTTTGACATATTTATCAAGGATGCTCTGCTGGATATAAAACTTGAGAAACTCCAACCCCAGTTCATGAAGACACGCTTCGAGCTGTTCCAGATCGAATTGGTGCTCCTGCACATGAAACAAAAGATCGCGGCATTCCGGCATGGAATAATAATCAGGGATCTCTTCAAGAGTTTTCAGAGACGAAAACTTGAGATGCTTGCGGGCATCGCGCCGGAACTCGCGGATAGAAACGGCATCGTTCCCGATCCCCTTCTCGGCGATCTGCTGCCGGGCTTCATTGATTGATTTCCGTGCCAGACAGCTGTAGAGCGCAATCCGCATAAGTCCTTCGGGCTTAAGCAAACCCGTCAAAACGCGCCATCCCGCCATAGGTTCCTTGAGGTGATGAAGAACCCCGGAACTGGCAATATAATCAAAGCGCTCTTCAAGCACACCCAGTTCAAGAATATCCCCGTGCTTGAACGTAACATTCGTGATCCCGAATTGCTCCGCCTTCATAATCCCGTAAGACAGGCTGGACTTGCTAAGATCGACCGCAAGCACATCGGCATCGGGGAAAACACAGGCCAGCTCCAGCGCTTCACGCCCTGTCCCGCACCCAGCCACCAGAATCTTCGCCTGTGTCCCTGTCAGACCCCCTTCAACACCTTCATCACGGATATCCTTGAATAAAGCGGTCCAGCGCGGATAGGGAAACTCCTCATATTGAACCTGCACGGCTTGGGACGTCTCATTTTCGATCGGGGTCAGCTCGGGAATTTTCTTACGGATCTTCTCCATCTCGAAATAATCTTCAATCTGTCCTTTGGGAATCTGTGAGACATGATCACCGCCCGGCAGAACTTCTGCTATTTTCCGCGCTTTCTTGAGACGGCAAAGCGGCATGTAACATCCGAGAATGGCAAGTTCGGCGAGAACCATATCCTCCGGACTTTGCTTTTCAAGCTTCTTTTTAAGGTCGCTGACCTGCTTTTGTTCCTCAGGGCTTTCCACGAAAATATAATCGCTCAGAAAACAGTATCGGCTGAGTGCGCACGCCAGATATTCCCGTGCCTCATCCCCCAGAGGATTATTTGCTCCGAGCGTCTCCAGCAACATGCGCCGCAGATGCGTCGCCCATCGCTCAAATCCCATATCCGCAACGATGAACTGTCCCAGCCCGGTCAGGAAAAAAGGATCGAGAAACGCCTCATAGGAAGCCATCCTGTCGAATACGGCACGGAAGGAATGATAATCCTTGTGCCGGGAAAGCTTGTAAACCTCACTGAACTCTTCATCGGACTCGATAATGCTCAGCCAGCACCGCCCCATATCGACAAGATCAATTCCCGGCGTCTCCATACACAACAACAGCACGCCCTTCAGATTCTCATTGATCTTCTTGAAGGTCAGTGACCGCATGATCTGAATCAAACGGTGCTTGTAATCATCTGAAGCGGGATCAGCAGCGATTCCCTGCGCAAACTGTTCGATAGCCTGCAGCCCGCTGCCCAGCCCGAGATAAATATCCCCCAGAACACCGTAGGAAAGGCTGAAATAGGGATTAAGGGAGATGCTCTTGTTGAGACACGCGATAGCATCGCCTGTCATGCCTTTAAGTTTGTAAAGCACACCCAGCCCGTAATAAGCTTCCGGATTTTCACTTAAGGAGACGGATTTGCGGAAGTAACCTTCCGCTTCGTCGTATCGGCCGTTCTTATATGAATCCCACCCTTTTGTGCAAGCCTGTTGTGCTGAGCCTGCGGTGACTAGAGTGCCCATTTCCCGCATGTGTCGTCATGTCCGTTTGGCCCCGCTCGGAACCACGAACGCGGCCACCGCTCAGGGAATCAATATTGCTGAAGTCCGTATTTGTTATAGACCCCTAGCGGATCGTCATCAAGTTCTCTGTAATAAACATAGAACATGCCGTCATCGCTGCCTTTGGTAATGCCAAAGACATGATCCACGAACTGTAGCACACGGCGGCGGTCAAGCCCGGAAAGACGCATATAGGTTTCTCCGACTTCCAGTACAGGAATGTTATCGTCATCAACATACTGGTCAGAAATGATGTCATACGCATAGAAATCGCGCATAACACGACGCGCATCCCCGGCATCCTTGATCCAGTCTTCGGGCGTCCACCGATCATTGTCCCAGAGAGAGCGCTGGGAAATCACCTGATTGCCCAGATAGGGCTTGAAATCAAGATTTCTCCAGTGACTCGGCCACCAACTCCAGATCCAGGGCTTGGACTCTGCTTGAACCGGATTTTGGGCGAAAACAAGGAGTGTCCCGAAAAGAACAAGGAGGGAAGTAAAGAAACGCATTATTCTAACCCTTTGATAAAACTAATAGTTATTAGAAATAACATATTAACACCCCATATGGTATAATAAAATCATGATAAAAGCTATCGGAATAGCTCTGACAGGTTTGAACGCGGCGACCCAGCGGCTGAACGCCAGCGCCTCCAATATTGCCAACCTGACAACCGAAGGCTCGCTGGAAGAAGGCGGACAAGCGCCATACAGCGCCCTCACCACCGTATCAAAGTCTCTCGGAAACACGCCCGGAGGAGTCAGAACGGACGTGGTCGCCAAAAACCCGCCATATGTTCCGGCCTACAGCCCTGACTCACCCTTTGCGGATGAACAGGGAATCGTCGGCGTGCCGAATGTCAGCCTCGAAGAAGAAATCGTTAATTTGAAGCTTTCCGAAATTACCTACAAAGCCAATATTGCCACGATCAAAGCCTCGGAAAACCTGAGCGACGAATTACTAAGCCTTTTTGACGATAAGGTATAATCTTCTGCCTGCGCTTTTCCCCTTGCCCGTTTCAGCCTTTTCCGGAACAATCGGACAATGAAGTTCGTCTTTTTCGGATATGATTTCTCTCTCTATGCGCTGATGCGGCTGATTGACGACGGTCACGAGCTGGTTGGCCTCTACACCTTCCCCTGTGACGGGATCTTCTCGCACAACGAGCAGATCAAGATGCTGGCCGAAACCGTCAATATCAAAACGATAGAGGGCAAGATCACCCCTCAGGAAGTTGAAAACCTGATTGGTCACGGAGCGAAAGCCTTCATTGCCTTTGGCTATAAATACAAGATTCCCCCAATAGACCCGAAAAAAGCGTACGCCATCAACCTCCACCCGGCATTGCTTCCCCGTGCCAGGGGCATTATGCCGATGCCTCATATCATTATGAAAGACCCGAAAGCCGCCGGGCTGACCGTTCACAAAATGACGCAGAAATACGATGCAGGCGACATCCTCTATCAGGAACCCCTCCCGGTTGATGAAACAACGGACATCGAAGTCCTCTCCAGCCGCACCGCAATAACAGGAGCGGAAATTCTTTCCGTTATCGTCAACGATTTGCCGAGGTACTGGAAAAAGGCAAAGCCCCAGAACGAGCGTCTGGCCACGGAATACCCCGAACCCTCAGATGAGATGAGAACCTTTAACTGGAAACTGCCTGTAAAAGACCTTCTCAGGATGAACCGCGCTTTCGGACACTATGGTTGCGTCGCCAATGTCGATGGAAAAAAACTGATGGTCACCAGTTGCAGCGGATGGGAGGAAAGACACGCTTTAACACCGGGCGTCATCGCCTGCATCCTGCCCTACGAACTGATAATTGCTGCGGGCAATGGCTTTATCTGCCTGAAGGAATATGTAGTCTTTCCTGACCAGAAGAGATAATCAGATCCTCGGCAAAGTAACATGCCGGAACCAGAAAGAATCTACCGCCGACACAAGATTATTCATGCTCTCAAGGCTTTTCGACTTTGTAATATAAGCGGCGGCATAGTGATTGTAGCTCTTATACACATCATCCACATCGTTAGAACCGGAAATAACGATAACCGGGATCGCCTTAAGAGAATCATCCGCCTTGATTTCCAGAAGAACGTCATAACCGCTTTTTTTCGGCATATTGATATCAAGCAGGATGATATCAGGACGCGGAGCCGACTCATACGCCCCCTGCTGCTTCAAAAAATCCAGCGCCTGTTGACCGTCGCGCACATGATGCACGGTGTTAGGCGCGGAAACGGCCTCAAGCGCCTGCTTGAGGAAAAACGCATCATTTTCCTCATCTTCAGCTAAAAGAATTGTAAGAGGTTGATTGGTCACAGATTCCAGTCTACCAAAAAATTAACTTGCAATAAAACTCATATAGCATAACTCAGACAGCAGGCAACTTTATTATAAAACGGCTGCCTTCTGCATAATCTTCATCCAGTTCTATGGTTCCGCCGTGAAACTCGACGATCCTTTGACAGATAGCCAGCCCGATACCGGTCCCGGGATATTGCGCGTCACTGTGCAAACGCTGAAAAATCTTGAAAACCTTGTCTTTATATTCTTTCTCAATCCCGATCCCGTTATCTGAAACGGTAATCAGATTAAAGCGTCCGCTGCTGCCCGCATGAACCTTTACAACAGGAGAAACGCTGCCCTTTCTGTATTTCAGGGCATTCTCTACAAGATTCTGAAACAACTGGATCATCAGGTTCCTGTTGCCGTGAATTTCGGGCAAGGGTCCCACGGAAATTCTGGCCTTAACCGCTTCGATCTGAGCCGAAAGATTATCCAGAACGTCCTCCATAACCTCGTTCAGAGCCACAGCGCTCATTTGAACGTCTTTACGTCCGACGCTGGAATAGGCCAGCAGGCTGTCGATCATTTCGAACATCCTCTCGGAACTCTTGCTGATAATGTTCAGGAGTTCATGCGCCTTATCATCGAATTGACCTGAATAATTCCGGATCAGAAAATTCGCGCTCAGACTTAAATGACGCAAAGGAGCCTTGAGATCGTGCGATGCGACATAAGCAAAATCCTCAAGCTCCTGATTGGAACGCCGCAAATCTTCCTTCGCCTTTTTTTCCTCCGAGATATCACGAACGATCGCGCTGTAAAAACTGGTATGGCCGACCCTCACTTCCGAAGCGGCAAGATAAATCGGGAAAACGGTTTCGTCCTTATGCTTGGCAAGCAATTCATGGCGGACCTGATCTCCGGTCTTGCCGGCCTGCCGGACGAAATAAAAGAAGTTCCCCTTCTCATCCTGCGCCTGATAATCCGGCTCAAGCACCCAGACAGGCTTGCCGACAATCTCTTGCGGTTCATATCCGAAAATCCGTTCGCAGGCTTTATTGAACGTGGCGATCTTCCCGTCATGCTCAATAACCATGAACCCGTCAGCCGTCGTCATGAGAATGGATTCCAGATGGGACTGAACCGTCAGCAGCTCCGTCATATCACGGGACAGCCCCAGCAGGAAAGGATGACCGGCATCATCCTCGAACCTGATTTTTCGGGTAAAAAACGTCCGTATGATCCCCCGATAGTCCGTATTGTTCTCGAAAACTTCAGAATATCCTTTACGAAAAGCGAGATTATCCTGCTCTTTGAAAAGCTCCTGTTCTTCCTCTGTAAAAATTTCCAGCCCGGTTCGCCCGATCAGGGTTTTTTGATCTTCTCGGGAATAAAGTCCCAGAAAAGCCTCATTCGCGGCAATAAGCTCATGCTTGCGGTTCTTGACAAAAACCAGATCCGGGACATGGTCCATAATCAGTTTAAGAAAACCCGTTTGATCATTAAGTTGCCGCGTTCGTTCCTGAACGACGGCTTCAGTCACAGCGCCGTGTCCTGTCACAACCAGCAAAAACCCGGAAACAATAAATGTGAAGAGAAAGCTCCCGCCAAGAACATACCAGAGAGCCCAGTTCACGTGTGCTTCCAGAAACTCCTTGTCTAGCGAGACGACCAGCTGCCAGTGTTCATCAAGCATGTTAAAAGAAACACGATGATGAAGAGCCGACAACCGGCGAAGAAAGATGACCGTTTCATTCGACTTTACGTTTTCATCCTGATTGTCGGCAACAAAAGTAAGATCTATGCCGCGGCTCTGCCAGTTGACCAATGTCTCCGTCAGCATTTCATAAGGGCTAAAGATCCCCACGATAAAACCGCGCAGGAAATCTTGCGGCCTCTCCCCCGAAACATCGGATGTATAAAGCGGAAAAAATAAAGCGACTTTAGCCTCCCCGTCGGGAGAAAAGATCCCGGAAACAACGCTTGAAACAGGACGCTGGGTCTTTGCTGACACATCAAGACGGCTCCGGATAAGCTCGTTTTCCCCCACATCCTCTCCCTGCACGGTATTCAGGCCAAAACGCTGCGCAGAATAATACAGTGGAAAATAGTAATCACGGGTAAGGGCAACGGGCTTTTGTTCGCCGTCCTCCTGTGTTCCGACGACTCTGAAACTGAACCCCTTGGTCTGCGATGCCCGCCGTTCGAAGTCCGCTAAATCCTCTTTTGGGACCCGGGGAGCCCAGAAAAGACTCTCCATGGCGGGATATTCCCCGAACACGTCCTCAAGATACAGGCGGAACTCTCTTTCGCTCACATATTCCGAAGCCTGAAAGAAGCTCCGTACGGACTTGACTTGTTCGAGATAGGCATTGAATGAGTTGTTCAGAGAATTAACGATCAGGGTAGAATCAGTTTTAAGCCCCTCCAGCCTGTTTCTCTTCTCGTTGCCGATAGCGTAAAAAAACACCGAAATCACAAGAACAAAAAGAAAAAGTAACGGCAAAATCACAGATTGTTTCCGGTGACGGGAAACCGAAGAATTGATCAACAGGACTCCCGTCGGCGCGAAAACAAGCGTCCCGAGCATATCCCCGACATACCATGTGGCCCATGACAGCGGAATGGCCCGCCACGCAGTCACTCCGAAAGAATAGAGTATGAACTCGGAAAGACTGGCCGAAATAAGGCAGCTCACAGGTCCCGCAAGAACGCTGAACCACAGGACGGCCCGCAGGGTCTCCAGTCTGTTCTCCAGCCCCAGCACGCGCTGGATCATAAACGAGCCGGCCAGCGCCTGAAGCATGGGCGGGATACCCATCAAAAAAACCCGCATAATCGTCGTGTCGATCGCAAAAATCGAAACGGAAGAAGGATAAACAATCGTGAGATTGACAAGTACTGCCCCGAGATAAACGCCAGGCAACATCCTGTAACCGCAGGAATAAACGGCAGCCATCGCAATCCCTGCCCCCGGCCAGAAAATCGTCGCCATGGCGGGATCGGAAGCGAGATAAAGCCCGATCCTCCCGAAAATGTAATACAGGGTCGCAAGGACCAGGTTTTTGAGAACGATGTTCAAAAAATCCGCCTTGGTTCTAGAGAAATCCGGCCAGAACACTCAAAAAGAATACCATAGCACAGACTAAAATCTCCAAAGCGGCGAAAAAAAATGTAAGATGCGGCAATCCGGATAAAGCAGGGCAGGTTTGGCATGACCCGTAAAAGCGCAGGCAATATCGTCATTTTGACAGGAGCCGGAATCTCGGCAGATAGCGGCATTCAGACTTTCAGGGGCAGTGACGGCCTTTGGTGCGGCCACAGGGTGGAGGACGTTGCCACTCCTGAGGCTTTCAGGGCTAACCCCGCCCTTGTTCAGGATTTTTATAACAGGCGCAGGCGCCAATTGCTGGAACCGTCCATTCAGCCCAACGCTGCGCATATCGCCCTTGCCGAGCTTGAAAAGAACTGGCGGGGCGACATTACTATTGTAACCCAGAATATCGATGATCTGCATGACCGCGCAGGAAATAAAAACCTGATTCATATGCATGGGGAATTGTTGAGCGTGTTCTGCAATAAGTGCGAAACCAGATTTCACTGCCGGGAAGACGTAACAACCGATCACGTCTGCGCGAACTGCCAAGAAACGGGTACGGTCAGGCCGGACATCGTCTGGTTCGGCGAAATGCCCTACAGGATGGATGAAATCTATGAAGCTCTTTCATATTGCGACCTTTTCATAGCGATCGGAACCTCCGGACATGTCTACCCCGCAGCCGGGTTTGTTGCGCATGCCGGCCTGAATGGAGCAAAAACGGTGGAAATAAATATTGAGGAAAGCCAGGTCGCAAGCGTCTTTGACGAACATATCTCCGGACGCGCAGCGGAAACCGTGCCGGAATACGTTAAACAGTTGCTGACTTATCCAGACATTTAAGACACGCTCAAAACCATAAGCTTTTCTTCTGCGTCTTAAGCGCATTATGATAATCTGACCCTGCAAATCACTGTGTGAACACCCGAGCACCTGCCGTGAATCCAAAAACATTTCAAAAAATAATTGCACTCATAACCATCGGTTCCCTGACCCTGTTTTGGGCCGCTTCGGTTCGGGCCCTGAGCGTCGATCAGGTACGCTTTGGCGTTCATCCGGACAAAATCCGCATGGTTCTGGATTTAAGCCAGATAACCGACTACCGCGTTTTCGCACTCGACAATCCCTACCGCCTGGTAGTGGACCTGAAATCCTTCGAATGGCGGGCGGGAAAGATTGCAAAACCCGGACAGGCGGGTATCAAGGACATTCGGCAGGGCCCCCTGCAGCCGGGAATCTCGCGGATCGTCTTCGATATGGAGCGCCCCATCATGATCGGTTCGGCCTTCCTGCTTCCGCGGCAGGATGACAAGCCCGACCGTATCGTAATCGACTATCAGGCCGTCTCGGAGACAGAATTCCAGAAAAGCAAAAGCAGGATCCACGGAACACTGGTTGCCTCGGATATCTACCAGACATCCTCTCTCAATCGCCCCGAGGCCGAATCTGCGCCCGTTCCCAAACAAAAACCTGCCCTGAAAACACAGGAAAAACCGCTGATTGTGATCGACCCCGGCCACGGCGGAGTAGATCCGGGAGCAATCGGCATCGGCAACGTGTATGAAAAAAACATCACTCTGGCTCTGGCCAAAGAATTGAAAAAGGAATTGGAAGCCACGAACCGCTATAAAGTAATCATGACCCGGGATAGCGATATTTTTATCAAGCTCGCTGACCGGGTGAAATATGCGCGCGACCACGAAGCGGATTTGTTCGTCTCTATCCATGCCGATACCATCAACAAATCAGATGTCCGGGGGACGTCTATCTACACCCTCTCCAAGGAAGCCTCCGACGCGCAAACCGCAGCTTTGGCTGAAAAGGAAAACAAAGCGGACCTGATCGCCGGAATCGACCTGAGCGTGGAAGATGAACAGGTTGCCAACATTCTTTTCGACTTCGCCCGCACGGAAACGATGAACGAATCGAAATTCTTTGCCAACACGCTTGTACAAAAAATGCAGGGAAACGGAATGACATTGTTGCCTAACCCTCATCGCTATGCAGGATTTGCTGTGCTCAAAGCCCCTGACATCCCTTCGATCCTGATCGAGGCTGGATTCATGTCGAACAGGAAAGAGGTCGAACGTCTCAGACAGCCCGCACACAGGCGGAAACTGGCGCATACCATCCGTTTGGGGATTGACGCTTTCTTTGAGCATGTCCAGTTCAACCAGAAGACTTAAACGGCCTTTCGGCAAGTAATTATACATAATTACTTAAAATTTAAGGACGAAAACTGTTGCAAAATTACACATCCATTCAAAGTTTTGTTGATAAACCAACAAAAGCCTCTTGAAAAAGAGGAGCTAATGTCCGAAGACTCTTCATTAAAGTAGGAACATTCACCTCCGAAAATGGGTGATCCGGATCTTACGTCGTTTTCATAACAGGTTTAATTCGAATGAGGACTAAAATGAAAAAAACTGTTGCTACAATATGCCTGATCGGCTCCACTTTGGCTCTGGCCGCCTGCGCAAGCAGCGAAAGCGCCGAGGAAAATGAACTGGCGACCCCCTATGCTCTCGAGCGCACCGCAACGCATGAAGAAACCGACAACGCTGTTGTTGCTGTTCCTGCCCAGCCGACCGCTGACAAAGTATTCCAGAGAGCCCAGACCAAATAATCTGGCTTTCTGAGCTAAAATTAAAAAAAGACTGTCCTTAGGGACAGTCTTTTTGTTATAGATGACCGCTGAGCAGCAACAGGGGCCGAATATGACAAGATTACTTTCTCAGGTTCTTCTTCTTGTTCTGGTAAACTACGTCAGTATTTTCCTGATTTTTATTATGTTTGAACTGTCTATCCGGTTTGGACTCGTTTCAATGGAATCGATTGATACGGCGGCGGATCTCTTTAAACTCTACTCGCTTCACGCCTATACGACGTTTTTCATCTGTGCACTCTTCAGCCTCAGCTTCCTCTTTTTGAAATCTTACTGGCGCTATGTTTTTCTCTTGGCCCCGCTGGTCGTTCCCCCGGCATACGGGTTGTTTTTCCTGATGCACCAGTCCGTTTAAGCAAAAAGGCCGGGTCAGACCCGGCCCGTTTTTATAAGAGAATATAAGAGAAAAGGAATATCAATCGACGCGGGCGACAATCCGCGTCTTTTTATGTGGAAGATGCGGAGGATAAGGCACGGCATCGCCAATCTGAAGAGCCTTGAGATTCTCGGGCTTCTCCTTCGGAATAACGGCATCGCGCGGGAAATTGTTGTTCTCGACCTCCTGAAGATCAGGCACCGTTTCCTTAACTCTCTCAGGAACGCGGGCAATCACGATCGGATATCCTCTGCGCTCGCGGATCGCTGTGCGGATCTTGGGCCAGTTCAGATAATCCTGATATTGCCCTGCAACCTTAACAATCGCGGCCATATCGGCATCCGTAAGCTGCTGATGCTCGATAACACCCGACTCTTCCATATTGATGGCCTGCTCCAGATCGGGATGGGCTTCAATGTAAAGCTCGTTCCCGATCCACGCGACCTTGATCGGCTGGTTGACGACATTAACCTCGGTCCCGATGGGAATCCGGTCATAAAATTCGAGAACGCTCTCCGGATACATGCGGATGCAACCGCTGCTGCTGCGTCGCCCGATACCATAAGGCTTGTTTGTCCCGTGAATCGCATACTGGGACCAACCCAGATAAAGAGCACGTGTTCCCATCGGATTATCTGGACCGGGCAGAACTTCAACGGGCAGCTCCGGCTTTTCCTTACGCATACGGTCCGTCGGACGCCAGATCGGGTTAACCGTTTTACGAACGATCGAGGTCTTGCCCACGGGCGTTGAAAGCCCTTCCCGGCCGATCCCGATCGGATAGGTCAGCGGCGCTCCGTCACCGTTGACATAGGCATAAATCCGCATCTCGGGAAGATTAATGACGATATCCCTCCGCGGGGCATCCGGAAGCAAATGCTGCGCGGGAATAATCAGCTTTGTGCCCTCTCCGGGTATCCATGGATCGATCCCGGGATTGGCGGCCCTCATTTCAACAAACCCCAGCCCGTTCTTACGGGCCAGATGGATAAAGGTATCTTCGTACTTTGCCCTGTACTCGATAAGCTCGCCGATGGAATTCCCCTTGAAGACAGCCAGAGCCGCACCCGAAAATCCCGAAAGACAGGTAATAAACAAAGCGGCCATAGCCACTAAAGACGGTAATCGGCTCATGAAAACTCCCCCGCGAACCCGGTACCAGAAAACAGCTTCATAGACATAATCCTTTTTAAGGACCGACTCAAGTATATAGACGAAAAAACCCCTGAATTCCTCTGGATTTTTTGCGCTTTCAATGCGCGCCAGAGACCATATGATCCACTTCGGCCTGTAATTGCTCGAACACCCGCTCAAAGAGAGTGCTTTTCAGAACCCGGCCCTTACCTTGGCAATACAGCTCGAACATCGTGGTACGCGGCCCAACCTTGCGAATCGCAAACTGCAGGCTGGGGGCGGCCGAAACGGACTGGTAGTAAGTATAGGTCGCCAGCCCCTCGTTAAAATCGCAATCGACCGTCCGGTACATCAAAACCCTTTTGGACTGGGCATAAATGTATAGCTGATCGAGTTTCTGGAATTGATACCGTGTAAACCCTGTGACCTGTTCGCCAGCCGGGTTGTGAAGAACATGCAGACTCATATATAAAGGTTAACAAAATTGCGCAAAAAAAGAAAGAACCAAGGAGATCTGTCATGGCACTTTTGCAAACCCCTGAAAAACAAGCAGGATTCCACGCCGTGGACTTCAAACTCAAGAATATCGATGGCCGGCTGCTGTCTCTGGCGGATTGCCGCGGCCCCGAGGGCATAGTGATCATGTTCATATGCAACCACTGCCCTTATGTAAAAGCAGTGATCGGGCGCCTCGTCGAAACCTGTAAAACGCTTCAGAACGAGGGCTACGGCTGCGTTGCCATTATGCCCAACGACACGGAAAACTACCCCGCCGATTCTTTCGACAATATGAAGATATTTGCCAAAGACAACGGTTTCACCTTCCCCTACCTGATCGATGAAACCCAGCAGACGGCAAAATCCTATGACGCGGTCTGCACGCCCGACTTTTTCGGTTTTGACAGGAATTTAATCCTTCAATACCGCGGACGGCTGGACAGTGCGGCTGCTAAAGCTCCGGATTCGGCAACGGTCCCGGAACTGATGAACGCCCTGCTCGAAATCAAACAAAAAGGAACATCTGAAGCCCGTCAGTTTCCCTCCATGGGCTGCTCGATCAAGTGGAAAACCTGAAGCGCAGAAAAAGGGCAATCTGCGAACGCTCTTGTCTTGGAGGACAGAGAGTTATAAAACCTACTCCTGAGCGCAAAAAGACAAGAATGACATAAAGAGAAACGTGTATGGCTAATTTGTTAGCGGAAGTCGACGAAGCTCTGAAACAGGAGAAAGTCGCAAAATTCTGGAGCGAGTATGGCGGGTTTGTCCTTGCCCTGGTCGTGTTGGTAATCCTTGGCACCGCAGCATTGTCGGGCTATCGACTGTGGGATAACGGTGTAAAAGCGCAGCAAACCGAAAAATTCCTCGATGCTCTCTCAAGCGACGACGAGGCCGAAGCTCTGGTCCGCATAACGAAAGACCTGCGCCCGGACCTGAAAACCATAGCCCTGTGGGAGGCTGCAGGCGCCTGGGTTAAAAAAGGTGAAAAGGAAAAGGCGCTGGAAACCTACAAACAGATTGCCAACGATGCGGCCGCTCCCGTCGATTTTCGTCATCTGGCCATATTTCAGTCTGCGCGGCTCGTGGCTCAGCATGACCCGGAAACGGGCCTGCCGATGCTCGAACGCGTGGCCAACGACGAAAACAATCCATGGAACGACCTCGCCCGCCTTGATGTTGCCGTCCTTCAGGCGCATTACAAAAAAAATTATAAGGTCGCACGCGAACATCTCGCCACTTTGTTGAAAAGGGAAAGTCTTCCCCAATCGTTAGAACGTAAGGTACGTTCTCTGGACATGCTCTACGAACTCGAATCTCCTGACACCGAAACGGAAATCGCCCCGGCAAGCGGGTCACAGGAACAAACCTCTGACAACAAATAGTTTTTTTTAAGGAACAAAAATGAACAGAATCAAAAATACGCTTCTTTTCGTTTCAATGACGCTCCTGATGGCGGGATGCTCGAAAGTCACAAGCGTTTTTGACTCCGACGCCGACAAGCCAAAGCTGGAAGGCGAGAGGATCTCGGTTCTGGAACTGCAAAAGACGCTCGAACCCGAAGGCGAGAAACACGAACTGCTTGCCCCCGATCCATGGAACAACGCATTCTGGCCTCAGGCAGGGGGCTACCCGAACCATTCCATGCAAAACCCGGCTCTTGGCAAGGAACCGGGACGGGCATGGAAAACATCGATCGGATCAGGCTCAGGATCCCTCCCTTTAACAGCCCAGCCCGTGATAGCCGAAGGCCGCGTTTACACTTTGGACACAGATTCCAGCCTGCGCGCCTTTGACATTCAGTCCGGCAAAAAACTCTGGGAAACCAGCGTAGAGAATGACGAGGAAGACGAGGATGTCCTCAGCGGCGGAGTCAGCTACTCCGACGGTTTCCTGTTTGTCACGAACGGGTACGACGAGGTTCTGAAAATCAAGGCTGCGGACGGCAGCATCACCTGGCGTAAGAACATCCCCGCCCCCTCGCGTGCCGCTCCGACAGTGATCGATAACAAGATTTACCTCATTACGCTGGATAACCGGGTCCTTGCGCTCGACGAAAACACCGGAGACACCCTCTGGGCCTATGTAGGCATCGTTGAAACGGCGGGACTTCTGGGCGCCGCCAGCCCGGCTGCCAACAGCGATATTGTCGTTGCCGTCTTCTCTTCAGGCGAAGTCACGGCACTGCGTGTCGAAAACGGATCGGTTGCCTGGTCGGATAACATCTCCAGCGCACGCCAATACGGCGGAGGCATAGAAAGCCTCTCGGACATCAAGGCCCTGCCCGTGCTCGATCACGGGCTTGTGATCATCCTGAGCTTCGGCGGTAAACTCGTAGCATTCGATCAGACCTCCGGCGCACGGGTCTGGCAGCGTGAAATCGGCGGTGCGGAAACGCCGTGGGTTGCAGGAAATTTCCTGTTTGTCCTCTCCAACGACCAGCAACTGATCGCCCTGAGTCTGGAGGATGGCCGCATCATCTGGGTCACTCCGTTGCCGCGCTATGAAAACGAAAAGAAAAAAAGCGATCCGATTCTTTGGAAAGGCCCTGTCATGGGCTCAGGCCGCCTGATCCTGTCCGGAACGGATGGAAATATGATCGAAGTCAACGCGACAAACGGCAAAATTCTCCGCCGCTGGGATTCGGACCGCACCCCCGCAGTGCCTCCGGCCATTGCAGCAAACACGTTGCTTTTGCTCTCGACGAACGGGGAACTGGCGGCGTACAGATAGGGTTTCCAAACCGCGCGGCGGGATCGTAAATTGTTTTAAAGGGCGGATAAGCCACTATGCTCAGACTCGCCATCATCGGCCGCCCCAACGTTGGAAAATCGACGCTCTTTAATAAGCTGGTCGGCAAACATCTGGCCATCGTCGACGATACGCCCGGAGTAACCCGCGACTGGCGCGAAGCACAGGGAACCCTTTTTGGTCAGCCATTGACCCTCATCGACACCGCAGGATTGGAAGAAAGCTTTGATGAATCCATTCAGGGCCGCATGCGCAAACAGACTGAAGCGGCGCTCGCGCAAGCAGACTGCATTCTCTTCGTCATCGATGGCCGCGCGGGAGTCACCCCCGCGGATGAGCATTTCGCGACTTTCCTCCGCAAACAGAAAAAACCCGTCATTCTGGCCGTAAACAAGTGTGAAAACGCGAAAACGACCCAAAGCGCGGTCGCAGAATCCTACGCATTGGGCTTTGGAGAACCAATCCCTCTCTCCGCCGCTCACAGTATAGGATTCGAAGACCTGTATGAAAACCTGCGCCCTTACTTCAGGGAAGAAACCGGGGAAGAATCCGAAGAAATAAATGAAAGCGAAGATTTCGGCGATCTCGATTCTATTGAAGGACAAGAGGATTTCGAATTCCAGCAGGAAGAGCCCGAAACCGAAAAAGCTCTGAAACTGGCGATCATTGGCCGCCCGAATGTCGGAAAATCCACCCTCCTGAACGCAATCGTGAAGCAGGAACGGGTCATGACCGGCCCGGAAGCCGGAACGACCCGAGATGCGATTGCCGTGGATTGGACCTATGAGAACCGCACGTTCAGGCTTGTGGATACAGCCGGAATGCGCAAAAAGTCAAAAATACAGAACGTGATTGAAAAACTCTCTGTCGAAGACAGTCTCCGCGCCATTCGCCTTGCACAGATCGTCGTCCTCGTTCTGGACGCGAACGCAGCCCTCGAAAAACAGGACCTGCAGATTGCCGATCATGTGATCGCGGAAGGCCGTGCCATGATTGTGGCGGTCAATAAATGGGATACGATCGAAAACCGAAACGAAAAACTGGAGGAGATCAAATATAAACTGACAACGTCTCTGGCCCAGACACGCGACCTTCCTGTGGTCACACTTTCGGCGCTGAATGGCCGGAACATCGAACGTCTGCTGGATCTTGCGCTGGAAACTTACGAAATCTGGAACAAGCGCATAGCGACAAGCGGACTGAACCGTTGGCTGGCAAGAATGGAAAGCCAGAACCCTCCTCCCCTCGTGGGCGGACGGCCCAACCGCCTGAAATACATCACCCAGATCAAGACAAGACCGCCGACTTTTGTCCTGTGGCTCTCAAAACCTCAGGATCTGCCGGACACATACAAACGCTACATTATCAATGGATTGCGCGAGCAATACGACATCCCCGGCGTTCCGGTGCGACTCATGCTCCGGACCAGCAAAAACCCCTACAAAAACTAAATTCCGGGACCAAGATAATCCTGAAGGTGCTTCACCACTTCTAGCAGGTTCTGATCAACGGCAAGAGCGATCACAGCGACGAACCCGCCCAGCTCCCAGGGAATGCGAAACACGTAAGTCACTATAAAACCGGTATAGACATAGCTCAGCAGAGTGACAAAAATACTGTAATTCTCCCATGGCTCAATATCCCAGCCTAACAGCACGGCGGCCAGAACTGGGAAAACGAGGAAAACCCCCGTAACACCCTGCCAGTTTACTGCGGTGATAAAACGGAAAAAATGCTCTTCGCGGTTATATTGCTTGCTCAGAAAATAAACAACCGTAAGAAAAAGAAGCGCAGACAAGACAAAATGCGCTAAATGCAGACCGACAACCAGCCCTGCCGGCACGGAGCCTGCGCGGTAGGCCCAGACGGCAACCACGGCGGGAAGCAGGATAAGGGTCACAAGAAAGGACCGGATCGCCGCGCTTTTGCTGGAATCATAGCGTTCAACCCCGTTCGGCATAAACAGCGCGATTTCCGCGCATCCGATCAGATTATTTTTCAATTCCTCGCGTGTGAACATAAACGCCTCACAATAATGAGATTAAAACAGAAAAACCCCCTGCTCTTACAGTTTACCACCGTAAAAGAAACTTTAGCCAGTTTTACTTCAGGATTACCCGCCAAGCAGCCAAAAGAGCCAAACTTGCCAGAAAGTCAAAAAGCCTTTATGACTCGGGAACACGCAGAATAACCAGGAGGTATGGGATGAGCCCCTTTATGATACTGGCCACGAATTTGATCACAGCCATAGCGATATTAATCTTGGGCTGGGTCGGCGGAAACTGGGCAAACAAGCAGATCCGCAAAATCAAGAAAATCGATGAAACCCTTAAATCCTTTTTCGCTACGGGCGCAAAATATCTCATTTTTGCCATTGCCATTATCACGGTACTTCAGCAGTTCGGAGTCCAGACCGCAAGTCTTCTGGCGATCCTCGGCGCTGCCGGCCTCGCCATCGGTCTGGCTCTCCAGGGAACCCTCAGCAACGTAGCCTCTGGCGTCATGTTGCTTTTTCTCCGCCCCTTTAATGTTGGAGATACGATCAGCTGCGGCAATATTACCGGAACGGTAAAGTCATTGGGCCTCTTCGCAACGGAACTCTCAACCCCGGATAACGTCTATATTTTTGTGCCCAACAGCAACCTTTGGAATGCCGACATCCAGAACTTTTCACGCAACGAGGAACGCCGGCAGGATATCGTCGTGGGCATCAGCTATTCAGACAATATTGCAAAAGCCATGAAAGCCATGGAAAGCACCCTGAAGTCGGATAAACGGGTATTTCAGAATGAAGAAAAAGCGCCCCGGATTATGGTGACCGGTTTGGGAGATTTTGCAGTGGACCTGACAGCCCGCTTCTGGACTTCGACCGCAGATTTCTGGTCAGCGAAAGTAGAACTGACTAAAGCAATCAAGGAAGATCTGGACAAGGCGGGCATTACCATCCCCTTCCCGACCCGGACCATAGAAATGCATGAAAGCGCCGGAACGTCGAAAAAGTCTTCCTCCAGGAAAGCCGCATAAAAAACACGGTAATACCTCACAGAAAAACCAAAAACCGCCCGACAAAGGGCGGTTTTTTTTACCAAGCATACAGGCGCGCCATCCAAAGCGCAAAAACAAGGACAAAAACGTCCACCCCGGTCAGCAACACCAGAATTTTCGGCGGTATGAATTTAATCTGAAGATAGACAGCGAGAACATAGACAATCAGCGTCGTCACAGCCTGAAAAGCATGATACGAACCGCGCATCCCCATGAGAAGCTGCACAACCGCAAGCGGCCCGGTAAAAAGCGCGGCAATCACGACAGCCGCTGAAAGCAGAAGCGCCATCCCTAAACTTCGCGTCTGGGCCGCAAAGAACATGAGATAAATCGTCAGCGCAATACAACAAAGAACCAGCCCCGCAAGCGCGGAAAACAAGGCCCGCCTAACGAGAGGAGAGTCGGCATTCTCGAAATTCAGGGACAAGGAGAACACCGCCTCTCACCCCTCGGCCTTGAGAACAGGGGTTCGTAAACCCGTAACACGGCTTCCCGTACGCTTGTCGTTATGATCGGTCAGCTCAACCGGGTAATCCCCCGTAAAACAGGCATCGCAGAATTGGGGAAACTGATTGCTCCGCTTCTCTTCGCCGACGGCGCGGTACAGACCGTCGATCGAAACATACGCCAAAGAATCCGCGCGGATAAAATCACGGATCTGCTCAACGGACATTTTATGCGCGAGCAACTCCTCGGTCGATGGCGTATCGATGCCATAAAAGCAACTGTGGCTCGTCGGCGGAGAAGAGATCCGCATATGAACCTCAATTGCACCGGCATCGCGAACCATCTCCACGATTTTGCGTGACGTCGTGCCCCTGACAATGGAATCGTCAACCAGAACCACGACCTTGCCTTCGATATAGGAACGGTTGGCGTTATGCTTGAGCTTGACGCCCAGATGCCGGATGGAATCCGAGGGCTCAATAAACGTCCGGCCCACATAATGGTTCCGGATAATCCCCAGCTCAAAAGGCAATCGGCTTTGCTGGGCATACCCGATTGCCGAAGGAACCCCGCTATCGGGAACCGGTACAATAATATCCGCTTGCGGACAAGGCGCTTCCTTGGCCAGTTCCATCCCGATCCGCTTGCGCATCTCATAGACGGACCGGTTTTCGACATAGGAATCCGGACGGGCGAAATAGACATACTCGAAAATACAAAAACGATGGCGTTTTTTCTCAAACGGGAAGAAAGTCCGCATCCCCTCATGATCGATGACGACGACCTCCCCGGGTTCAATCTCCCGCACGAGATCGGCCGCGATAATATCCAGCGCGCAACTCTCGGAAGTCAGCACATACGCATCCCCGATTTTTCCAAGCACCAGCGGGCGGATTCCATAAGGATCGCGGACCCCGATCAGCTTGTCCTCGCTGATCGCCAGAACCGAATAGGCGCCTTTAATCTGGTTCAGCGCTTCCACCAGCTTGTTCTCGACAGCCTCCTCGCGGGAAACGGCAACCAGATGATTGATGACTTCCGTATCGCTGGTCGACTGGAAAATCGATCCCCGCTTGACCAGATCCAGACGCAACGCATGCGCGTTGGTCAGGTTGCCGTTATGTGCGACGGCAAATCCCCCGTGCCCCATATCCGCGTATAGCGGCTGGATATTGCGGAACATGGGTTCCCCGGTTGTGGAATAGCGGTTGTGCCCAAGCGCCAGATGCCCCGGCAGCCCGGCTATGACTTCGGCCTGCGAAAACGTATCGTCAACCAGTCCGAACGCGTGCTTGGCGTAAAAATGATCCCCGTCATATGTGACAATCCCGCACGCTTCCTGTCCGCGGTGCTGAAGGGCATGAAGACCAAGCGCTGTAAGGGTGGCGGCATCCTGATGCCCGTAAACCCCGAAAACGCCGCATTCCTCGTGCAGTTTGTCGTCATCGAACGGCGTTCTCATAAAATAACCTCACTTATTCTGGCCGCGTTGGTCCCCGGCTTTTTCCTCGATCAGCTTGTCCATCGCCTTGCGCTCTTCATTCGTATAACCCTGAGAATCTTTCGACTTTGCCTCTTCCGGGGTTACAGGTCCTTTTTCACCCGAATCCTTGGCATCGGACCCCTCGCTCTCCTGAGAATCTCCGGTCAGCCCCTGCTTCTTTAAAAGCTCTTCAGCAGGATTGGCCTCCTTGGCAAGCTTCTGAGCCTCCGATCTCATGTTTTCCGGCACAAAATCATAGAGGAACCCCGATATGGCCTCAATGTAAGGCCCTGTTTTGGCCCCCTCCAGCCAAGCCTTCCTTTGTGTCGGCTCGACATTGGCATAAACAGGCAGATAGATAATCCCGATCAGCAGGACGCCCCGTACAAGTCCGAAAATAACGCCCAAAGTACGGTCCAGCGCACCCAGACCGATCTTGCTGACAAACTCGGCCAGAAAATGGGAAAGGATAGAGAAGACAACGACAAAAACAATAAAGAGAGAGGCATAAGCCAAGGCGTCCGCGACATAGATATAGGGGATCAGGTCAAAAAGCTTGGCCGGTGTCTCCCCTTGTGCAGCTTCCTTAACGCCCAGCCAGCTCCGCATGGTCGGTATAAAGGCCGGCCCCGTAAAATAAGCCACGGCCAGACCGCCGATAATACCAAAAATTGTCAGAACCTCGCGGATAAACCCGCGCAGAAAGGCGATAAAAACCGAAGCCACAAGGATAAGAAGAACGATGACATCAATGACCATATCGGAACCGCGGGCCTTCTTGTTCAAGGAATGCACTGGAAACTAGATTGATAGGCCATGAGAACCCGAAAAGCAAGCCTGTTGGCTTAACCCCCGAAAGCCCTTATCAAAGCCTTGGCTTCCTAATGTTTGGGTGCCAGCATCATGATGATCTGCCGGCCCTCGAACTTGGGTTCAAGTTCGACCGAGCAGACCTCGGCCAGTTCTTCTTTCATCCGCACCAGCAGGCCAAGCCCGATCTCCTGATGCGACATCTCGCGGCCGCGAAAGCGCATGGTGACCTTCACCTTGTCCCCTTCTTCAAGGAAACGGCGGGCATTGCGCATTTTCACCTCATAGTCATGCTTCTCGATGCCCGGACGAATCTTGATTTCCTTGACGTCGATAATTTTCTGTTTTTTGCGGGCTTCGGCGGCTTTCTTTTGCTGCTCGTACTTGTACTTGCCGAAATCGAGGATTTTACAGACGGGCGGATCGGTGTTCGGAGAAATCTCGACCAGATCAAGACCTGCAGCCTCAGCCATCCTAAGAGCGTCCTGAACGCTGAAAATGCCCTTCATATCGCCGTTTTCATCAATGACCCGGACCTCCTTGGCCGCGATCATGTCGTTTACCCTGGGACCGCCAGTATTGGCGGGGAAAGGTCTTGTCGGTCTACGTGTATTCAAAAGTCTCCTCGTCCGTAGTTGCAGGAAAAAAAATTACCTAAATTCTCTTAGAAAGACATTAATAGGGCGCTTTCGCTTCTTCTGCAAGCGATTGAATCGCTTCAGCGACAGGAATGACCGACTGGTCTTGAGACCCAAGCCGCCGGACGGCAACCGTCCGGTCCTTGCCTTCGCGCTCGCCGACGACAAAAATCGCCGGAACCTTCGCAACCGAATGCTCCCGTACCTTGTAATTGATCTTCTCGTTGCGGATATCCAGCTCGGCCCGTAGCCCGGCTTTCTGCAGCATTTCATAAACGTCCTGCGCATAGGAATCAGCGCTGCCGGTAATCGTCGCCACCACGCATTGCACCGGCGCCAGCCACAAAGGCAGCTTCCCGGCATAGTTCTCGATCATGATCCCGATAAACCGCTCAAGCGTCCCGAGAATAGCCCGGTGCAGCATAACCGGGCGGTGCCTGTTCCCGTCCGGCCCGATATAACTGGCATCCAGCCGCTCTGGCAGAACGAAATCGAGTTGCAGCGTCCCGCACTGCCATGTCCGCCCGATCGCATCTTTCAGATGAAATTCCAGCTTCGGCCCGTAGAAAGCCCCTTCCCCGGGCAGGTCCTCGTAAGCCACGCCTGCAGCATCCAGCGCATCGCGCAGGCCCTGCTCCGCCTTATCCCAGATTTCATCGGTCCCGGCCTTGTTTTCCGGGCGCAGTGCAAGCTTCACGTTCAGCCCGTCAAACCCCATATCCTTGTAGACTTTCTGCAGCAATTCACAGAACGCGATGGATTCCTGCGTAATCTGTTCCGGCGTGCAGAAAATATGCGCATCGTCCTGAGTCATCTGCCGCACGCGCATCAGCCCGTGCAGCGCCCCGTGCGCCTCGTTCCGGTGACAGCAGCCGAACTCCGCCATGCGGATCGGCAAATCGCGGTAAGACTTGATCCCCTGCTTGAAAATCTGAACGTGCGCGGGGCAGTTCATGGGCTTGAGCGCCATCAGCCGCTCGAACTTGCCCTTGAAGATCGGCCCCTCTTCCTCGGTATTGGGAACCTCGTCCGGCACCACGAACATATTCTCGCGGAACTTCCCCCAGTGCCCCGAAGCCTGCCAGAGCTTGTTATCGATCAGCTGCGGCGTCTTGACCTCGACATACCCCGCAGATTTCAGGCGCCGGCGGATGTAATTTTCCATCTGGTTGTAGATCGTAAACCCCTTGGGATGCCAGAAAACTGACCCCTGCGCCTCTTCCTGAATATGAAACAGATCCATCTCGCGCCCCAGACGGCGGTGATCGCGCTTTTCCGCTTCTTCAAGCTGAGTCAGGTAATCCTGCAATTCCTTGTCCGTGCGCCACGCCGTACCGTAAATCCGCGTCAGCATCGCTCGGTTCGAATCCCCGCGCCAGTAGGCGCCGGCAACCTTCAGCAGCTTGAAGGCCGTGCCCACATGCCTAGTCGTCGGCATATGCGGCCCCCGGCAAAGGTCCAGCCATTCGCCCTGCCGATAAATCTTGATCTCCTCGCTCTCGGGCAGATCCTTGATCAGCTCGGCCTTGTACATCTCGCCTTTATCGGTGAAATACTTGATCGCCTCATCCCGGTTCCAGACTTCGCGGGTAAACGGCGCGCCGCGCTCGACGACTTTGCGCATCTCTTTCTCGATCACCGCAAGATCTTCGCTCGAAAACGGCTCGTTGCGCGCGAAATCGTAATAAAACCCGTTCTCGATGGAAGGACCGATCGTCACCTGAGTGCCGGGAAAGAGTTTTTGCACCGCTTCCGCCATTACATGCGCCGCATCGTGGCGGATCATCTCCAGCGCCGCTTCGTCTTCTCTCTTGATCAGAGCCACGGCACTATCCTGCTCGATCGGAAGGGAAAGATCGCAAATCTCTCCATTAACCCGTGCGGCAATAACGGCCTTCGCCAGAGACTTGGAAATGCTTTCGGCGATCTCCATACCCGTAACCCCGGCGGTATAAGCTCTCTGCGCCCCGTCGGGTAACGTGATGGTGATCTCTTGCCCTTTGGCCACGGCTGCCTGACCCTCTTGCATCGGAATAAAACTCTACTGTTAACGTCTTCTTGTCCAAGTCCTATAGAAAAACCCCATTCCACACGAATTTGCAAGCCGTTTCGCTGTTTTTCAGCTGGAAACGGAGCAAAACGCGCTTAACGCTCGTTCATGGCATTGTCGAGGGTTTTAATCAGGGGTTTCAGCAGGTACTGCATAACGGTTTTCTTACCCGTCAGGATATCCACGCTGGCGACCATCCCGGGAATGATCGGCAGAACCTCCCCATTATGTTTAAGCTGAGTCTCGAAGGTCCGCAGCCGCACCCGGTAATAACTGTTGCCCTTCTCATCCTCGAACGTGTCGGCCGAAATATCCAGCAATTCGCCCTTCAGCCCGCCGTAAATCGAGAAATCATAAGCGGTCAGCTTGATCATCGCCTGCTGCCCGGGATAGATGAACGCCCGGTCCGAAGGTTTCACCCGCGCCTCCACAATCAGCTGGTCGTCTTTAGGCACGATCTTGATGAAATCCTCGCCGGGTTTGATCACCCCGCCGATGGTCTTGACCTTGATATCCTGAACCGTGCCGCTGACGGGGGAACGGATTTCCTTGCGGGTTTTGCGTTCCTTGAGGGCGGTCAGGCGCTCGCGAATTTCATTCATCTCGGTCAATTTTGCTGCAAGCTCCTTCTGCGCATCGGCCTTCATGGTGCTTTCCAGATCGGCCAGCCGGGCCTTGGCTTCATCAATCGCGCTCTTCGCTCGCGGAAGGCTGGATTCCAGGCCGTTGAGCTCGGATGTTTTCTCTTTCAGCGCCCGTTCAAGCTGCAGCAATTCCAGCTTCGGCGCAGAGCCTTTCTCGACCAGAGGCGCGATCATGTTCTTCTCGTCCCTCTGCAGGCGGATAACACCCCTCAAATCCCCGATCCGTGTATTCAGTTCGTCCACTTCCCCTTCGCGCTGCGTAAGCTGCTCCTGCAGAACTCTTTTTTGCCCCTCGCGCTGCTTTTGGTTGGCGCGGAACGCGTTAAGCTCCTCAGTGACGCTGTTGGGAGCCTGTTTCTTGACTTCATCGGGGAAATCAACGGTTTCCTTGCCTTCCGCCTCGGCCTGCAAACGTGTAATAGCGGCCAGTAACCCCAGATACCGTGCTTGGTTGGCCCCAAGATCGGAAGACGCCTCGATATCGCTCAGCCGCGCCAGCACCTGCCCGGCCTCAACCGTATCGCCTTCTTTAACCAGTATTTCCTCGACAATCCCAGCATCCAGAGTCTGTAGCGCCTGAACTTCGCTGGAAGGAATAATTTTGCCCTGGCCGCGTGTGACCTCGTCCAGCGGAGCAAGATTCGCCCAGATGATAAAACAAAGGAAAAACGCGAGAATAACCACCAAAAGAAGATGTTTGGAGAGCGGGATTTGCTCATCGACATCAAAAAACGTCTGCGCGCGCGCCTGCAGGATATCGGCCTGCTCCTTCGCCCAGCTCTGGCGAATCGCGCCCCAATGGGCCGCATCATTGATATCCCCGGTCGGCATCTCCGGGCGCTGCGGGGGAACCTTCGCCGCCTGCTCCTGACCGGGCCGTGAATCAGACATTGGTTTGCTCCGCTGCTGTTCCGTATTGCCGCGCCTGCAGCTTGCGGATGACTTCATCCTTCGGTCCGTAAGCGACCAACCGTCCCCGGTCGATCAGGATCAGCTTGTCCACCAGAGGCAACATCGCGCCTTTGTGGGTAATCAGGATCGTGGTCTTGCCTTGGCAGAGCTGGGTCAGGCGCGCCCTTAAACGCGTTTCGGATGCCGGGTCCATCGAGGCGGTCGGCTCGTCAAGGATCAGAATCGGGGGATCGTAAAGCAAGGCTCTCGCGATCGCCACAGCCTGCCGCTGCCCGCCGGAAAGAGCCTCGCCGCGCTCCCCGACCTGCGTATCCAGCCCGGTAGGCGTATCCTTTAAAAACTCCAGCACTCCCGACATCTCCGCAGCTTTCATCACCGCCCGGTCAGGAGCCGTCTCGTGCCCCATGGTAATATTCGAACGCACAGACCCGTAAAAAAGCTGCGGGCTTTGCTGGACGGCCCCGATATTCCGCCGCAGATCGCCGGGGTGAATATGCCGCACATCCGTCCCGTCAATCTGAACGGAACCGCTTTCCGGTTCATACAAATTCAAAAGCAGGCGCTCAATCGTCGTTTTTCCGGAGCCCACCGCACCAATGATCCCGACCCGTTCCCCCGGCTCGATCACGAAACTGAGATGATTGAGTGTCTGTACGGAAGCACCGGGATACCGGAACGCTACATCTCGAAACTCAACCCGGCCCCGCGTCTCAGGCATGGAAACAAAGTGTTTGCCATAAGGACGCTCGACGGGCTTACGCATAAGTTCATCCAGTTGCTTCAACCCCTGTTTGGATTGGTTAAGGCGGGTCATCAGCCCCGCAATCTGGCCCAGAGGCGCCATCGCGCGGCCCGATAAAATAACGCATGCGATCAGCGCTCCCTGGGTAATACGCCCCCCGCTGATCTCATAAACCCCGACAATAACGATCCCGACCGTGACGAGCTGCTGGATGAAAAGCGCCCAGTTCTGCGCAAAGGCCGACAGCTTGCGGGACTTTACCGCCGTGCGGGACGCTTTTTCGCTCAACTCCTCCCATTGCCGCTGCACATGGCCTTCAGCGGCCTGAACCTTGATCGTTTCAAGCCCGATGATCGTCTCGAACAGCAACGCGTTTTTCAACGCGCTCTCATGCATGGAATCCTTAGTGACCTTGCTCAGAGGGCCTTGCAGGTAAAACCCCATTCCAACGACGATCGGAATAGCGGCAAGCGGAACGAAAGCGATCGGCCCGCCGATAATCGCAATAAACCCGATAAAGATAAGGACGAAAGGCAGATCGATCAGCGCCGCCATGGTCGCGGACGTAAAGAAATCGCGCAGCGTCTCGAATTCCTTCATATTGCTGGCCAAAATCCCCGCGCTCTTCGGACGCGCAGCCATGGTCATACCCAGAATCTGCTCGAAAAGTTCCGCCGAAATTTTGACATCCGCACGCTTGCCCGCATGATCAAGAAAATGCGCGCGCAGGTTCCGCAGCGTGAAATCGAAGATATACGCAACGATAATCCCGCCGGCCAAAGCCCACAAAGTTTCGAACGCAGAATTGGGCACGACGCGGTCATAAACGTTCATGGTAAAGATCGAACTGGCCAGCCCTATAAAATTGATGATCAGGGCGGCAATGATGACTTCCGAATAAATCGTGCGGTTTTTCTTCAGCGTTGCCCAGAACCAGTCGCGCCCGGTATCGATCTCCGCCGGACCTGCACGGTCGTCGGTCCGCGCAACGGGCCGCACAAAAAACGCATAGCCGGTATAAAGCTTCTTGATTTCCTCAAGCGTCAAAGACCCTTTTTCGTCTCTTGTCTCCGCGAACTGAACGACAAAACGGGTCGAAGGATGGATATCGGCATCCTTGCCCTCAACCTTTTTCGGAGGATGCTTGGGCGGAAATTTAACATCCCAGAGAATGCAGGCTTGCCCGTGTTCAAGCGTCAGAATACACGGCAGATTAGGCGCTATCGCAAGCGATTCCAGCGAACGCTCAACCAAAGTGGCATGAAGGTCGGCGCGCTCTGCGGCGCGGAGAAAAAGCGCGGGCGTAATGCCCGGCGGCGGAACCGGAAGACCGGAAGTAAGCGACGCCGGGCTGGTCCGCCGTCCGTAATGTCCGGCCATCAGGCACAAACAATCGACCAGCGGATCGGAAATAGCCATGCGGTCGGCCTGCAACGGCCAGCCGTCCGGTGCCTTTTCTTGCGGTTTTTGTTCGGAATTTGCAAAAGCAGCCGCTTCATGCGGCTGCTGTGATTCGCTTTTTTTCTTTACAGATTTCCGGGGATGATCAGCCCTGGACTTTTCCTGTCTGTCGCTCACGTGAACCGGTCCGTAATAAAGAGAAATTGTAGAGCGCTAATCCTTAGCGCGCATCCATCTTCTCTTTGTAAGACCATTCTTCGCTGGAGGCAAGCTCGCTTTCCCGCGGATAGTTAACACCAAGAACAGGAAGCAGTTTGCCCTTCAGCGCCAGCAGGCGGTAAACGGCGAACATTTCCAGAAACTCGGCATTGACCGTATTGCTGCGGGAAACGAACAGTTCGTTTTGAGCATCCAGCACATCCAGAAGAGTCCGGCGGTCCAGATTGAACTGGTCCTTGTAGGCTTTGACTACTTCTTCGTTGGCCTCAGCCTGAGCGGAAAACTGAGTCGCGCGCTCTCCGGCGGCAACCATGCCGGCCCAGGTTTGGCGAACATCGTTTTCAACCTGGCGTGCGGCTTCCGCGCGCTGTTCCTTGCTTTGCTGGTGACGGTGCACAAACTCCCGCGCACGGGCCGCATCGGCGCCGCCGCGGTAAAGATTCCAGTTCATGACAACCAGAGCAGAAGCGCTGGTATCTTTGCCGTCAACCCCGCCAAGATCCTGTCCCGTGCGGGCGTTCAGTTGCAGATCGACCTGCGGATACATCGTGGACTTGGTGCCCTGCGCTTCGGCATAGGCGACCTCGATATCCGATTCGAAAATGCTCAGGGTCGGGCTGTTGGTAATGGCCTGCACGACTTCCTCTTCAACATCGGCGGAAAGCTGATCGAACGGAACAACCGGAAACTCGAGATCAACCGGCGGATCGCTAACTTCCTGACGGTAATGGGCTTCCGCATTGCGCAGCGCCTGACGGGTGCTGGACTCAACCGAGCGGGCGGAAGCCAGACGGGCCTTGGCCTGCTCAAGGTCGGCCTGTGTGGACCGTCCTGCATTCACACCATCCTGAATTTGCTCAAGAATGGCAACGTGATCGGAAACGTTCTCGCGCGCGATCAGAAGAAGCTGACGCTGGCGCATCACTTCAAGATACGCTTCGACGATGGAAAGCCCGACAAGTTCGGAAGTCTCGCGGACCCTGTTGGCCGAAGAATTAACGCGCGCTTCCTGGCGCTTGACCTCGTAATGGGCGCGGAAACCGTCAAACAGCATTTGCGTCAGGGTAATCCCAGCCTGACGGCGAAACATCTCTTCCGTGTTATCGCCCGAAGCGGTACGCGCACGCGTCCCGACATCATCGCTGTATTCGTAACCGGCATCGGCATTGACATCGAGGGACGGCAGGAACAGAGCCTCTCCCTGATTGAGTTCCTCGTCCGTCGCCCGCTTGCTTGCCGCGACAACTCCGTATTGAGGATTGGTTGCAAGACCGACAGCAACGGCATCCCGAAGATTCATCACCTTCATCGTGTTTTGCTCTTCGGAATAAGACGGCCCGGCACCAAGAACCAGCAAGGCCGACACAGCGGTTGCAAGCCAAAGCTTGCGGAATTTTTTACTCGAAGTCACAGTACTCACCTCATACTTATAAAAACTTTAGCCCAAAAACACCCTTTATGCCGTACGCCCTTACGCTCTATTTATGCCTGTTTTTCCACCACTTATCAAGAGCGTCTTTATAATTTTTTCAAAGACTTAGCATAAAAAACTAAAACTTAAAACGGATTGCCCCTTTCGAACCCAGATAACGAAAAGGACAATCCGTAGCCCTTATAATCTCCTTCCGCCTAGACCGTGGCTTGCGCCTTGATCGCAGCGTCAAGATCAAGACCGGTCACGCCGTTCAGAACCGCGATATCCACTGATCCGCCGATCCCGGCTGTACCGGTAACGTCGACGGAAATAACCGTGTTCCCGCCCGTTTCCGTAGCGATCACATAATTATGGATATCGTCCGTAAGCGGATCAAATCCCGACAGAATAGACGAAACATCGATCACATCGCCCTCGGCAGTGTTGAAATCCATAATATCGTCGACGCCTTCACTGACAGAATTAAACACGAATGTATCCGCCCCGGATCCGCCGTAAATCACGTCATGGCCCGCATCGCCGGAAATAATATCGTGGCCTTCCTGTCCAAAGATCAGGTCGTCACCGGCTCCGCCGTGGATAATGTCATTCCCGCCAAGGCGTCCATGCCCGTCCGTATCGTGCGATTCCTGCCCCAGCTCGACAGCATGATCACGGATATAGGCAATCGTGTCATCGCGGCTCCAGCTTGGGTCAATGGTGCTTTCCCCGGCTTCAAGACGCTCGAAAACCTCCCAGCCCGAACCGTGATTCACGCTCAGCCCTTGCATAAAGGCCAGATCATCCGTGAATAGAACGTCGCCGAAGATAATATCCGTGCCCGCTCCGCCATCAATCACGTCATCGCCGACAGGATCGAGGTTCAGTACAGGATTCAGATCGGCCAGCGTTGTCGTCAGATCGTGCGGATCGACAACATTAAGCGAATGATGATCCGAATCGATGATATTCAGATTCGAAATCGCGCTTCCGATATTGATACCCACACCGATCACCTCGTCGCTCAGCCCTTGCAGGGTAAGAACTTCGTTCGTGCCGTCCGAGCCGGTCAATTGTGCCATGACGGTCGCCGCGTTTCCGCTCGTCGGATCGCCCGAAGCGTTGTTATAACGGTTCGGCTCTCCATCCGAGATAAAGTAACTGGTCGTGATCGCATCGCCGCCCAGCGGTTCGCTGCCCGAAAGCCAGTCAATCGCGTGCTGCATCGGATCTTCATAGTTCGTGTATCCGCCGGTGGTCAGCCCTTCGAGATAGGCAATCGAGTTAGCCAGCCCCTCAGCATCCGTAACAACAAAGGTAGCCTCAGACTGCACCTCGGTGTTAAAGGCGATCATGTGCACCTTGACAACTCCGTCATCATAGGAACCCAGATCGTTCATCAGGCTCTGCATCGCATCGATCAGCAAGGAGATACGTGAATTCGCATTGACCGGATTGCCCATGGATCCGCTGATATCCAGCATGAAGACCATGTTGTAATCCTGTGTCTGCTGTTCCAGCAACGATCCGCCGGTGTCGCCAACGAGAATATCCGCGCCGGCACCGCCGTTAATCGCCCCTTCATCGCCTCCGACATGGTGCGGAACGGTCGAACCGTCCTTATCGCCAACATTTTCGCCGACAATCAGGCTGCCTTCGACGCATTGCAGGGTCAGGGTCGCCGTATCGCTGTCGCCATCGGCGTCAGTCAACGTATAAGTAAAGACATCTTCCCCGCAATGGCAGCCGGGCTTGGGCGTACCGTCAACCAGCACATACTCGTAGCTTCCGTCCGCATTGATATGCAGCGTCCCGTGATCTCCGGCAATCGTCGCTCCGGTATCCGGGTCAAGATCGACTTCAACGCCGTTAAAGGCAATCTTGGTAACCGTGTTCGGCGCATCTTCGCTCTGTGCATCATTCGGAATGACATTGCCGTCGATAACAGTTTGAAGTTCATCGAACTGAACCAAGTCATCTACGGCGCACGGCGCATCATCGTAAACATGAACGGTGATGGTCGCGGTCGCGCTGTCGCCGTCATGGTCTGTCGCCGTTACACCGAATGTCAGGTCGATCACATCGTTCGGATCGTTCGGATTTCCATGATCCAGAGTTCCATCAAGCGTGAAGGTGTAATTCCCGCCCTCGGTAATCTGCAGCGTAAAGATCGTTTCGCTTCCCGCTTTACCGATATAGGTATCGCCGACAAGAGTAACTTCAACAGGAACGTTGTTGGAAGTCAGCACCGGACCCTCATGCCCGCTATAACCGAAAGTAGCCGCACTGGTCGGGTGGAAGGTTCCGGGACCGTCGCCGCCGAAATCAGCCGTGACGAGACTGCCCTCGATCACCGGACCGAGATCCGATTCATCGACGCTCAGCGCATCCGGATTAGCGATAACGGGAACATCGTCGTCATTGAAGGTTTTGATCGTCAGGGTCGCCGGATCGGTATCCATATCGCCGTCCTGCAGGATATAGACGAATTCATCCTGAACGCATTCGGGTTCCTCGCAATCGGTTGTCTGGTAAGACGTATCGAACCAGCCCTGCCCCGTGGAACTCCACTCGCTCAGGAAACCGTCGGAATTATAATCCGTGGTCAAACCTGAAACCGGGTGCAGCCACATGCCGATCTGGTCGCCGAACGCCACGCCTGTCCACTCGCCATCCGGACCGTAAACAGGGTCATGCGTTTGCAGAACCGTTGCATCCAGCGCAAAGCTGAACACCTTGTTGCCGCTGCCGTCCGTGGTGACCGTGATGTAGTCGAACAGCTCGGGATGAGCGAGCGAGCTGATAATGGCATCCGGTGCCTGTATTCCGGGAGCGCCTGCCCCGTCCTGCCAGCTGGTCTGCGTATTCTGGCCGTTATAGCTGTAGATCGTGATCACAGGCTCGGCTCCGCTGGCATCGAAATAAACCAGCGCCATCTCGCCTTCATGCCCTTTCGGGTTCGGCCCGCCGTTCAGGGCCAGTGTAAAGCCCTGCGACTCCGGCCCGATCGTCATGCTGAACGCGAAATCGTCCGTCGATTCGCTATAGCTTGTGGTAACGTTCTTGATATCGCCGCCCGCATCGCTGCCCGCAGGATTATTGACCGAATAGGTGTAAACCATCTCGAAAGCGTTATCGTGCGGCACATAAGTATAGTCGCCGCTCGAATTGATCGTCAGCGTACCGTAATCGCCGTCGATCGAGATATCGCTGCCGTCCGTGGGAACGTCGATCATGGTGCCGTGGAAAGAAATCTTCGTCACCGTATTGTCAAGATCATGGCTAAGATGATCGTTGGCAACAACGTTCCCGCTGACGGAACCTTCAGAAGATAAGAACTCCGCATGGTCGTCTTCGGCAACCGGAGCATCGTCCTTCACATTGACGGTAATCAGGCCATCGGTGCTGTCGCCCTCGCTGTCGGTCGCGGTTACGCCGAATTCCAGTTGCAGAATATCGTCCGGGTTCGAGCCGTCCGGATGATCCAGCGTGCCCAGCAGGTTGAACGTATACGTACCGTCACCCTCGATAACGAGCGTAAAGACCGTCTCGCCGCCTGCGGTTCCGGTATAGGTATTCGTAAGGGAATCAAAATCCACGCTAACTGCATGCCCTTCGGAAGTAATCGATCCGATAATAGACGTACCGTTTCCGGAAAAATGACCCGGCGTGTCACTGCCGAAATCGGCATCCACATGGTCCGTGACAGAAACAGTCGGCGAAAGATCGCTCTCGTCGACCGTCACTTCTTCCGGCTGCACGAGAATGGGAACATCGTCCGGTGCAACGCACAGAATAACCGTATCGAAAGCGCTGGCATGATTGTCGTCGGGATTAACCTCGATGCCGTTAGTATTTTGCTCAAAGGAAATCGATTCAATCGAAAGCTCAAAATTGCCCGTTATCCCATTGGGAACATTGATTTCAAGGCCGGCCAGTTCGGCGGGGACAAGAACCCATCCGCCCAGCGAGGAATCATAATGTCCTGCGGTCAAAGTAACGCCATCGGGAAGACCGCGAACGATAACCATTTCGATAACTTCAGACCCGTCCGTATCGTTAACGGAAGTGTCGATGACGAAAGGCACGGTTGCCCCTTCCTCGGTACAGACATCGTGACCGTCGACATTCGGAACGTCGGCAACCGCATCAACGATGACGTTGAAACCGTCATCATTCGAAGCCGTCAGTCCGGCATCCGGATCCGTCGCAGTCGCCGTGGCGACCAGACCGCTCAGATCGATATCGCTGTCCGGTGCGGGCGCGAAGGTCAGGACTGTATCCAGGCTCTCGCCGGGAGCAAGAACAACCGTCCACGTTCCCGTAGAGGAATCGTAACTTCCGGTCGTAAAAGTAAACTCGCCCCAGCTCGGATCGATGCCCGTAACGGTGACGGTCAGGAACTCGTGCGGTCCCGGATTGCTGCCCAGCTGCGCCGTAACCGGCACGCCGATGCTTCCGTCCTCGCTCACCAGCGCGTCGTCAATCCCGTTATTGACGCTGATGCACGGCGGATGAATAACCGGATTCCATGTCAGGGTGAACGGATCGGAAGCCATCTCCGTGTTGTCAGAAAGCTGCGGTTCGCCATCAACAGGATTCTCCATCGTAAAGACGGTAGCGACCAGATCGATAGAACCGAAGAAATTAGAGTCATCCGGCGTAATCGTGAGGCCGGCAATCTCGGCAGGCGTGAATTCCCAGACACCGGGGCCAACCTGCGTTCCCGCAGAAGGCGTAAATCCGTCCGGAATACCGGAAATCTGGTATTTAACGATGGTTTCGGACCCATCATCGGATCCTGCGCCGTGATTGACCTCTTCACCCGTCAAGGCATGCAGGTCAACAGAGAGAGGCGTACCCTCATCGCCGCTGTCATCATCGGCAACGATCTCGGGAGCATCCGCCACCGCGTCAACGATAATCTGGAACGAATCAGGACCGGAATCCGCGCTGATCCCGGCATCGGGATCGGTCGACGTCGCCGTCGCGACAAGCCCCGTCAGGTCGATATCGCTATCGGCAGGCGGTGTAAAAGTCATAAGCGTATCAAGGCTCTCACCGGGAGCAAGAATAACCGTCCATGTTCCCGTGGAAGAATCGTAATCCCCGACAGGAGCGGAAAAGCCCCAGCTCGGATCGATCCCCGTAACGGTGACGGTCAGGAACTCATGCGGACCGGGATTGGTCCCCAGTTGCGCCGTAATCGGCACGTCAACAGAACCGTCTTCCTTGACCAGCGCATCGTCAATCCCGTGATTGACATCGATGCACGGCGGATGAATGACGGGATTCCACGTCAGGGTAAACGTGTCCTTGTCTTCGGCGTCATTGTTGTAAAAGTTGAAATCGGTATCGGAAACCGGGTTCTCGCTCGTGAACACTTTGGCGACCAGATCGATGCTGCCAAAGAAGTTCGAATCACCCGGAGTGATCGTCAGGCCGGCAATTTCGGACGGCGTCAGATAGTAAACCCCCGGCGAAGTCATCGTACCGGCAGAAAGAATGAACCCGTCGGGAACACCGGATATCTCGTAACCCGTAATCGTTTCAGACCCGTCATCGGCCCCGGCACCGTGATTCACTTCTTCCCCGGTCAGGGCATGAAGGTTGATACTCAGGACCGCACCCTCATCGCCGCTCTGATCGTCGGCCGTAATGTCGGGCTGGTCGGCAACCGCATCCACAATAATATCGAACAGGCCGCTGCCGCTTCCGGTCAGACCGGTGTCCGTATCGGTTTCGGTAACGCTGAACACCAGGTTCAGGGCATCGACGTCGCTATCGGCAGGCGGGGAGAAGGTTGGATTGTCGCCCGGCCCGAAATCGGCGCCACTGGCGGTCGTAAACGTGTATGTTCCGGCAACAGAATCGAAAACGCCCGGCCCCGTAACGGTCCAGCCGTCGGGAATACCGGAAATGACAATCTCAAGAACGCCGTGCGCGCTGCCCGGAGAAGCATGAAGATGCGTAACGACGCTACCGTCTTCATAGACTCTCTGGTCACAGATCTCAAAAGTCGGAACAGGAGGCTTGGGCTCTGGCGAGGATTCGGAAGCACGGAAACCTCCGAGATCATCCTGAATTTTTGGAATCTCGTAAACCAGCGCTGTGGGGTTGATCGGCCCGACATCATTGAGGGGGATGACGCCCTGCGGCTCAAAGCTGCTGTTAAACCCGTAACCGGAATTGGAATTATGACCCGCACCCCCTGAAGGACCTGCAGCCGGTTCGATTTTCGCCACGCTTTCCGCGGTATTGGAAGCCGGCCCCTTATGAGCCGTTCCCTCATCGCCGGCAGCCGGTTCGATAGCGGCCGGATTGGTTTGCGGTATAGGCTCCCCTTCCGTGACCACTTCCGCCCAGTTCAGAACGCCTTGCCCCGAAGAACCTTCAGAAGAAGTATTTTCGCCCGAAGCTTGTGCGAGCTGTGTTTCCGCAGGCATAGCAGGAACATCGGAACCCTCGATATGCTTGGCATGGGTAACGCCTGTTTTCGGCTCATCGATAACGATAACGCCGTCCTTGGAATCATCGGCAGCGACATGGATCAGCCCGGCCAGTTCTCCGTGCTCAAGCGCATCCGTAAATTTCAGGATGGCCGGAGTTTCAGAATCAGTAGCAGGAACAAAGCTTTTAAGAATAACCGCAGAACCGTCAGCGAATTTCAAAGTAACGTCATCGCCGCTGCGTGTGAATTCCTTCACATCGCTTTCGGCAAAATCAAAAACGTATTTGCGCCCGGCTTCCATTTCGACCGCATAGCTATGGCCGTCTGCGGGACGCTCAAGCAGAGCGGGGCCGGCAGCATGATCGGCGCCGTCGGCAACGACACAATGCTCGTCCTGAACGTGCTCTGTCTTCTGGTTCGCTGCGGGAGAAGAAGGATTGACTGGCTTCGCACCTGCACCTTGGGTGCCGGAAACGGTTTCTGGGTTAGTCATATTTAGGTTACTCCTTAGAACGCAATAAGAAACTCAATGAATGATCACCGCTTGGCCGGGAAGGCCATTTTGTTAATTTTTTCTTAACAAGATGGGGCTCTTTTACAGAAAAATACCCCTCCTTGTCAACGATTATGACAAAAAGCAAGGCGGATCATATATTTACATAATAATTTTAATTCGCCCTGCAATCGCCGGGACAGCGATTCGCCCTTGGATACGGTTAATATTTATCGAAAAAAGCAGATAAATAGGACAAATTTCTTGCCCAAAACGCCTGTTTTCCAGAGCTATGTTCAAACATTTGCCCCTGAAAAAAGAACCCCTGTGATTCGCAAAAAATGAAAACTGCCGATTCGCACCCTTGGAAAGGGCAGAAATCCTGTCTTTTTTAGCCGAACACTCAAACAAAAAAGAATCGATTCGATTTCAGATCCACCTCCACGAGGGCTAAATTTTTTACATAAGACACTGGATGAAGGGCATTTTGAGGGGGCCCGGAAAAAAATTTTCGGCGGGGATATCCTGTGGATAACTATGTGCAATCTATCCACAGACTTTTTGTGACAGGGCTTTTCCACAGAATAATATTATTTCAACAAGCCTGTTTGTTGCGAAATTATAAAATAAAATGCAGCAAAAAAGACTCGACTCCGGTCCATTACCAAGGCATCCTCAAATCATCTTCAGACGGTTCAGGTTACAAGCGATTGTCTCCCCCGATTGAAGATCGGGTGAATGGTCATCACCCAGGGTTCCCAGAGCTGCTTTACCTTTTGCCCTGTGCTGAGGGTAATGCTGGGGGCTCAAGAGGAAACACAAATGTTTCGGCCAGCTTAACGAATTTAACCTGTGGTCGCGCACATTAAAACGTCAGTCAGGTTTGTTTTGCTGCAGTTCGTTGCGTGTTTGAGTGTTTTCTCGCAGGATCGGCGGTTTCGCGATAAACGCCGGTGAGTGGTCTGATCACCACGATAAATAATAGCGGATGAGGGGTTCATCCGTAGGAATTGGGAAAACCACGTCGGAAAGCTACCGTACATTTTCCCTCGCCCTGATCTAGCGAGACCTGTTTGTCTTTACCTCGCGTAAAGTGCAGCAGGGTTATGCTTCCCAAAAAGTCCTCGGTGTCTCTCTTTCTGGTCAGCTTCGGTTGGCAGAAGGTGGGGGACCGAGGCGCTTTTTTTGGGTGCAGCAAAAATCCCTTTATAATTTAACGATAACGCGCCCTCTTCTCCCGGCATAATCGTATCATTTCTGCTTTTGTGATGAATCTGCTGTGCGGTTCTAACTTTTTAAAAACTCTCCCCTATCCTAAAGATATATTTCATGTTAGACCAATTTATGTTAGATTATGGCATAAATAAGGCACTTTAGTTTATACGATTAATAAAAACTGCAATAGTTTACATAATTGCATTATTTCGGGTGATAACAAAAAATGGCATTACAGTTAAACAAGCTCAGTATTTTAGTAGTGGAAGACGTTGCGCCAATGCGCCAGCTTCTGATGGTAATCCTGGAAACGCTGGGCGTTGGCAGGGTTATAAGCGCCATCGACGGCTACGAAGGATTCGAAACATTCTGCGCTGAAAAGCCCGATATCGTTATTACCGATTGGCACATGCAGCCCATTGATGGAATCGATCTGACCCGTAAAATCCGAAAAGCCCCGGAATCCCCTGATAAAACTGTTCCGGTCATCATGTTGACGGGATTTAACTCTTTAAACCGTATCGAAATTTCCAGGGACGCGGGGGTCACGGAATATCTGGCAAAACCGTTCACGGCAGAGGGGCTGATCAAGCGTATCGCTCATGTCATCGAAAACCCGAGAGATTTCGTCCTGACCCCCACCTATTTCGGCCCGGACAGGCGCCGCAAGGCCATTCTCGACTATCGCGGCCCCTACCGCCGGATGAACGATGAACTGAAAGTAATGGCGGGATAAAAAATAAAAAATGATGATACACGGCGATTCGAATCAAAAAGTAATCATTATTAAAGCCAACTTCGCGTTGCGCTCCAAGATCGGCAGCGGAAAAATCGCGCCGAAAGCCATCCTGGCCTGCCAGCAGGTCATGGAATCGAACGCTTACGACTTCAAGACCATGGCCGGAGATCTCCTGAAAGCGATACACTCCGTAACACAAAAGCTCGGATCAGGCCGCTTAACCCGCGATCAAGCCCTTGAGGACTTACGAATCCTCGTGATGCAGTTTAAGGCAAACGCCGCCGCCTTTCATTACCCCCTCCTCTCCGAAATAGCCCAGCAGGTCTTCGACTTTCTCGAAAACATTAAAGTTTTGGATGAACCTGTTCTCGAAATTATAGCCGCCTTTCATGAAACCTCCGGAAAACTTCTGGAAAAGGAAATCCGCGGCAAAAGTGATACGCGGGCAAAAAAAATCCCCGCCGAATTTAAAAAGGCGTGCGAACGCTACTGGCAAAAAAACAAGGCCGGCAACCGGACCTGATCCCACATGGATAACCCCCTCAAAAATTGCCCCTGACCCTGTCTGGTCATTTTTACCTGTGCTAATATTTCGACGTCCGAATATATCGGACAATCCGATTGTACGGGGACTTAACCACCCAATCATACGAAAGCATGTCTTTACTGAAATTGGAAAAACTCAGCACTCTCGTGGTGGAAGATACCGAGCCCATGCTGCATCTGATCACGGCGGTTTTGGAAAAGCTGGGCGTAGGAACCATAATCCCGGCCAGCAATGGAAACGAGGCCTTCTCGGCCTTTTGCCGCCATAGCCCGGATATCATTATAACGGATTGGCACATGACCCCGGTCAATGGAATAGAATTGGCCAATTACGTTCGCCGCTCCAGTTCTTCCCCCAACCGGCTGGTCCCGATCATCATGCTCACAGGATATAATGCGGCTGCACGGATTACGGAATCCCGGGACCAGGGAATCACGGAGTTTCTGACCAAGCCCTTTCACGCGCATGACCTAATCCGAAGAATTATGCATGTCATCCGCTCCCCGCGTGATTTCGTCTTGAATGAGTCCTACTTCGGTCCGGACCGGAGGCGCAGGAAAAACATCGGTTACCGGGGCCCGCTACGTCGGATTGGCGATAAAACGGATTAGGCGGGAGAAGCGATATGAAAAACGTTACGAATCTCTCCCGAAAAGTTCGCATCATCCGCGCAAACTACCTTTTACGCTCCAAAATAGGGACCGGAAACATTTCCCCCGAAACGATTCAGGAATGTCAGAAAGTGATCGAGGAAAACGAGATCGACTTCTCCCCCCTCGCCCGCGAATTTCTGGACGATCTCGCCGAAACCATCCGCAAGACCCGCTCCCGCGAAATAAGTGAAAGCGAAGCCGTCGCTCGTATGGCCGAATGCGTCATGCAGCTCAAGGCCAACGCGGCTATTTTCCATTACAAGCTGGTCGGTAACCTAGCGCAGGTCATGCTGGGATTTTTGGAAAGCCTGAACCACATCGACGCGAACGCCGTTGAAATCGTGGAAGCCCACCATAAGACTCTCAGCGCTATCGTCGAAAAACAGATGAGGGGTGACGGGGGCAAATACGGCAGGCAGTTGGAGGAAGAACTGACTCACGCCTGCGAACGTTATGAACGCATGAACGGAAACAGATAAAAAGCAGCCGCACAAAATCTTCGCACGGCTGCAACATTTTTTAAGAGATTAAAACTTCAGGCGTTTGACGCTCTCGATCTGCGGCAAATTCGCAACCTTCTCGAACAACTCGTCCGAAAGCGCCGCATCCAGAGAAACCAGGCACACAGCCATCTCGCCTTCCTTGATCCGGCCCAGCCTGAAATCGGCAATATTCTGCCCGCCCTCGGCAAGGATCGTTCCCAAACCGCCGATGAGTCCCGGTTTGTCCCTGTTGCGGATAAACAGCATATGCGGCGTCAGCGCAGCCTCAACCGGCACGCCCTCGATATTGACGATACGCGGCTCCTTCCCGGTAAACAGAGTGCCCGTTACGTTACGCGTGCGTTTGCTGGTCTTGACAATCAGGTTGATCATCGAGCGCCAGTTTCGCCCCGTTTTGTTATAGCTCTGCTTGATCTGGATCCCGCGCGACTCCGCGACTTTAAGCGCGTTGACCATATTCACGCTTTCCGTTTGCGCCCCCAGAAGATGCGCCATGATCACCGAGGTAATCGGATCCGTATTGATATCCGTCACCGTGCCCTCATACTCAATCTCTATTCCCTGAATGGCATGCTCGGTAATCTGCCCGGCAAACTCGCCCAGCTGGGCACCAAGGCCCAGATAAGGTTTCAGACGCGGCGCATCCTCGGCTGAAATCGAAGGCATGTTAAGAGCATTCGTCACAGCCCCGTTCATCAGGTAGTCCGCCATTTGCTCGGCCACCTGCAACGCCACGTTAACCTGCGCCTCGGTCGTCGATGCGCCAAGATGCGGGGTGCAGATCAGCTTCGGATGATTGAACAGGATATTCTCCTTGGCCGGCTCCACTTCGAAAACATCCAGCGCCGCCCCGGCAACCTTGCCGGAATCAAGGGCATCCTTAAGATCCGACTCGACGATCAAGCCGCCGCGTGCGCAGTTAATGATGTAAACGCCGTCCTTCATAAGGGCGATCGTATCCTTGTTGATCATATGCGCGGTCTTGTCGTTCTTGGGAACGTGAATGGTAATGAAATCCGAGCGCTTGAAAATCTCCTCAAGCTCGACCTTCTCAACGCCGATATCCTGCGCCCGCTCGACAGTCAGAAACGGGTCAAACGCAATCACTTTCATCTTCAGGCCCAGCGCGCGGTCGGCCACGATAGACCCGATATTGCCGCACCCGATGACCCCAAGCGTCTTGTTGTAAAGCTCGGTTCCCATGAACTTGCTTTTTTCCCACTTCCCGGCATGAGTGCTGGCATTCGCCTGCGGAATCTGTCGCGCCAGGGAAAACATCATGGCGATCGCGTGCTCGGCGGTGGTAATCGAATTGCCGAACGGGGTATTCATCACCACGATCCCGGCATTGGTGGCCGTGGGAATATCGACGTTATCAACCCCGATCCCGGCACGGCCGACGACTTTAAGGTTTTTGGCTTTGGAGATCATCTCCGCCGTCACCTTGGTTTCGCTGCGGATGGCAAGACCGTCATACTGGTCGATAATCGCCATCTGCTCCTCGGGCTTCAGGCCCGGCTTGAAGTCAACCTCGACTCCGGCTTTCTTGAAAATATCGATGGCAAGGGGGTCCAGCTTGTCGCTGATAAGAACTTTAGGCATCCTAATAACTCCTAGTTTTGTCTTGTTTAGGAAAACAGGCGTCCAGAATTATGCGAGTTTCGAAAAGAAGTAAAGAAAAATAGTAAGACCCTAGTCTTCCAGATAATCCAGATCGGTCCCGAACGTTTCCCTGAGACTCGCCAACGCGATAAAAGCCAGAACCAGCATCAACCCGACAACGCTCAGGCCCGCCATCGAAACCCCGAGCACGCCCTTGAGGGCTTGAAAAATAGAGGTAATCGCAATCACCGACCCGCGCACCATGTTGGGAATACTGGTTGCCGCCGTCGCCCGGATATTGGTGCCGAATTGTTCCGCCCCCATCTGCACGAACATCGCCCAGTACCCGGTTCCGATCCCCAGCAGCAGGCAAAGCCCGTAATAAGCCTCAAGCGAATGATGCGGCCCCCAGATATATATGCACGAAAACACGCCGGTAAAGACCAGAAACACCGATACCGCCTTTTTCCGGCTGCGCAGCAACTGGCTGAGCAACCCGCTGAACATGTCGCCGATCACAAGCCCGACATAACAAAACAGAACGGCATTCCCGGCTTTCGGCAAATCCCCGCTCATCCCGAAATCCTTCGCAAACTCGGGAGTAAACGTGATAAACAGCGCCACGACCGCCCAGATCGGCATACCCACGACAATCACGGCAACATATTTTTTAAGGGAAGACGGCCGGAGCAACATAAGCGGGTTCCCCGCCTTCATGACCTTCTTGCTGACCTGCCCTTCCTTGCTCATCATCTCGAACATGGCCGACTCCTTGACCTGGAGACGCAGCACAAGAAGCCCAAGCCCAAGCAGCCCGCCGATGATGTAAGCCACGCGCCAGTCGGTAATCTCCGCGATCACCGCGGCAAAAACCGCCCCTGCGACACCGACGGAGGCAATGAACGTGGTCCCCAGCCCGCGCAACGCACGTGGCAAAAGCTCGGAAGCCAGTGTCACCCCTGCGCCGAGTTCGCCGGCCAGCCCGACCCCGGCAATAAACCGGAAAACGGCATAAAGCTCGACACTCTGCACAAACCCGTTAAGGATATTCGCAATCGAATACAGCAAAATAGAGCCGAACAGAACCGATACGCGGCCCATTTTATCGCCCCACATCCCCCAGATAATCCCGCCGACCAAAAGCCCGGCCATCTGGCAGTTCAGCAGGAAAATCCCGCTGCTCAGCAAATCTCCTTCCGGAACATGCAGGTCCTTCAGGCTCTGCACCCGGACGATGTTAAAGAGCAGCAAATCGAAGATATCGACAAAATACCCCAGTGTGGCCACCAGGATGGTCATCATGGTCGCTCGCTCGATCTCGTATTTCTTTTCAAGCGAGGACAACATGGCTCAGGCGGCTTTCTGGGCCTGCGCATCAGCCTTGGCCTTGGCGAACGCCCACTCGATCCAGGGAATCAAGGTCTCGACATCGGCTTTTTCGACCGTTGCACCGCACCAGATCCGAAGACCGGCAGGCGCATCGCGGTAGCCGGCAATATCATAAGCGGCCCCTTCCTTAACGAGAAGCTTGACCATACCCTTGATAAACGGCTCCTTGTCCGCATCGGCCAGCCCTGAAAACCATCCATCCGTAATCTTCAGACAAACAGAGGTTTTCGAGCAATTCTCAGATGTTTCGGACAAGAATTCGATCCAGTCCGTTTTACTAACCCAATTCTCAAAAACAGCAAAATTATCAGCCGTGCGCTTGATCGTTCCCTGCAACCCGCCAATGCTCTTGACCCAGCGCAGCGCGTCAAGACAATCCTCGACCGCGAGCATAGACGGCGTATTGATGGTCGAGCCTTCGAACAAAGCCTCGTTCAGTTTGCCCTTGGCAGTCATGCGGAAAATTTTCGGCAGGGCGCGGTCGGGCTTATAGCTCTCCAACCGCTCAACGGCGCGGGGCGAAAGCACCAACATTCCATGCGCGGCCTCTCCGCCCAGAACTTTCTGCCAACTCCACGTCACGACATCAAGCTTGTCCCAGGGCAGATCGTAAGCGAAAACGGCAGACGTCGCATCGCAGAACGTCAACCCCTCGCGGTCGGCATTGATCCACTCTCCGTTGGCAACACGAACGCCGGACGTTGTGCCGTTCCAGACAAAAACCGTATCCCGCTTCGGATCGGCTTGCGCCAGATCGGGAATTTTCCCGTACGGAGCTTCGAACGTGCGCGTATCGGAAATCTTCAGTTGCCCGGTCACATCTTTAAGCCAGTCATTCGAAAACGACTCCCATGCAAACACGTCAACACCGCGCACACCCAGCATCGACCAGAGCGCCATTTCAAACGCACCCGTATCGGAAGCCGGAACGATCCCGACCCGGTAACCGGCAGGAATACCCAGAATCTCTTTATGCAGATCGATAACCTCTTTAAGCTGTGCTTTCAGAGGTCCCGCGCGGTGCGAACGCCCGAGCATCGCACTTTTAAGTGCATCAAGACTCCAGCCGGGGCGCTTGGCGCACGGACCGGACGAAAAACAGGGGTTATTCGGTTTGCGTTGCGGTTTTTCCATGTTCTCACCTTCCGGGCAATATAAACCCTTACAAAAAATACGGACAGACAACAAAAAATGCGAATGAATGTGGACAATCGTCCGCACAAGCGTTAAGGAATTTCTGACGCCGTGGCAAGTCTTTTTAATAATAAACGCAAGTTCGCACGTCCTAGATGAGCCGAAAATGACGCATGTTTTGACCCTCGTAGCCTCCCAAGGCAACCCGCAAGTATCCGATAGCCACTTCAGGGAAGCGGCAAAAATCCTCGCTCACTATAACGTGGAACAGGACGGAAAGCGCCTCTGGCTGGATAAGGGAAAAGCCGGGGAAATCAGCATTTATGGCGGCCCGCAAAGCGCCCTGATTGCCCATCTCCGCGACTTTTTTGCAAAGGACAAGATCGACTTTTTCATCACCGCAGCAAACAACCGCCAGAAAAAACTGCTTCTGGCGGATATGGACTCGACCATCGCCAGCACGGAAACCCTGGATGAACTGGCCGATTACGCAGGGATAAAGGACAAAATCGCCGCCATCACGGCACAGGCTATGGAAGGCAAGCTGGACTTCAAGGCCGCCTTGCGGGAACGCGTCGGCCTTCTCAAAGACTTGCCGGTCAAGGCGCTGAAGGAAACGCTTGAAAAAACAACGCTGAATCCGGGGGCAGAATCATTTGCGCCAACCATGAAAGCTCAGGGTGCAACCTGCGTCCTCGTCTCCGGCGGATTCACCTTTTTCACCGAGGCCATAGCGGCACGCAGCGGTTTCGAAGTCCATCATGGAAACATTCTGGAAATAGATAACGAAAAACTGACCGGTCAGGTCCGCGAACCGATCCTCGATAAATTCGCCAAGGTCGATTTTCTTGAACGGCACATGCAGGAAAAAAACCTGAAGCCCGAAGATTGCCTGACCATAGGAGACGGCGCCAACGATGTCCCGATGCTCAAAAAGGCGGGATTGGGTATTGGATACCACCCGAAAAAGACGGTTCTCGAAGAGGTCCACAACGCGATTATCTACGGCGACCTCACCGCCGCCCTTTACGCCCAGGGCTACTCCTCAAAATATTTCAAGACGTTATAAAAGGCGGTTTTCCTTTAAGAACCGTTTTGTTAAAGTATCCTTAATCATCTCTGGGATAAGGTACGGACACGGGCCTTAAGGTTCGCAAAACGCTTAAGAAGCAGGAATTCATGACGGAAAAATGGGATTATATCGTCTCCGAAGAGGATCTGGAAAACCTGATCCGCAATTACTGCAATGACTTCACGGCATTGGAACGTGCGGGCCGTTACCCGCCGATTACGGGCCGGGACGGAGAAATTGATGACTGCATCCTGATCCTCCTGCAGCGCGGTCGCAAAAACTGCGCATTTCTGGCCCCTGCCGGAGTCGGTAAAACCGCCGCTGTCGTAGGTCTGGCGCAGCGTGTCGTAGCGGAAACCGTTCCGGATTATCTCAAAAATGCCCGCGTTCTTGAAGTCGATTTGGCGCGTATGGCTTCGGGAACGGCCAGCCGCGCCGAATTTCAGGCGCGTCTGATGCCCTTCTGCAAGGGGATCGCCGAACGCTATCACGACCCCAACCGCCCGCGCTATATCCTGTTTATCGATGAGATTCACCAAATGATGCCGAACTGCGTGGGAAGTTCTTACGCGGGTATGTCGGATACGATGAAACCCTACCTGACAGCGGGGGATTTGCTGGTCCTCGGCGCGACGACCCTCGACGAATACCGTATGTATGTCGAGCTTGACCCCGCTCTCGACCGTCGTTTCCAGAAAGTTTTTCTTAAAATTCCAACAGTAGACGAAACCTACCAAATTATGAAGGGGCTGCGCCCGTCTCATGAAAAGCACCACAAGGTCAAGATTTCGAATTATATGTTAATGCTCATCGTCAAATTGACAGACGAACATATGAGAAAACGCAACCAGCCGGACAAATCCATCATCACGATGGATTCCGCCATGGCCTATCATGTCCGCGAACATGGCGTAGGGACAGAGCTTTCGGTTGAATCCGTCTATCACATGGTCGGACGCGAAACCAAGCTGAACAAAAACGCTCTACACGATGAGAAAAAGCTTGAGGAAATTTATAAGCGTGTGGACATTCTCGAAGGGAAAATCGACGCTGACGAGGCCGACAAGGATACCGGGCCATACGATCCGGCCGCAAAACTCAGAGACGTCGAGATGGACGAATCCTACCAGAGACAGGTCGAAAAAGAATTTGCAAAAGATAAGGAACTCCTGAACCTGTCCCTGAAAGCGCAACAGGACAAGGCCGGAACGGTGACCACCGAACAAAAACTCGCTGAACTGACCGCAAAACTGGAGAAAAAACTCGAGGAAAAAGTTGAAAAAAGCCTTGAGGAAAAAGTGGGCGAAAAAATCAAAACCAAGAAAGATTAAAGACGCTGGGAAATGCTCCCCTCAACGTCTTGCCGCATAGATCTTGTAGCCTTCCCCCTCGTAAAGCTTTGAATACTCTGAAAACTTTTCCTGCAGCAAATTCTCATAGGGCAGCTGCCGGTTGGCAACCATATAAAGCATTCCCCCTGCACGCAAAGCATCTGCGGCTGAAAGAATAAACCCCCGCCCGACATCGGCATCCATCTTCTTTCCTTCGTGGAAAGGAGGGTTCATGATCACGACATCCTGATCGGAAACAGGACTCACGCCAGTCGACAAATCCTCCCATAAAAACCGCTTCTGCACCCCGGAAAAATTGTCCAGATTCTTGCGGCAGGCCTGCAAGGCGCGGAAATCAGCATCAATGCACACCATCTCAGTAACGCCGGAACACCGACCCAGCGCATGCTGCGCAAGAAACCCATAACCGCAACCGAAATCTGCGCATCGGCCAGTCAGCACGGAAGGCAGATAAGAAACCAGAAGGTCCGAACCCCGGTCGACCCGGTCCCATGAAAACAATCCGGGCAAGGAGACAAACCGCCCCCCAAGAACCGGCTGCATCTGCCCGTCCTTCAGAGTTTGCGTAACTGCCGCGCGATCAAAGTCCCTCAAAACCCCGGAAACGGCCTTGGCCTTGTTTTTGGATGTTTGTTGCAAATCCGACACCCCGAATTGCTGCAGCATTTTAAAAATCCTGCCCCCTCCGGCATCGTTCCCCGCGGCACAAAAAACCATCCCTCCCGGTCGCAGGAAACTCAGCCCCTGCGCAACCACAAAACGGGCTTCGGAAATATTTTTCGGTAACAGGATAAAAACCGCATCAAACATTTCCGCGGGCTCAGAAAGCAGGGAATGAACGCAATACCCTCCGTCCTGAAGAAGCTCGGCATACGGTTTGAAATGCTGCTGCAAAAATAAGCGCGAACGATCAAAAAGATTAAAAGACGGATGATATCGCGCTCCGAGAAAAGCAAGCGTCTTGTCCTGCCAGAATGAATCCGGGAAATTTCTCAGCTTCAGGAAAAGCGTCTCAAGCGCGGCGTCCAAAAAAACCTCACGAGCCAGGAAAAATGGGATGAGAGACTGGCGGGAGATTAAACCAGCGCGCTGTGATCTGCAACAAGATTGCCGTTATTGACCATATCTTCAAGCGTCGTGTGCAATCCGCCGTCGAACGTCGCAATCGTCGTAAACTTTCCATGGCAATCGCCATCCGCGTTGATCTGCAGATCGGTCGAGCCGCATTTATCGACGAGTTTCACGAAATCGGACAGGCAATCGCTCAGCGGATCATAACCTTCAAGAATATCGGTGATATTCAGGATATCCCCGCCAACGCCCGTATGAAAATCCTGTATGTGATCGACCTTTTTATCGAACGTGTCGAACGCAAACGTATCGACCCCTGCGCCGCCGAAAGCCTTGTCCGCTCCGCTGCCGATGACAAGGATATCATTGCCGGATGAAGCCCAGAGAACATCGTTCCCTTTGCCGCCGATCAGCATCACATCACCGTAATCGTACAGATTGCTGGTCAAATCGATGATGTCGTTCCCCTTGCCGCCATCGATGATTTCGATCCCGGAAATCCGCGCGCCGCTTGTCCCGTCAGGCCGGGCGCTATAGCGGTCGTCAAGAAAGATGGCGTCATTCCCGTTCGTCAGAACCAGCCTGTCCACCCCATCCCCGCCGTTAAACTGGTCGAAAGAGCGGTTCATGCCGTTAATGCTGATGAATTCATTGGTGCCGTGAACGCCCACCGATCCGACGTTTTGCGCACCGAACCCGCCGCCCCACTTCGCGTCGGCTGAATAATAGAGAACATCGTCCCCATCCCCGCCATCCATCAGATCCGCGCCTTTGGAAGCATACAGAACATCATGACCGGCACCGCCGTTCATAATGTCATTCTCTTTCCCGCCGTGAAGCTGATCATCACCATCCCCGCCATTCAGCGTATCGTTGCCGTGACGGCCCCAGAGAATATCGTTCCCGGCATCTCCGTTCAGGACATCATCGCCTTGCCCGCCGTAAAGAACGTCGTCGCCGGCACCGCCGTGAAGCTCGTCATTCCCCGCTCCGCCATGCAGAACATCGTTTCCGGCATCGCCATACAGAATGTCATCGTCTTTCCCGCCGTGAAGCTCATCGTCCCCATCCCCGCCATAAAGCATATCCGCGCCGCTTCCGCCGTGAAGGACGTCATGATCGCCGCCACCCTCAAGAAGATCGTCGCCGGACCCGCCGAAAAGAAGATCGTCTCCGGTGCCTCCGATCAGATGATCCGCGCCCTGATAGCCGTGCACAATATCATTCCCGCCCAGCGCATCGATAACATCATCATCGGCAGTGCCGTCAAGCACATCATCGCCCTCTGTCGCACCGCCCGGAGGCGGCTCGATGACGATGGTCCGCAGGTCAAAAGTGGAATTATCGCTGAAAATCAGGGTATCAATACCGCTGTTATCCGAAACGAACTGCCCGATAATGGTAAAAGTTCCAAACGTCCCCATCGTAACGGTCAGGTCATTGCCGCTGATATCAAAAGTCAGATCCGCAAAAGTGACTCCCGTAGGAATGCGAACCACATTGATTTCTGTAGTGTCATCTTCGGTAATCGTATCGGTGCCGGCGCTCGCCAGATAGGTATCGAAACCCGTTCCGCCGCTAAGCGTATCGTTGTCATCGCCGCCGTCAATCACATCATCCCCGGCTCCGCCGAAGATAATGTCATTCCCGGTTCCGCCGTTAATGTTGTCGTTCCCCGGCCCGCCATCAATGATATCGTTACCGGCGTTACCCATAATGATGTCGTTTCCGGCATTCGCCCAGATAATCTCGTCTCCGTTTGCCCCGAAAATTTGGGTATTGCCCAGCGTGTAAGTATTGCTGGCCAGGAAAATAATATCGTTCCCGTTAGAGGCGGCTACGATCTCGATATCCGCAAACTGCTGGTTTCCGGCAGAATCTTCGATGAATAAGGCCGTATTGTTAACCGTGAAAACCAGCGTATCGGTCTCGCTCGTGCCGAAATAGCCGGAAAGCGTCTGGTCGTAAACATCGTCAACGACGACGATATCTCCGCTGTAAGGATTGACAAGCGTTACGGAAAGCGGGCTGAGAGAGCCGTTAAAAACGAAAAAAGCCATAGATCCCACACAACTCAAGAAGCATTTGTTTTATAAGCAAAATCCTGCAAAAAGCGCCTGTATTCTGCCTGTAAACAAAATCTTTGTTTACATAACAATTTTCCGAGAAATTGGTTATTATTTTGTTAAAAGACCGGGCTTTTTTAACTTTCGGATAGCAAAAAAGTTAAAATTTTAAAAAATCAGGCTGTTCGCCAGACCGTTATCGGCTGCCCGAGCAAAGCCTCCAGCTTCTCAATCTCCGGTACCAGCCGAACGGAAAGCCACTCATGATCCTCGCGGGACAGGCTTTGCCTCTTGGCATCAAACGCCTCGGGACCGAAGATCATCTGCCGCAACCCCGCCTTCCGGGCCATCTGAACCGGAAAATCCAGCCCGTTCCGCGTCAGCCAGCTTGCCGCCTTCTCCGCAGTGCGGGCCAGCCCGTGAAACCGCGAAACCCCGGTGACGTTATACCCGCCTGCACCCCCCTCCGGAGGTGCAATATAAGGCAGCCCAAGGGATTCGCAAAGCTGAGCGACATAAGCTTCGGGATCTTCTTCAAGCGCCTCCTGATACAAAAGCGTGATCTGGGCAGGCGGAAAAAAACGGTACCAGACCTCAAGATGCTGGGCATAGCGGCTCCCGTAAAGGATTTGCGGAGCCTGTTCCACTGCCTCGGCCAGCCCGCCTGTAACAATTCCGTACCGCAGGAAATGCTGATAAAGGGAATAAGAACGCTCAACGGGATGCCGTAAGGGACAAATCAGCTTCAGACCGCCCCCGAACAGGCTGAAAACCCGTTGGGGAGCCTCCCTGTGATCAAAGGCAGTGGTTGTAATCTCAATTCCCAGCCTGTGCGAAGGTAAATAGTTGAAATGACTATAATAAAAATCAGGGCCCCGCTCAAAATGCCGGTCAAAATAAAAAATTTCTTTTACATGGGAGGGAAGGCATACATCCCCGCGGCTGCGCAAATAACGGTCAATCCAGCCGGATCCGGCCCGTTGCGGCCCGATGGAAAGGGCAAAATTCTTGTCAAAAAGCAATCCGCCCATTGCCGGATCATCCATAAGTCCTTGTCTTCTCAGAGCTTAGGGGGCCTGACAAATAAAAACAACAAGCCTCTGGAGAATTTCTGCGCTTTGCTCTAAAAAACAAATCAAATGAAAAACAAACCGCTCCCTCATAGCCTCAAGGGAAACCTGACTGAAGGCCCGGTTCTTAAGCATCTGATCCGTCTGACCCTGCCCATGATCTGGGGCATCGCAGCCATCATCAGCTTTCAGCTGGTCGACACCTACTTTATCTCCCAGCTCGGAACGGCTGAACTGGCGGCCATCAGCTTCACCTTCCCCCTGACCTACCTCATCTTCAGCTTTACCATGGGATTCGGCATTGCCATGTCCTCGGTCGCATCCCGGCTGATCGGCGAAGGCCGGCGCGAAGATGTCCGGCGTATTGCCACCCACGGCCTGATTCTCTCCCTGATCGTAGCCGCTATCATCACCGGGCTGGGGATGCTCTTTCATGACATGATTTTCAGGCTTCAGGGCGCCTCTCCGGAAACCATCGCCCTGATCCGCCAATACATGATGATCTGGTTCGCGGGCAACCTCTGCCTGACCATCCCCTTGGTCGGCAACTCCGCCATCCGCGCCACGGGAGACACTTTCACCCCGGCAGTCATTATGAGCATTGCGGCGTTCAGCAACATTATTCTTGACCCGATCATGATCTTCGGCTGGTTCGGATTCCCCGCGATGGGAATAAAAGGCGCGGCCCTTGCAACGATTTTCGGAAATTCCGGCGCAATGATCGCAGGCCTCTATGTCATGAGCAGGCGTAAAAATCTCCTGCTGTCCCTCAATGACCTGCATCTGGATCGTTTTAAGGATTCCATGAAACGTCTCCTGACGATCGCCCTCCCGGTCGGCCTTACAAACGCCATCACTCCGGCGGTGAATTTCGCGATAGTCGGCCTGCTCTCGAAATATGGAGAAGAGGCGGTTGCCGCCTTCGGCGTCGCCTCCCGCATCGAGGCCTTTGCCTTCGTCATCCTGATGGCCCTCTCGGTCGGAATGGCGCCGATCATCGGCCAGAACTGGGGCGCAGGACGAACCGAACGCACCGTGGAAACCTTGCGTCTGACCATCTCCTTCAATATCGTCTGGTCGCTCTTCATCGCCGTCATCCTGATGACGTTTGCGGCGCCCGTTGCCGGACTGTTCTCGGACGACCCGGCCGTAATCGGTTATGCGGTTATCTTTTTCTGGAGCGTTCCGGTAACCTATACATTCAGCAACCTGATCAACGGCTGGGGATCGGCTTTCAATGCCATCGGAAAACCGCAACGGACCTTCATGATGATCGTCCTGAAAATGGTGGTCCTGACCCTTCCCTGCGTCTGGCTGGGAAGCAAAGTGCTGGGGGTCAGGGGAGTATTTCTCGGCATCGCAACCGTCAACCTTGCGGCAGGGCTGACTTTCCATCTCTGGAGCTGGAACACCTTCACCCGGCGCGATCAGGCCGACAGGCTGGCCGCGTCAGCTTCCTGATCCTTGTTTTCACTGGGGCGTCTGCGGCGGTGGCGCTTGTTCGTTTTCCGGCTGTTCACTCATAGTGTCGTCCAGGTACTTGGCCGTATCTTTGACAAACCCGTCGAGCAATTCACCTGCGGCATTCCAGTCCTTGTTGATCTTCTTGTTCACATTCTTGGTAAAGACGTCATAAGTGCTCACACCGATTGAATTCATGGTTTCAAGCGACATGCCTTTGAGCAATTCAGCCTGGTTGGCGATCAGGTGAACCTGCAGTGCCGTCGCGGCCGTCACGTCCGACACGGCCTTGGGAACGCTGATACCGTTCTCCGCCGTACCGATCGCCCGCAGATGCCAGTCCGCCGCCGTCAGCCCGCCGATCTTCGTCGGCACGATCGTCACCGTCGGCAAAACCTGCGGCGTTTCATAGACGATATTGCGGATCATCACCTTCACATTGCCGTGCTCGGGTTCTTTTTTCCAGTTACGGACATTCTGCTCGGCCTGCATGCGCAGATCGTTGAGATTGGTCGTGCTGGTATTGATCTCAAGAAAAACCTTAAGCCCCTGAACCTGCAGCATATTGAACGTAATCCGTTCATCTTCAAAAGAATCGACCGTGGCCACGACGCTCTGCGCCGTTGCGGCATGCGGCCCCTTATACCCGGCGGGATTGGCGATTGTGATATCCTTGAGCTTGACCTGCTTCTTTTCGACGTCGATTTTCATATCGCCGATCGTCACAGCCACGCCGAGAGTCTTGGTGGCCGTCTCCTCGATATACCCCTTGGTAATGTGCTCGGCCTGCATATAGGCGTTGATCGCAACGACCACGAAAAGAAAGACGATAAACCCCAAAAGATAAAGACCGTACCGTGCGGCTTGTTTAACGGCGGACATGCGGCAAACCTCCTGTTAACCCCTTTATTTGTATCGGATTGAGGGTAAAAAGCAAACACAGGCGTAAAAAAAAGCCGCACCGGAAACCCGGCACGGCTTCTTTAAAATCGCAAAACACCTTAATTAGCTGGCCTTCCGGACGCTGCCGCAATCCTTCTCATACCCCGCCCAGACATTGATGCCCTGACCTGACTCGAGGAAGGATTTAAGGCTCGAAAGAACGCGCGGCCATCCGGCGGAAACATTTTCACGCATCGGCGATCCGGCCTTGAACTTGCCATGCACGACATCAAGACGCACCATATCCTCGACCTGGACAATCTCGAAACTCACCTGGGAATCATCGCTGGGATCGTTCGGACTGGCCCACGAAAGCACCAGCCTGTTCGGCGGATCGCTCTCCAGAACCATGCCGACAATTTTAACCTGCTCATTTTCCGGGTCAACATGCTTCCATTCGCTCCCCTTCGTCCACTGGGAAACATTGTCATGCCCCCAATACTGGCGGGTGAATTCCGGCGTGGTGAGCGCCTGCCAGAGTTTTTCGGCAGTAGTCTTGATATAGGTCGTGTATATGAAATCGGGCTTAGTCATCGTTTTTCTCCTCGAGTGCCTGTTTCAATGTGTGTAAAGCGTCCAGCCGCCCTTTCTCGAACTGCCCGATCCAGCGGATATAAATCTCGCTGATCGGAACCGGGTTCAGGAAATGCAGCTTTTCACGCCCCTGCATCCGGGTCACGACGAGATTCGCCGCTTCCAGTAACGCAAGATGCTTGGAAACCGCCTGACGGCTCATGTCATGCCCTTCGCACAACTCGTTCAGGCTCAGTCCGCCCGCCGTGCGCAGTCGGTCCAACAGTTTACGGCGGCTGGCATCGGCCAGGGCCTTGAACACTTTGTCGTCTTCGGTTTCCACGTTCAATAATATGCAACCATTTAGTTGCATGTCAAGTATAAAAACAACAATGCACAATCATAGTCTGCATTTTTAATAGTCAAGGCACGCAAAAAGAGAAAAAACACAGATTAAACAAAAAGATACCAACAAAGCTTGTATACAAAAGACAGAAAATCATGATTCTTTATTGAACGACCTGCGAAAAAATTCTAACTTTTTTGAAGTAATAAATTTAATTTTTCCATCCTGCAAAAGTAAAAACTCGCCAAAAAACGCCTCTCGAACAAAAAGGGACTCCCCATGGCCGTGCAAAGCGCAAACATACATAAATTTGTGCCCCCGAGAGTCCATGGCGGCGCCAACGAAATGGCGGCAAAGCTGACGGCACTAGATAAATCGCAGGCCACAATCGAGTTTACGCTCGACGGAACCATCATCACAGCCAACGAAAACTTCCTGAACGCGATGGGCTATCGCCTCGACGAAATCAGGGGGCGCCACCACAGCATGTTTGTCGACCCTGCATACAAAGACTCGGCAGAGTATAAAAATTTCTGGGCCAGCCTTGCCCGCGGGGAATACAAATCTGCGGAATACAAACGCTTCGGCAAGGGCGGCAAGGAAATCTGGATCGAGGCCTCTTACAATCCTCTATTTGATAAAAAGGGCCGGCCTTACAAGGTCATCAAATATGCAATAGACGTAACAACCAAAAAAAAGGAATTTGCGGAGCTTCATGGCTTGGTGGAAGCGATCAATCGGTCTCAGGCGGTCATCCACTTTAAAATGGACGGGACCATTATCTCGGCCAATGAAAATTTCCTGTCCGTGATGGGCTATACGCTGGCGGAAGTACAGGGAAAACATCACAGCATGTTCGCCGATCCGCAATTCGCGGCCAGCAAGGAATACAAGGATTTCTGGGCAGCTCTGAACCGTGGAGAGTTCCAGGCCGCGCAATATCTGCGCTACGGCAAAGGCGGAAAGGAAGTGTGGATCGAGGCCTCCTATAACCCGATCCTCGATCTCAATGGAAGACCTTACAAGGTCACCAAGTTCGCAACAGATTTGACCCCGCGAAAAATGGAAAACCGCGAACTCGCAAGCGATTTTGAAACAAATGTAAAATCCCTGGTCCAAGTCGTCGCCTCCTCCTCCACCGAGATGCAGGCCGGCGCACAAACCATGGCCGCTGCAGCGGAGGAAACCAGCGCACAAGCAAACTCTGTTGCAACCGCAACCGAAGAATTATCCGCTTCGGTAACTGAAATAGCCGGGCAGGTGAACAACTCTACGAAAATTGTTTCTGAAGCCGTCTCCGAAGCCAAAAAAGCCGAAGAACTGGTCACAAACCTGATCGGCGTAGCAACAAGGGTCGGCGAGGTCACGACGATGATTTCCGACATCGCCGGGCAAACGAATCTTCTGGCCCTGAACGCCACGATCGAGGCCGCCCGCGCTGGCGAAGCCGGCAAGGGTTTCGCAGTTGTCGCATCAGAGGTTAAATCTCTCGCGACCGAAACCAGTAAAGCGACTGAGGAGATTGACTCTCAGATGCGCAACATTCAGGAAGTCAGCAACTCCACCGCTGCAGCAATCCGCAAGATCGGCCAGATTATTGATAAAATCAGCGAAATCAGCACAACCATCTCCGGCGCTGTGGAAGAACAATCCGCCGCAACGCAGGAAGTCGCCTCAAACATCTCTGGCGTTCAGGTTGCCGCTTCGGAAACCGGCGAATCGGCCGTAACCATGCTCGGCGTGGCGCAGGATCTCTCGCAAAGGTCTGAGGAACTGCAAACCCGGGTGGACGGCTTCCTCGAAAAAGTCCGCCAGATGTAATCAAACTTGCCGACGTAAAGCGAACGGTGCATGCTCCACGGCATGATCGCCGAATACGAAGACGCCTTCCGCCAACCCGTTCTGGACCTGATTTTAAAAATCCAGCGCGAGGAATTCGGCATGAGCATAACGGCTGAAGACCAGCCCGACCTCGCCGACATCAACACCTTCTATAAAACCGGCAACGGCAATTTCTGGGTAGCGATGAACGGAAACGAAGTGATCGGCACCATCGCGCTGAAGGATATCGGCAACGATCAGGCCGCCCTCCGCAAGATGTTCGTCGCAAACGATTGGCGCGGCAAAGAAAAGGGCATTGCTGCGTCTTTGCTGCAAACGGCGTTAGGGTGGGCAAAGGAGTGCGGGGTGAAGGAAATATACCTCGGCACCACACCGCATTTCCTCGCCGCCCATAAGTTTTACGAACGCAACGGCTTCCACGAAATCGCGAAGGAGGAATTGCCGGAGAGCTATCCAATTATGAAGGTGGATACGAAGTTTTATTCGTACAAAGTTTAACTAATCATCAGTGATATAAGGCTTTAAAGTCGATGAGTGCATATATCCTGTGCCAGAATAGGTATCAACAAGAATCCAATCCCCATAAACCTTACCATTAGTAACAAGAACACTCTCAGCAACTGTTCCCAGTTTCTTCGCCGTTTTGCTTGGCTTGCTTCTCAGATTAGCGCCACCGTCAGAACTGACGACATACATTTTCTTAAATTTTTCTAAATTGCAGTACTTTGCAAATTTTCCTTCGCCCAAAAAATCACTAATTTTTCTATATATTTCCTGATGTCGAGCGGTATAGAGACAATTATACTTTTTGAAGACTCCCTCAATATTTTCCCCAGGAACTCCAATCTCAATCGCGTTAGCAAGAACACGTGCAATAACTGGCTCTGCATGAAGCGGTGAATAACTATCATCTGACCCACAAGCTTGGGATTTGAGGAAAGCCTCAACCTTCGTTTTATTTTTATTCTGTTCATAGGCTCCAAAATTCTGTGCAACAGAGCCGCACGCAAAAGCAACATCTACTGATATCATGCTGACAAAAACTAAAAATACAAAAAGATAATATTTTTTAATCTCAGACTGAATCATATCACAACTCCACCTTCACTTTCCCAGCAACCTCCAGCGCCAGCGCCTTCGCCTCCTCCACGCTCTCCGCGCGGGCCAGCGCGACCCCCATCCGCCGCTTGCCCTTGACCTCCGGCTTGCCGAACAGGCGCAGATCCGTATCCGGCTTCTCCAGCGCCGCCGCGAGATTCCCGAACGAAACCTGCTTCGACATCCCCGAAACAAGTATGACCGCCGATGCCGACGGCCCCCTAAACGTAATCTTTGGAATCGGCAGTCCGAGGAACGCCCGCGCGTGCAGCGCGAACTCCGAGAGATCCTGCGAGATCATCGTCACCATCCCCGTATCGTGCGGCCTTGGCGAAACCTCGCTGAAAATCACGGTATCCCCGCGCACGAACAATTCGACCCCGAAAATCCCCCGCCCGCCCAGCGCATCCGTCACCTTTTTCGCAATATGCTGCGCAGCATCCAGCGCCTTCGCGCTCATCGCCTGCGGCTGCCACGATTCCTGATAATCTCCGTCCTCCTGCCGGTGCCCGATGGGGAGGCAGAAGCTCGTCCCGTCCTTATGCCGCACAGTCAGCATCGTGATTTCGTAATCGAAAGGAATGAACCCCTCGACGATCACGCGCCCCGCGCCCGAACGTCCGCCCTCCTGCGCGTAGGTCCAAGCCTTCTCAATATCCGCCTCGGATCGGACCGTGCTCTGGCCCTTGCCTGACGAACTCATGATCGGCTTGACCACGCACGGCAATCCGATAGCAATTATTGCTGCAGCAAATTCCTCGCGCGTATCGCAAAAACGGTAAGGCGAAGTCTCTAGCCCCAACTCTTCCGCCGCCACCCTGCGGATACCCTCCCGGTTCATGGTCAGCTTCGCCGCCCGCGCGGTGGGCACAACGGTAAACCCTTCCTGCTCCAACTCCACCAGCGTGTCGGTGGCAATCGCCTCCACCTCCGGCACGATGAAGTCCGGCTTCTCCTGCTCGATGATTGTGCGCAACGCCGCGCCGTCCAGCATCGAAAGCACATGCGCCCGGTCGGCCACCTGCATCGCCGGCGCATTGGGGTAAGAGTCCAGCGCAATAACCTCAACGCCCAGCCGCTGCAACTCAATCACAACTTCCTTGCCCAGTTCCCCCGAACCACAGAGCAAAACTTTCTTGGCGGTGGATGTAAACGGCGTACCGATGGCAGTCATAGGGTCCTCATTTTTTAAAATAGAAACAATCTAATTACGATCATTAACAAAACACTCAAAAAAACTACGTTCTCGGTAAATAACAAGACCGCCTGACGTCTCCAGAAATTTCACAGCATGACCGCGTAAAGGGAGCATATCTCCGCTATCACTGAGATATGAATGATTATGAACCTGTTTAACATCGGAAAACTCATACCCTTCCGGTAAATCAAAAAACTCAAAATTAAAAGATGTGCCATAGGAAAAAAGTTTGCCGTCCCCCATCTCGAACACAAAACCCGTCCATCCCATAATACTTTCCCCTTTGATCTGTTTTAGTAAATCCAAAGGAATAGCATAAGGACTGGGACAAACACTTTTTATCTCAAAATCTCTGATAAGATTTTGACTTGTGAATATTGAGCCAACAAAATCACGATAGGGATCTTTCGATACCTTGCTATATACGCCCTGCCCCCCTCTTTCTTCCTCCAGTCTCCGCACCAGAAGATCAACCATTTTTTGAGGCTTTCTTAAGACCACGCAAGGAAGGTGCGTGCCATCCCGCAAAGTTGCGCTGCACCGGTATCCGTCCCCAAAATCCGACGGAAAAAACCCCTGCCCTGATCCAATGTATTCACTCAAAAAATTCGCCATATTACAGATATACAAGCAAACTCACCCGGTAAAAACCAACAATTCCTATTCCAACTCCCCACAAACACACAAAAGTCCCAGTAAATCCGGCGCTTAAAGCTTTCACAAGAATTTTGACAGCCATCCTGAAAATCAGTAAGATATGAAAAAAACAACGACAATATATATTGGGTGTACCATG
>JAGRIJ010000058.1 GCA_020443295.1 Alphaproteobacteria bacterium | reverse complement strand
ACGAAAGTATGAACGGCTCCGGTGGCGACGCTCCACGTGGCGAGTTTTTCGAGGGTTTTTGCGCCCGCCTCGTCGGAGATCAGGAACACCTTGCCGCCTCTTGCGACGGTTTCCTGAATGTTGCTGGCGTTCTTTTCGAAGAGCGGATCGTTGCCCGGCGCGACCACGACCACGGGCACGGACTCGTCGATCAGCGCGATGGGGCCGTGTTTCATTTCCCCGGCGGCGTAGCCTTCCGCATGAATATAGGAAATTTCCTTGAGCTTTAACGCGCCTTCGAGCGCGATGGGATACAGGCTGCCGCGTCCGAGATAGAGCACGTCGCGCGCTTCGGCCACATCCCTGGCGATATTCCTGATCTGTTCGTCGTGCGTGAGGATCTGCGCGGCGAGCGTGGGGACCTGGCGCAAAGCGTTTGCAAATTCCGCGCCTTGCTGTTCATTGATCGCGCCGGTTTTCAGGGCGGCGGCGAGCGCCATGCAGGCGAGCGTCGAAAGCTGGGTTGTGAACGCCTTGGTCGAGGCGACGCCGATTTCCGGCCCGGCCAGCGTGTGCAGCACGTGGTTGGATTCGCGTTCGATCGTGCTTTCGATCGTATTGACGATGGAGATGATGGTTTGTTTCTGGCGCTTGCAGTAGCGCAAAGCTTCGAGCGTATCGAGAGTCTCACCGGATTGCGAAACGAAGATCGCCGCGCCGCAGGCGGGCATCGGTGCCTCGCGGTATCTAAATTCGCTGGCCACGTCGATTTCGCAGGGAATCCGCGCCACCTGCTCGAACCAGTATTTGGCGACGGCGCAGGCGTAATAGGCGGTGCCGCACGCGATCAGCGTGATGCGCGGGGCGGCGGTCAGGACATCCAGAACATCCTGCGGGATGGCGATATGGCCCGTTGCCGGATTGACGTAGGAATTCAGCGTGTCGGCGATCACCGCGGGTTGCTCATAAATTTCCTTGAGCATGAAATGCCTGTATTCGCCCTTGCCCGCCGTCGCGCCGGATTGCGCGGTGATGCGGATGGGGCGCTCGACGGTTTGTCCGCCCCTGGTGTAAATTTTTGCGCCGGTGCGGGTGAGCGTGACGCGGTCGCCATCCTCCAGAAAACAGATTTTCTTGGTCAGCGGAGCGAGCGCGTAGGAATCCGAAGCCAGATACATTTCGCCCTCGCCGTAGCCGACGGCCAGCGGCGTGCCCTGCCGGACGCCGACCATGAGGTCGTGTTCGCCTGCGAAGATCATGACGATGGCATAAGCGCCGTGCAGACGGTCGAAGGCGGCGTTGGCGGCCTCCGCCGGTTTCATGCCCTGCCCGAGATAATGGGTGACGAGGTGGACGATGACTTCGGTGTCGGTATCGGAGGTAAAGCGTGCCTGCGTTTCCTCCAGTTCGCGCTTGAGGTCCGCGTAATTTTCGATGATGCCGTTATGGACGACGGCGACGCGCTCGGTGGCGTGCGGGTGGGCGTTGTTTTCGTTCGCCGCGCCGTGGGTGGCCCAGCGCGTGTGGCCGATGCCGACCGTGCCTTCGAGCGTTTGCGCGGCTAGTTTGTTTTCGAGGCGTTCGAGCTTTCCTTCGGCGCGGCAGCGCTGGATATGCCCGTTGGCGAGCGTGGCGACCCCGGCGGAATCGTAACCGCGATATTCCAGGCGTTTTAAGCCCTCCACCAGAAGGGGGACGACCTTTTGTTCACCGATAATGCCGACGATGCCGCACATGATGGCTCCTTCACTGTTCTTCCGGTTTTACTATAGCGGGGAGAGTTGCGAAGACAAATCACGAAGTTTTGCGGATTGTTGCAGGGGGTTATTCAAAGACTTAGGCAGATCAGCGTCATTTTGAGAATTCTACTATGCCTCCTAATGATTCTAGAAATTTTTCTCCCGCTACGGACGCGGTTAAGCTGGAGGCGATAAAAACAAGGTAAAACTTATCCTCTTTTTTCTTTAGTATTACTATTCTTTCCTCGTCTTCCTTGAAATTATACCCGCAAGATGTGTGCCCAAACTCGTCATAAACTTTTATCTCTTGTGGCATCTCACCCTTATATGTCGCTAGCACCTCTATTCGCGTAACAGGATCTTGGATGTTGTTAATCAAGTATACTTCTTTCACGCGAGCTTTAATAATGTAGTCATATTCTCCGTAGTGCTCCTTCATAAATTTTTGTGCGTCTTTTGTTGACGGTATTTCAAAAAAACATGCCCATGCAGGTGGCGCGGCGAGGGTCAGGGCAGCGAGGAGGAGCAGGATCAATCTCATGCGGAGAGTTTAGCCCGGATTTGTATTTGAAATCACGAAGTTTTGCGGACTGTTGCAGGGGGGTTAGAAATTTAGTTCGCGCCCACATAACGCGCCTGACCGCGGAGTTCGTCGAGCAACTCATCCTTCTTTCTGGTCTGGAGATTTCCAAGCCTTAGCATTTTGAGCCGTCCGTCCATTTTAACGATCAGCACCTCCATGAGCTGGCCGCGCGAAGGCACAGGCGCATCACACGAGGTTTTCTTGGGCGTTTCGTTGGAGATTACGATAAGTTCGTTGAATTTAAGAGACGGATCAGCCTTGTATGCCAGAATGGGGGTCATCCCCACTTCCTTCAGAAAACCTCCGGCTGTCTGGTGTATGTAATCTCCTCGTACCATCCCTATAAAATAGGCTTTTTCGGCTGTCTTTTTTGCGTTTTCATCGTCTACTATGAGACAGGAGGACCAAGCGGGCCTGATTACGAAAAAAATACCAAACAGAACGAACATGAATAAGTTTCTTTTCATGCTTATTTATCCTCAGGCCTGACATATTTTACGTTTTCGCGGTTCTTTTTCAGATAGTCGCCAAGCCCAAACAACGAGTTGTATAATAATTTTGTTTCGCCATTTTCCCTGACCAAAACAAGTTCCGCATATTCTCCTTTTCTCGGGATCGCACGTTCGCACCAATCTTCGGAATCATAGAATTCAGGATTATTTGCATTGCTTCCCTTGATCACGATGGTCCGAGTCAAATCAAGGCCGGGATCGGCGCGATAGAACATGAACGGCTTAACCCCAGCTTCCTTGAAGGTTCCGTTTGGGTATTCCTGATAGTACACCCCTTCGACAAATCCTGCGAAATAGGCGTTGTCGACGATCTCCTGAATTTTCTCTTTGTCCGTTGTCTCAACTTCCTTGATACAGATTGCCCACGCGTTCGGCGCGGCGAGGGTCAGGGCAGCGAGGAGGAGCAGGCCTGTTAGAAAGCGTCTCATTTCAGTTTCCATTTTTCAACCACATCGCAGCTTTTCTTGTAGCCGGGATCGAAAAACGGGTCGAGTTCGGGGCGGCACTGCGCGATCAGGAAGACGTTCCCGTCGCACTTGCTAATCTGGTAGATTTCATCGCCATGGCGAACCAGCGGGGCGCTGATGACCGATCCGCCCGCCGGAACGGAAAAGACGGCCTGGGAGAAGACCACGCGCGCACCGAAGGCCTGCCCCGTTACCCCGGAGAGTTCAGCGGACTCCACGGGGAAGGGATAATCCAGCATGATATACGGGCCGTTCGTCGCAGCCGTCCAGTCGTCCTCCGTGCGTTCGCCCTGAAAGAGCCAGCAGCCGCGCACCATTTTATCAAAGCGCGGGGTGAGGTCCCTGAGCGCTTCCTCCGGCGCGGGGAAAGACTGACCGTTCCGGTAAAAACCGAGCGTAATGGCCAGCGGCGCCGCGCCCTGTTCGGTCGCGGGGGCGGACGTCACGGCCACAGAAGGAGTGGCAGTTGTCTCGACGGGGACAGGTTGAGCCGCCGTTTCTTCTTGCGTT
>JAGRIJ010000057.1 GCA_020443295.1 Alphaproteobacteria bacterium | reverse complement strand
GTTCAGGTGGTGACCCAGCCGGCTGTGCCGCGTGCGGGTAAGGAATGCACCTGCGGCAGCGGAACCTCCGGGTGTTTCGAATACGGCGATCCCAACTATCTCAAATACAACATGTGTACGTGTGAGTGATCAGTAAAAATGCAAGGATAACCAGATAAGAGGCAATACGATGATTGGCAAAAATAAAAATTCTGCAAAGCAGAAGGGCGAACGGGGTTTTAGTTTGCTGGAAATGGCGATCGTCATAACGATGATGGGGATGGTAATCGCCGCCCTCTCACAGTTTTATGCGATCTATCTGCGGCAATCCAAAGACGATACCAGCTATGACAACATCCAGCTGATCAAAACGGCAATTGCCGAATTTTACACCGACCGCGGCCGGTATCCGTGCCCGACGGATCCTGCATTGCCTCCGTCAAGCCCGAACTATGGAGTTGAGATGTGCCCGGGCCGGAATGTGGACGGGGTTGCCGTTCCGAATATACCGGTTGGAACCTGCTGGGGCCAGCTTTGCCGCGTACAGTCGACCAGGGCAATCGACACTAACGGCGACGGCGTGGACGACCCGCAAACCGTATTGGTCGGCGCGTTCCCCATCCGGAACATGCTCAGGGACCTGATTGCCGATCCCGCGGATACGGACCCGACAGATGGAGTCGACCAGATTCCCGTGGATATTGATTTCCCGGGCACGCAGACCCTGGATGCTTGGCGAAACAAATTTGTCTATGCGGTAACGGAATCGATGACCGACGCGACCTCATACAATAACAATTTGGGAGCCGTAACGGTAAATGATGAATTCGGCCGCTCATTGGTCGACCCGGTCGACAGCGCTCATTATGCGATCGTGTCTTTGGGAGAAAACGGGCGCGGCGCGTATAACGCTGCGGGGAACCTCGTCGGCGACAGCTGTGATCCTGTAACTGTGCCTGCGGCGTACGACCCCACATACCCTGATGTGACGAGCCAGAACAGTATAGAGTACGAAAACTGTAACGCGGACTCCACATTCATCAGCGCCCTGAAAAACGAGGCAAAAGGAGATGCGTTTAATGATGATATGACGGCGTTCGAGACTTGGGCCGCAACGGATTTATGGGCGCCCTCTCCGATCAACCCTGTCCATGTATACAATGTGAACGTAGGGAATGTGGGTGTTGGCGTGACCGATCCGGTGCAAAGGCTGGATGTCCAGGGCGATATCCAGGCATCAAACGCTCTGGCGCAAAGATTCTGCAACGTATCAACAGGAACAGGCTGTTTTGACACGGAAGCAATCGCCGGAGAAATAGCGTCCGGCGGGGGGATGAAATGCCCCGCAGGTTACGCAATGACCGGCATAGAAAACGGAACGCCCATCTGTGATTTTGAAGTTGTCCCAAGTGGAACGTCTTTCACGGGAAGCTGCCCGGTCGGACCGCCGAAACAATACATGGTTGGGATCCGCAGCGATGGCACGCTGATCTGTGAAGCGTTATAGCGATGACAAAGAAAACCAAAAGGCCTGATCCATCAGGCCTTTTTTATACCGGAAAAAAACAAAAACTTTATTAGCCGATTACCTGAAGATCAACGGCCTCACGGCCTTTGGAGACGGATTTCAGGGTTACCCGTACGCGCTGCCCGGCCTGAAGCTCATCGATACCCAGCGTTTCCAGCAAGGACTTGTGGATAAAAACATCCTTCATCCCGTCATCGGGAATGATAAACCCGAAACCCTTTTCCGGTTTATACCATTTCACCAGCCCGCCCATGGAAACCGTTCCGGTTTCCTCATCTTCTTCAGGCATCGTAGAAACGGCGCCTTTATCGACCACTTCGATCACTTCTTTGACCTGATGGCCCTTGGGACCGGCAAAAACCTTGCATAATAAAATCGCGCCTTCCCCTATGGAATAGACGCCGGCTTTCTGAAGAGTCGTGATGTGTAAAAAAGCATCATAAGTCCCATCTTCAGGCACGACAAAGCCAAAACCCTTCGTGCCGTTAAACCACTTAAGATGCATCCTGACGGTCGAAAGATTCTCTTCCGGAACAATCTGATCGAGTCTATTTTGCAAAACAGAAACGCCTTAAATCACAAAAATATAGAAAATGGAACCACGCAGAGACAAAGAATACTCAGAATCATACTGCCCGAATTTCCCCCCCAAATCCAGAATGTTTTCTTAACTTTTCCAGACATATCGACATGATTTTAAACCAAAACTTCAGGCACGGTTTAAGGTATGGTAAAATTAAAGAGAAAACAGGAACAAAGAATGCCGGAAAAAGATTTCCCATGGTTAAAAACATATCCCCGGTCTGTGAACTGGGAATACACGAAAAAACCTGAACCGCTTTATATTTTTCTGGAAAATACAGCTTCTAAATACCCCGCCCGTGCGGCCGTCGACCACATGGGTAAGAAATACGATTGGCAAACGCTCTGGGATGAGGTCTTGTGCCTGGCCAAAGGCCTGCAGGAAATAGGAGTGAAAAAGGGCGATCATATCGGCCTGTTTTTGCCCAATTCCCCGTACTATGTCATCTCTTACTATGCGGTTTTGCTGTGCGGGGCGTGTGTGGTGAACCTTAACCCCCTTTATGCGGAACAGGAACTTAAGCATCTGATCGAGGACAGCGGGGCGGAAATCATTATTTCCGTCGATCTGGAGATGCTTTATTACAAGATGCACCAGATGCTGCGCGAAACGCGCCTGAAAAAACTGGTGATTTGCAGCTTTGTCAAAAGCTTGCCCTTTCCGAAAAACATTTTATTCCGGACATTCAAGGCAAAAGACCTCGCGCAGGTCAAACCGGAAGAAAGAATACTCTGGTATGATACCCTGACCGCCAAAGGCAATAATCCCGTACGCCCGCCGATTGACCCTCATAACGATCTGGCGGTGATCCAGTACACCGGCGGAACAACGGGTACGCCCAAGGGCGCGATGCTGACCCATGAAAATCTCTACGCCAACACGCTGCAATGCCTGTCCTGGTTCTACGAGATTGACGACCACCCGGCCAAAATGATGGGCGTGCTCCCGTTTTTCCATGTATTCGCGATGACCGCCGTCCTGAATTTCAGCGTCGCGCACGGGATTGAGATCATTACTCTCCCGCGTTTCGATCTGAAGGAAACGCTCAAAATCATCCATAAGAAAAAACCGCAGTTTTTCCCAGCCGTTCCGGCAATCTACAGCGCAATCAACCATTGCCCCACCCGCGAAAAATACGACCTTTCCTCTCTGCGTTATTGCCTGTCCGGCGGCGCGCCGCTGCCTGTGGAGGTTAAAAAAACTTTCGAGGAAAAAACGGGCTGCGTCCTGATCGAGGGCTATGGGCTTTCGGAATCCTCGCCCGTGGCGACCGTCAACCCCGTCCGGGGCGAAAACCGCGCCGGCTCCATCGGCCTGCCTTTGCCCGGAACGATCATAGAGATCATCGACCCGCAGGATAAAAAAACGTTAATGCCGATCGGTGAACGCGGGGAGTTGTGCATCCGCGGCCCGCAGGTCATGAAAGGCTACTGGAACAAACCCGAAGCCACCGCCGACGTTCTGCGTCCGACCGGGGAGGGCGATCTGCGCCTTTATACCGGGGATATCGCGATCATGGACAAGGACGGCTATATCTATATCGTCGACCGCCTCAAGGATATGATCATCACCAATGGCTATAACGTTTATCCGAGAAACGTGGAGGAGGCGGTCTACAAGCACCCGAACGTCGAGGAATGTATCGTCGCCGGCCTGCCCGACGAAAAACGCGGGGAGATCGTGAAAATCTGGCTCAAGCTCAAAGAGGGGCGGACTCTCACCCCCGACGATCTGAAAGAATTCCTGAAAGATAAAATCTCCCCGATGGAAATCCCCAAGCTCTATGAGTTCCGGGATCAACCTTTGCCCAAAACCATGATCGGCAAACTCTCCCGCAAGGACGTGCTGGCGCAGGAATTGGAGAAGAAATGAACTCAGATGGCTAAACGCTGGAGTAAACTAAAAAAGGAAATTGAGTCACTTTTTTTTGAAGGGATATCCTTGGCGGTGCATTGCACAGATATGAGGAAGGCGATCGAGTCTCACAAGTACAACGGGGGGCAGCATTATTCGATCCAGTCAATCGGCGTATTTAAAGTCGTCTTGGGTAAAAGGATTATATGGAACTTTCCGAACGATTTTATCGATAGTGAAAACCGGGAAACTTGGCCCGAACAGAGGCCTTACTCTTACAACGTCTCGATATTAAACAGAATTATTCGCGACTATATTGATACGCCTAAAAATGAACTTTTTTCTAAAAATTTTGAACAAGATGTATACGGCTTAACAAGGCTGTTTTTGGCGGCTGACAGGCGCATTTCAATACACAAGCTTAAGCAATATTTTATAGGCATCGAAAACCACGCCGTTAAAGCAATTTTGAGTGAACGAACGAAGAGCAAGACAAACTTAGCTGATAGATCTTAGTCTCACCAAATCCAGCTCATACATCAGCTCGTCCAACCGTTTCCCGTCCGGCCAGTCTTTCTTCTTCTGCCCGGTGAAAACAAACCCGTGTCGTAAAATCGCCCGCTTTGAGGGTTCGTTATCGGCGCGGTGCGAAACGCTAAGCCGCGTCCACGGTGTATAGGAAACTCCAAAATCAATCCGCGCTTTATAATAAAGATAGGCATAGCCTTTGCCGCGGTAATCCGGCTCGATGAAGCTCATGGCAAACACGCCCGTACGTCCGCTGGGATCATCCCGGCAGGTGAAAACAGCCGTAATCCCGATCAGGGTTTCGCCGTCAAACAAGCCGAAAATCCGCTTGCCCTGTCCGTCCAGCATCTCCTGCCATTCTTCCGCCGGACGAGCTTCCGCATCCTCAAATCGACCGGAATAAAATCCCGGATGCAGCGAAAGCGCGCGCAGGCGCAGGGCTCGGAAAATTGTCCAGTCATCGGGAGAAAGAGAGCGTAAGCGGACCTCAGCCACGCAGAACCCCGCCCGCCTTTTCGGCGACCGCGTCGATAATTTTTTGCGAAAGCGCCTCGATATCCTGTTCGGTCAGGGTCTTCTCGACAGGCTGGATCGTCACGGCCAGCGCAACCGACTTCTTGCCCGGCTCAACGCCCTTGCCCGTATAGACATCGAACACCTGCGCTTCGGTAATCAGGGCTTTATCTGCCGAAAGCGCGGCGCGGATCAGCGTATCGGCCTCGATCTTATCATCGACAAGGAACGCAAAATCGCGGCTGAGCGGCTGGAACGCCGAAAGCTTCAGCAGCGGCTTGGCCGTGCCGTCCTTCTTGCGCGGAGAGGGAATTTTTTCTACGAACACTTCAAACCCGACGACCGGGCCTTTCACGCCTATATCTTCAAGCACCGCCGGGTGCAATTCCCCGAAATAGGCCAGCACGTTTTTCCCCAGCGCCAGAGCGCCGGAACGCCCCGGATGGTAATAGGACGGCGCCTCGCGGCTCACCCGCGCACTGTCCGCCGGACCGCCGCACGCGGCCAGCACCGCCAGCGCATCCGCCTTCGCATCGTAAAGATCAACCGCGCGGCTTTCTTCAGGGGAAGCCCAGTGTTTCGCGCTTTTTGCACCGGCGCGAACGCCCGCAGCAACCATATCCTGCCCGCCGACTTTCTGGGACCGGAAGGCCGGGCCGACCTCGCACAACCCGATATCGCTGTATCCGCGATCCGCGTTTCGTCCCGCCGCCTCGATCAGGTTCGGCAGGAGTGAGGGGCGCATCTGATCCAGCTCCGATGAAATCGGGTTGGCCAGCGCCAGCGCTGGATTATCGTTCGACCCGAACGCCTTCGCCCGCTCACGCGGCATGAACGACCACGTGACGCATTCCTCAAGTCCGCGAACGGTCATCGCCGCCCGCGCGCGACGTACACGGTTGAGCGTTTCGGTTTCTGCCGGAGCCGTCACGGCTCCCGCGCTGCGCACGGACACGGCTTCAATATTCTCAAAACCGTAAATCCGTACAATCTCCTCGGCCAGATCGGCTTTGCCTTCGATATCCCCGCGCCATGAGGGGGGCTGAACTTTAAATCCTGACCCGTCTTTTGTCACAGAAAATCCAAGTTTTTCAAGGATTTGTACCTGCTTGTCCGGCGCAACATCAACGCCGCACAATTTTTTGACCAGCGCCGGATCGAACGCAATCGTGCGTTTCCATTCCGGCATTGTTCCGGCGGTCACGATATGACTGACTTCTGTTTTATCCGTCCCGCACAATTCAAGAATCAGCTTGGTGGCCATCTCAATTCCGGTCGCAGTGAATTCTGGATCGACCCCGCGCTCCAGACGGTAACGCGCATCGCTCTCAATCTGCAAAGCGCGTCCGGCCCGCGCAATACGGATCGGCGTGAAATACGCAGCTTCCAAAAAGACATTGACCGTATCTTCTTCGCATCCTGTTGATACACCGCCGACAATTCCACCAAGACCGATCAGGCCGCTGCCATCGGTAATCCCGACATAGCCATCATTCATCGTATAGCTTTTATCGTTCAGCGCATCGAACGACTCGCCCGCCTTGGTTGAACGCACGACGATATCGCCTTTCACTTTATCGGCATCGTAAACGTGCAGCGGGCGCGAAAATTCCAGCGTGACCAGATTCGTAATATCCACCAGCGCGGAAATCGGACGCAGACCGACCGACTTCAGCATATCCTGAAGCCATTGCGGCGAAGGGCCGTTCTTGATGTTCTTGAACAGGCGCCCGAGGAAGAGGGGGCATCCCTCCGTATCTTCAATTTTCACTTTTATCGGCGAATCGAACGTGCCTTTAACCGGGCTTTCATCGAGAGCTTTAAGTGTACCTAGACCTGCTGCGGCAAGGTCGCGGGCGATCCCGCGCACGCCTGCGCAATCCACCCGGTTCGGCGTCAGGCCGATCTCAATCAACTGGTCATTCAGGCCGAACACCTCAGACATCGGTGTGCCGACCTCAAACTTTTGATCGACTTCGATAATCCCCTCATGCTCGTCCGAAAGGCACATTTCCCGCTCGGAAACCAGCATCCCGTTGGACTCAACCCCCCGGATCTTGGTCTTCTTCAAGGTCACGTCCAGACCGGGAATATAGGTGCCCTCGGGCGCAAAAATCCCTTTCATGCCGGCCCGCGCGTTCGGCGCTCCGCACACCACCTGCAAGGTGCCTTTGTCGGTCTTGACCTGACAGACTCTCAACTTATCTGCATCCGGGTGCTGCTTGGCCGATTCGACATACGCAACCTTAAAAGGGGCATATAAGGCGGCCTTATCCTCAAAACTTTCAACTTCCAGCCCGATAGAGGTCAGTTTATCAGAGAGCGCCTGCCCGTCCGCATTCGTATCGAGGTGGCGTTTCAGCCAGGAAACAGTGAATTTCATAAATCGCCCTTTTCCGCCTTTTTTCGCGGATTCAAGTTGGTTGATTAGGGAGCATATCTAAGCCCAAAAATCACAATTTTCCAAGGGTTTTATGTGTTTTTTGACAAGAACGCGAAGTTTGCTTAAAGATAGATCTCTATGTTATGATTGCTATAATTTACACTGCTTTGACAAAAGCGGGAAAATAACAATATAGAGGGTAATAAAATGGCAGAAACAGAAGCTCCTCCACCTGTCCAAGAAGCGGACCACCCCCAAGTCGCACCGAATCTGGCAACATCCCGCATGGCCACATTGGCTGCAGCGATAGGTCAGCAGGACGTAAGCGATGCCGATCTGTCCCGTGCGGCGAAAAGAGCCTACGATGAACTGGTTGAAAGAAGCGGGGGCACGGAGCAGGCTGTAAGGTCTCTGGATGCTTTGCAGCAAGCGGGGGTTTTGAACGCGGACCTTGCGGACAAGTTTCGTACGGCAATGACGGCGGCTAACGGCGATGGTAACAAGTTTGCTGAAGAAATTGTAAGACAAAGACAGGATATCACGCAGATCCTCATAGCCCAGCAAAGTGCTATTAACACAAGTGCATATCCCACAGGCGACAACCCCTTTACCCAGATGTTCGGTAATATGCAGAACAACCCGTTTATGCAGTTTCTCGATCAGCTGCTGCAGGCCTTCACAGGCGGCAAGATGACCTTGTCCGGCATGATGGACAGGCTGGGCGATCAACAACATGGTGCTTCTGCCGATCATCAAGGTGAACAACGAACGGGAGCAGACCATCACGCGGCGGATGACCACCATGCCGACGAAGGGCATCACGACCATTCAGGCGGTCAGACAGAAAGACACGAAGGTCCGGCAACGTATGTCGTGCATACCAGCGGTCAGGGAGGCGAGCCTGTTGTCAACCATGACGAAGGTACGGTCAGAATTGACGGGCAGAGAGCAAGTCAGTATTTCGGTGCGCACGCTAATCCGGATGTAACTCTGGTTGCCGCAGTTAGCCCTTATGGTCCCGGACCCGGTGCCGGAGCAGATGATTTTGGCTTGGGCGTTAACTGGGGGGCCCGCCAGACGACTTTATCAGCCTGATTATTAGCTGATCGGCAGCACGTAAAACGCGAAATCGAGTTTGATGCCAAGGTTCTTATAAAGGGCCTTGGCACTTTTATTGTCTTCAGGGGTCAGCCAGTACATCCGTGCCCATCCTTCCTGCGTCCCGCGGCGGATGACTTCTTCGACCATTCGGCGTCCGATCCCGCGGCCGCGCTGCTCGGGGGTGACGTAAACGTCCTGAAGATAGCAAACAGGGCGCAGATGTCCTGTCGTGGGGTGCAGAATGTAATGGACAATACCAAGAAGCCGCCCGTTCTGCTCTGCGCAAATGCCGTAAACCTGTTCATCGTCCGCAAGGATTCGCCGCCAGGTTTCCTGCGTCACGGCTTCGTCCCGATGGCCGAGATTATTCGCATCCCAGAGCGGCAGCCATTCGGCAAAATCGGGATATTCAAGCGGCCTGAATCGGATCTGGTTCATGAGGTCTTTTGAACGCCTGTCGCGTTATTGGGCCGCTCCAGTGGATCGAACCCGTAATGGCGCAACCACCGGACGTCGCTCTCGAAGAACGTGCGCAGATCAGGAATCCCGTATTTGAGCATCGCCATGCGCTCGATTCCCATGCCGAACGCAAACCCCTGATATTCATCCGGGTCGATCCCGCAGTTTTTAAGAACGTTGGGATGCACCATCCCGCAGCCGAGAATTTCCATCCAGCCGTCAACGGACCCATCCGGGTTGCCGCCAAGCCTTAGACCGCCGCCCTTGCGCGAACAGGCGATATCCATCTCCGCTCCCGGTTCCACGAACGGGAAAAAGCTGGGGCGCAGGCGAACAGGAAGATTATCAATCTCGAAAAACGCCCGCACGAAATCCATCAGGCAACCCTTCAGGTGCCCCATATGGATATCCTTGTCGATCAATAGCCCCTCCATCTGGTGGAACATGGGCGTGTGCGTCATGTCGTAATCGGAACGGTACGTGCGCCCGAAACAGATGATCTTGTGCGGCGGCTTATGCGCCTGCATGTGGCGGATCTGGACCGAAGACGTATGGGTCCGCAGCAATTTATGCGCCCGCTCGCCATCTTCTTCCGGATCGTTCGGCAGGAAGAACGTATCCTGCATCTCGCGCGCCGGATGTCCGGGCGGGAAGTTCAGCGCCGTGAAATTGTGGTAATCGTCTTCGATATCCGGCCCTTCGGCGACCGTGAAACCCATATCCGCGAAAATCGCAGTCAACTCCTCGACCGTCTGGCTGATCGGGTGAATATGACCCATATCAGAAGGCCGGGGCGAAAGCGTCACATCCAGGGTCTCGGACGCAAGCCGCTCATCCATCGCTTGACGTTTGAGCGCGGCCTCCTGCTTTTCGATCAGGGCGGCAATCTCGTCCTTAAGGGCGTTCAGTTCCTGCCCCTTCGTTTTGCGCTCTTCCGGGTCCATAGCGCCCAATGTCTTCATCAGCGCGGTAATCCGTCCCTTCTTGCCTAGGGCCGTCACGCGCACATCGTCCAGCGCCTTAAGGTCGTTGGCGGACCTGATCTCGCTGGTAATTTCGCTCTTCAATGTCGTAATGTCGCTTGACATGCGCTGTTGTAGCATGGCGTAACCCCTTAAATAAAGCGCTTTTCAGTGCCTTAGACCCCATTTGTTGCATAAAATATCACGCGCTTCCAACAGCTTGTGGATGGTGTGATCCGGTCTGGCCCGCCTCAGGCGCTGTTCGGTAATGCATCCCCCGGTAATGCCGATCGACAGGATTCCCAGTTTACGCCCGATATCCGGCTCTTCCATGCTGTCGCCGATGATGAAGGCATGATCGGGATGATAGCCCCGCTTGACCAGAAAATGGGACAGGCGCTCGAGCTTGTTGGTCGCGCTCAGAATCGTGGTCCCGTCGCAATTGTTCGCGGACACATGGCTGAAAAAATGCGCGATTTTAAGCCGCCGGAGCTGTGGCTCGATTTTATGGGTCAGGTAATTGCTCAAAATAATGCAGCTGACATCTTGTCCGTGAAGCCACTCAAGCAATTCCCGGGCACCGCGCCGGGTCCGCACTTGAGCCGCAAGTTCTTCGTAACGTGTCTGGAAAATGGCATTGGCTTCTTCTTTTGTCGCCAGAACCCGGTCGATATCGCACCCGTTGCGCTTATAATAATGGATGACGGGAAAATCGAAAGTCTCGCGTTGTTTCTTCAGCGTAATGGGGGGCTTGCCATAAAACTCAAGACAGGCGTTGGATGCAACCCACGCCATGGTGGTGTCGGCAATCAGCGTCCCGTTCCAGTCAAAAACGGCGAGCTTCTTTACGGTCATTCGTCTGACGGATCCGGATCGGAATCCTCTTGATCGGCAGTCCCGCTGTCCGCATCGCCCTCTTCGTCTTCAATGCCCATTTTACTCTTCAGTTCATCATGAAGATTGGCCTTGTCTCTCTTCTTTGTGGAGTCATCGCACGGGCAGAAAACAGGATGCTCGTCGGCGTAGGAAACCCAGCGGTCAATTGCGAGTTTGCTTTTTCCCTCGTCCCCGTCCGGAAGTTCTTTAACGTCGACGGAAATTTTCAGAAACTGATAAAGATGGTTATCGGGCGAGTCATACTCGATGACAAAATTAAATGTAGCGGTCCAGAAAAAAGTCTTCCGCAATATTTTAGGCTCGCTGAGAGCAACGGGGGAGATAATATAGCCGCGCAGAGACTGTTGCTTGCTGATAATGCTTTTAAGAAAGCCGGACTCGTTCATGGCCCCGTAGAAGGACCGGAAACCGGCCAGACTGAAATAGGGCCGGGCTCCTTCAAGCTTTCCTTTGTAATCTTCGTAAGTAAAATTGAAAATATCGTTTGCAGCAACGGAAACCCAGCCCTGCACTTCGGCCTGCGAAAAGGCCGGCCCTTCGCTGATTTTTGACAATTCGTCCTGCACACCCGTCCCGCTGGCGGAATAAGCAGGCAAGGGCCCGGCTAAAAAAACCAGAAAAAGAAAAAACGGAAGGACGGTTAAGCTAAAAGCTTCTTTTTTCTTCTGCATAACGCAAAGACCTCAAAAAATTTTACCCCCTCCTTAATAACATAAGCAGGGGGCAAAAAAAACTTAGAGCTGGGCAATTAGGCCGCTTTTTTAGCAGACTGTGCCAAAGCTTGCTGAACTTGTTTCGCCAGCGTCTCGAATTCGGCCGGGTTACGGATCGCAAGATCAGAAAGAACTTTGCGGTCCAGGTCGATCGAGCACAGCTTCAGCCCGTGAATGAACTGGGAGTAGGTCAGCCCGTACTGGCGTACGGCGGCGTTGATCCTCTGGATCCACAGGGCGCGGAAATCGCGTTTCTTTGCGCGGCGGTCGCGGTAAGCGTACTGTCCGGCTTTTTCGACAGCCTGAACGGCCGTACGGAAGCAGTTCTTCCGGCGTCCATAGTAACCCTTGGCTTTTTTGATCACCTTGCGGTGTCTTGCATGGGCGCGGGGGCCCCCTTTAACGCGTGCCATTATTGTGCTCCTTCTTCTTTCTTGGCAGCAGGCTTTCTTTTACGCTTGCGGCTGTTGGGCAGGAAATTGCGAAGAACGATCGTTGCGTCGGCATCGCAGAGCAAGTCCATACCACGGGCTTTACGCTTCATGGACTTGGGCTTGTTCATCATCATATGACGGCTGTGGGACGGCTTGGCTTTGACTTTGCCTTTGGCCGTGACTTTAAAGCGCTTTTTGGCGCTTGAGTGCGTTTTCATTTTCGGCATTTTCATCTCCAGAATTATTATTTAAAACACGCGGTTTAGGCATGCCGATTTTCAGCCAGACCGCTCTTTAAGAAGCGCTTTATAACAGGGTCTTCCGGGAAAAATCAAGCTCTTTTTGCGGCCTTTTGAGGTGGGCGCGCATAGCGCAGAACAAAGCCTTTGACGTGATGAAAGACCATTTTGCGGTGAGCAAGGGCGGTAAGCCCGTGTCCCCCGTCCTCAAAGGTCGTAATTTCCGCCCGCGGACCCTTAAAATGCTTACGGATCAGCTCCAGCTGATCGATCGGGACCCGCTCATCCTTGACACCGTGAAGGATCAACATCGGGACGTCAACGCTGGCCAAGGCCTTTGAATAATCCGTGGCTTTAAGGGAATCGACAAAACTTTGGCTGATTTTCTGCCCCTGCGACGGCGCGGCGCCCGATGGTTTAACGTCTTTAACAAAGTAAAATTCAAACACGTTCAGAGGATCCAGAATCGGCCAGGCAAGCACCAGAAAGTCCGTTTCCGGCGTCAGGTTCAAGAGGGCAAGGCTGGCCCCGAAACCCTCGGCAATATAGCCGAATCTCTCATAACCCTGCGTTTTGGCCCAGAGCAGCATGTTTTTAAAGTCCTCGCAGGCGCTGTGAAGGGTAAACTGCTCGCTTTGCCCGTCACTTTGTCCGCATCCCCGAAAATCGAACCGCACGGTATGAAATCCGCTCTCGGCCAGAAGAGCCTCAAGATCGCCGAAAAAGTCGTTATGGCTGTTTTTTTGCCCGGGATACCCGTGGATCATCAGCACAAGCGTTTTGCCTCCTCCCTCGGAGACCACCTCATCGGGTTGATTGACGAGTGCGCTGATTCTCTCGCCTGACGCGCTTTCAATTAAAATTTCCTCGGCCATGCCCATCCCCACACAGGGAGCAAAGACTATGTAAAGTTTACATACTTTAGGATAGCATAAAAACCGGAGGTTGAGAATACATAATGTTTCAACGGAAAAGGCTGAAAAGAAATAGAATTTCAAACCTTGTCCGGGAGGGTGAGGGCGTTCTAAACTAACCCCTCAACAACGAGTCGAAATAAACAGATCAAATGAAAAGCCAAAAAAGACACTCTTCAGGGCTGATCTTGTGCATGGCCTTTATTGTCTTCGGTACCACTTTTGCTGCACACGCCGAAGATACGCCTCCCGCTGTTCCGGTTATCGAGGTGCAGACGGAAACGCTCGCCCCGCCACCCGGCCAGAACCGGCCGGAGAAAGAAAAAGAGGCGGCGCAAGAAGATCAACCTGCTCCTGAAAACGCGAACTCTCTTGTCGTTGTAGAACTGTTCTCATCCCAGGCTTGCGTCTTTTGTCCCAAGGCTGATGCCTTGCTGGGGGAGCTTTCAGACAGGGAGGATGTGCTTGCGCTGTCCTGTCATGTCGATTATTTCGACGTAAAAACCGGTTCCCTCTCGCATCCGTTCTGCAGCGCCCGCCAGATTGGCTATGAATCCACATTGCGGGCCGGCCCCAAATATACCCCGCAGATGGTCATAGACGGGCGGTACGATGCGGTGGGTTATCGGCGGGACGATGTTATGACCGCCATCCAGCGGGCCCGAAAAACGCAGGAACTCGTTATTCCGGTTGTCCAAAAGGAAACAGGCCGTCAGACATTTACCCTGACCCTGCCCGAAACGCAGATGCCCGCGGATTCATCCTATAAAATTTATCTTCTCGACTTCGATTATCCTCACAAGGTCAAGGTGGCTGAAGGGGGCAATAAGGATAAATCCCTGACTTACTACAATATCGTTTCGAATGTCGGGATTCTGGGAAATTGGTCAGGCGAATCCAAAACCCTGCGGTTCGACCCGAAAATGACGGATAACACGGCCGGATTTGCCATTCTGATTAACGATCAGAAATCGGGCTATATTATCGGTGCGGCCCAATACCGCCGTTCATAACCCTTGCTCGAACAGACGTAAACATAGGCGCACATAGCGAAACCGCCCCCTGCCGAAACAAGGAGCGGTTTGCTTTCCGTGTGTGGGGAACTGTTCTATCCCGCTTCGGATAATTGGGAACTTCGGCAGTTGCGTGTGTGGGGATGGCTGCCGAAGCGGAGGGCTTTGTATCATGCGTGTTGAAAAACTGTCAAACAAAAAATATAGAAAAAATAACCTTAAGTACATAAAATATTCAAATATTCCTAATATTGCATATGCACTCTAATGAGCCTCGGCCCAGCTCTTTCCGGAACCGGCTTCCGCAATCAACGGCACGGTGATGTCTATATTATTGATTTTAAATGAATTTTCCATCATGCTCTGAACGATTTCTTGGGCTTTTTCGATTTCGGCTTCGGGAACTTCAAAAATCAGTTCGTCATGCACCTGCAACAGCATCCGGGTCTTCAGGCCTTGTTTTTTAAGAGCGGCGGGCAGGCGCCCCATGGCGATTTTAATGATATCGGCGGCCGTTCCCTGCAGCGGCGCGTTAATCGCCTGCCGCTCCGCCCCTCTGGCGCGGGCAGGGTTTTTGTCCTTAATTCCGGGAATGACGCATTTCCGTCCGTAAAGGGTGTGCACGAACCCGTTCTTTTTGGCTTCGGCTTTGGCGTTTTCCATGAAGGTCGAAATTTCCTGAAACCTCTGGAGATAGCGGCGGATAAATTCACTGGCATCCGCAACGGGAATACCGAGTTGCCGCGCAAGCCCGTAACCCGAGATTCCGTAGATGATTCCAAAATTGACCGCTTTAGCTTGCCGCCTGATATCGGGCGTCACCTGTTCCAGAGGAATGCCAAACACCTGTGAAGCGGTCAGGGCGTGAATATCCGCCCCGTGACGAAACGCATCCTTGAGGGCCTCCACTCCGGCCATTTGCGCGGCCAGCCGTAATTCGATCTGCGAGTAATCGACCGAAAGCAGAACATGCCCGTCCTCGGCAATAAACGCTTCGCGGATTTTGCGCCCTTCTTCGGTGCGGATCGGAATGTTCTGCAAATTCGGATCGGTGGAAGCCAGCCGTCCCGTACTGGTCCCGGTCAGGTGATAGGAGGTATGCACGCGCCCGGTCGCCGGATTGATTTCATCCTGAAGAGTGTCGGTATAGGTCGACTTGAGTTTCGCGAGTTGCCGGAACTCCAGAATTTTTTTGACGATTGCGTGCCCTTCGGCGGCAAGATCTTCGAGCACATCAACTGACGTGCTCCAATCGCCCGTTTTCGTTTTCTTTCCGCCTTTCAGACCCATCTCTTTGAACAGCACGTCCCCAACCTGCCTGGGCGACGCGACGTTGAACGGATGCCCGGCCAGCGCGTGGATTTCTTCTTCCAGAACCATCAGCGACTTCCCGAATTCATCGCTCATTTTTTTCAGCACTTTCGGATCGACCTTGATTCCGGCCAGCTCCATTTCGGCGATCACAGGGATGAGCGGACGTTCGATCTTTTCATAAACAAATGTCATTTTCTCCCGCGCCACACGCGGCTTGAGCAGCGTATAAAGCCGCAGCGTCACTTCCGCGTCCTCGGCGGCGTAGTTCGTGGCCGCTTCCAGCCCGACCTTATCGAACGTCACCTGCTGTTTGCCTTTGCCCGCAACCTCTTCATAGGCGATCATCTTGTGACCGCAGAGCATGTTCGCAAGATTATCCAGAGAGTGGCTGTGCGCGGATCCGTCCAGCACATAAGACATCAGCATCGTGTCGTCGCACGGGGAAATGCGGATGCCGTGTTTGGCGAACATCTGCCAGTCATATTTCATGTTATGGCCGATCTTGAGAACGCTTTCATCTTCCAGAACGGGCTTGAGAAGATCGAGCGCCTCTTTCATGTCCATCTGCTTTATATCGCCAGACGTGCTTTCGCCGAACAGGTCGGTCGAAAACGTATGCCCCACGGGAATATAAGCGGCCTTGCCGATATGCGAAGAGAGCGAAATCCCCACCAGTTTGGCTTTCGCGGGGGTCAGGGCTGTCGTTTCAGTATCCACGGCCAGCAGCCCGCTTTCATGCGCCTGCGCGATCCATGCCTTGAGAGTTTCCGCATCCGTAATCATCGTGTAGGCATTTTCGGACGTGGGTGGGAGCTTTTCTTCCGCGATATGAACCTCAGCTTTTCCGCTCTCGGCCTTCGTGGCAATCGGCGTGCCGCCCAGTCTGCGGATGATGGAGCTGAAGGCGTGCTTTTCAAGAAAGGCCATCAGTTCGGGTTTGTCGGGATCATGGGTTTTAAGTTCCTCCAGCGGAACCGGCACGGGCGCATGATCATCCAGCGCCACAAGCTTCTTGGAAATGCGTGCGGCCTGCGCATGTTCGATCAGGGATTCCCGGCGCTTGGGCTGCTTGATCTCCCCGGCGCGTTCCAGAAGCTCTTCGAGAGAACCGTAAGTGTTAATCAGCTCGGCGGCGGTCTTCACGCCAATGCCGGGGATACCGGGCACGTTATCGACCTTGTCCCCGGCCAGCGCCTGCACGTCTACGACCTTTTCCGGCCCGACCCCAAATTTTTCAAAAACATCGGCTTCCGCCAGCCACTTGTTTTTCATGGGATCGAGCATCCGTACCCCGTCGCGCATGAGCTGCATCAGGTCTTTATCGGAGGACACGACAACGACTTTTTTGCCCTGTTCCAGCGCAAGGCGCGTATAGGTCGCAATCAGATCGTCGGCCTCGTAGCCTTCCATTTCCAAAGCGGGAATATCGAAAGCTTTTGTGGCTTCACGGATCAGCGGGAATTGCGGGATGAGGTCTTCGGGCGTTTCGTCCCGGTTGGCCTTGTATTCGGGATAAATCTCGTTGCGGAAATTCGCACGCGCCGTATCGAATACCACGGCCAGATAGGGCGCGTGATAATCCTGAAGCATCTTAAGCAGCATGTTGGTAAACCCGTAGACCGCGCTGACCGGAACGCCTTCGGGATTGGTCATCGACCCGCGCCCGGAATAGGCCAGCGCGTAATAGGCCCGGAAAATAAAGCCCGATCCGTCGATCAGAAATAACTCGTTCTCGTGAGTGTCGCTCATGCCCGTACCCTGAACGACTCGCGGGCGTCTGTCCAGAGGTGCGCTTGTTTTTAGGATGACAATCCTGTCTATTGAGCCGATGAAAACGGCGGATGTCATTATCATAGGAGCAGGGGCGGCGGGCCTGATGTGCGCGGGCACGGCGGCAGCGCGGGGAAGGCGCGTCATCGTGATCGAGCATACGCGCAAGGTCGGAGAGAAAATCCGCATTTCGGGCGGCGGACGCTGCAATTTCACAAACCTCTATTGCGGACCGGATAACTTCATGTCGCAAAACCCGCATTTCTGCAAATCCGCGCTCAGCCGTTTTACGCCGCAGGATTTTCTAGAGATGGTAAAGGCGAGCGGCATCGCCTATCACGAGAAACCTTATGAAGATTATGCCGACCAGAGTGCGCGGGGGCAGCTTTTCTGTGATGAATCCAGCCGGCAGATTATTGAGTTGCTGATTGCACGGCGTGATCGCGCAGAAATTTTAACCAACACCAAAGTTCAAACGATTGAACAGACAACCGAAGGATTTCATCTGCACACCAGTCAGGGAGAATTTGAGAGCGCTTCGCTGGTCATCGCCAGCGGGGGCCTCTCCATTCCCAAAATCGGGGCGAGCAATTTCGGCTACGAGCAGGCGAAAAATTTCGGGCTGGAGATCATCCCGCCGCGCGCCGCTCTGGTTCCTCTGACGTTCGATCCCGCGCTTCTGCAAAAAACCGCTTCGCTGTCCGGCCTTTCGGTGGATGCGCGCGTGTCCTTTGAAAAAACCGCGTTTCGGGAAGGATTGCTCTTCACGCACCGCGGACTGTCCGGCCCTTCGATCTTGCAGATTTCCTCCTACTGGGAAGAAGGCCAGCCGATCATGATTGATTTCCTGCCCGATCAGGAGGTTCTGGAGGCTCTGAAATCCGCGCGTAAAACTTCGCCTAAACAACAGTTACGAACGGTATTAGCTGAGCTTGTTCCGCAGCGCCTCGCGCAGCTTCTGGCGGAGGGAAGCGGGCATGACGAACGCATGGCCGATCTTTCGGATCACAAGCTGGCTGAGATTGCAGCCTTCGTTAAAAGCTGGCGCGTCCTGCCCGCAGGCACGGAAGGATACCGTACGGCGGAGGTCACGCGCGGCGGGGTCGATATAAACGGAATTTCTTCGAAAACTTTTGAAGCCAGGGAGGTTCCGGGGCTGTATTTTATTGGCGAGGTTCTGGATGTCACGGGGCATCTGGGCGGGCATAATTTTCAATGGGCGTGGGCATCGGGCTGGTGTGCCGGACAGGAAGTGTAAAGGACAGGAGATTGTGATGAGCAAGGAAAAATCCGTCAGGCTGGACCGTCTGTTGTCCAATCTCGGTTATGGCAGCCGCAAGGAAATGACGATGGCGGTAAAAAACGGCTGGGTCGATGTGGATGAGGAGCGCGTGCACGACCCCGGCTTTACGGTCACGCCGGAGATGGTGCGCACCGGGCGCGTGAAGCTGGACGGCGAAATTCTCGATCCGCTTCCGCCTCTGACCATCATGATGAACAAGCCCGCGGGCGTGACCAGCTCGCACAAGGACCCCGGACAGGTGGTCTACGATTTGCTGCCCGAACGCTATGCCCGCCGGAATCCGAAGCTCGCGATTGCCGGGCGGCTGGATAAGGACAGCACGGGCCTGCTGATCCTCACCGATGACGGCGAACTGCTCCACCGCATCACCCATCCGCGCCGTCACGCGGAAAAACACTACCGCGTCACCCTGCGCGACCCGCTGAAGGGCAATGAAGCCGGAATTTTCGCACGCGGGGACATGATGCTCGGCAGCGAGGACAAACCCCTCCGGCCCGCCAGATGGACTCCGGAAGGCAAAAAGGCGGGGGTCATGATTCTGGAGGAGGGGCGCAACAGGCAGATCCGCCGCATGTTCGAAAAAATCGGCAACGAGGTTGTGGACCTGCACCGTTTTCAGATCGGCAGCCTCGTTCTCGACGATTTGGAAGAGGGAAAATGGCGGACTCTGGGCAACGCGGATTTAGAGAAAATCTGACAAGTTTCTGGCAACGCTGACCACAAAAAAAGAGACCCCGGCGATAAACACTGGGGCCTTTGAGGTTGGGGTGATAAGCTAACGAAACTACCAGATAATTTCGTTAGCAGCGGGTTGACTTTATCTACCGTATCCGGACCCCCTTTGTCCATTGTTATTTTTCTGGATCCGGACGGGAATTTTTTCTTTCTTGCGTACAAGAACAACCTGCGCGTACAGGGCGACAGAAGCGGCCAGAACTGCGGTTGCGATGAACATTTGAAACCCTTTCGATACGGCCCCTTCAGCGGGAGCGCTCATTCTTATCCTTACTAAACACAGTGTATCAGCTTCGTTTCCATCCTGTCAAAATTTTAAATATTTTTTAGGAGATATTTTTCGCTTGACAAAACCCGTTGAAAAACTTGGGAGAATCAGGCTTTAACGGCCCCGCAAACCGCGTAAAACGCCACCGCTGCGGCATTGGAAACGTTCAGGCTCTGAATCGGCCCGGGGGCGGGCAGACGGGCCAGAATGTCGCAGTTTTCGCGGACAAGTCGCCGGATTCCCTCACCTTCCGAGCCCAGAACCAGCACGATTTTACCCGAATCGGCATAGGAACGCGGCACAGCCTCTCCGATGGTCGTTTCTCCGCGCTCATCCAGCCCAATGACCAGGAACCCTTCCTCCTTGAGCGTTTCCAGTGCGCGCGAGAGATTCGTGACATTGGCGACCGGCACATGCTCCACCGCGCCGCAGGCTGTTTTAGCCACCACGGCGTCCAGCTCCGGCGCGTGTTTTTTCTGCTGGATCAGCCCGTGCAGGCCAAAAACGCAGGCACTGCGGAGAATAGCGCCCAGATTATGCGGGTCCGTCACCTGGTCCAGCATGACAAGAACCGTCCGCGCGCGCCCCTGTGCCGCGATGGTGAGGTCGCTCAGATCGCCTTCCGGCAGCGGCTGTGCGCAGAGCGCCACACCCTGATGGACGGCCCCGTGGGGCAGGGCCTTATCAAGCGCATGTTTCTCGATGATTTCCGGCTCCGGCCGCCGCATTTTTCTGGCCCGCCCTTCGGCCAGCGTAGCCTCGAAACCGCTCGCCGATTGCGCGGTGAGGTACAGCCCCTCGATCACCCGCTCGGGGTTCAGCCAAGCCTCCCGCGCGGCGTGAAACCCGTAAAGCGTCGGACGGCGCTTGAGCTTCGCCGGCTCCGGCGCACGGAATTTTTGCGGCTTTTGACGCTTGTTTCGTGAATTCTTCATGCAGGCGACAATTGCACACTTGACATCAAAAGCAAAATCTCTTTTGTTCTCTGGACACGAATTCAACGGGCAGTCATGTCCGTTCCGGTTGGAAGGGTGGCCGAGTGGCTAAAGGCAGCAGACTGTAAATCTGCCCTCTTCGGAGTACGTAGGTTCGAATCCTACCCCTTCCACCATTTTTATAAAAAAGCCAATCAGTCGTTCCGCCATGCGTGGTCTTTTTTGTGGTTTCGCAGCCACGCCAGGACGCCCTTCATTTTCTTTTCAAAATCTTCCTGGGAGAACGGCTTGGTGATATAGGAGGTCACCCCGGCTTCAACGGCTTTTAAAACATATTCTTTTTCCGCTTCCGCTGTAATCATGACCACCGCGATACCATCAAAAGACGGATTGCCGCGAATGGCTTTCAACACGTCGAAGCCGGACATCTTGGGCATGTTCCAGTCCACCAGCACGACATCGAAAGTCTGGGCCTTGATCTGTTCGAGCGCATCCGTGCCGTCCTCGGCAAAGCTGAAATCCGTAAAGCCCATCTCGGTGCAGAAATTCTTCACCATGGCGCGCATCACCATGTGATCGTCAACAATCAGAACTTTATAATCTTTTGCGGCCAATATTGAGTGCCTGTCAGTTTATAAATTCATGCCAGATGATCGTGACAAAGAATTCTTAATTCTTTCTTAGCAGGTTTTGAGGGGCAGGCACGTATACCGGCTGACTCTAACTCTGCCTTAGGGGTCGTCCCACAAGAGTTTTAGCAACCGTCAATTTGCGGGCGGTCTCTCTCTTCCCGTCCTTGATGAGCGCCTCATTACACGCATAGGCCGCATCGTTAACCGCCAGAAAAAGGGAATGCTCCCAGTAGCTGTTGCGGATCCCGAAAGTCGCGATCATGGCCTCATCCGACAGGAGTTTCTTGACGGAGGCCTGCTTGCGCTCGATAAACGCGGCATCATGAACCTCATTGAAATTTGAGGGAAGAACAAGAACCGAGGACCAGCTTTCGAGCATCTTGCAGTCGGGTACCCTGAACCCTTCCTGCGCGAAAGCGGGAGAAGCTCCGCACAAAATAAAAAAAGAAAAAACCATGCCGGCGAGCGTGCGCGAAAAAAATAGAGCCATAACCATCCGTTCCAATAAAAGTTCCTAATGATAGAGGCGCACCCGGAAAAGATGCAAACTATTTTAGCTCTTCGCCGCGGCTTAAATCCCCGCAGTAAATTCGATTACTTCTGCTGCTCCTGCATCTGTTTATAGACCCGCTTCGTAACGGCGCGCGGGTTGGGATCGTTGCGCTGGCTATGCTGGACGTAAGACTGCGCCAGCTGGTAGCCTTCAAACGTATTCCGGTCGCTCTCCGAAGTCATTTTATGGCCGCGCGGAAACGTCTCGATGCGGCAATCCGCGATATATTTATAGCCCTGTGTCTTTTCGTAAATATTCCACTGGCTGAAACCCAGCCCGAACAGCCGGGCCGTTTTCACATCTGAAAACATCTGGTCCTGAACCTGCTGCATATGTTTATTTTGCTTGAGGGCCTGCGCGCCTTCGAGCGCCCAGCTATTGACACTGCCGCAATCGGGTTTTTTGATCCGTAAGTTCGGAACGGTCTCCTGCGGCTTCGGGCGCTCATACAGTTTCTTCAGCACGTAACCCAGCTTGTCATAGGCTGCAGGGTCATAGCGCTTTTGCATGTCCTGACACCCGCCGACCTGATGCTCAACGTGCTGGAAATCCGTTTCACTCCATTCAGAGAAGGCCTTGCCAAAGGTCTGGCTCGTCCGCTCATTACTGAACAGGGTTTTAACGCTATCGGCTGTTTCGGGCGGGGTTTGGTCTCCATTGTCAGGAACGACCACGACCGAAGCCCAGTCCTTGATCCCGTTGCAATCGGGAATCTTAACATCCGCCGCCAGGGCCGGACGGGCCAGAAAAACGCCAATCAGTATAAAAACCCGCAGCTTCATATCACACTCCTTAAAAAAACTTATGACCCGAGTATATGTGGCAGTTTTACTCGTGCCGGACAACACTTTCTTTCTTCAAACCTTTGAATTCCTTTGGTTCTAAAACCCTGTCGGGTAAGATAATTTTTCCCGTGCAATTCCTTTTAAAAACAGGCATTCTGTGCCAAAATAATATGTTAATAAAAAAGAGTTAAAACAAGGGACGGATAAGCGGCGCTAAAGTCATGCCCAAACAGTTCGATATGAAAGCATTCAGGGAGGAATCCGGCACGCAACGTAATGCGTTGCTCGAACGTCTGCGCTCAGGATCGATGGAAGCCCGCCCTTTTACAGCGGCCATGAGCGATCTGACCGACCGCAATATCCGCCGTCTGGCCGATCATTTTCTGGCCGACCATGAAGGAACGGTAAGCCTGGTCTTTACCGGCGGTAACGGGCGGGAGGAAATCTATCCCGGATCCGATCTGGATATTCTCCTTCTGGTTCCCGAAAACATGAGCGAAAACCTCTCACCCGAGCTTGAACGGGACTGGAGCAGTTTTGTGACCGCTCTCTGGGATGCGGGCTACGAACCGGGCGCAATCGTTCGGACAGTGAACCAGTGTGAGGAAGAGGCCCTGAAGGATCAGACCGTATGGTCCAGCCTTCTCGACCGCAGGCTGGCATGGGGGTCTGTCGGCCATTTCGAAGATCTGACCGGCACTATGACGCAGCTCAACGAAACGCATTGGGAAAAATTCCTCGATGAAAAATTATCTGAAAGCGCGGAGCGTCACAAAAGTAAGAGCGACTCGCGCTATTTTGTTCAGCCGGATATCAAGGAAGGCAAAGGAGGTTTGCGCGATTTTCATACCATGATGTGGATTTCACAAGTGGTATTTGATTGTGATGATGTTGAAGATCTCGCCGAAGAAGGGCTGCTCTCGCCAGCGGAGGCAAAAAGAATTCAGCAGGCATACGATTTTCTTCTCGAAGCGCGTTGCCATCTTCATGACGGAAAGAAAACCAATCACCTGACCGCTGAAAACCAGCCCCATATCGCGGGCCGCGTGCTGCATTACGATCAGGATCAGCGTCAGCAGGCTATCGAAGAGTATATGCGCCGGTATTTTCAGTATGCGCGCGATATCGGGTTCCTGACAAACGTCGTCTGCGCCGCCGCGCTAGAGAAAAAGGCGGGATTCAGTGCGCCTGTCCGCCATATCGGCGATTTTATCATTAAGGGAGATAAAATCCATTTCGGTGTCGAAAAACCCACGCCTCTGCAGTTGTTGCAGATCTTCCGGGTCGCACAGCAGGAAAACGCACAGGTGCATCCCGATGCGTTGCGTCAGGTGCGCAGGAACCTGAAGAAATTTGATGACGCGGCTCTGCAGGACCCGCAGACGAATAAAGTTTTCATGGAAATTCTCACGGCAAAAAATAAAGCCGCAGAAACTCTGCGTAAAATGCAGGAGGCAGGCGTTCTGCCGAAATTTCTGCCCCCGATGGCAGGCGTCGATATGAAAATGCAGTTCGATCCTTACCACGCTTATACGGTGGACGAAGAGACATTTCAGGCCATTGACCGTATGCATGCTCTTGAGGGCGACAGTCTGGATAAAGTGGCAAAAGTATCAGGCGACATCGCGGGCGAACTAAGTAAATCGCAACGCCGTATACTTTACACGGCGCTTCTCCTGCATGATGCCGGGAAGGACATAGTCGAAACAGGGGATGAGGAAGAACACCCGCTCCGCGGAGCCGAAATGGTTCGTGAATATGGGCCTCGCTTGGGCCTGACGAAAGCAGAAACGCAAAAGGCCGCATGGCTGGTGGAAAACCACCTGCTCTTATCCCATACGGCTTTACGCCGTGACCTTGCTGATCCCTGGACCGCAGAGATGTTCGCTCAGAAAGTCGGATCGGAAAAAAATCTGGAACTGCTCACGGCGCTGACCACCGCCGATATCATGGGCAACAGCCCGGCCGCGTGGGAACCCAATGTCGCAGTGCGTATCGCCAGCCTATATCACCGTGCCAAGGCGCATATGCGAAGCGAAAAATTTGAGCCGCCTGCCTCTTTACAGGATGAAGGGGAGAGCGGAGCAACACGGGTTTCCCTCAGCCAGAGTTTTGCGCGCAACGCGACAGTTGTTGATGTCGTGACACCCCAAAAACACAGGGTATTTGAACGGCTCACAGCGCTGCTCGCATCAAAGGGAGCCAACATTGTTGGCCTCGATTACGAAGCGAATGGCGATGGCTCAACCGCGCGCAGTCATATCCTGATCCAGTCGGAAAGCGGCAACATGTTTGAAGAAAACCGGCACGAAAGCCTTCAGAAAGGAATAGAAGAGGGACTGCAGGACGAAGCGGTTCTGGACATCACGGTTCCCGATCAGGCCAAATTCGGGTCGGCAAAAGTGATACCTTACCGTTTTGCTCCCGAAGTGGAACTGTCCAATGATTTCAGCGCGCAATGTACGATCATAGATGTGACCGCGCCGGACCGTCCCAGCCTCCTGAACAACGTCGCCAAGGTCTTCAACGCGCACGGACTGGAACTCAAGCACGCGCGGGTCACAAGTTATGGGAAGAGTTTCAAGGCCCATGATACGTTTTATGTGATCGACCGTGAAACAGGAGCCCAGATCGATCCGGAGCGCTTCGAGGAAATCAGGCAGGCCCTTCTGGAAAGCCCGGCCTTGAGAGCGTTCGAATAATTGAACCTTATTCTTCTGCCCGGATGACGACAGCTTGGGGACTGGCGGACACTGTTCCGCTAATCTCGACAGTTTCCCCGGCGTGGTAACGTTCCCCGCCCCCCTGTGGAAAAAGAACAACGAGGTCATAATGCGGATCGCGCGAGGTCGCGGAGCGATCGGCAAGGACCATCCGGGGCTGTGCGCACAGCCGCATCATGCCGTTGGTCGGACAGGCGGCTTCTCCAACGAGCAAAGAAAGAATGACGCCTTTTACGGTAACCCTTTTCTCGTGCAGGGCTGTCCGGTGCTCGACAAGAAACTGAACGCTCAAAGCCCCGGAAGGAAGATCCTTCAAGGGAAGATCGGGTAAGACAACCTCTTGGACCTGAGCCGGGTAAGCGACACCCGCTTCAGCGGCAACGCCGCTTCCTTGTATGCTTTGCGCTCCGGGCGCTTCAGGCTCTGGTTCTCCGGCAAATGCCGGAAAAGTAAAAGTAAAAAGCGCAGACACCAGGCAGAGTGATAAAAAAGACTTCATGATTTTCTCCTAAGAAGAAAATGAATATACAGCGAACCGGGTGCAAATGACAAAGAAGACATGCAAGGTAAACCAAACAGACGTTGTTCTGAACGAAAAGACGGATAGAATAGGCGAATGTCCGTTCCAGAAGATCATCCTCGGCAGATCGACCCGCGCTATGCGATGTATGCGGGTTATGCTTCTATTGTTGTCGTAGCGATCCTGATTTTCACAAAAACACTAGCGTATTATGCGAGCGGCTCATCCAGCGTTCTGTCGTCGCTGACCGATTCGGTTCTGGACTCCGTCGTTTCCTTGATGGCGCTGGGCAGTATCTATTATGCGCAGCGCCCGGCGGATGAAGATCACCGCTGGGGGCATGGAAAAATGGAAGGGGTATCGGCTCTCTTCCAGTCTGCAGTCATTTTCGGGGGAGGGTTTTTTCTGGTACTCGAAGCGTTCACCCGTTTTCTCTCTCCCGTACCTGTCACGCACCACATGCTGGGGATCGGCGTAATGGGGCTCTCGATCGTTCTTTCGGCAGCGCTGGTGGCGATCCAGCGCTCGAGTCTCAACAAGGCGCCCTCTCTGGCCGTGGAGGCCGATAGCCTCCATTACGGAAGCGACGTCATTATTAATGCCGGAGTCATCATCATATTGCTCCTGACCGCTAATGGCGCGCCCTTGTGGATTGATCCGCTTTTTACAATCGCGGTGGCGGTGATGCTGGCGGTTATGGCCCGCAGGATCGGCGGAAAGGCGGTGGACATGCTGCTTGATCGCGAGCTTCCCGATGCCGAACGCGATCGCCTGATTGAAATCATCGCCACGCATGAAGGCGTCAAAGGCTGGCATGACCTGAGAGCTACGCGTCACGGGATGGGAGTGGTCGTGTCGGTCGATATCGAAGTGGCCGCGGACCTGTCCTTGCTGGCTGCGCACGATATCGCGCGTCAGGTCGAATCGAAAATTCTGGAGTCCTTTCCCTACGCGGAAATTCTCATTCACGTCGATCCGGAAGGCGATACGGAGGACACACGCCACAAGATACAGGGCGTCCACACCTGAAATAAAATATAGAGAATATTATTTTGCGGAAGCGATAAGCGTGCTTTCCGGCGCGGTGTGAAGCCACCAGTATTCCCGGTTGATCGAAAAGATGGGACGGTAGCGGGTCCGAAGCGCGTCGGAATTTAAAACCTCTTTATTCTGGTTATCCAGAATAAGCGCGCCCTCTGAGGTATAAACCACCAGAATGGCATGCGGAATATTCTTGAGCTTGTCATGCACGATGGCAATCCGCAGACGTGCCTCTTCCACCCCCAGCGCACGCAGGGCAACATATTTGGCAATGGCAAAATCCTCGCAATCCCCGCCGTTGGTCAGGAATTCGATCGGCGTGGCCCAGTAATCGCTCTTGCCCCAGTTTTTGCTGTCGACGATATAACGCTGTTTGTTCATCAGCGTATTAACGCCCTCAGCCATCTCGGTAAGGGGAAGATCTTTGAAAGCTTCAAGGTCGTGTTTCATTTTGGAGATAACTTGTTTGGAAGAAGAGTCTTTAAGCGCCTTGTCAAATCGCACGAACATGTCCGACCATTTGGTAAAGGCGGACAGGTTGTCCGAACGCTTCTCATTTGATCCGAAAAGGGCGGGATAGGTGCTCAGGCTTCCGAAGCTGGCCGTGCTGGCCAGTTGGACTTTTGCCGGAACATCCATGATATCGGCTTCCGCGCGCTTGGAAAAAACTCCCAGCGTCAAAAAGAAAAGGATCGTACCGGCCAGAAAACGCAGCGCCCTTTGACGCAAAAGCAAAAGGAACAGTTCACCCTTGCTCAGCAACTGATGCTGCACAAGCACCTGGCCGAGCGGGATATTCTTGGATTTATGCTCGTCAAGGGCATGCCGTAACTCGGAGGAGGTAATCACACCCTTGAGAACCAGGAGTTCGCCGATTTTGCTGTTATTAAGGGTTGCTTGGAGAGAGCGCATAAGCCCCCCGCCGCCTTTGAAGGATGATTTTACACAGCTCTTGGTGCTACTCAGACTCACGTGCAAGCCCCTTGTTTCCTTGCTTTTTGCCCTGTTTTGTCACTTTAATTAAACCCTATAAAGATTGACGAATCCCTAACAAAAGCGCATAAAAGCAAGGATTCTGGCGTTTTTCTTAAAAAATTATGAAAAAACATGGGTGCCATGGCATATAACGAGTTCGACGATACGGAATTGGTGCAGAAAATGGCTCAGACAGCCATTCTCGTGGCAGGGGATATTATGCTCGACCGTTTCGTTTACGGCCATGTCGACCGTATTTCCCCCGAAAGCCCGATCCCGGTCCTTTCCATTGACCGTGAGAACATCATGCTCGGCGGTGCGGGAAACACGCTCTCAAACCTTATTCATCTGAAATGCAAGGGAAAAATCCTCTCCATTGTAGGGGATGACGAAGCCGGAAGACAGGTTCGCGAAAAAGCGGAGCATTACGGGATAGATGTCACGGGTCTGAAAACCCTCTCCGACCGCCCCACCATCGTCAAAACCCGTTTTCTTGCGGGCCACCAGCAACTCTTGCGCACCGACTTCGAACGGGTCCGGGAAATCACGAAAGAAACCGAACAGGCTTTGCTGCAGGCTGGTGATGAAATCATGCCTACGGTCAATGCCCTGATTATCTCTGATTACGGCAAGGGACTCCTGACCCCGTCGGTCATCAAGGGCCTGATTGACCGTGCGCAGAAACACGGTATCCCGGTTCTGGTGGACCCCAAGGGCACCGATTATTCAAAATACAGGGGCGCCGATGTTGTGACTCCGAACCGCAAGGAACTCTCGTTGGCGACAAGCGGGCGCAGGGTCGATGAAGATGATGAAATTACCGAAGCCGCGCAGGATGTAATCAAACGTTGCGGCATCAAATCCGTGGTGGCCACCCGGTCGCGTGACGGTATGAGCGTCATTCAGGATGACGGCGCGGTCCATATCCGCAGCGCGACCGACATTGAGGTCTTTGATGTATCCGGCGCAGGAGATACCGTAATCGCGACCATTGCCGCGGGTCTCGCCGCGGGAGCGGACATTATCCAGTCCGCAGCTCTGGCCAACCTTGCCGGCTCCATCGTGGTTTCGAAGGTCGGTACCGCGCCCATCCGGGCGGAAGAATTGATCGAAGCTCTGGAAAATCTCGAAACCTACGGGCAGGGTCTGGCCGCTTTTGCTGCAAGACGCTCCTCGCAGGACCGGACCCGCGAAGCGCCCGTCGCCCAGACATGGGAGGAGGCAAAGGAAGACGTTGAACGCTGGAAGGCGAGGGGGCTGACCGTAGGCTTCACCAACGGCTGCTTTGATATCATTCACCCCGGCCATGTGAAATATCTGAACGTGGCCCGCCATCGCTGCGACCGCCTTGTGGTCGGCCTGAATATCGACTCGTCGGTAAAGATCCTCAAAGGGGAGGATCGCCCGGTGCATGACGAAGCCTCTCGTGCCGCCGTCTTGGCAGCGCTGGGGTCGGTCGACCTGGTTGTTTTCTTTGGCGCAAAAGAAAAAGGACAGGACAACACGGCCATAGACCTGATTGGCGTCTTGCAGCCGGATCGCTACTTCAAGGGCGGCGACTATACGGTCGAACAGATTCCCGAGGCGCCGTCCGTTCAGGCCTATGGCGGAGAAGTTGAGGTGCTCGACATCTCCGAAGGTCACAGCACCACCAACTCCATCAGGAAAATCCAGACCGGGAAGGCCGCCTAAAACCGAAAGAGACAAGGGGATAACCCCTTCTGACTCTTAAAGGAGCCTTGATTTTTACTCCATAACTGAGAATGATTATCAATAGCAATATCTCTTACTCAGGGGAGGGAAGCATGCTTAGGGATTTTTGGCTTTTGGAAACCTATTTTGGGGAAACTGACGCCGCGCAAGATGTGGAAGATGTTCTCAGGCGTTACGGCGTAGAGCCCGTGAAAAAGGCGTTGCAGGCAGGCCACCTGAAGATTCATACCGTCTTTGTACAACCGGGGCCGGGCCGCGCATTCTGCTGTCTATCCGAAGGCGGTCGCCGGGCCGCGCAAGGCCGGAATCCTGACGACCAGCCTGTTTAAAACTGGTCTGCGCGCGCCAAAACCTCTGTACCCCCTTCCGTCAAGCTGTTAAGATTCGCCCGGTAAACTCCTCTTGTGTGTTCAACAAGGCCTTATCATGCGTCATCTCAGAACTCTGTCCATTCTCTGCCTGTCTCTTCTGGTCACGGGCTGCTTCAAAACCAGCCTGATCGGGCGGGGTTACAGCTCTTACCGGGAACCGTACAAATCCGAGAAAGGACAGTCGGCGCCGTCTATCGGCTATACCTACAGCGCACCCTATAATGAACAGGTTATCAATGATATGCGCTTTGCTGCCAAGGATCTGGTCAGCCAGCTTGAATCCGGCATTTCCGACGACGTGGATAAAATCTATCTGATTCCCGGTGGACAGTCGGCCTTTTATATGGCTCTTGACCATGTCCTGCGCGATGAGCTGACGTATCGAGGGTTTGAACTGGCGACCGCGCCCGAGCACGGAGCGCTGCCTGTGACTATAGCTGCAGCAGAATCCGGAAAAACCGATCAGAAATCCAGCAAAGCTTCGGCATATCGCGAACTCTTCCTCGCGCTGGTGAGCGGAGAGAAAACCCTAGCCCGCGGTGATTATATCGTTCCCGCATACGGCTTTACCCGCAGCACGGTCTCGGCGCCCGATCCGGTATCAGTGCCGCAGTCGCAAGAAGATACATCGGCGCCCCTGTCGATTACAGAAGTGACATCTGAGCCGCTGACTGACCTGCCTCCCGTTGCACCTAATACGGGCTCGGAAATAAAAACCGTCCCATGAGAGCGCAAAACCCATCGACGTTTGAGCGCAGCAAAAAACCCCTGCTGGCTCTTGTCTTGAGTGTGTCCTTAATAAATCTGACCGCCTGCGGAGTGAGCAATTTTCAGATCGTAACCTCCGGCATTGCTGCCGCAACGCAGGGAATTTTCAGCGATCCGAAAGTAAACCTGCGTGAAAAGAACTATGCCGCGGCAGATTATTTGCTGCAGCAAAGCGGAAACTATCTGAACAGAACCGGGGTGATCGAAGCCAAGCCTCTTTCGGAGTCCGACAACCCCGCCGCCCCTTCCGCGCTGGGCCGCAAGATCTCGGATGATGTCGGCATGCGCCTGTCCGAACTGGGCTATAACGTCAATCGTGTGGAAGTCGCAACCCCCGTGGATAAAGGCTTGTACGGCGGGCCGGAAGCCTATCCGGAATTTCTCCTGACCGGGTCCTACCTGAAGAAAAAGGAAAAGATCGAAGTCTATCTGCGCCTGATAGATACCAAGGAACAAAAGATTATTTCGGCCTTCGATTACTCCATGCCGTATGATAGCGAGATCCGTCGCTTGTCCGATGCGGACACCCAGATTTTCCGCACCCAGCCGAAATAAGGCAGACTAACCGCCGCATCGGCCTTTAAACGTGATAATCCAGTTTGTTTTTGTAAATTCCGGGGCCATCACCATGGCGTAAAGTTGCGAACCGTCGCCGATAAAAAAGGCGACCGCAGCGATGGTGTGCTCTTTTTGAGACTCGGGATAGCCCGGTTCATTGAAGTGAGTGAGCTGCTGCAGATGCCTCCCATCCGAATCCATCATCATGAATTCGGTTTTCAGCGACGCGACCTTATAGCTGTTTTTCTCGTTGCGGTACGGATAGGACGACATGAAAACGATTTTCTTGCCGTTGGGTGAAAAAAGCCCGTGCTCGTCCCAGACTTGGGGAGAATTCGTAAGATTTGTCAGTTTTCCCGTATCCAGATCATAAATAAACTGATCCTGCCCCTGCGCGTCCTCGATCCCGATATCCGCCGAAATCAGGAGATGCCGTCCGTCCGGCGCGATATTGCCCGGCTCGACCCAGCGCGCTCCGGGCGGCGTAATGTCCATTTTTCCCCGCAGGACAGGCTTTCCGTCATGGTTTACACCAAAGTGCGCAGCATAAAGCTTCCAGATTCCGAACGCATTGGCAAACACATTCCCGTCGACGGCTTCGGCCCACACTCCGATTGTGCCGTCCGGGGTAAACGGCATCCCGACATAGCCATCGGCAGGTGCATCCTTGCTTTTCTTGAAGTTTGTCATCTGGTGCCAGTGTGTTCCATCAGGCGAGGCAACCCAGATATTCAGCCAGATCCCGCTCTGGAGTAATCCGCGCTGCCAGGATTTCGGCATCCACATCAGGTCGTGCTGGTCTTCTTCGATCCCGACGACCAGCCATCGTCCGGAAGGGTGCCAGCTGACCATCGGTTTGTTGCGGTCCGGTCTGGGTCCGCCTTTTAGCGGCTGACAACTGATGCAGTGAAAAGTCTTGTCTCCGGCTTTGGCGGTATAAACCTGATAAACGCCTTTGGGATCAAGCTGCGTTGTTGCAAGAGAACCGGAATGCGGGGAAACAGCAAGATTTTCATAGGCCACAGAAGTCTTTTCAACCGATTTCACGCGGCAGGCGGGTTCTCCAGCTGAGGATTGAATCGCCGGCTGCCCGGCATAGACAGTATGCGGTATCATGCCCCACAGGGTCCCGGTCGCAATTATTGCGAGAACAAGAACAGCCCGTGGAGAGAGGAACCGGTGCCACATCCCGCCTTTTTAGCTGATATCTACGAAAGCAGGCAAGGATGGAACGAATGAACGGATAGGGATAATCAGGGATTGTCGGGAGGAATGGGAATGCAGTCTTCAAGATAGCTGCAGGCCCGGGTGGCCGCATCATGCGTATACCCGCTCAGCCGGCCGCGGTAAATCCACCCCTCATCGGTTTTCAGGGGCGCGACAATCGCGCTGGCGCTCTGCAGTTCCCGGGGCAGTTTGCTCATGCTCATGGCTATGGCCTTATCCGTGCGGTCCCGGCTGGTAAACGCGCCGATCTGGATGGACCAACCCGATTGGGAACGCAACGCGTTCTGTTTGACCTCTTGGGTAAGATCGTCCGGCTTGAACCCGGGCTTGGGAATGGAAACGCTGAAAGCGTTGCCGCCATTATCAAAAACCTCGTCGGGAACGGCAGCTCCGGTAAGTGCTGACACGGCAATCAGGCCGGTTTCAAGACGCTTGCGCGCCAGAGGGTCATCGTCTCCCTGACCGATAATTTGACTAAACCGTTCATTGGGCGCGTCAAGAGCTTCCCAGCGCCCGTGGGTCAACGGCGAAGAAGTTTGCAGGAGATCCTCAAGTTCATCGTCAGAAGACATTTCATTTTCCGCAATCTGGTATGAAATCAGGGGCTTGCGTGAAGGTGTCGGGGCCTGGGAAGAACGGGCAATCCTCAGATTCTGGGCTTTGGCAAAAGCGCTGTTGAGCAGCTCTTCCATTTTCTTGTTTCTCGCCTTGGCATTTCTGGCCCCGAAAACCACGCCGATCAACCGCCGGTCCCCGCGCACGGCAGAAGCCACAAGATTAAACCCGGAAGCCTGAACATAACCCGTTTTCAGCCCGTCCATGCCCGGGTAGGTATCCATGAGGTGATTGTGATTCTTGTAGGTTTTTCCGTTATAGGTAAAGCTCTTCTTGGAAAAATAACGGTAATATTGCGGGTACTCGTAAATAAGGATATGAGCCAGTCGCGCCATATCGGCCGCAGTCGTGATTTGTCCCGGATCATGAAGGCCAGAGGCGTTTTTAAAGACCGTCCGCGTCATGCCCCGCTTGTGCGCCGTTCTCGTCATCATCTTCGCAAACTGGCTTTCGCTCCTGCCCAGATGCTCGGCAACGGCGACCGCTATGTCGTTCGCTGATTTGGTCACAAGGGCGTAAATTGCATCTTCGACCCGAATGGTGCTGCCCGGTTTAAGGTCAAGTTTGCTGGGAACCATGCTCGCGGCATGATCCGAAATTTTGATCCGGTCGTTCAGACGAACCTTTCCTTGTTCGATCGCTTCAAAAAGCATCATCAGGGTCATCATCTTGGTCAGCGAAGCGGGGTGAACGCTGACCTGGGCGCCGGATTGGTGAAGAATAATTCCGGTTTCCGCGTCGATAACAAGAGAAGCATAACGTGGCTTGGAGGCGGCCTGAGCAGGAGGAGTCCACACAACTGTACACAGAATAATAAACAGCAGCAAAATCACTCCGCGAGCCGCAAGCTCCGGGAAATATTCTTGCGCTTTTCTGTTAACAGACTGTTTTAACATGAAAAAATTCCAGAGACATTAAAAAACAAAAGCGAACAAGAATATGATCGCTTTACACGTACAAAGATTTGACAAGTATAGCGTAAGCCAAGGAATCTGTCTAGAAACCCGTTATTTTGTGCACCGCACAAAAATAGCTTGACTTGAACCGTAAACCGATGCTAAACGAAGGCTAGTTGTGCAATGCAAAATAATGTGGTAAAGATATGCTGCCTTTTTATACCGTTCTTATGCATTCCGCGACACATCTCTGCGTAAACGTTTGAAACACGCTTTTGATACAAATTCTTGGGAGTAACAAATGGCTGAAGAAAGCAAGCCCGCTAACACCAACAACACGGCCAAGACGGCCAGTCAGGCACCCGTTGCGAGCCCAAAGGTTTCCGCCGCGAATGTGAGCGTTTTGAAAGCCAAGCCTGAAGCCGAAAAGCCAAAGCAATTGGTTAAGGTTGAGGCGAAGATCCAGTCGAAGCCGAAAGCAGGTTCGAAAATTGCAGAGAAAAAGCCTGAGAAGCCTTCCGTTTCCAAGGCGGAAAGCAAAAAAAAGAACATTGGAGGTTCTGACCAACCACTTAAGAAATTTTCACCAAATACCATTAAGGAGAAGACAATGGCAAAAACAAGCAACAGTAACGTTAACATTCCTTTTGACAGCTTTGCTAAGGAAGCCGCGGAAATCAGCCGCGAGTACTCCGAAGCATGTGTCAAATCCGGCACGCTCTTCATGAAAGGCATGGAAGAGTTCGTGGGCGTGGTCATGTCCATCGCACAAAGCTCTGCAGAAAAGCAGGCTCAATTCCTCAAGGAAGCGATGAGCAGCAAGACCATCAACGAATTCGCTGAAGTTCAAAATAAAATCGCTCAGGCGAATTTTGATGACTTCATGGCTGGCGCAACCAAACTGACGGAAATCAGCACCAAGCTGCTCACCGACAGCGCCGAGCCTGTAAATGCCCAGATCGGCAAAGCGATCAAGAAAGCATCCCAGTCTCTGGCGGCCTAATCGTCGGAAGACAAACACAAATTAAAAGCCCCGCATATTTGCGGGGCTTTTTTCATCGGCTTTCTAGATAGTGTTGGTATCGCTTTGATGAAGCTGTAGATCGTCATAACCGCTGTAAATCACACCTGCTGCCGACTCTAAAAGGTCGGCAGTGTGGACGGCAACCGAGGATAGATCGCTTTGAATGTTGCCGAGAACATCATGCAGTGCATCGTTAACCCCGCTGAGAATATCTGAATAATGAAGGGCGCCATCATCGGCGGTCGGTGAAATAGTGTTCGACTGCGCGGCAGGCTCAAGGCTGGAATTATCTTGGGGCTGGATCGCCTCATGCCCGGAATAAAGCGTATCGCCTTCAATGCTGGAGCTTTCGAACAAAGCAACATTTCTAAAGGAGTTATCGGCGTTTTTGGCTCCGTTATCGTGATCGTTAACGAAGACCAGCCAGTCGATATCCCCGGTCTGGTAATGGCCGATATCAATCGTAATGGTCTGCCAGTCACCGGCT
>JAGRIJ010000056.1 GCA_020443295.1 Alphaproteobacteria bacterium | reverse complement strand
TCTATAAGCATCCATGCTTTCAATTTCATAGCCGTAACCTTCTCAGCCTGACGGAGATTAACACTCCAGCCGGACATATTGACAGAGGCAAGCTCAATCGGAGAAAAAACTGGAGCGAGTGAAGGGCTTCGAACCCTCGACCTATACCTTGGCAAGGTATCGCTCTACCCCTGAGCTACACTCGCTTATACGCCAGTTGGATGGTCATAAGACCCCTATATATAAAATCTTTGGCAGGAATTGCAAGCGTGAAATGACAGGGCCAGAAAAGCGGCTTAATACAGCCCGCCGACCTGAACCAGGGGAACGCGGTAGCCGATCGGCTCATGGTTCGGGAACAGGGAGTAGATCATGATATTCGGGCTGGCCTCGACACGGTTCGTCATCAGCGCCGGAACTTCGTAATGCATGAGGTCTTCGTCGAGTTCCTCGTCGTAATAGACCAGCATGAACAGCCGCTGGTCGCGGTAATATTCAACACGGCAGACAATGTCGGGGAGGGGCCGGTCACTGACCATCATTACGCCGCCGTCATGCAAAAGTCCGAGCTCAATATTCATTACGTTAACCCCGGAAGCTTGGCGGTGATGGAATAGCTGTCATCGATTTTCGGTCCCTCTGCAGCAGGTTCGGCATCGGGCAGGGCTTCAACAAGGGTGTTTTCAATCAGGGTTTCACGCCCTTGTAAACGTCCGGCTAGGGAGACAGCTTCAAAACCGCGGTCGAGACTGTTTGCTAAAGGCTGATTGTCAAGCTGGGGCATGCCGACTTGGGCCATGCGCTGAAGAAAATCTTCAGGTCCTTGAAATGCCATTACAAAACCCCCTCACACACGATTCTTGTGTTGAATTATGACGACAAAACCTTAATAAAGCTTTTAGAACTGGAACTAAGGCCTATTAAGGCTATGTTGTCATAATATTATTCTAACGCGCTGCATTATGGAATTGCACGAAAAAAAAGCATTTAAAATGAATTTGAGATAAATCCCGATGAAAAACGCAGAGAAAATCGAAAAGAACGAAGAACAGGATCTCCCGACAACCCCTTCTAACCTGCTGGAGATTCTGAAGAATCTTGAAATTTCATATGAGTTGCACCATCACGAGCCGATTTTCACCGTTGAAGAGGGGGCACACTTAAAAGAATCCATTCCGGGCCTTCACTGCCGGAATCTCTTCGTCAGGGACAAAAAAGAGGAAATGTTTTTGGTCGTTGCGGCCAACGAAACCCGAATCGACATGAAAAAACTCGCGGGTATTCTGGGCTGTGGGCGCCTGTCTTTTGGCTCGCCGGACCGGCTCTGGCGCCATCTGGGGATCCGCCCCGGCTCTGTGTGTCCGTTTTGTATAATCAACGACAGCGATAAAAAGGTCCGCATCATGCTCGATCAATCGATGATGCAGGCCGGCCGCGTGAACTACCACCCTATGGATAACGCCATGACCATCGGTCTTTCGCCCGCCGATCTGATCCGTTTTATCGAACAGGCGAATCACCGGCCCGAAATCGTGGATTTATCGGCGGCGGCTCCCGATGAGCATTGATGAAGTCTTTTGCATTTTTCCCTCAGATGGTTTAGCTTCGCGGATGCAATTCAAGCATAAAAGCCAAGGAGCTCCGCATGGTTTTCAGCGGTAACTGGAAAACGAAACCCCTAGGAAGGAACGAGGAACAAATGGACCCTGTTGTACCGCAGGCATCGGCTGGAATGCTTGATCCGGTCATCGAAGTGTCGACGCCCGAATTTGAGGACAAGGTCATGCGCGCCTCGTTGCAGACGCCTGTCATCGTCGATTTCTGGGCGCCATGGTGCGGCCCCTGCAAACAGCTGATACCCGTTTTGGAAAAGGTCGTCCGTGAAGCCGGGGGAGAAGTCCTTCTGGCCAAGGTCAATATTGACGAAAACCAGCAACTGGCGGCCATGCTGCGCATCCAGTCCGTTCCCACGGTTTATGCTTTTTATCAGGGCCAGCCCGTTGACGCCTTTCAGGGCAATATCCCCGAAAGCCAGGTCCGCGAATTCATCGGCGCACTTGTAAAGCTCGCCCGCAGCAACCGCCCCGATGCGATCGACATTCCGCAAACCCTTGAAATCGCGGCAAAAGCCCTGGCGCTCGGTGAAATCACGGAAGCCCAGTCCGCCTATATCGACATTCTACAGCAGGACCCCGAAAACGGCCCCGCCTATGTGGGCATGGTGCGTTGCTTTCTCGCCGCCGGGGATATCGAGCAGGCCGAAGGCATGATCGATAACGCGCCCGAAGCCATTACGAAGGACCGCAACTTCGCGGAAGCCAAATCAGCCCTTGAAATCGCCCGAAAGGCGCCGTCCGGCGGGGTCGCCGAACTGGAAGCCAAAATCGCAGCCAATCCGAAAGATCATCAGGCCCGCATCGATCTGGCGCTCGCCCTGTTTGCCGCCGGCAAGAGAGAGGCCGCAACGGACTCGCTTCTGGAATCCATTGCCATTGACCGCAAATGGAACGAGGAGGCCGCCCGCAAGGAACTGCTCAAGCTCTTCGAAGCCATGGGTCATGCCGACCCCGTCACCGTGGAGGCGCGCAAAAAACTCTCCTCCATCCTGTTTTCGTGAGGAAAATCAATGGACGTGGACCCCAAATTGCTGGAAATTCTGGTCTGTCCCATCACCAAGACACCCTTGCGCTATGACCGCGAAAAGCAGGAGCTGATCTCCGACGCCGCCAAGCTCGCCTACCCCATCCGCGAAGGTATCCCGATCATGCTCGCTTCTGAAGCGCGGGAACTGGACTAAACTTCGCAAGAAAGAAGTTCTATGCGATCTTGGCTGAAAAGAAAAATAGAAAATAAAACAGTTAGCTTACTCGTAAGCGAACTAAAAATTGTTTTAAAAAATATGCCTCTATCTGCAAGAGCGCAAATACTGGCAATCAGTCAACTTGAACGAGTAAGATTGGAAAGTCTTGGTTTTCCAGTAGGTGTATTAGAGCAACCCTTCAATTTTTCACGCGATAAGCTATATGAAATTTTCGATGAGCTAAATACTGTGCGTATAAATTCCTTATCGTATAACAAGCAATACAAGAAAAATTTAAAAAGACGGATGGGAAGATATGCAAACCAAATAATATCTGAAATTAGGGATGAAAATGAACAGCTAACTTACCCTATTCGTGCTCTAGAGCTATGGATGTGCACTATCGCAGGAGGCATTTTACCAGAACGTAGAGAAGATATTATAGGCATTTGGAGCCAGTTTCGAGAGAGTTTACCTCAAGTAGGGAGTGCTATTAACCAGCTAATATTAGACAGTAAAAATATCAGTTTCCTATTTGAAGAGGATAACAATGAGTGGAATTACGCTAAGATAGATCCTGATGTTTGGAAAAATTGGTGTGATTTTGTGCCAAAACCATACATTATCGACTCATTCTCCACTGTTGATACATTTGGCGATACTTACGTATACAGAATTATGGATTCAATATCAGAGATTTTCATAAAACACCTTGGTCAAGAAAAGGGTAAAGAAGCTATGCTTTATTTTTCTTTGTTCAATCGCACGCTTCTTGAGACTGACGAATTAGATTTTGATGCACAGACCGAAACATACATAAAGGCCCAATTGACTCCAGAAGAGGCAGCTTTGTCGGTAATTAGTAAAACAGCAAGCTTATTTAAAGAAAAAATGAACAATAAAACTTTGACACAAGATCAAATAAGAATAGCTGACAGCTTTACGCTATCATTAAAAAAGGTTCTCGAAGCTGAGAATTATCAAAAAGTCTTGTAATCAAGCTAGTTTTTTGCTTTTTCCCCCTCTTTATGCTGAAATAAGCGCAGATAATGAGTGAAGAACGATGATCGAAGGCCTTGGCAACTCTCTGCGCGCATTCTGGTCGAAATACGTGAACCGGGTCAAACCCGTATCCAAAGTGGATAACGAAGGCATGAATACCGACCACAGCCGGGAGCGGGAGCGTTTTTCGGCACGCAAGGGAGCCGAAGCCCAGACTCACTTCACCACCTACGGCCCGCATGGCGAGGAAAAACCGCCGGAACCGCCGGGCCACGATTTTGACGAGATCGGATAAGAGCAATAGAAATTAACCCGCCTTCTTGACCGGAAGCACATCCTGTTCTTTGTCCCGGTCTTTTGTTTGTTCCTGCGCCGCGAGGATACGCTTGCGTTCCGGCTTCGGCTGAGTGGTTTGAGGACTTTCAGAAGCCTGAGGAGCAGACGAGGACGCCAAACGCTTGCCCAGATCCTGAAACGGCTTTTCGATCAGGGCGTAAGACAGGGCTGAAGCCGCCGCCGTCCCGACAAGAGTGGCCCCGAGCAGCGCCAGAGAAAACGTCCAGAGTCCAAACCCCATCGGCAGCAGCACGGAGAGCGCACCCATCAGCACCAGCATATGCGAGAGGTAAACCGAATACGAAACCTTGCCCAGCCATTGCAAAGGCGGAGTAAGCGCAATCGCCGAGAGCAATCCCGCAACCTTGCTCGTTTGTTCATGCGCAGAGAGGGCCACAGCCGTGGCCGTGAACCAAAGGCAATAAGGAAGAAATTCAAGCGAATCTTGCAAAACGCACAAACCGGTCAGCACCAGCCACGTCAGGCCGACCGGAATTTGCGCGGCAAAGCGGCCTTGCTCTTTTCGAGCCCGTAAAAAGAACGCGGTGGCAATGCCAACGGCAAAGGGCACGGCGAATTTCCCGATAAACCCAAAGCCCATGACCGGATTAAGCGCCGCGATAACCGCTATAGCCATGGCCATGACAATCTGGTCCGGCTGACGGGCAGGGTAAACAGCGCCACGACGAACGGCGCGATCAGGTAAAACTGCCATTCAAGCGAAATGCTCCATGCCTGCCCAAGAAACGCGAAATCGGAGGAAGGCAGCAGAGCAGGGGGAACCAGCGAATGAAGCCCCAGCAGGTGAAAAAACGTATGGGCGCCGATAAAACTCAACGAGTCCTGCGCGATAACAACCCGCGCCTCTTTCATAGACCCCTCCGGCGCGGCCTGCCAGAGATCAAGCGCCCACCCCGCCAGAGCGACCGAAACCGCCAGATAAAACAGGTACGCGGGAAAAATGCGGAAAAACCGCCGCGTGATATAAGCCCTGTAACTCTCCTGCTTGGCCAGGATCAGCGTCGCAATCGCAAAACCGCTGAGAATAATGAAAACATCGACCGCATACTCATTAAAAAACCGCCGTTGAAACAGCACATTATGGATCGGAACCGTGGAGGCCCAGTGCCCAAGCAGAACCCACAGCGCCATCAGCCCGCGCAGGGCGTCATATTCCTTGACATGTTTCAAGAGAGCCACACCACAATAAAAACAATGCTGAACCTAAACCTGAAAGGAGCGAGTCACAAGACGATATATGCAGATTTCAGGCCAAAAGAATAAAAAACCTTGCACAAACCCTCTGAAATTGGCTTATATAGGCCCATGAACAAAGGCTGCGCAAACCTCCTGCTTCTAAGCCTCCTCCTTATGAACCCCTGAGCGGGCATGAGGCGCAAAGACGCGCCTGCGCTACAGGGGACCTTCAAAAATCGCAAAAACTTTGAAAAAGATCGCAAAGCGCATTAAAACCCTGTGCAGGCCAGCGCGA
>JAGRIJ010000055.1 GCA_020443295.1 Alphaproteobacteria bacterium | reverse complement strand
TGGAACTCCCGCTGTTTATTATTGAAAAAACCGTTCATACAGCTCTTGAGGAAGACCTCGGTCACGGGCTTGATGTGACGTCCGGTTCCTTACTGGCATCCGGCGCGCAAGCCCGCTGCACGATCAGGGCCCGGACAGACGGGATCTTGTGCGGGCAAGCCGCCGCGCTTCTGGCTTTTGCGCTTTGCACCCCCAATTTAACAGTTGATACGCAGATTGCGGATGGAACGGCACTCAGGGCAGGACAAACCATCGCCACGATTTCCGGTGCGGCCTCCGGATTGCTGGCGGCCGAGCGCGTAGCCTTAAACTTCCTGATGCATTTATCCGGGGTCGCAAGCCTGACCAGAAAGTATGTCGAAGCCATCCGTCATACCCATGCCACTATATGCGATACGCGCAAAACTTTGCCGGGACTGCGGGCGCTGGAGAAGTACGCGGTGCGGACAGGCGGCGGGCAGAATCACCGGTTCGGTCTCGATGACGCCGTTCTGATCAAAGACAATCATATCGCTATTGCCGGAGGCATCGAGAACGCCCTGAAGAACGTGAACGCGCGGACCGGGCATATGGTGCGGGTGGAGATCGAGGTGGATTCGCTGGCGCAGCTCGACGAGGTTCTCGCATTCCAGAAAAAGAACGGCGGGGTTGACGTGGTACTGTTCGATAATTTCCCCCAGCCCGATCTCAAGAAGGCGGTAAAGGCTGTGGACGGCGCGCTGGTCACAGAGGCTTCGGGCGGCGTTACTCTTGAAACCGTCAAGGATATTGCCGAAACAGGCGTGGATTATATTTCTGTCGGGTCCTTGACTCATTCCGCCCCGGCTCTTGATATCGGGCTGGATTTCGAGACGGCCTAAGCTTTTTTCTTCAGACAGGCAGGAAGGCTGACGCACAGGCTGCCGAGCAGTCCCATGAGCATATCGCCCATCGTGTCGGTCACGCTGCCCTGCGCGTGCTTGCCGAAATAATTGTCGGCGATCCATTCGGCGAACTCCCACAAAACCGTAGCGCTGGCCGTCAGGGCACTCAGAAGAACGAAAAGCGAGAAGCGCGTGTGGGAACCGAGAAATTTTTCGGCGTGCGGGGCCTGCATCGCGGTGTAGAAAAAATAGCAGATCACGACCCCACCGATGAAATGCATGGGAATATCGAGCGAGGGGTAACGATCGTAGGCGTTAAAGCCTTCGGAGGCGATGACGTGGATGATGAACACACTCAAAGGCGCCCATCCGGCGCGTCGCAACGTAGTCAGCACGAAGGTTGTAAAGTCTTTCATAAAATCCCCGCCTGCCTGAGTTCCTCCTCCATTTCGGGGGAGATTTCCTCGTCATCCTGCCCGGTGTAGAGGCCTTTATCGGGCGGCGCATCGGAAGGTTTGAAATAGCGCCAGCCCTGAAAGGGGCGTTTGGGCGCGGCGATCGTTTCAATCATTTCCGCGGACTGGACGATCATGCACATCGTGCCTTTCTGCTCGGTCTGAACCGTTTCAAAGCCGAGGATGGCATGGCGGCAGCGGATGCGGTTTTTGATCACGCGATAAAGCGAGCCGCCGGATTTTATAATTTCCTCCCCGCGCGTGGGTTTGTGGCGCGTCCAGCAGGGGGTAGCCGGGCGACCGTGATAATCGAAGATCACAGTCTGCTGCCAGTCGTAGTATTCCTTCAAATCGTCAACGCCGACGACGAGCTTGATGATGTGGATGGACGGGTTCATGCGCGGGATTTTACTTCACGCGGAAACGGTTTCGCAAGGTGCAAGAGACAGGTTATGATCGGGCATGAGCACAGCGCGGATTACGATCAAACTCACGCCCGGAGCGAAGAAAAACGCAGTCACCGGATGGGAGACGGATGCTGCGGGTGAACGATTCCTGCGTGTTTTCGTGACGGTTGCGCCGGAAAAGGGTAAGGCGAACGCGGCGCTGATCAAGCTTTTATCCAAGCACTGGGGCATCCCGAAAAGCGCGATTTCCATCGTGCGCGGGGAGACGAGCCGGGTTAAGGTTCTGGAGGTTGAGGGTATCGATGAGGCCCTGCTCAACGGAATACGCTAAGATTGCTTTTGAAACACAACGTACACGACGATCACGGCGATTTTTATCTGGATCCCCACGTGCGCGGGGATGCCGAAGGTGAAAAAAGCGGCTGATTAGAGTCTTTCGACCATCATTTTCTTGATTTCGGCGATGGCCTTGGCGGGGTTGAGACCCTTCGGGCACGTGTTCGTGCAGTTCATGATCGTGTGGCAACGATAGAGGCGGAACGGGTCTTCGAGCGCGTCCAGACGTTCGCCCGTCGCTTCGTCGCGGCTGTCCACGATCCAGCGGTATGCTTGCAACAGAATGGCCGGGCCGAGGAAGCGGTCGCCGTTCCACCAGTAAGACGGGCAGGATGTCGAGCAGCAGAAACAGAGAATACAGCCAGCGGGGCCGTGGCCGTCCGCACCGTTCAGCTTGTCGGAATCTTCGTGCGTTTGCAGGCGCTCACGGTTGGGCGCGGGCGTGTCGGTTTTCAACCATGGTTCAATCGCCGTGTATTGCGCGTAGACGTGGTTCAGGTCGGGCACGAGGTCCTTGACCACCGGCATGTGCGGCAGCGGCGTGATCTTGACGTCGCCCTGACAGTCGGCGATAGCTTTTGTGCATGCGAGGGTATTCGTGCCATCGATATTCATGGCGCAGGAGCCGCAAATCCCCTCCCGGCAGGAGCGGCGCAGGGTCAGAGACGAGTCGACCTCGTTCTTGATATAGAGCAGCGCGTCCAGAACCATCGGCCCGCACTGATCGAGGTCGATGGTGAAATTGTCCATCCGGGGGTTTTTGGCGTTGCCTTTATCATCCAGATCGTCCGGATCCCAGCGGTAAATGCTGAAGGTACGGGCGCGCTTTGCGCCATTTGCGGTGTTTACGGTCTCACCTTTGCGGACCACGGAATTCTTAGGAAGTGATAATTCAGCCATGGGAGGATGTGCCCCGGAAGTCGTTCTCTTTGTGTTAAAAGTAATCCTGTTAGCCCGAAATGTGAAGCCCCTTGGTCAAAAAAGCCTTTATCACGAAATAAAGTTGCCTTATAGGGAGGAAATGTGCCATTCTTTTTGATTGACAGGTAAAAAAATACGAAAAACTTATATTTCAGGTGATATTATGCGAAGCTTTTCATCCGCGTCCGATCCCAGTCCCGACCAGCTTCGGCAAGCCTGTGTCGGGCCTTACAGGGATTTTATGGTTTTTCTCGGCATTCTCAATCAAAAGCAAAGCGATCTGATTACCGAGCGGCAGCAAGTTATGTCCGCGGTATCCCGGAGCATTAACGAAGGCGTCCCTCCTTCAGAAGAACTGATGGATAGTGAAAATGAAATTGACCTCATGAAGATCGCCGACCTCGATCAGGTGGCGCTTATGAAGGTTATCGGGGAAGCCGGCATTACCCAGGAAAAACTTGAAGACGCGAGGCGTGATCTGGCGCAGGGAGTTCCCGAGCTTGATATCACTCAAAATTATTATCCCGCTCCGAGAATCGGGAAAATCCAGTCGCATATGCTGGGCCGGCCCGATCTTGTTCAGGCCGTTCTTACCCTGCAACAATCCGTGCGCGCTGCAGATATTTGTTACAGGCTTCAGAACGGGGATGCCAGCCCCGAAGAGTCCTATCAACGGCTTGAGTTCCGCTTTTACGATCCCGATGAAGATGAGCGCCTGCAAGACGCGACCGAACTGCATTATCAGCTCTGCAAGATCGAAAGAGATGCCGCGCAACCCGGAGAGCCTTACGATACGTCGCTTTATCATGAAGCTCTTCAAAAATCTTTCATGGATGCCGTTACGATGTTTGACGCGGCTGCCACAGGCGCCGATTACGGAGGCGTCAGCCCTATCCTGACAAAAATATCCGACCGAGTTACGACCCTCGCGCAGTATTGCCTGGACCGTATTCATGCCGATGTGCCGATCACTATTAATCCTTCCGCGGAACGCGAGGAGGTTGATCCGCTCACTGATCTGGATTTCCTCAGGAGGGACGGCAATAGCTGAGTATCCTCAGCCGTAGGCGTTGCGGTCTGCTTAACTTCCTTCAGGAGTAATATCGAAGTCCACGGGGCCTTCTATCCCAACCCCCTGTTTCTCGAGTACGGCCTTCACGCGCAACGCTTCGAGGCGCGCATTCTTGGGATGTTTCAGGTCGTATCGGTCTTCGTCCGTATAGGTTCCATCCAGCCATTTATCCTGGAACATACGCTTGTCGGCTTCCTCGATCAGTGTTTTCATCAGATCGTCGGGTTCGGAAAGATCTCTCAATTCCGCATCATTAGTGGAGGCGAAGCCGATGCTGGCCCCGATGGGATAGGCTTCCTGCGCTTCCTCGTCCCAGACAGAGAGACCGGCCAGCGAGTCCCTGATCCAGTTCGCCACAACCTCCCTGTCGGGAAAGTGATTGTTGTCCTGATAGGGCAGGATGATCGCGATTTCGTCACCGCCCAGCCGGCAGACAATATCCGTCGTACGGAAGGTTTCCTCCAGACGCCTTGCGACCTCTTTTAGCACTTTGTCCCCCATCTGGTGGCCGAACGTGTCGTTGATCGCCTTGAAGCCGTCAAGATCAATATAAGCCAGCCCCACGACATGGCCGTCGAAGCGGCGCATTTCGCTGAGTTCGTGTTTCATCGCCCGCCGGTACCCTTTGAGATTGAGAAGTCCGGTCAGGGCGTCGGTTTCGCTGAACTCCTCCAACTCGGCGTTGGCTTTTCTGAGATCTCTTTGCTGCAGCCGCAGATTGAAATCGTTTCGGAACATGCGCATGCCTGTGCGGAGCATATGCGCGGCCCCCTCCATATCGCCCGCATCACGCAAACGCGTGCCCCGTTCATAGAGGCTATCGACCATCGCATCGACTTCGTCGGCTGTAATTTCAGGAAGTTTTTTATCGTCGCCCATCCCGCGGCCACTCTTATCTATACTATTATCTATTTGTAATTCTTAGTTTTTTTTATTTTTTTATACCCCAAAACCCCGAAAAATGTTCCCGGGGTTTACTCCCTAAATGTCTCATACTAATACGGAAAAAGCAAGGTTTTTACGTCTAACCCTTAGTATACCCTTGCTTTCGGGGGGACGGCCTCGACCTCGTCGGTGAGGGTCGTGAGGGTTACGGGGCGGTAGTCGATGCGGGTTTTGCCCTTGGCGTCGATCCATGTCACTGTGTGTTTGAGCCATTTCTTATCGTCGCGGTCGGGGAAATCCTCCCGCGCGTGGGCGCCGCGCGATTCCTCCCGGTTCGCGGCAGAGTGCATGGACACAACGGCCTGGCTCAGAAGGTTATCCAGTTCCAGTGTTTCGACCAGATCGGTGTTGAAAATCATAGAACGGTCCTTGATGCCCAGATCGGATTTCGCTGCAAAGCACTCGTTAATCAGGGCCACACCTTCGTTCAGAGTTTCGGCGGTGCGGAAAACGGCGGCGTGGTTTTGCATGGTGCGCTGCATCCGGTCGCGCAGGTGGGAGGTCGGCGTTCCGCCCTTGGCGGTGCGGAAAGCATCCAGACGATCAAGCGCCTTTGTTCCATTATCGCCCTTAAGCTGTTTGTGGGGTGAGCCGGGCTTGACGATTTCCGCGCAGCGTCTGGCGGCAGCACGGCCAAAGACCACGAGATCAAGCAGCGAGTTGGAGCCGAGACGGTTGGCGCCGTGGACAGACACGCACGCGGCTTCGCCGATCGCCATGAGGCCGGGGACGACTTCGCTGTGGTTTTTCTTGGTCGCGGTCACGACTTCGGTTTTCACGTTGGTCGGGATGCCGCCCATATTATAGTGCACGGTGGGCAGGACCGGAATCGGTTCGCGCGTGACATCCACGCCCGCGAAAATGCGGGCGCTTTCGGCGATGCCGGGCAGACGGTTATGAATCACTTCGGGTTCGAGGTGCATGAGGTTCAGGTGAATGTGGTCTTTCTTCGGACCTACGCCGCGACCCTCACGGATTTCGATGGTCATGGAGCGGGAGACGACATCGCGGGAGGCGAGGTCCTTCGCGCTGGGCGCGTAGCGTTCCATGAAACGTTCGCCTTCGGAGTTGGTAAGGTAGCCCCCCTCCCCGCGCACGCCCTCGGTGATCAGACAGCCTGCGCCGTAAATTCCCGTCGGGTGGAACTGGATGAACTCCATATCCTGCAAGGGCAATCCCGCGCGCAGGACCATGCCGCCGCCATCGCCCGTGCAGGTGTGGGCGGAGGTGCAGGAGAAGAAAGTGCGGCCGTAACCGCCCGTGGCCAGAATCGTCTGGTGGGCGCGGAAACGGTGGATCGTCCCGTCATCGAGATTCCACGCCATGACGCCGAGGCATTGGCCGTCGTCGCTCATGATGAGGTCGATTGCAAAATATTCGATGAAGAATTCGGCGCGGTTTTTCAACGCCTGAGAATAGAGCGTGTGCAGCATGGCGTGGCCCGTGCGGTCGGCGGCGGCGCAGGTGCGCTGGGCCGTGCCCTTGCCGTAGTGCGTGGTCATGCCGCCGAAGGGACGCTGGTAAATCTTGCCCTCGGGCGTGCGCGAGAAGGGTACGCCGTAATGTTCGAGTTCGATGACGGCGGGGATGGCCTCCTTGCACATATATTCGATGGCGTCCTGATCGCCGAGCCAGTCGGAGCCCTTGATAGTGTCGTAGAAATGGAAGCGCCAGTCATCTTCGCCCATATTGCCGAGCGCCGCACTGATCCCGCCCTGCGCCGCCACAGTGTGGGAGCGTGTGGGGAAGACCTTCGAGATGATCGCGGTGTGCAGCCCCTGCTCCGCGCAACCGAAGCCGGCTCTCAGGCCTGCGCCGCCCGCGCCGACGACGACGACGTCGAATTCATGATCGATGATTGTGTAGGCTTTGGTCATTTTTTTCTTACATCCCCGCTGTGAAAGCGATTTTCAGAACACTGAAGATACACGCCACGCCGATGGCGAAGAAAAACAGGCGGATGCCGATCAGCTTGGACATACGGAACCAGCCCGACAGATAATCCTCCGCGATTACCTGCGAGCCGAGGCGCGCGTGATACAGAACCGAGATAATCAGCAGGATCATCAGGATCGCGTTCAGAGGATAGGCCAGCCACGCCGTGAACTGCGCGTATGATGCGGCTTTCAGTTTCACAATCGACCAGACCAGCCAGAGAACGAGCGGAATATTGGCCAGCGCTGTGATTTTCTGGTGCAGCCAGTGTTCGGCCCCGTGGTGACCCGAGCCCAGCCCGCGCGCCTTGGCCAAGGGAGATTTAAGGCGATCTTCTTCGGAGTGCGATGGCATAGGTTCTCCTCTCCTCAACCTGTCAGGTAAGCACAAGCCCATGTCGAGGCCGTGAGAATAAAGGCGAACATGATGACAATATAATTGGTGCGCATGGCCACGTCTTTTTCAAGGAATTTTCCTGTGTCCCAGAACATGTGCCGGATTCCGTTGCACATATGAAAATAAAGCGCCGCAGACCAGAGAAAGAGGATGATCTGGCCCAGCAGACTGGAGGCAAGGCCCATTACCATATTATAAGATCCCTCACCCCCGGCGGCGGCGATCAGGAAAGCAGCGACCAGGGCCGTCCCCACAGATAAACCGACCCCGCAGGCACGATGGGAAATCGATAAAAGCGCCGTCAGGGGAAGCCTGTATACCTGCAAATGCGGGGATAGGGGTCGTTGGGTTTTTTTGATCGTTTCCGACATGGTTTTCCGGTCTGATATTTTTATGCCCGGCTGGGAGCCTTAACGATCACTATCATAAAGTCTCCCTTGAAGAATTCAATGGTTTAAAACCATCCCGGAAAGGGTTTGTAAACTTTTAGCGCATAAAGTTCTTTTAGGGTTGATTTGTTTATGCATATTTATATATACTATTATATATAAAACAATGGAGATCAAAAATGGCCAAAGAAAAGATGGTTCCCTCGGAAGTCAGCGCCAGCAAATTCACCATGCTGCGCTGTATCGTTGCCATGGCCCATGCTGACGGTGTCGTCACCGACGAGGAGCGCGCCTATATTTCCGCGCTTTCCAACAGGATGCCCCTCACCCGCGAACAGCGTGCGACACTGGAGCGCGACCTGGTCAAGGCACAGGATGTCGGCGATCTTTTCCGGCATATCAACGACCCGAATTACCGCAGCCAAGTTCTGTACTTTGCCCGCCTGATGGCTTTTAAAGACGGTGTTCTTCATCCTTCCGAACAAGAGATGCTGGACAAGCTGCATGCGCTTGCAACCGACGGGCTGGATATGGAACAGATCCGCTCGGACGTTCAGCGCGTCGTCGAAACCAAAATGGCGCAGCATGATATCGTTCTCGACCAGAACCGCCCGAAAAAAGGAGGCCATTTCATCCCGTGGATGCAGTGGCTGGATGAAATCCTGCTGGCGCTGGGTATTGACCTCCTTAAGGACTGACGACCCTTATATTTCTGGCTTTCCTTGGGGGTGCTCTGTTATGATCGGGCATAATTTTTGCCATGCGGAGACTTGACCTTGTCCCTTGAACGCAACGGAAATTTCGTCATGCTCGACGAACCCGATCGGCCCGGCACCGTTAAAGGCTGGATAGGGCCTGGCCACCGCGACCATTTTACGCTTGCGGCGGGCCAGCCGTTACCCGAGGTTCTCAGGCCGTTTCTGGAAGAAAGCACGCTTAAACCAGAGGGCCCCGGCACGCATTATACGATCGAAGCCGACGGAGGCTTTTTTGGGGTTATTCTGGATGACCGAGGAACTATTCTGGGGCTTGGGTAAACCCCAGAATAACTTTGGTTTGAGATTTTTTTATTTCTTATGTTAAGTTTCTGGGATGTTCGCCCTTATTGAGGGGGGAGCATCTGGAATAGTTAAAAAGAAACTGAAATGAACAGGGTGTAGCGGTGGCAGACGGCGGGGAAACCTCAAGAAAACAAACGTATCAGCGTGTGGGCAGCGTTCAGGAGGGACTTGACCTTCTGAACCGCGATCCTCATACGGTTTTCGCCTTCATTCCCCTGCGCCGGGACGCTTATCTGGAGGGATTTACTGCGAATATCCGCGACAGGGAGCTTTGCAGTTTTTTTTCGGGAGTTTTTAACGATGAGACCAAGGGTCTTTTCAGTGACATGTTTCCGGAAGACCATTCCCCGTTCGCGTTGACTCCTTCAAGCAAAAACCCCGGGGAATATTTTGTGATCCCCTCACGCACAAGCCATTTCAACGGTATCAGCAATGCTCCCGTGCCGCTGGATGTGACGCTGCCCGGACTTCATATTCATAAAATCGCTATTCAGAGCGATAACCGGCGGTCGATCAGTCGTAACTGGCACAGGGATACCGATATCCTTACCGTCAATATTTACAGCGAGGGCGATCCGCTTCGATACAGGGTGGGCGAAAGCATTATCCATATTAAAGCGCCGGCGATCTTTATGCACCGTGGAGTCAAACATCCTTTCGGGCTCGATGCCGCCGCAGAACATCAGGGACGCGAACAAAAAGGCGCCCGCGCCAATGTCGCGTTCGAGTTTGACAAAGGTGAGCCCTCCCTGAGTATGGACGTGTGCAACTATTAAAAGGCAGCGACGAGCACTTGCTCAATCGTCTTTTTAAAAGCGACCGCCTTATCGATATGAAAGGTCTGGTTGCCCGCAACCAAGGATGCAAAAAACAGCACCGTCAGAAAACCGTGTTTGAGAAGATCAAGACCAAGCATTTCCCTCATTGAAGAAGCAGGCTCATATAAACGATCTTCTTTTTGAAGTTTTGCCAGCACCCCATGATACAGGAGAAGGGTCAGCGGATATTCCATGACCCATATTAATACAGTCAGGGCCGTTTGTTCCTGATCCCACGGAAGATCCATAAATGCAGGCTGTTCAAAGAACAACAGGAAAAGAGCCGGTAAAACCAGTATGAACGCGGCCGCCGTCACCTGTCCGCCCAACCTGCCAATCGTGTCTTTAAAGATCTGGAGCGGATAGCGAGTCCCTAACGCGCGAAGATATACGCCTGCCGTCACGATTAACGGAAGATAGGACCCAGCGGCAATGGCTGTTAACAGTGCCAACACTTCATGTTCTTCTAGGCCGCGGCTTTAAGACTTTTTTTTGATAAAAGTTCCGCGATCTGGACGGCGTTCAAGGCTGCGCCCTTGCGCAGGTTGTCGGACACGCACCAGAAGCTCAGACCGTTATCGACGGATTCATCCTCGCGGATGCGACTGACGAAGACATCATCCTCGCCCTGGATTTCGAGCGGCGTTACATACTCCTTGCCGTCCGCGCCATCGTCGATAACGGTGATACCTTCGAACTCGCGCCAGAGATCGCGCGCCTGTTCAGCGGTGATTTCCTTTTCGCATTCGACGTTGATCATTTCCGAATGGCTGATGAAAACCGGAACGCGCACGCAATGCGCGCAAACCTTGATGCTCGGATCGAGAATCTTTTTGGTTTCAGCGATCATCTTCCATTCTTCCTTCGTTTTGCCGTCGTCCATGAAGACGTCGATCTGCGGAATCAGGTTAAAGGCAATCTGCTTCGGATAGACCGCCGGGTTCGGCGACTGGTTCATGTAGATGCCCTTGGTCTGGTCAAACAGTTCGTCCATCGCGGCCTTCCCTGTACCGGATACGGACTGGTAGGTCGAGACAACGACGCGCTTGATTTTGGCCGCGTCATGAATGGGCTTTAGCGCAACCACCATCTGGATAGTCGAGCAATTCGGGTTGGCGATGATGTTCTTCTTCGTATGATCGGCCAATGCTTCCGGGTTTACTTCCGGCACGATCAGGGGAACATCCGGGTCCATACGCCAATAGCTGGTGTTATCGATCACCACGGCACCGGCTTTCGCGGCCTTTGGCGAATACTCGGCCGACACTTTTCCGCCGGGAGACGAGAGGGCAATGTCAATTCCCTTGAAGTCGAAGGTTGCGAGGTCGCGGACCTTGAGCTTTTCATCGCCCAGGAAAACTTCCTTGCCGACAGAGCGGCTTGATGCGAGGGCGACGACATCGTCGACCGGGAATTTGCGCTCATCGAGAATTTTCAGGATTTCCATCCCGACATTTCCCGTCGCGCCTACCACTGCAACCTTGTAACCCATTTTTTTAGCCTTTCACGTTCAAATTAACCACTGTTTCGTAGTCATAAGCCTTGAATTACTATAGTATTGTGTGAATTATTTCAATATTTTGATCCTCAGCCTACCTAATTTTTATTCTATGTCCGACCCTACAGACCCTTTTTCCGACCATAGTATCGATGATCTGAAGCGCGCCGCACACGAGGCCCGCGAGCTGGCAGACATGAAATCCGAGTTCCTGGGCATGGTCAGCCATGAGATTCGCACCCCGCTTCAGACCATATACGGCATGCTTGAACTGATTGCCTCCGAAGAGGCACCCGAAAGCATCCAAGACATGGCTGAAACCGCCAAACGATCGGCCAGCGACCTTCTGAGCATCCTTGACGATGTCCTTGATATTCTCAAGATGGACGCCCGAAAGCTGGAACTCGACCGGTTTGAGGTGCCTGTCCGTTTACTGGTTCGCGGTATTCTTGAAGCGCTGTCGATTAATTCTGAAAACACGAAGGTGCAATTGCTGGATGAGATTCCCGACGATATTCCGGCTGTCGTGATCGGCGATCCGCGGCGTTTGCGCCAGATTCTGATGAATCTGTGTTCGAACGCCGTTAAATTCACGCAGCAGGGCACGATCAAGGTGCGGGTCACGCGCCACCTGCAGGTGCTTTCACAACCGGATGAAGGGCTTGGCCTTCGGTTCGAGGTTTCCGATACCGGAATTGGCATCAGCAGCGAAGTCCAGAAGCGGCTTTTCCAGCCCTTCGTTCAGGCTGGACATGCCACGACGCGCAAGCAACGGGGAACGGGCCTCGGGCTTTCCATCTGCAAGAAGCTTGTGGAACTGATGGGTGGGCGCATTGGCGTGATCAGCGAGGAAGGCGCCGGGTCGACTTTCTGGTTTGAAGTTCCGACGAAAGAGGTCGGCACAGGACTGAATACCGTCAATTTACCCGATCTGGAGGGCGTTTCCGTCCTTTCCGTTGATGATCACCCGCAGGGATCAAAGGAAATCGTGACTTCCCTGCGCTCGATGGGCGCGAAAGTCGAAAGCTGCCCAACCTATGAGGAAGGCCTGGAACTGGCCAAGAAAATCCCGTTCGACGTGGCCGTCGTCGACCAGAGCCTGCCTGACGGGCTGGGCATACACCTGTTACAGGAACTGTTTGCGGTCAGGCCGTTCATGGGACTGGTCATGTATACCGTCCGCGACGATCCGGGGCTTTCGGAATCGGTTAAAATGATCGGCGCGACCTATATCACAAAGCCAGCCAGCCGCATCGGGCTTGGAAAGGCTGTGGCCAAGGCTGCGCTGGTCCGCAACCGGTCGGCCCGCCCGGCCCGTGAAGCCGGACATGAGCGAATTCTGATCGCCGAGGATAATGAGAGCGTCCGCGACATCCTGCAGCGCCAGTGCGAAAAACTGCAAATCAAAGCCGTGTTCGTCAGCAGCGGACAGGAGGCGCTGGATATGCTTGAACGGAAGGAGTTCGGGCTGTTGATCACTGACCTGCATATGCCGGACATGGATGGATACAAAGTGGTTAAAACCATCCGCGAAAAAGAGACCGTAACCGGGGTCAGGCTGCCGGTCATCGTGCTGACGGCGGATGTGCAGATGTCCGGGCGCGAGGCTTATCTTGAGCACGGATTCGATGAATCCCTTGTCAAGCCGGTGACTCTCGGACAGTTACGGCAACTTCTGATCCGCTGGGGGGTTCTGCGCGAAACAAAAACCGACGGCGTGATGGGGGTCCGGCCTTCGCAGGAAGCAAAATATCATAGTTCCGAAATACCGCCGGCCCTTGATAAAGCCTGTGTCGTGGCACAGATGGGGGCCTTTGACGAGGGCGCGATTGAAATGCTGCGTTCCTTTGTCAAGCTGACCGATCCGCTCGTGACGAAACTTGCCACCGAAGAAAGCCGGAAAGATTATGCGGAGCTGGCCGAAACTGCTCACAGCCTGAAAGGCGCGGCGCGGTCGGCCTGCTGCTCACAGCTTGGGACGCTTGCCGCGCAGATCGAGATGGCGGCGCTGGATGAACGGCCCTGCGCCAATCTTGTCGTCGATGCCGTTCGGGAATTCACGCGCGCGAAGAACGAGATCGACGAGCTTTCTTCGCCCGCCGCTCCCGCGGTCTCATCCAGATGATTCTTCTGAAAAGGGATTATTCGAGGGCCCGTTCGACCGCCGCGATCAATTCGTCGCGGGGAACGGGTTTTGTCAGGATTGCACTGGCGTTCCAGAGGGCGGGTTCGCGCTCCAGACCTTTCGTATCGTAGCCTGTGACCACGATTACGGGAATTTTCTTATTAAAGCCGTGCAGGCGCTGGATAAATTCAAGACCGTCCATGGGCTGCATCCGCATGTCTATGACTGCAGCGCTGGTATCGGTGCTCAGGGTGGAAAGCGCCTCCCAGCCGTCGCGGGATTCACACGTCGTGAAGCCCCCGTCATTGAGGAACTTCACCATCTGCATTCTTACAAAATCGTTGTCTTCGACAACCAGAATTTTTCCTTTATCCGTCATGCCGCCCACTTTAATTTTTTGCGTTGCCAATTCCTGTATCAAATCACCGCTCTAGCGGGAGGAATTTTTATACATTCCATAATAAACTCAATCCCTGAAGAAACCGCTAAGAATCGATTGGATTTGAGATAAAGGCCCCTTATCGCATTTTCTATCTGGAAAGTTCATGGGGAATATGCTTTTCCTTGTAACATCATGGACCATCTTCTGGGCATAGCCGAACTGAGCGCGGACGAGATCCGCAATATCCTGGACCGGGCTGAGTATTATGCACGCGCGCTTGAGGATGGGCGATGGGACCGGGCGAAGCTGGAAAACAAGATCGTCCTGAGTCTGTTTTTCGAGAATTCGACGCGGACCGTGACCTCGTTCGATATTGCGGCCAAACGGCTTGGCGCGGACGTGGTGAACTGGAATGCGGAACTCAGCTCGCTTAAGAAAGACGAGAGCTTTACGGACACGATCGACACGCTGAGCGCGATGGAGCCGGATGCGATCGTCATCCGCCACCATGAATATGGGGCGCCGGGTTTCGTGGCCCGCCGGGTGAAATGCCCGGTCATTAACGCGGGGGACAGCTGGCGCGAACATCCGACTCAGGCCCTGCTGGATGCGCTGACCATGGAGCAGGAAAAGGGCACGCTGGACGGGCTTGTTGTCTCTATTTGCGGCGATGTCGCCCATAGCCGCGTTGCGAATTCCAATATCCTGCTGCTCTCCAAAATGGGGGCGAATGTGCGCGTGGTCGCGCCGGAGATATTGATGCCCGACAAGCTGCCGGTCGAGGGCGTGCCGACCTTTACCAGCCTTGAAGAAGGGATTGCCGGGGCGGATATCGTCATGATGCTGCGGATCCAGAAGGAGCGGATGGAACGGAGCCTGATTCCCGACGATGCCGCATTCTTCCGGAAGTACGGGTTGACCGCCGAGCGGCTTAAGCATGCGAAGAAGGACGCGCTGGTCATGCATCCCGGGCCGATGAACCGGGGGCTGGAGATCGCGGACGATGTGGCGGACGACCCGGAGCGGAGCCTTCTGATCAAACAGGTGGCGAACGGAATTCCCACGCGGATGGCGGTGCTGGATATTTTGCTGGGGGGGTGAGTGTGGAGACTTTTGCTCACATTAGCCAAGGCACAGTCCCTGCGGTTGGACTTCCCGGCCTTCTTACTCCACTCATAGCTTATTTATTTGGAACAATTCCTTTCGGCCTTATCCTGACAAAAATTTTTCTTAAAATTGATATACGCTCTACCGGCTCTGGCAACATAGGCGCAACAAACGTTTTACGGACAGGAAATAAATTTCTGGCTCTGGTTACTCTCTTATCTGACGGTTTAAAAGGGGTCACTGCGATTTTTATCTTATTTGCGATACAGCCTGATATCTTTTCTTGGAGTTACAGTTTTACGGCTTCTTTTATAGGCCTTTTTGCCATTCTCGGCCATTGCTTCCCCGTCTGGCTGAAATTCAAGGGCGGGAAAGGCGTGGCGACGACGCTCGGGGTTTTACTGGCTGCTGTGCCGTACGCAGGATTGGCGGCGTGTGCAACGTGGCTCCTTACAGCTTTCATCTTTAAGTATTCCTCGCTGGCCGCGTTGATCGCCGTTGCGGTTGCGCCTGTGGTGACCATATTTATTTACGGACCTTATTCCGCTTTTATCTGCCTTCTTATCGCCCTCCTCGTGTGGTGGCGGCACAAGGAGAACATCAAACGCCTTATTAACGGCACGGAGCCGAAGATCGGCGAAAAGAAAAAGATGCAAGAAAGTTCCTCCGCATGATCCGGCTTGCGGCGACTGCAATCGTCTGCCTTCCGCTAGCGGGGTATCTGGTCCTGACCTGTTATCAAGGGCTTAAATCCGGAAAATTGCGCCACACAGATTCCAAAAGCTTTGTCACCTATTCGAAAAATCCTTCCTTGTTCATTTTTATTTTCGGCGTGTTCTGCTTTTTTATCGCTGTGCTTCTGGCTGGTTTTTTCATGGCGGTTATGACATTTTTATCTGCATGAAAAACACTGCACGTCTTAAAGCCGAAGTAAAAACGGAAGATGAAAAAATTGACTGGCTGCGGCTGATCCGCACGGAGCATGTCGGGCCGGTCACGTTTTACCAACTGATGGCGCGGTTTGGAAGCGCAGAGAAAGCTCTTGAGGCTTTGCCCGACCTTTCGCGGCGCGGAGGGCGCGCGAAAGCACTCATCGCGCCTACCCGCAGCGAAGTGGAGCGCGAATATGAAGCGCTCAGCAAGGCCGGAGGCCACCTGATCACCGTTTCCTGCGCCCCCTATCCACTGGCGCTCTCGGCGATCGATGACGCGCCGCCTGTGCTGAGCGTTCTGGGAGACCTTTCGTTGCTGAACCGCTCCTGCGTGGGGATCGTGGGGGCGCGGAACGCGTCTCTGAACGGACGAAAGTTTGCTGAAAAGCTGGCGTGCGATCTGGGACAGCGCGGGCAAGTCATCGCATCCGGCCTTGCGCGGGGGATCGACACGGCCGCGCATCAGGGATCGCTGGAGACAGGAACCATTGCCGTGGTTGCGGGCGGAATCGATGTGATCTACCCAGATGAAAATACCAAGCTTTATGAAGATGTTGCCGTGCGCGGCGCCGTCGTCGCAGAAAGCCCCTTTGGCCAGAAACCTTTCGCGCAGAGTTTCCCGCGCCGGAACAGGATTGTTTCGGGTTTGTCCAAGGGTGTGGCGATCGTCGAGGCCACGATGCGGTCAGGCTCCCTGATTACCGCACGGCTGGCGGGGGAACAGGGACGCGATGTTTATGCGGTCCCCGGTTCCCCGCTCGATCCGCGGGCGGCAGGGCCAAACCACCTCATCCGGGAGGGTGCGACGCTGATCCGTGGAGCGGACGATGTGATGGAGGCGCTTTTGAATTTTTCCGGAAATGCCCTGCGCGAGCCGCTTTTTGCGTCCACAGGGTATGATTTTCAGGCTCATTCTATTGAAAACCCTGACGATTCCGCCCGGGAGACCGTGCTGGCCTGCCTGTCCTTTTCCCCGATAAATATTGACGAATTGATCCGGGCATGTCATTTGACAGTGTCGGTCGTGCAGACCGTCCTGCTGGAACTTGAACTCGCGGGACGGGTGCGGCGGCTGCCGGGAAACCGCGTCAGCCTTGTCTCAGGAGACGCGGAGCGTTGATGTTGTTTGACTGAGAGAAGAGATTGAGCGCACCAAATCTAGTCATTGTCGAGTCGCCCGCCAAGGCTAAAACGATTCATAAATACCTTGGTCCCGATTTCGAGGTGATCGCCTCTTACGGACATGTGCGCGATCTTGTGAATAAGGACGGGTCGGTCCTTCCCGATGAAAATTTTGCGATGAAATGGCAGCTTGGCGAGCGTGCGGAGAAAAACGTGCGCGAGATCAAGAAAGCCTTAAAAGCAGCGAAGACCCTTTATCTCGCCCCTGACCCGGACCGCGAAGGCGAAGCCATTGCGTGGCATATACAGGAAATCCTGAACGACGAGGACCTGCTGAACGGTAAAAGCGTTCAGCGCGTGACCTTCAACGAAATTACCAAGAGCGCTATTCAGGAAGCGTTCAAGCATACGCGCGAGCTTGATAAGCGGCTCATCGATGCTTACCTTGCCCGGCGGGCGCTGGATTATCTTGTTGGCTTTAATCTTTCTCCCGTTCTCTGGAGGAAGCTGCCGGGTTCCCGCTCGGCCGGGCGCGTGCAATCGGTCGCCTTGCGCCTGATCTGCGAACGGGAAGCGGAGATTGAGAAAT
>JAGRIJ010000054.1 GCA_020443295.1 Alphaproteobacteria bacterium | reverse complement strand
CGTACTGGCCGTTCATGACGAAGGCGTAGACTTCGCGCAGGTTCGGCTCGTCGGCCAGCAGCATCACGAGGCGGTCGATCCCGAAGGCGCAGCCGCCGTGCGGAGGCGCGCCGTAACGGAAGGCGTTAAGCATCCCGCCGAATTTGGCTTCGAGAATGGATTTCTCATAGCCCGCGATGGCGAAGGCCTTTTCCATGATTTCCGGCTTGTGGTTCCGGATTGCGCCGGAGGCGATCTCAAACCCGTTGCACACGCAGTCATACTGGAACGCGTCGATGGTGACGGGGTCCTGTTTTTCCAGCGCTTCCAGCCCGCCCTGCGGCATTGAGAACGGGTTGTGGGAGAAATCAATCTTCTGTGCTTTCTCGTCAAATTCGTACATCGGGAAATCGACGATCCAGCAGAATTTGTAGACGTCCTTTTCGCGGTTGCCCATGTCGTCGCAGATTTTATCGCGCGCCTTGCCGGCGAATTTCGCGGCTTCGGACTCTTTGTTGCAGACGAAGAAGATCGCATCGCCATCTTCCAGACCTGCGATTTTTTTCAACTCTTCCTGCGCGGCGGGGGGAACAAATTTTGCGATCGGCCCTTTGCCCTCGCCCGCATCGAAGAGAATGTAGCCAAGCCCCGGCGCGCCCTCGCCCTGCGCCCAGCTGTTGAGCTTGTCGAAGAAGCTGCGCGGCTGCTGCGAGACTTTCGGGGCGCGGATGGCGCGGACAACTCCGCCCTTTTCAATCGTGCCCTTGAAGGCTTTGAATTCCACATCGTCGCGCGCAAAAACTTCGGTGACATCGACAATTTCCAGCGGGTTGCGCAGATCTGGCTTGTCGGTTCCGTATTTGCGCATCGCGGTTTTATAATCGAGGTTCGGCAGCCATTCGACCTTGCGCTTGGTTCCCGTGAAATCAGAGAACTCCTCGAACACGCCCTTGATGACAGGCGTCATGGTGGCGAAGACGTCTTCCTGTGTGACGAAGCTCATTTCCACGTCGAGCTGGTAGAACTCGGCCAGACGGTCGGCGCGGCCGTCTTCGTCACGGAAACACGGGGCGATCTGGAAGTAGCGATCGAAACCGCTGACCATCAAAAGCTGTTTGAACTGCTGCGGCGCCTGCGGCAGGGCGTAGAATTTTCCGGGGTGCAGGCGTGAGGGCACGAGATAATCGCGCGCGCCTTCGGGCGAGCTGGCGGTCAGGATGGGGGTCTGGAATTCCTGAAAATCCTGCTCATGCATGCGGGCGCGCAGGGAACGGATGACACCGTTGCGCAGGGTGACGTTGCGCTGCATTTTCTCGCGGCGCAGGTCGAGATAGCGGTAGCGCAGACGGATGTCCTCCCCCGCCCCGTCATCTTCGGCAACCTGAAAAGGAATCACATCGGCAGCGGATTGCAGGACCGCCTGCCCGATGACGATCTCGATTTCTCCGGTCGGCATCTTGGGGTTTACGGTTTCGGCGGTCCGGGCGGCCACTTTTCCGGTGACGGTGATGACCGATTCAACCCGCCATTGCTCGATTTGCGCCAGAAGGGGGGAGTTTTCCTCGACCACGCACTGGGTTACGCCGAATTTATCGCGCAGATCGATGAAGAGCACGCCGCCATGGTCCCGGACGCGGGACACCCAGCCGGAGAGCTTAACCTCTTGTCCGACCTGATCTTTTCCGAGTTCGCCGCACTTATGCGTTCTGTAGGCGTGCATCGTCTTTTACCCTTTAATTCTCGTAAGTTAGAGAGACTTATAAAGCATAAAACCCCGCCACTTCAAAGGCTTTTTCGGCCCCGCCGTATATTAGAATTTGACACAGGCATACAAAAAAATATATTAGTTGGCTATTATAAGTATTTAATCGATTTATTTAAGGAATTTGCGAGATGCGCGGCGTATTAAACAGCGAAGACTTAAAGATTAAGCATGAATTTCAGGATTTGTCTTACCGCCTGATGAAAATGCGGCATGCACTGAGCAGTTTTTTTGAACCTTTTCCTGATTCCCAGAAAGCTATTACAAGAGCACTGGAGAGCAATTCGATTCTTTTCACACAGGTTCAGGGGCTTGATTCCCAGGCAAGCGATACGATCCAGACCCTGATCGGCAATCTGGAACAATTGGTCCGGCTGGTTGGAAACGCGCTTGATTTTTACGAGCAAAGCGAACGCGAGCCCGCTTTTCCGCATATCCGTATGCTGGAGAAGATCATCGTCAAACTCCGCAACTACGAGGACATGGCTTACAAGAAAGGATTCGGGCGCAGCGTAGCCTGATACCTCTTTTGCGCCGTATCGCACGCAAAATCCGACTGGACCTCCGGGTTTCATTCTGCAATCATAGTGCCGTTTCTGGCTCATAGAAAGCTGTACCCTGACGCATGATTGTTACAACTTCACAAGGTGTTGCCGATCTTTGCCGCACACTTTCAAACTCCCCCTTTATTACCGTCGATACGGAGTTCCTGCGCGAGAAGACGTATTATCCCAAACTCTGTCTTGTACAGATCAGCGGTCCGGATAAAAACGCCGCGGCGATCGATCCGCTGGCCAAAGGCATCGATCTCTCTCCCCTTTTCGAACTTCTGTTCAATAAAGGCGTATTGAAGGTTTTTCACGCCGCGCGGCAGGATCTGGAAATTTTTTATAACCTGACCCAAAGGATCGTCGAGCCGTTTTTCGATACACAGATAGCCGCCATGGTCTGCGGTTACGGAGATTCCGTCGGGTATAACAGCCTTGTGCAGGATATTACAAAGAAAAGGATCGATAAAAGCGCACAGTTCATGGACTGGACGCACAGGCCTCTGACGGAACGGCAGCTTACTTATGCGCTTGGAGATGTGACGCATCTTTGCGATATCTATGTTCATCTTTCCAAGGAACTTGAAAAGCGCGGACGAGTTTCATGGCTGAAGCAAGAGGAAGGAATTTTGGCCGATCCGGCCACTTACAGCAACGATCCTTATGAAGCCTGGAAACGCATCAAGCTGCGCTCTCCCAGCCGGAAAACACTGGCCGTTCTCCGAGAGGTCGCGGCCTGGCGCGAGAAAGCGGCGCAGGAGCGCGATATTCCCAAAAGCTGGATGATGCGCGACGAGACGCTGGCGGATATGGCCGCTCAGGCCCCCGGCACAAAGGAACAACTCGCCAAGATCCGCAATATGTCCAAGGATCATGCCAAGGGGCGGATCGGCGACGCCTTGCTGGACTGCATCAAGACTGCCCTGAGTACCCCGAAAGAGGAATGGCCGAAAGTCGAAAAGAAGGCGATCCTGCCCCCGCAAGCCGCTGCGACTCTTGATATTCTCAAGATGCTGTTAAAAATTCAGAGCGCGGAGCATCAGGTAGCCTCGAAGATCATAGCTTCTCAGGATGATCTGGAGGCTATCGTTTTGAGCGACGATGCGGATGTTCCAGCCCTTAAAGGCTGGAGGCGTGAGATTTTCGGACAGGACGCCCTGGCCTTGAAAGCCGGAAAGCTGGCGATCGGATTGTCGGGCGAGAGGATTACAAAGTTTTCCATCGCCGATTTACCCCATTAATATTATATAACCCGATACTTAAATTTTTACTGGACAGGATTTTATGACCGATCAGAAGGCCCCTTCAAAAAAACATTTGTATCTACTGCGCCATGCCAAGGCGATCCCCGCCGCTGAAAGCAAGTGCGAGGATATCGAGCGCGTTCTTGCGCCGCGCGGCCATGAAGACGCGAAAGCGCTGGCCGGAGTGATGAAACGCAAAGGGTACCTGCCTGAATACGCCCTGTGTTCGCCTGCCACACGGACCAAGCAGACCCTTGATCCGATTGAAGATGTAATCGATATCCCTGAGAAATCCTGCCCGAAGATTCTTTATACCGGACCGGTTGGAGGGTTGCTGGGCGAGTTACAGAAAGTCAGCCCCTCCTTCGACCGGGTCATTCTGGTGGGACACAACCCGGATATTTGGGATCTTGCGAAAATTCTGAGCGGGAGCGGAGGAGCTTCGCTCGTGCAACGGCTGAAAGAACGTTACAAGCCCGGCGCTATAAGCGTCCTTACGTTTGAGGGAGACGACTGGGCGGATCTCCGGCCGGGCTGCGCCGAACTTGTCGATTATATGGACCCGCTGGATTACAATGCGCCTTCCACCCCCGCGCGGTGGACCTGATCGGTTTTATTGCGTGTGGAGCTGGCTGAGCACGCGACGCATCAAAGGAACGGATATCCTGCTTTTTTCGGCCAGTGCCATATGATCGGCCAGCGCCACGATTTCGCGGGCAGCGGCAAAGGACCGCTCCATGCGCGGAAGGATATAGGAAATCACATCCTCCCCAACCCTGATCTGACGATCTGAAAACTGCTTAATCAAAAGGGCAGAGAGGAGAAGGTCATCCGGCGGCTGGATCGTTGCGACCGGGGCCGCGCGAAACCGCGACGCCAGATCAGGGAGAGAAAACTCCAGAGCCTTGGGGGCCGTCCGCATGGTGATCAGCATCGTGCGCCGTTCTTCGCGAAGAAGATTATAGAGATGGAAAAGCGCGGTTTCGGCATCGCGGTCCCCTATCCACGGATCGAGACCGTCGAGAATCAGGGCCGGACCCGATTCAAAAAGCGTATCCGCGTTTTCACCCAGAAGCCGGTCCGGCTTTATGAACACCGCCCTGGACACCGCCGACCAGACCGCGCAAAGATGCGTTTTGCCGCTCGCGGGCGGCCCCTGAAGGACCAGTATTGGAGCAGGCCATTCGGGCCAGCGGTCAATCCAGCCGACTGCGGCGGCATTGCTTTCGCCGATCAGAAAATCCGCGCGGCCCATGGCGCTGCGGAAACCAAGATCAAGTGGAATCTGGAGAGCCCTGCTGTCCGTCTTTTGATTCTGGCCGGGGAGATTCATCGTTCTTCGGGGTCTTCTTCCTGTTGCTTTTTGCCGCCTGCCGTCCTGCCCTGGCTGCTGCTTTTTGCGGTTTCGGATCGGGTTGATCCGGCGGGGCTGGAATCAGATCATTATAGTAACGGCTCTCCTTATATTTTTGAAGGAGAAAGGATGCGATGACCCCGATGACCGCAGCGACCGGAACGGCCAGAAACATACCCAGAATGCCAAGAAGACTGGCGCCCGCCATGACGGAGAAAAAAATCCAGAGCGGGTGAAGGCCTACGCTTTCGCCAATCAGTTTGGGCGTCAGAAAATTTCCTTCAATGGCCTGACCGCCCAGAAAGATTGCACCTATCAAAAGAACAAACGCCAGATTCCCCGACTGCAGCCACGCAATGGCGATGCCGGTGACCAGCCCGACGGTTGATCCCACCATCGGAATGATAGAGAGAAAACCCGACCCCAAGCCGATCAGGAAACCGTATTTCAACCCAACTATCGTCAGGATCAGAGCATAGGCCAGACCAAGAATGACCGCTACAGTAATCTGGCCGCGGACAAATCCTGAGAGCTTTTCGTCGATAGCCCGAAGGAGCGCATTCACCGTTTCCTCTGCATGGCGGGGCACCAGACCGTGTACCCACGAGATCATCCGGGGCCAGTCTTTCATCAGAAAATAGGCCACAATGGGCATGATCACGGCCACAGATAACGCGTCGATCATGGCCTGACCGCCTGCGAGCAGATTTTTTATAATGACGTTCAGGGTCTTTACTGCCGGACCGCTGCCATTTTTTACGAGATTTTCCATGGCTTCGTCATGGGATACGCCCAAAAAGGCTTCTATACGGCTTGCAGCGGGTTTCAATAGATTGGTCAGCGTCTCCGCATAGGCCGGAGCATTGTCGATTAACTCGGCCATTTCACGGATCAGGGCCGGAACCAACAAGAAACCAAGGATCAGAAGTATAACCAGAAAGCACCCCAGAATGAGGAGCGAGGCCGAACTGCGGGACAATCCTTTCAAGCATAGCTTGTTGACGAGAGGGTTTAAAAGATAGGCCACGGACAGCCCCAGAACGAAAGGCAGCAAAACAGTCTTGAAGAGAAAGACCAGAGCGACGAATACCAAAGAAGTCCCTGTCCAGAAGATCAGGTGCGTTTTCGGTTTGAGCGGTGTGTAGGTCATAACGTAACGCTCACTAGATCCAATAAAGGCCAGAACAAATTCTTAAAATGTATGAACACCCTCATCGACCGACACACCGGATTGGCCGGGCGGACGGTAGAACGAGGCCGGGCGGGTATCCTCGACGGTGAGATCGTAGATTTCCTTACCCGTTGTGGAGTTTCCGGGTCCGGCAAAACGCGGCGTTTGGCCCGTATAAGGCTGGCCAAGAACCAACCCCGAAGAAGCCAGAGACTGGCGCAGGGATGAGGGGTCCCCGCCGAAGCTAAAGCGCACAAAGGCTTCACGCGGCTTGATGGAGAGAACCGACATCTGGCTGATTCCGGATGTGTTTTTTAATTCCTGCTGGACCTTGACCCACTGGCTGATCGAACGGATCGAGACGCGTACGATATACATCCGGCTCGGACCTGATACGGTCTTAATCGTTCTGGCTTTCCAATCCCTGTTCAGGGCCGCGTAAGCGGTTGTCACCGCGCGGCCGAAAAACTGGGCGCGTGTTTCGCCGGGATTGGGGGCGAGCGCGAGTTCCTGCACGGCTTCCGCCCGCCGGCGGTCCGTCCGGTAGAAGGTCAGGGTCAGCGTGCCCGCAGCGGGAGACGAGTCGCTGCCGACCGCCGCCAGCCGGTCATCTGCCGCAGCCACGATAATCGCTGCGTCCGTTGCATCGTAACGTTTGAGCATCCGGGCCAAGCCGTTGGGATTGAAACTTACGCCCTCCGTTTCCCCGATATCCGCGATATCCATCAGATCGCCGATCGGCACTTCAACGGGAAGAGCCCCCGCACTTAAATCACGACCCCATGCCTGCAGCCAGAGATTTCCGTCCTGCCAGACCTTCATGTTTTGCCCGACACGATAGAACGGTAAAACCAGAAGCGTTTGCATAGCCGTCTGCTGGGTCGATCCCGTTCCTGCGGAGGAGGACGAGTTGTCTGCCATGCTCAGGCTGCTCAGGGAGAAATATTTTTTTACGGCCTGCTCCCGAAAGCGGATGGTATATGTGCCAACATAGCGGACCGTTGAAATCTTTTCGTTGGTGACCTCAAAATCCTTTATCATCGAAGCCAGCGTAATGGGGTCCGGCGTCCGGTAACCGCTGATTTTTCCTTCAGAAACCAAGCGGTCAGCCAGCATTTTAAACGCTTTTTTCTGAGCTTCCTCAAAGGCCTTGTCCCGCGCCGCCACGGAGCTTTCCGCCGTAACGTCGACCTGCACGTCTTCGACTGTAAACGGGTTAGCGGCACTCTGCGCGTATGCCGTGCCAGACGCTATCAGGAGCGCCCAAATAAAAAAAGTACAGAATATTGCGTTCTTGCCGAAACTTGCCGTATAGGATATGCCCATATTTATCAATCCGTAGAAATAGCGGTTTGTCTTAAGTTTATAGCGATCCTCATTTGTCAGGGCAACATGAAAGACGCCAGTAAAAACAGCGCGTATAAGCAGGCAGGAGTGGATATCGACGCCGCCTCAGAGCTGGTCGAGCGGATCAAAACCCTTGTCGGCAAGACCCAGCGCAGCGGCGTGATGTCCTCGATTGGCGGATTCGGAGCCCTGTTCGACCTGAAGGCCGCAGGATATGACGATCCAATCCTTGTTTCCTCGACGGACGGAGTCGGCACAAAAATCAAGATTGCCATAGAATGCGACCGGCACGAGACGATCGGGATCGACCTAGTGGCAATGTGCGTGAACGATCTGGTTGTTCAGGGTGCTGAACCCCTGTTTTTCCTTGATTATTTCGCCACAGGCAAATTATCGAACGCAGTCGCGGAGGCTGTGATTGCGGGCGTTTCAGAGGGTTGCGCCCAAGCCGGATGCGCCCTGATCGGGGGTGAGACCGCGGAAATGCCGGGTCTGTATGCCGCCGGGGATTACGATCTCGCCGGCTTTGCCGTAGGTGCCGTTAACCGCAGCCGCGTTGTCAGCGGGCAGGCGATTCAGGCGGGCGATGTCGTTCTGGGGCTTGCTTCGAGCGGCGTACACTCCAACGGGTATTCGCTCGTGCGTAAAATTGTCAAGGACAGCGGATTCAGTTATGACGATCCCGTGCCGTTTACAGACCGGCACGGCAGCAAGAGCCTT
>JAGRIJ010000053.1 GCA_020443295.1 Alphaproteobacteria bacterium | reverse complement strand
ACAACAACAACCTGACCGAGCGTAAGGTTGAGGCGCGTCTTGACGATAGCGGCAATCTGGAGATCAAGTCGCTGAACGGCGGCGATGTCCGGATCAACTTCGTCACGGCGGCCGCGACCGATGCGGCGAACCTCGGCCTCGCACAGGCTCTTGGGTTCGGCGATCAGGCCCTGATCCGCGCAGACGGAGGTAACGGCACCAACAACGTCGAAGTCACCGCTTTGGGTTCTCCGGCCCTGACCTCGTTTGCCCTGTACGAGGGCGTGAACGATCTCGCTGAACGCAGTGATTCCGTCCACTCCCTGACCGACGCGACAGGCACGACGCTCAATTCCGTCTACGCGGCAGGCGATTTCTATTCCATCGGCGTCAACGGCGGCACAGCCGTAAATATTGACCTGAACGGCGCGACCATCCAGAGCTTCATCGACGACATCAACACCAACACCAGTTTGAACCAGCTCATACAAGCCACCTTTGACGACGAAACAGGGCAGATCACGATCCGCGCCATAGACTCCAGCGTGCAAAGCGTGCAGATCGGTTTTGTAACGCTGGTTGCGGGAACCTATAATTTCGGCTTCGGCACCGCCCCGCTCACCACAACGGTCGGCGGCGCGACCGCTGATATCGAGAACCTTCTTCTTGGTTCTGCAGCGGGCGCTCTGGCCGATCTCGAGGGCGAGTACAATAACATCCTCGACCAGATCGACCAGCTGGTGGGCGATTCGGGCTATCGCGGCACGAACCTGCTCAACGGCGACGACCTGACCACCTTCTTCAACGAAGACCGGTCGAGTTCCCTGATTACCGATGGGGTTGTCTTTACCTCCGGCGGTCTGGGCATCTCCTCGGGGAACTTCGGACGGGTGGAAAGCGTCGACCAGGCGATCACCGAGATCCGGACGGCGACCGACACGGTCCGCTCCTTCGGGAACAGCATCGCGAACGATCTGGCGATTATCCAGACCCGCGAAGACTTCACGAAGAACACGATCAACAACCTCGAGGAAGGCGCCGACAAGCTGACGGTGGCCGACCAGAACGAGGAAGGCGCGAACCTTCTGGCTCTGCAAACCCGGCAGACCCTGGGCGTCACCTCTCTGGCCCTGGCCTCCCAGTCCCAGCAGGCGGTCCTCAGACTGTTCTAATTTTTACATACTCACTCTATCAAAAGCCGGCGGAAGAATTCCGCCGGCTTTTTCGCTGGGCTTCAGGCTATATTTCTGTGACCAGTTTCAGGATTTTTCGGGATAACCATTTATCAACAAAATTGCGGTATGTTAGGATAGGGCTCTCAAGGAGCAGGACGCTTAAGTTTTATGAGAAGTGGAAGAATTCCATGGCGCTGGTGATTGATCTTAAACCGAACGAAAAAATCCTGATCGGTGAAGCTGTGATCACCAACGGACCCCAACGGGCGCGGTTCCAGATTGCCGGCGATGCGCCCATTCTGCGTGAAAAAGACGTGATGAAAGAGGATGAGGCCGATACGCCATGCAAGCGAATCTACTTTCTTGTTCAATGCATGTATCTTGCACGCGCGCCGCGCGAATATCACAAACGGTATTTCGACATGGTGCGCGAAATTCAGAACGCCTCTCCCTCGAGCGCCTTTTTCTTTATGCAGATCAACGACCACATTATTTCGGATTCCTACTACAAGGCCCTGAAAGTGGCGCGGCAATTGATTGACCATGAAAAGGAACTCGTAGGCCATGCGCTCAAAAAATAATAATCCTTATGCCAAAGCTGCCGGGGCGTACGATCAGAACGCTCAGCAGAACACACCGGACCAGCGAGAGCTGGAGGGGCGGGTTCTGTTGAAGTCCGCACGCATGATGCAGGATCTTGTCAGCGACTGGGAGAACAGGACGAGCGAAATCCTGGAGGCGACCCTTCTCTATAACCGTCAGATCTGGATGCTGTTCTACGATACGGCAATCGAAAACCCGGAAGGAAACCGGCCGAACGACCTGCGAAGCAATATCATCAATCTTGCCAATTTCATTTTCAAGCGCGAGCTGGAGATTCTTTCCAACCCGCAGAAGGACAAGCTCAGCGTCCTGATTAACATCAACAAGGAAGTGGCCGCCGGATTACTGACCGGGCAAAAAGCGCCACCGCCCCAGCCCTCACAGGCCCCTCCTCCCGCTGCCGGAAGCTCGACGAATATCGAGGGTTGATCGGCTACTATAGCCGATCAGTCGCTCAGGCTGGCGTTAAATAAATTTTCTCGAACTTCCAGGGAATCCCGAGCAGGCCCGTTTCCATGTCTTTTTCCTGAGAGATTAAATCCAACCAGTCAAGATACATATCTTCCGTCATAGTCCGGCTTACAGTTTCCAGAAAGGATTCTCTGTTTTCTGGGGATATGAAATCTGGGAACGATTTCTTATGCCTTTCCAGATGGCTGACACCGCCGCTAATACAATGCGACCACTCCCAGCCAATGGACGGATAATCTTTGAATTGGCAGGGTTGTTTTATCTCTCCTCTGAGTATTTTATCGGCCCCAACCAACCAGATCATCAGCTGCGCCCGCCAGTGCGGGGATTCTATAGACAGAATGGAATCCGCCCATGCGGGAATCTGATCCTTACTTAAATATTTCAGGCAAAAAAACATGGAGGATGAGAAGTCGCCGGACGCTTCATCGCCGTGCCATGTCTTCAGGATCTTATCATTCACGATGTTCTGACCGTCCCAGCATTCCTCATCCATGATGGATTTTCCTAGTGTTTTCAGGGCATCTTCACGGAACCCGCTATACGGTTCGCTCTCCACTCCGTGCGGGTAAATATTCATAAAGGCCGTTATCATGTATTCCAAAAGGGAACATACATGATGCTCGTGCGCTTTGAGCAAGAGTTGCCCCAGAAGATAATGGAACCAGTCGCTCCATTCCTGCATCGGGCCGAAGGATGTTGTTCCGCTGCCGATCGTTCGAAACATTTCCTGCAGGAAGTCGATGTCTAATTTATTCAAATCGCCCATGAGTTCAGGATACATTTTCCTTTCATCGCCCATGAACCAGGCCTCCCCCATCGGGTGGCGGGGGCAGGAAAAGTTTTTCCTCATACGCTTAACGGCCGCGTACTCACATCCCTGCCCGGGAATCCATAAAAACTCCGCTTCCGCTTTTGAAGATATTTTTGGCATAAAAAAAGCGCACCGTTGGTTGCGCTTATACTTTAGCATACATTTTAGAGCTTAAGCCAGAACGCTGACCCGTGCGGTTGTCGTAGACGGCGTACCGGATGTCTGGCCGCCAACACTGAACGCCGCCGTTGCGATCTGGGGCGGAGCCGATGCGCTGTTCGCCGGGGGAGTCGACGTGACATCCTGTACCGTGATGATATCGGCGGAGGCCGCAGTCGTGCCCGGCACTCTTGTAATGCCAGCCTGCGCCGCTCTGGAAGCCTGCTGATGAATTTCCGGGGTGATAATTTCCTCGGCATCGGCCGACCGTTGTTCGCGGACCTGCTGAAGACGGCGAACTTCCAAACTTTCTTCCGAGGGGAACTGGCGGACGACATCTCCCGTCCCGGAGTCGCGGATCTGAAGAACGGCTTTGTTGTAATTCAGATCGAGATAAATGTAAGGGCTGACGTATGGAACCTGAGGCCCATCGCGCAACTCAGCGATCTCCTGAATCCTTGCGGGATTTCCAGAACGCTGCGTGCTGACCTGTTCCGCCGCAACGCGGAGGACTGCTGCACTTGATACCGATGAATTGACTGCTTCTATCATGTCACTTCAGTCGTTTTGCGTTTTGCACCTAACTCATATGCCCGCTTTCCGTCCCGAATTCCGGGCATATTTCAGACATACTAACCTATTATTATTTTAGGACAAAAAATGCAAATTGTCAACAAAATCAAAAGTAAACCCAGAGGTTTTTCTTGTTGAAAACCATTTGCACTTAACAAACCTTGCAATCACGGGAAGGTTTATCTTAACTATATCTCTTAAATATTTATTAATAAGCCAGTATAATATCAGTAATTACTTAATGGTGGTGTCATAAAATATCGATTTGCCCCCTTAAAATACAAGAAAACGTTCCTTTCTTAAGAGTGGAAAACCGGGTTTATTTCTTTATTTTATTTGGCTGCCCCTTTCGTTCTATTTCCTTAATCCGTTATCTTTTTTCAGTCTTTTTTCATAATTTTTCTTCTGTGATTCGTGTTTTTTAAAATTTGCCCCTAATTTTCGCTTTGATATTTGCCAGAACACAAATTCTCAAGTAGTTTAGACTTACTGCAACGGGCGACGGTTGCAGTTTTATCTGTTTGTTCTGCTACCCCTGTCCTCTTTGGGGTTCTAGCGTTTTGGGCATCAACGAGGCTTAAAGACTGTGAACAGTTTTCTAGATACTTTAAGGCAATTGGGACCTGCACGACTGATGATGATGTCGGCGATCGTTCTTGGCCTGCTTATCTTTTTCGTCTTTATTTCTCTTCGGATTTCATCCCCGAACATGAAACTTCTTTATGCTGACCTGTCCGTCGCCGATTCAGGGGCGGTTGCCGCAAAGCTCGAAGAGCTTCAGATTCCTTATGAAATGTCCGCCGACGGGTCGCGGATTTCCGTATCGGGGAAAGAAGTCGGACGGGCCCGGATGCTTCTGGCGCAGGACGGCCTGCCTAACGGCGGGTCGATGGGATACGAGATTTTCGACAAGCAGCAGTCATTCGGCACTACAAACCTCGTGCAGAATATCAACCAGGTCCGGGCGCTGGAAGGCGAACTGGCCCGCACGATCAGCGAGATGGATAATGTGCGAAGCGCCCGCGTTCATATCGTTCTGCCTGAACGAGAGCTGTTCCGGCGCGAAAACCGGGAGGCCTCCGCCAGCGTTTTTCTGAACATTCACTCCGGGATCGTCCTGTCGCGCACGCAGGTCGCCTCTATCCAGTCGCTCGTCGCTTCCTCCGTTCCGAACCTCAAAGCCACGAGCGTTTCCGTGATCGACAGCAACGGCAACCTGCTGGCCAAGGGCGGGAATGAAGAGGCTGACCTGCTGACTCTTGAGGCGGAGGACCGCCGCCGCAATTTCGAAGCCAACCTTGTCAACAAGATCGAGGAACAGGTCGGGCGCGTCGTCGGGCCTGGAAAAGTTACGGCCATCGTGACAGCCGATGTCAACTATGACCAGATCAGCATGAACGAGGAGAGCTTTGACCCGGAAGGGCAAGTCCTGCGCTCCTCCCAGGTTACCGAGGAAAATAATACGGAGCGCGAACCTCCGGGCGATCAGGTCTCGGTTCAGAACAATCTGCCCGGGCAGAATGGCGGGCTGCTGCTCGGTGAAGAGCCTTCCGCGCAGAGCAATAAAACCGAAGAAGTGACGAATTACGAAATCAGCAAGACGGTCAAGAATGTCGTCCGGCAGATCGGCGTGATTAACAAGCTCTCGGTTTCCGTGCTGGTCGACGGCAGCTATACGACCGATGACAAGGGCGAGAAGACTTATACGCCCCGATCGCAGCAGGAGCTTGATGCCATTACCGCCTTGGTTAAATCGGCGGTCGGCATCGATGATCAACGCGGCGATACTTTGCAGGTCAGCAACCTGCAGTTTGCGGAAATCGACACGGCGGAGGATATTGTCGATGACCGTTATCTGTTCGGATTTGAAAAAAGCGACCTGATCGACGCCGCCGAAGTCATTACGGTGGGAGTTATGATGATACTCGTCGTCCTGCTGGTGCTGCAGCCGATGGTCAGCCGATTGCTGGCCACTGAAGGCGCCGCCGCTCCCAGCGGGGATACGCGCAGGCGGGTTGAGCCGGAAATGATCTCATCCATGCCCGCCAATCCCGCGCTTGCCGCGCCCAGCCCGACGCCCGGCATGAGCGAACCGGCCTTTGCAAAGCAACAGGACGAATCTCTGGTTGATATTCAGGGCGTCGAGGGCAAGGTGAAGGCCTCCACCTTGAAAAAAGTGGAGGAGATCGTCGATAATTACCCAACCGAAACCGTTTCCGTTATCCGCAGCTGGATGACTCAGGAAAGTTAAGAGGCCCGAATGCGCGTCCGCGACGATTATCGTTCCCTGTCAGGCCCTGAAAAGGCAGCGATACTGATGCTGTCCCTGAGCGAAGAGCAGTCGGCTAAAATTTTTGCCCTGATGGACGATGAGGAAATTCTTGAACTTTCCCAAATTATTGCCTCTCTGGGGCGGATCAGCCCGAATGTCGTCGAGCGTCTTTTTATCGATTTTGCCGAGCAGATGAGTTCTACAAACGCGATCGTCGGTTCGCAGGACAGCACCGAGCGGCTTCTTCTCAAGGCCGGGCTGAACCAGGAAAAAATCGAGTCCATCATGGAAGAAATCCGGGGACCGGCCGGACGGACGATGTGGGAAAAACTGGGCAATGTGAACGAGGAAGTGCTTGCCAATTTCCTTCAGAAGGAATACCCGCAGACGGTCGCGGTCGTGCTGTCCAAAATCTCGACCGACCATGCCGCGCGCGTTCTGGGCCAGTTTCCCGATAATTTCGCCATTGAAGTGATTCAGCGCATGCTGAGGATGGAAACCGTTCAAAAAGAAATTCTGGACGAAGTGGAAAAAACCCTGCGCAAGGAATTCATGTCAAACCTTGCCCGAACCCAGAGACGCGACAGTCATGAAGTCGTTGCCGAAATTTTCAACAGTCTTGAGCGCTCGGTCGAGTCGCGTTTTATGGAAGAGCTTGAGCGCGCCGTCCCCGACTCAGCCGAGAAAATCCGCAGCCTGATGTTCACGTTCGAGGACCTGAGCAAGCTCGACCCGGCCTCCGTCCAGACTCTTATCCGCGCCGCCGACAAGGAGAAGCTGCCGACTGCGCTCAAGGGCGCAACCGAAACCATGCGTGATCTTTTCTTCTCCAACATGTCTGAGCGCGCCGCCAAGATCATGAAAGAGGATATGGCTGCCATGGGTCCTGTCCGCCTAAAAGATGTCGAGGAAGCCCAGCAGTATATCGTCAATGTCGCCAAGGATCTGGAAGCCCGGGGCGAGATCGTGATCGCCAGCGGCAGCACCGAAGACGAGATGATCTATTAATAACCGGGAGATTCCCGTTTTGTGCAGACCGAGAATTTTATGAGCCATCGCAAGGGACAGCCTTTTTTCTTTGATTTGAACGTCTTTGACGAACAAGGTCGCATGACCTCGAAAAACAAGGGGCCTCCTCTTGAATTTACAGCGCCGGACATGGAAAAAGCCAGGGCCGAGGCTTTCGAAGAAGGCCGGAAAGCCGGATTTACAGAGGGTCAGGGCGGGCTGATAAAACAGATTCTCAACCTGATGCAAAATATCCGGCAGAATTCCAGCCTTCTGTTTGCGGCCGAAGACGAGCGCAAAGCGCTTTACGAAGCAGAAGCACTTAACCTGACCTATTCGATTGTGCGGAAGATCTATCCCCTTCTTTACCGTCATTCCGGTCTTGACGATGTCCGCGAGAAACTCAAAGAAATCGTAGCGGCCGACCTTAAAGGCCATTCCCTGATTATTGAAGTTCCCGCTTCGCTGGCCGAAGAGACGGAAAAATTTCTCAAGCAGGAGCAGATGACGCCGGAAGCCGGTTACCAACTTATGGCGTCCCCTACCCTGCGCGGTACGGAATGCACCCTGCGCTGGGCAGATGGCGGCGCGATTCATGATCCGAAAAATATTGCCCTGAAAATTTTTTCCATTCTGGAAGAGACTCTTGCGGCCCGGGGCATTACGGTCCATGATGGTGAGGATGACTTTTTGGATTCCGTGCCGGAGAATGTTAATAGTTCGCCGGATGTTGTTGTTTCTGATGCTCAAAATATGGAGCCTGCACAGGACAAGGACGTTTCCAAAAAAACCGCGCCGAAACGACGCGGAAACAAAAAGAAAAAGGATGATGCCGGAGAGAATTCATGAGCGATGATAAAAAGGCCAGCCAGGACGATGTGGACAACATGTTCGGCGATGCTCCGGCCAAGTCCGGCATGGCTTTGAACGAGATCGACGAGCCGCCTGAGCTTAAAGGCATGGGCGAGCCGGATTTCGATTACGGCCAGCCCATGGCCGGGGACGTCACGGCTATTTACGATATTCCCGTTCAGATTTCCGCCGTGCTGGGGCGGTCGACCATGCAGGTCAGCCAGTTGCTCAAGCTCGGGCGGGGAGCGGTGGTTGAACTGGACCGGAAGGTCGGGGAAGCCATTGATATTTATGTCAATAACCGCCTTGTTGCGCGGGGCGAAGTCGTGGTCGTCGACGACAAGCTGGGTATCACCATGACGGAAATCGTCAAATCCGATCGCGGATAGAAACTGCGTCCCTCTTTTTTTCACACTGGAGACTTTATGAGCGACGCCGCAGAAGCCGCAACAGCCCAGGAGACGATCCCCATCCCGGTGGTCCGCGTTCCCAATTCGGTCAAGCGCCCTGATTTCGCAACATTTTTAGGACTGATTTTTACGATGGGGCTGATCCTGTCCGCGATCCTCATGTCGCAAAGCAATGCCAGCTTTCTTAACCTGCCTTCGGTTTTAATGGTCGTGCTCGGAACGATTACGGCCACGTGTACGGCCTATACGGTTGATGAAATCCAGAAAACGGGAGGCGTTATCGCTTCGGCCTTTTTCCGGCCCGTGCGTGAGCCGTCACAGCTGGCGACGAGCCTGATGGATATTGCGACCGTTGCGCGCAAGCGGGGCCTGCTGGCCCTCAGCGCCTATGAGGGCGAAATGCGCAAGGAACCGTTTCTGGCAAAATCATTTCAGCTGGTGGTGGACGGATACAGCGCCGAAGATATCGACCGGATGCTCAAGATCGAGATCGACAGTTTTATCGAACGACAGAAGCGCTCTTCGAGCATCCTGAGACGGGCGGCGGAAATCGCGCCGGCCATGGGGCTGATCGGGACGCTTGTCGGACTGGTGCAGATGCTTGCCGACCTGGAAAACCCGGAGGCTATCGGGCCGGCCATGGCGGTTGCGCTGCTGACCACTTTCTACGGCGCTATTCTTGGAAACATCGTGCTGGCACCAATGGCGGTGAAACTCGATAAGTATACCGCGGATGAAACGCAGATCATGAACCTGGTTCTTAAAGCCTGCCGCTCGATCGTCAATCAAGAGAACCCGAGAAGCCTTGAAATGGTTCTTAACGGGGAGCTTGCTCCCTCTGACCAGATCCGTTATTTCGATTGACGGTTCTGCGTATCCAGACGCAAATCCCCCACCAGCATCAGGCGCGGGCGTTCCGAACGGAGCGCGCGGTGGACAAAGGCGCGGCGGCGATCGGTATCAAAAAATATTTTCAGCCACCGGGCGTACGGGCTTGATGTCTTGTTGCGGACCCGCTGCTTCCAGATATCGCCGGGGCGAAAGGCGTAGACCATCGCATCGGGTTTGCATATCGCCTTGTGGCCCTGAACCTTCAGCACATCGGAGTTCTTTACAAACTCGGTTACCGGGGCGTTGTAGCATGTCATGAAGCGGTCGAAATTCTGCATGACGCCATCGACATGGAAATCGTGGGTCGTTTCGTCTTCCGTATAGGTTTTCAGAATCCGTACGTGCGGGCGCGCCCCGGAATGATGGAAGAATTCCATATCGGTCATGAGCACATCCATTGCTGCCAGTAACGTCTTGTCCGTCAGGGTTTGCTGAAATTCCTCAAGTTTCTTCTTGTCGGTATATTTAATGAAGATCTCCGAATCGGCGAGGCCGAAATGTGCGGCCATTGCCTCGGCCAGACCGTCGAAATCGCCCTTGAGGCGCCTGGGGTAGAGAATTACATTCGCAAACGGGCCGAAATCAGTCTGAAGCAAAGCACAAAGGTCGCTAACGACCTTTATCCCGTCATAATCCGGTGGTATATAGTTTTTTTGTGCCATTACTATATATTGTACGGTGAAAAAGATTTATTTACCGTAAAATTTGCCTTGTGTCTAAAAACTTCGGGGGCTCTTGCTTATGCGTTTAATGATCATCGGACAACTGGAAGGATATATCTCGCAGGCGGGGAAGATCGCCCTGCAGCGGGGAGCCAAGGTGGTTCACTGCGAGGATATCGAGCAGGCGCTCGGCGCGCTGATGAACGGCAAGGGCGCCGATCTGGTGATGATCGATGTGAAGCAGAAGATCGGGGAATTCGTTGAAAAGCTTAAAACAGAGCGTATCCACCTGCCTGTCGTGGCCTGCGGGGTCAGCAACGATGCGCGGGCTGCGGTCAAAGCCATTCAGGAAGGGGCGAAAGAATATGTCCCCCTGCCCCCCGATGCCGAACTGATCGCCGCGATTATCGAGGCGGTTACCGAAGATAACAGCAAGATGATCGCCAGCGATCCGGCCATGCAGGCGGTCGTAAAACTGGCCGATAAAATCGCGCCTTCGGAAGCCACCGTGCTGATCACCGGTGAGTCCGGAACGGGGAAGGAAGTGATGTCACGGCATATCCATGCCAAGTCCAAGCGCAAGAACGGGCCGTTTATTGCCGTTAACTGCGCGGCCATCCCTGAAAACCTGCTGGAATCCGAATTGTTCGGGCATGAGAAAGGCGCCTTCACGGGCGCAAGCGCGCGGCGGATCGGGAAGTTCGAGGAGGCCAGCAGCGGGACCCTGTTGCTGGATGAAGTCAGCGAAATGCATCCGCAGCTTCAGGCAAAGCTTCTGCGCGCCATCCAGGAAAAAGAAATTACCCGCGTGGGCAGCAATGACGCCGTTAAGGTCGATGTGCGCATTATCGCGACCTCCAACCGCAATCTCGAGGAATCCGTCCAGAAGGGCGAGTTCCGGGAAGACCTGTATTTCCGGCTGAATGTCGTTAATCTTGCTCTGCCGCCCCTGCGGGAACGGCCCGGCGATATCAAGGTTCTGGCCCAATTTTTTGTCGATAAGTACGCCGAGGCGAACGGCCTGCCGTCCAAGAAAATTTCCGAACCCGCGCTGAAGCTGCTCTGCGAAGCTCCGTGGCGGGGAAATATCCGCGAACTGGAAAACACCATGCACCGGGCGATCCTGATTTCCTCGGAGCCGGAAATCGAGGATGGCGCGATTTTCCTGCAGGCCGGAGTGCTGTCATCGCCCAGTTCATCCGCGGCAAAAGAGCCCGCTGCCTCTGCGCCTGCGGACGTTCAGAATGAAGGGGCCGTTGAAAACCTGATCGGGCGGACGATTGCCGATGTCGAGAGGGATATGATCCTCAATACGCTCGATCATTGCCTTGGCAACCGGACGCATGCGGCGAAAATCCTAGGCATTTCCATCCGCACGCTGCGCAACAAGCTTAACCAGTACAAGGATGAAGGGGCGAAAATCCCCGCCAGCCCGGTCGGTTAACACCCACATTCCTTTTTGGGGAAAAAATCCTTCGTGCCGATTTTGATCAGGCCGATGAATGCCAGCATCTGTCCCAGATTTAACAGAAATACCGCCAGGTTGTGCGTATGGAAGAAGGCGATCTCAAAGCTCGACGTGATAAAGACCCAGTACAGGAAAAGATTTACTGCATTATCGAAATCCCAGAGGAAGGTATAGCCCCTGCCGTGCAGCAGCTTTTGGTAGCTGTGCCATGTCAAATAGACCATGTACACGTTCGAAATGATATAAAGAGCCAGAAGCAGCATCGCCGGTTCCTATCCTTCGCTCCTTTTCCTTTTATATTTTACCCGAAAGCGCGGTCATTTGCATGTTGAACGTTCTGGCGCTAGAATAAGGCTTGGAAATCAGGGCGCTGTTTTCCAGCTTTTTGTTTTGCTCAATTTCTTTTCCATTCTTTCCAATGGCTAACGGTCCTACCAACAATCTGCCCGTCCCACGCCCGGCAACCGGTGTTGCAGGCTCTATCGACCGGTTCCGCGCCAGTCCCATGGGGGAGCGGCTTTCTCCGATCATGCGTTCGGATGTCCTGTTCGCGCTGGGGATCATTACGATTATCCTGTTCATGCTGATCCCGATGCCCACGGTGATGCTGGATGCGGGGCTGTCGATTTCCATCACTTTTTCGGTCCTAATCCTGATGACCGTTCTGTTTATCCAGACTCCGCTGGAATTTTCGACCTTTCCCACCGTTCTCCTGATTTCCACGGCTTTGCGCCTTGGCCTGAACGTGGCGTCTACGCGGCTCGTGCTGGAAAACGGACATAACGGGCTGGACGCCGCCGGAGCGGTCATCGAAGCGTTTGGGACGTTCATTATCAAAGACAGTTACGTGATCGGGGCGATCGTCTTCTCGATTCTCGTGATCGTTAATTTTATTGTTATTACAAAGGGTTCGGGGCGGATTGCCGAGGTGGCCGCGCGGTTTACTCTCGATGCCATGCCGGGCAAGCAGATGGCTATCGATTCCGATCTCTCGGCGGGGATGATCAATGAGGACGAGGCCAAGGCGCGGCGCAAGAAACTGGAGCAGGAGAGCAATTTCTTCGGGGCCATGGACGGCGCGGCGAAATTCGTGCGCGGCGATGCGATCGCGGGTCTTTTGATCGTCTTTATCAATATTATCGGGGGCATCGTGATCGGCACGGTTTCGCACGGGATGACACTGGCCGCCGCCGCACAGAATTATACGGTCCTGACCATCGGGGACGGTCTGGTGAGCCAGATTCCGGCCCTGATCGTTTCGGTTTCGGCCGGTCTGCTTGTTTCCAAGGCCGGGGTTGAAGGTTCGGCGGAACAGCAACTCTTCGAGCAATTTGGACGGTACCCGCGCGCCATGGCGATGAGTTCGGTGCTGATCCTTGCACTGGCTCTCGTTCCGGGGATCCCCACCATTCCCTTTGCCACGCTTGCCGTCCTTCTGGGTGGTATTTCCTATGTTTCCTTCCAGCGTGCCGCTCTGGAGGAAGAAGAGGAAGCCGCCGCAAAACCCAAACCCGGACAGCCGGGCGCACCGGCCGTCGCCGATGAGCCGATCTCGAAAGCGCTGGCGATGGATACGATCCGGCTGGAACTTGGCTACGGCCTTTTGCCTCTGGTTCAGGGCGACGGCGGAAACAAGCTGACCGACCAGATCAAGGGCCTGCGGAGACAACTCGCCGAAGATATGGGGTATGTCCTGCCCGCCGTACGGATACAGGATAACCTGCAGCTTTCTTCCAATACCTATGTCGTCAGCATTAAAGAGATTCAGGCCGGGCGCGGGGAAATCCGGCCGCATATGCTGCTGTGCATGGATCCGAACGGCGATCAGATCAACCTGCCCGGCGAAAACACTGTCGAGCCAACCTTCGGCCTGCCTGCCATGTGGATTGACCAGCAATACCGGGAAGAAGCGCACTTCCGCGGCTATACGGTCGTGGACGCCCCCACCGTGATCACCACGCATCTGACGGAGATCATCAAGGACAATATGCCCGACCTGCTGAATTACGCTGAGACCCAGAAGCTTCTGAACGAGATGCACAGGGATTACCAGAAGCTGGTGGCGGACGTGATCCCCGGGCAGATCTCTCTGGGCGGATTGCAGCGTATCCTGCAGAATCTTCTTTCCGAACGGATTTCAGTACGCGACCTTCCGACCATTCTGGAGGGGATTTCGGAGGCCGCGGTCTTCACCAAGAGCCTCTCGCAGATCAGCGAACATGTGCGCAGCCGGCTTTCCCGGCAACTCTGCGATTCCTACGCCGACTCCAACGGCGTGCTGCCGCTTGTCACCCTCTCTCCGGAATGGGAGGGCGCCTTCATAGAAGCGTTGATGGGTGACGGGGAGGAAAAGCATCTCGCGATGCCGCCGAGCAAACTGCAGGAGTTTATTACGGCCATCCGCACGAAATACGACAGTTTGTCAAATGAGGGGGTTTCGCCCGTGCTCCTGACATCGCCGCCGATCCGGCCTTATGTCCGCTCGGTGATCGAGCGGTTCAGGCCGCAGACAGTTGTCATGTCGCAAAATGAAATCCACCCCAAGGCGCGGATCCGGACGCTTGGCCAAGTCTAGCTTGCCCCTACTTCTTTTCTTCCAGAGAGACTTCTATATTGCACTGGCTGTTGAGGATCTGGATCACCCCGTCCCCGGAGAGGACCAGTTCATCGTCGCAGAACATCGATTGCTCCGCCTCCATCAGGGAGGCCCCGCCATAGGGTGAGGCCATGCGCACCAGCGATACGCCGTAGGATGTATCCTTGACCTTTGCCTTGCGCCCTTCTTCAAGCAGTTCGACGGATATGATCTTGGTTTTGAGTGACTTAACCTTTGTGCTGTGCGCGCCTTCCTTGGTCTTAAGGATCAATTGCCTTTTATCGAGGGTCAGTTCCTCGCTGGCGGTCTGCGCGCCGGGAACACGCGAGATGATTTTCATCTTGTTCACGGCCTGCTCGTGCACGTGTTTTTTCAAAAACGCTACGGTCTGGTCTATCTTGCCCATTTGCGCCGCGACGGCTTCATTATAAAAGGCTT
>JAGRIJ010000052.1 GCA_020443295.1 Alphaproteobacteria bacterium | reverse complement strand
TTTTTAAAAAAAATTATGTATTCGTAAAATTGACCTTCAAGGCAAATAAATAATCAATACTATTCATATAATAAACCAGTAATAACCATCCTCGTATTCGTATCCAAAAAAGCTCCATAAAATAACAAATATGTAACAAAAAAGGTCTATTTACATCTGTGCTCGCGTTTTTCAGGGGGCAGTTTATCACAAGACTTTAAGCTCTTCGGGCGTGGCATATTATAACTATGGCCCGCAAGCTATTTTATTTCCTGCATTTTTTTGTCCCCATTCCGCCCACGAGCCGTCGTAGACGGAAATTTTGTCAAAACCAAGGCGAAACAAGGCCAAGGCGATCACACAGGCGGTAATTCCGCTGCCGCAACTGGCAATGGCTTTTCGGGTTTTCAGCTGTTCTAAATCTACCCCGTTTTCAAGAAAAAGGGTGCGCAGTTCGGGGTCAGATTTCAATGTTCCGTGTTCGGGGGTCACAAAGGATGATGAGGGCAGACAGAGGCTGCCGGGAATATGACCGCTCAGCATACCAGCTCGCGGTTCAGGGGCGGTTCCGGAAAAGCGATCTTTAGGACGGGCGTCTAGGATGGGGCCAAGACCGGCCTCGCTTCTTTCACGGACCTGATGCTGATCGGCCAGTAATCCGGGGCGGAACCCCGGTGCTTTATATATGGAAGAGGGGGTGGATGGGGGACTTGATGTTTCCATATCTCCGCCCCTCTTTATCCACTCGGGCAACCCTCCGTCGAGCACCGCAATGTTATCATGGCCAAATAACCGAAACATCCACCAGACCCGGCAAGGGCCCATGGTCATGCCGTGCTGGCCGTATACGACGATAAAGTCTTCGGGGTTAATGCCCAGAGCGGATACGCCATTCTCAAATTGTTCCTGTGAAGGAACGGTGTGGGGCAAGGGAGAGCTCTGGTCGCTGATTTTTTCGATATCAAAGAAGCGCGCTCCCGGTATTCTTTTTTGAGAGTAGTTAGCGGCAGGGTTTTCCGTTGAAGTGGGCAGAACAAATGTTCCGTCCAGAATGATTGTGTTTGGTGGTTTTTTGTCCATCAAAGTTTTCAGCTCCTGAGCGGAGATTGTTCCTTTGCGGACAAAATTTTGTATCGTCATTGAGGCCATCGTCAAATTGTGGTTTATTTTGTGTAAGTTTTCAATGGGGGCATGACGCGCTATGGATACCAATAAGTTTATTAAATATGCATACAGAGTTGTTTATGTTCTGGCCGCGTTTTTGGCGTTTTTGTTTGTCCTCTTCGGGATATGGCTTGAGCTTAATAAGGATCCTGATCCTCTTGCGCGCCAGAGAAAAGCGGATGAGCTGTTCGGCCCGACTGTTATTAATCCCAATTTGCCCAAGCCGTGGCCTCCTGCCATGAATGAGCCGTATCCCGATCTTTCGCTGATTGATGCGGGGGGGCAGGCTTTGAAATTGTCGGATCTTCAGGGCAAGGTGATCGTTGTTGAGTTCATCGATATGACCTCCCCGATTTCGCAATCTTATTCCGGCGCTAAAGAAAAGGGCGTTTACGGAGATACATCCAAAACTTTCGATGAAACATATTCGAGTTTTGAAGATACCGTGTCAAAAGAGCTTCAGGATCAGCTTACTTTGCCGAATCCTGATCTCGTTATCGTAAAAATTATTATTTATAACGAGAAGGGGGAGCAGGCCAATCCGAACGATGCCGAGGGTTGGGCCAATCATTTTGGCTTTATACGAGCGAATAATTACATTGTTTGCGTCCCCGAAAAGGATATCCGGCATCGAACCACCAGCAAACTTATTCCGGGGTTCCAGTTGATTGACAAGGATTTCAATCTTCGCGTTGACTCTGCGGGACTTAAGCCGAAGCACAGTCTGCAGTTCAGCCTGGTGACCATGATTCCCACTCTTCTGGAAGCGACGCCGGAGGAAGAACAATAAGGGGAAAAAGAAAACCGGCCCAGAGGAACTTATGGGCCGGTTGAGGTGTGTATCTCCTTATATTTTATAAGAAGTCCTAGTCGTTTATTTTTTGCCAGGTTGTTTCCTTCGTGGCGGTTTCGCCGTCCGGATTGGTGTATGTGGTTGTTTTCTTGCCCGGTTCGTAGGTCGCGCTTCTCTTGCCACCGTTGGAGTACTCGGTATTTACTGTTTTAGACTCCTGATCGTAGGTCGAGGTCGAGCTACGCTCATTGCCATTATATCCGGTCACGTTGCGTTTGACGCTCTTGGTTTCCGGGTCATAGGTGCTTTGTGAGGTCTTGGTTCCGGTCTGGCCGTTCGGACCTGTCGCGTTGCGCGTGGTTGTCAGGGTTTTTGTTTCCTGATCGTAGGATGCGCTCGTGGTCTTGGTTCCAGTTTTGCCGTTCTTGTTTGTATAGGACGTTGTTTTTGTCCCGTTATCAAACGAGGTGGTTTTGGAACCGCCATTTGAGCTGGTCGTGGTGAAAGTTTTGTTTTCCTTATCCGCTTTGGTCTGGGTGGAGTGTTCCTTGCCGTTATAGCCGGTCACATTGCGGTCAAGGGTTTTGTTTTCCTTGTTCCACTTGCCATCGACCGTTTTTTTGCCGGTCTTTCCATTCGGGCCGGTCACATTGCTTTCACGTTTGTAGCCCGTGCCTTTTGCACCGCTCACTTTGTGATCTGCTTTCGCGGTTTTGCCTTTGAAGCCTTTAGCGCTCGTCGAACGGTTAAAGGTTTTCGCATAGGCATCGGAGACGATCACTCCGCTTTCCAGGGCCATTACGGCTCCGCACAGCAGGGCGAACTTCATCGCGGTTTTAAAAAATTTAGTACTCATAGTTTCCTCCATAAAGGTTTCAAAAGTTGGTTAACTGCTTTGTCATTAAAGTCTTTTCGCAATGGCCGGGGGCGCAACGTCTTTAAGGCGTGCAACCTGTTCCGGGCTCAAGCTCGTGTAGAAGGCTTTGATCGAGGGCTGGACATTGTCCATGACCTGAAGGGCCGTCGTAACCACTAGATGGCGTTTTTCCATCATTGAAAGAAAATCATCTCCCAGCGCGCTGTAACTTTCGCAAGCGCTTTGAATGACTTTGTCGTTTTCCATCGCTTTCGTGCGGACTTCATCCAATAAGGCGACCTGATTGTCGACGGGGTCAACGATATAATCGACAGCGTTGATGATACGGTTGCGCAAATCGATACGTTTTTCACCGCAGACAAATTCTTCGGCCATCTTTCTGACTCCGTCGATATCGCCAGAGGCCAGCGCGAATGCAGCAGGCATTTTCATGCCTTCAGCTTCCATGGCTTTTGCCAGGACCTGCTGCGGGCGGATCGTTTCGATTGCCGTTACCATAAGGGCGCTTGTGGCCAGTACGCTTAAGACGTATTTTGTTTTGCTTGGTTTTGTCATTTTTCCCTCCAACACAATGGGGTTTCCCTTCACTCTTGTTTCAGTATGACAAAGGACTGTTAACAGGGTTTTTCGAAAATGCTGTTTTTTGTAACGAATTGTAAATATGTGAATCCGGGGCTTCTTATCCAAAAAAATCCTGCTATATTAAGAGGATGGGATCTTTTTTCTGCCGATATTTGCTGTTATGACGCTCTCGATTCTTGTTGTTGACGATGATTTGGAGGTTCTCGATCTTCTGAAAAGGGTTTTCGAGAGGGAGCATTATCTTGTCGATACTGCGACGAACGGGGAGGAGATGGACCGACATTTGCTTGCCGGCCGTTATGACGTCGTTTTGCTGGATGTGATGTTGCCGGGACGGGACGGGCTTCAGCTCTGCAAGGATGTTAGAGAGAAGAATCCGGAGGTTGCAATCCTGATGATCTCGGCCAAGGGGGATGACGTTGACCGGATCGTCGGGCTTGAGATCGGGGCGGACGATTATTTACCCAAGCCGTTTAACAGCCGGGAATTGCTGGCCCGGATCAAAGCGGTGATGCGGCGCAAAGGGAGTTCGTCCGAACACAAGGAGCCGCAGGACAATCAAACATTTATTGCTTTCGGTGATTATACGATCCGAACGGGTGAGATGATTGTGGTGCGCACAAAGAACGGGGAACCCATTGAATTGACCAGCGGGGAGTATTCGCTGCTTCTTGCCTTGGCCCAGCGGATGGGGCGGCCCGTGGACCGGGATACGCTCCTCAATATCACCCAAGGGCGAGATGCCATGCCCTATGACCGCAGCATCGATGTGATGATCGGGCGGCTGAGGCAGAAACTGGAAAAGAAGCCCGGCAAGCCTGAGTTGATTAAAACCGTCCGCAATCAGGGTTACGTGCTGTTTTCCGGTCAGGCTAAAGGGGCGTGAGATGAGCATCGGCCGGGTTGTAAACTGGGTTCTGCTGCTGATCCTTGTCCTTTTTACCGTACAGACAATCGTCATTGTCTATGCCGTTCATACCAACCAGAACGCCCAGGAAACCGAAAAAGAAACGGGGAAGGTGGCCCAGATTTCAAGCATTATCGAGACTGTTCTGGCTCTGGATAATGTTTCTCTGGGCGTTATGGCTTCTCTTCAGCCTTTTTCCGATTTTTTCCTTGTTTATCCTGTGCCTGAAGGGTTTATGGATCAGTACCCGTCCTACCGTACGGCCCGCCTGCTGCAGGCCCGCCTTCAGGGGCAGGTGGAGTTCCAGCGTTCAAATGAAGATACGCCCGATCGTATGCCGACCGTTCAGGCATTCTGGACCAGCGACGCCGGAGAGGACTCTCTTCCTCCTCTTGCGCTCAGGAATCTGATTATCAAGGTTGATGATCCTGTAAGGGAACGTTCTTTCGTCCTGCAGGCGAAAGCGACCTCTGTCCTCACTTACTGGCTTTCCCGGATCATTGTCTTTTACGGTGTTTCCTCTGTTCTGATCGTTATTCTCGGGTTTTGGATTTTCCGTGTGACCACCAAACCGTTTCTTGAGTTGCAAAAGGCATCGGAAGCTCTGGCCCGGGACGGAACCTATGTCCCGGTGACGGTGCAGGGATCCGGGAAACTCCGCGATGCGTTCGATGCTTTTAACGCCATGCAAAAGCGCGTCACCGGCCTGCTTGAAGAGAGAAGGCGCATGATTGCCGCGCTTTCGCATGATCTGAAAACGATCCTTACACGTTTTTCCCTGCGAGTGGATTATATTGATTCCGGTATGCAGCGTGAAAAGGCGTTCAGCGATATTGCGGCCATGACACGCACGCTGGATCAGATGGTGATGTACGCCAAGAGTGAAGAAGCTTTAAAGCCCTCCTTGCAGGATGTTGCGCTTCCCATATTGCTCAAACAGGCTATCGGCCCGTTTGAAACTCCTTCCTTCAAGATTATCTGGCGTGATGTTCCCGAAGAGCTTTCTTTTGTTTCCGATCCCGTCTTTCTTGAGCGGATTGTCCAGAATATCGTATCGAACGCTTCGCGATATGCCAGTATTTTGGAGATTTCGGTTCATAGAGATTCAAATGAGGTCTGCCTGGACTTTGCCGATAACGGTTCCGGCATTCCCGATGCCGAGAAAGAGGAGGTGTTTACCCCTTATTACAGTGCGGACAGCGCCCGAACCAAGAATCAGGCGGGCAGCGGACTGGGATTTATGATTATCCGGAACTTTACGCTTTTGCTTGGGGGGCGGGTAGAGCTTGAGGATCATCAGCCGCAGGGCTTGATCGTCAGGATCATTCTTCCGGTTTTGGATCCGGAGGGCTCTGCTCCTCCCTGAGATCGATTCCGAAGAAGTTGCTCAGGTCTGCCAATTTCAGACTTCCCTGATGAACCACTCTGTCCTGTTCGTTGAAATAAATCGCGGTCGGATACTTGGAGTGCAATAATGGTGCTGCTCCTATCATTCGCATGGCCGCGTCCACATCTTCTCCCGGTGTGTCTTTCACAACGATCATTTTAAAGGGGAGGGGGCCGAGGTGGTTCATGTAGTTTCTCAGATCCTGAAAGTTCTGATCGACAGAAATCATGATGACAGAACCGGGAACCTGCGTTTCAAGCTTAATCAAATACGGCATTCTCATGCGGGAGCGCACGCTTGAGGAGGCCCAGACGACAACGATCTTTTTCCTGCCCTTTTTACTGAGAATGTATGATGCGATCTTTTCGGGAGGGATATGATAGACGGCTTGCTGTTCTGCAATAGCCGGGCCAGAGCCGTACAGGCTTCCTATAAAGAGGCTTATCAGAAATAACAGCCTTATTTTTGGCAGTTGCCGCATCCTTATATTCTAAGTTTTGAAGGCTTGACTTGTAAATGCCTGTCGCAGGAAATTATGGCAGAAAACGGCCTTTTTTACTATTTTCAAGGGAAAGAAGAGTGTCTCCTCGAGCAGGATTCGAACACTTGGGTGCAATACAAAAAGTATATCTATTGCAATTAGTTAGCAGAATGGTGCCGCGCGAAATGTGAGATTTGTATCCCACTAGGACTCCATATTTGTATCCCACTGGTGATATTCAATCCGAAGCTGAACTTGCCACGAAGATTACTCTCTGAACCAGGGCCGAATCTTCTCTGAGGCGGGCATGTTCTTGCTCCAATCGAGCGAATATGGGCGCGTACGGACGTATGAAGACGACATTTCGCATTGACGCAAAGTTGCGAATCTTGATACGCCTCAAAGAGTTGCCGTTAAAATGAGAGGAAGAAGTGCGCGTTCGAGATTTCTCCTGCTTGATTGTCTGCGCGTTCGCTCTTTCGGGCTGCGATTATCTCTGGGCCTCGCATTGGAATTACCGGATCACCGTTGCGGTGGAGACGCCGGAGGGTGTCAAGACCGGCAGTGCTGTCAGGCAGGTGACTGCCTACAATCCCATGGCCCTCAACCCGGATGTGCCTGCGATTAAGTTCCGGGTTTCCGGAGAGGCGGTGGTGGTCGATCTGGGGGAACGCGGCGTTTTGTTTTCACTCGTTGATTGGAACAGCTACAAGGAGTTTTTCACTGCATTTCCTTCTTCTGAAAATGACCTCGAAAAACAGGTTGAGTTCTACAACCGCTTGAAAGTCGGTGAGAAAGCGGAGTTGCCCGCGCATACATATGGTTTTGTTGCCTTTGCCGATATCAATGACCCGACAACGGTCATGTCCGTCAGTAAGGACAGTATGAAGGACGTATTTGGCGAAGGCGTATCGATCAAGGCCATTACGATCGAAAGGACGAACGATCCCGTGACCTGGGGACGAGTAGATGCATTCTTGCCCAAGACTTTTAACACAGTGATAAAGGAAGGTTGGCGTCACCTAAGCCAAGACGACAAAAAAAGATTGATAAGCCTTACAACCTTCAAGGTAGGAGAACAACAATGAATTCGAAGATATTTAACGCCGTCTTAGCAATGGATGCTTATAACCGGGGTTACGGCGCGAGCCTTGAGCTTCCGACAGTGATAGGTACAACAAAGTTAGGGAACGCGACGCCTGAAGTAGTAGTAATATTCATTTCTCCTGAACACATAGTCCGGCATCCGTGCCGTATCCCATCCTGATGATCAATTTGTATCTCAAAAATCGATAAAGAAAATCTCCTGCGCGGTTAACAGAAATCCGCAAGCAAGCTATATCAACAGGTTAAGGGGAAAGTGGTTAACGAATCGTTAGCGGGAGTGGCTCCTCGAGCAGGATTCGAACCTGCGACCAAGTGATTAACAGTCACCTGCTCTACCGCTGAGCTATCGAGGAACAGCCGAGAGGGACTATATGCCTCTAACGTTTCCGATTGTCAAGCATTCTGGCTGGTTTTGCCCTGAAAGGGGCCTCTTTTGACTGCTTTTGCTTTTAAGAAGGCGGTATCTTCTAACTCTTTGTTTAAACAAAAGAATCTTTTTTTTGCATCCCATGGTTAACTAAGTTTATTATTGGGAGGGTAAGATAAACCAATAATACCAGGGGTGATATGGCAACAAAGCCTGATATACAGACGGAAGATATGGAGCGCGCGCAGCCGGGCGGTTCAGCGTTGCCTTTGCCCGGTGGAGGCGAAGAACTGGGCGCAAGAGGCGGTGTGCCGGCAAATGTCGTTCAGCTTTACATGAGCCAGTGCGTAGAAGGCGGATGGGAGAGGGATACGGCGGACGGGCGCACGATGCCGGTTAACACGACTTTTAATTATATAGTGAATCTTGAGTTCGAGAGCGCGGATAAGGCCAAAGCCTTTATGGCACGGGACGATCTGGATCAGATCAGCAATACCATGACGAGAACCATGGAATCCATGGCGCATGAAACGCTCGGTTTGGAAATCGTGCGCGATTTTTTGCCGGAGTCCTATCCCGATAAGCAGATCCCGGATGACGTCCATCGCCAGTTTACGCCTAATACGATCATGGATATGAATATCGTTGCGGGGGATTTTGTGAATGTCATGCGGGCGACATACCCGGATATCGGTCTGGTGAGAGCGAGCGTGGATGAGGGCAGCGTGAATCAGCTTCCGGGTTGTTATTACGGCGTTCCCGACGATCTGGCTCATGCTCCTGCGGCTGATGAGGATCAGACTATCGGTGCCGGGCTTCGCAATAGCGGCAGAACATACAGCTTTTGAGGGCAGTGAAGGGCTCCGTTCATAGGTTCAACGCTCCATGACAACCAATATCAACATTTTCGGGGACGCGGTTTCCCATGGCGGTCTGGTTAATCTCTACCGCGAGGCTTATGAGGAACTGGAACGGGAGTTTCCCCATCTCAGCGGGCATCTGGCTTTATATTTCGATAACGACCCACGGGAAATGAAAGAGGTTATTGCCGGTTATTTTCCTGATCCGGCCGTACACGATCAGTTTATTACGACCATCGAGCAAGCGATGGCGGGGAATAATTCAAGTCTTGTCGGAACTTTTGCCGCAGATAACGGGGACATTGAGGGGGGCATAGTTATTCGCCATGTGACGGACAGCTTTGATCCCGCCAAGCAGGAACAGCTAATGTGGGGCCGTGTTTATCATCGTCCGGGTTTTCCCCGTCCAAACCCGCCGCTGGATTATCCTGAAGGCTTTAATTTCTGGCTCGATTTTTATCATGAACTGGGAAATCATCTTCACGCGATGCGTAATATTGAGCGTTTCAAGGCCGGGACAGTCACCAGCCTTGAAAAAGAAATGTTTGCCGATACATTTGCGACTTTTGCGATGTATAAAAGGTTCGGGCCGGAGGTCTTTCCATTTCTTAAACACTTTTCAAATGTGCGGACCTTGCAGGTTGCTCTTTATGGCAATCAGCAATATTACTCTTCTCCTGCCATTCTCGAAGCCATGGACAGGATGATGGGCAAGCAGGGAAAGTTTTCCCGGATGTCTCTTAAGGAAATGGAAGAAGCCACCGTTCCTATTGTCGCCAAAACCATGAAATACCACAAAGATTCAAAGGCCCTGTCCGAGGGGGTGGAGCCGCTTAGCGACCCTACCGTTCAGTCTGTTCTGCTGGCTAGCGTCAATCATGGCATGGATCTCCTGCGGCAGATGGGACTGAGAAACTATGCCATCAAGTACCGCAAAGCGATAACGGATATCTTTGCCCTCAGCAAAGGCGAAGCACCGTATTCGGCTTATGATCCGGATTAGGACTGCTCAGGCTTCACGCACCAGAAAATATACA
>JAGRIJ010000051.1 GCA_020443295.1 Alphaproteobacteria bacterium | reverse complement strand
GCCCGCTGACGGACTGGCACTGGCAGATCAAGGAGGCGCGCGGGCAGATCGCCCTGCCCCATTCCTTTGTCACGTATGTGTTGAACCAGATCGGGATTTTTCCGCCGCCCGCCCTCGTCGATCAAGTTGTGGGCTATGTTTTTGCGGCGGTGATTGCGGCGACGTTGTTCATGTGGTGGCACGATCGGTCCCTGCCTCCGCCCAAAGGTGGGTATCCAGAGGTTCGGCAAAACAATGTTCAGTGATTTTTTCTTTATCCGCAAAACTATTCCTACCGATGAAGCGGTGCTGGAGAAAATGCGGAAACGGCTTATCGCCGCCTATTACTTCCGCACCATATTCTGTGCCGTTCTTTTTTTTACTTTTGTTGTTTCTGTTTTGGCACTTTCAGCCAGATATAATATCCATCCAAGCGCAACTTTGTTACTGCTGTTTCCATTCTTTATTTTTGCGTTTTACTGGCAGGACGGGCCACAACGATTTTACGGCAAGGCTTACAGGGATCTCTACAAGAAGGCTCTGGGCGAGCGGCTTGGCCTTAAAGATATTGAATTTAAAAAAGGCACTATACCGCTGGGCGTGAGGATGTCTTCCTACATCGTTCCGGACGGACGAAGCGAGGATGATTTACAGATAATTTTCGATTATCACGGGGCAAAGCTTACACTGTCTTTCAACAGCTTTTATTCCTCGGAAGAAGAGAAGACGCATTTTTCAGGCACTTTCGCCTTGCTTGAATTTTCATCTCCTCTTTTCACCAGCCTCACTTTTGTGATCGAGGATGTGGGGTTCCTGGGAAAGATTACAAAAGAAAAACTGACCGATTTCAAACGTGTTGATTTGGTCGATCCCGATTTTGAGAAAAAATTTGATGTTTTTACCGAAGACCCGGTGGAGGCGCGGATGATCCTGCATCCGGCCTTTATTGAGAAATATAAAGCTTTATCAGAACGCTACCATCCACTTTCCGTATCGTTTTTCGATGGAAACAAGGTCTTAATGACGATCCCCACGACCCATACATTTTTTAGCGCAAACCTTTTTTCTCCTGTCCAAAACGGAGATACTTTTTCAACTGCCTGTGAAGAGATTTTTTATATCCTTATGCTGGTCGATGCTATATTTTCAGGGGACTTTAACAGGAAGCGCAGAATACCATGACCACATCCCTTCTCACCCTTTGCGATCTTGTGCGGTATGGCGCCACGACATTCGGCGAGGCTGTGCTGACCTACGGGCACGGCACGGACAACGCGTTTGACGAGGCGTGTTTTATCGTCCTTGAAAGCTTGCACCTGCCCCCCGAACATCTGGAGGCGTTCTGGCATGCGCGCCTGACCGAGGAGGAGCGTTCGCGCATCCTCAAGCTCTTTGAGCAGCGCGTTTATACGCGCAAGCCTGCGCCGTATCTTGTCGGCAAGGCGCGGTGTCAGGGCTATACATTCTTTACCGACGAGCGGGCGATTATTCCGCGCTCCTTCATTGCCGAGATTTTGTGCGGCCCCGATACGCCCGCACCGGATGCGGACGATGTTTCGCGCGTGCTGGACCTCTGCACGGGCGGGGGATCGCTCGCCATTATCGCCGCCGATCTGTTCCCGCTGGCGAAGGTGGATGCGGTGGACCTTTCGCCGGATGCGCTGGCGCTGGCCAAGACAAATGTTGAGGCGTACGGGTTTGAAGACCGGATGACGCTGTATCAGGGCGATTTGTTCAGCGCGTTGCCCAAGGGTGTACGCTATGATTTGATCATCACCAACCCGCCCTATGTCGATGCGGCGGGGATGGGCAACCTTCCGCCCGAATATGACGCCGAGCCGAAAATGGCGCTGGATGGCGGGGCGGACGGGCTGGACCTTGTTCATACCATCCTGCGCGAGGCCCCGGATTACCTGAAGCCCGAGGGCCTCATGATCTGCGAACTCGGTCGCTGCGGCCCTGCTTTGCAAGCAGCTTATCCCACCATGGCGTTTACGTGGATCAACACCGAGAACAGCCAGGGGGAGGTGTTTTTCCTCACCCGCGAGGAATTGCTTGCGCTCAAGGATCAGGCGGCGTGAGGAAAAAACGCCGTTTGATTGCCCTTGTCGCGTTGTTTCTGACCGTTTCCATGGGGATCGCGTTGTCGATGAAACGGCAATCACGGCTCAGCGCGGCAGTGGCGTTCCTTCCCGAAAGCCCAGAGCTTCTTTTGTTTCTGAAAAAGCCCGGTCTTGCGTACGCGCAGGGCTATGTGCGCTTTCCCGCCGGAATGCCGGATGACGTCATCCTGTTTCTGGATATCGAGATGCTCGAAGGGCTGAAATCGCCGCTGTGGGTCAAAGGCGGAGACTGGATGTCTTATGTGGGGTTGCAGCGCACGGGCGCGGTGTGGGTGACCGCGGGAACGGACAGCACGATGAAGGGCACGCCGAGCGCCGATCGAAACTGGGATATCCGTTCGCTTGATCAAAAACTCCAGCCCGATACGTGGTATCGCGTGCGCGTGAGTGCGGATTTCAGCGCGCGGCATTTTGTAAGTTTTGAAATTGAAGGCGGCGGGCTTTCAAAGACCATCGACCTTTCGAAAGTGACGCTGGATTATCCGAATTACATGCCGTTCGACCGGGGCGGCGTGATCGTTATTCCCGGCGCGATGCGCGGGCGCGGAATGATGAAGGAGGACGGCGAGCCGATTGCGTATTTCGACGATATCGAGGCCGGGATCGTGCTGGCGGACGGGACGCTCAAACCGCTCTTTACCGATGGCTTTGAAACGCAGGACACGCTGCAAAGCCAGCCGATTACCCTGCCTGCTATCAAGCTGGATAATTACAAATTCGGCTATTGGTACAAGGAGCGGGACGAAGCGTTGTTTTCTGTTGAAGAGCAATCCTTCGCCCGGTCCGGGAAGAAAGTCGGCGCGGCCAACGCAACACTGGAAGAATTCTGAAGCTTTTGCTAGTTTTTTGCGGGACTTTAGCTGATCAACCCAGAGGAAAACGAGGAAAATAACGATGCGTCTCTTTCTTTTCCTGCTTTTACTTGTTCTCGGCGCGAGACCTGCCGAGGCGAAACAGGACCTGAAAACACTCCGTGAAGACATGAAACACTGGGTATTCACGGCGACCACAAACGCGCTGACCTTCAGCCACGATACTTATGAAGAGCGTTTGACCGCCAACGCAGAATATTTCACCCTTCAAGGCTGCCAGACGTTCATGACGACCATGCGGGATTACGCGATCTACGACAGGGTGATCGAGAGGAAGGAGACCTTGGTTACCAATCGATTCTGGGAAAAGCATGTGCGGCTCAATATCTACGATCAAATCGTTTCTGAAGAAGAGCATAAAGACAGGGACGGGCTTTATGACTGGAAAATCAGCGTTCCGCTTTTACTGAATTTCTCGCGTGGAACCAACAATCGGGATTACCGGTTCGTAGCCGTGCTGCGGGTTATACAAAGCACAGCGGAGCCTGCTGTTTTCAAGATCGATAAATGGTATATCAGCACAAATCGCGGGGGCATGGCCCCCACTCAATACAACCCCAAACGACTGAAAAAAGATTATTCTTACTGTTATCATCTCTACAAATGAGGGGCTCTTACTGCCATGAAAAAAAAATTTTTCTTCTTTGCGGTCGCGCTTTGCCTTTCGGGCTGCATGGACCGGACACGCGGCCATGCGATTGATATTTTCAACGACAGCGCGAAGAACGCCGGCACGCATGCGGGCGGCGGATAAATCGTGATAGGCATGCGCCGCGCAACCTGCTACAGATCGGTTATGCGCCCTTTTCTCTTTATGCTTTGTCTTTTGAGCCTGACCGGATGTGGGATTGTTCACCGCGTGCTTCCCCGGCCCAAACCGCGCGTCATCGTGGTTGAGAATACGCTTGGGAGAGAGGACCCGTGCCGGCCCGATGCGGTCGTGCTGGCGCTGGCTTCCGTTTCCCGGCGCGAGAGCGCCCCGCACCTGCCGACCTGATTTTTCATGGAGAAGACGGCTTCCATCCTGATCGCCGGAGCAGGCCCCGCAGGGCTGGCCTGCGCGCTGGAGCTGCAGCGGCTGGGCTTTTCTCCCCGTGTTATCGACCGTCGTACGGCCAACGATGCCTCTGCTTTCCGGCGCGGATTGATCGTACGGCCCCGGACGCTGGAGATGCTTGATCCCCTTGGATTGTCCGAGGCACTCGTGGCCGCCGGAGTTAAAATTACCGCCCTGCGCGTCGAGGAGAACGGGAAGCGGCTTTTCCGCTGCGATCTTTCCACCCTCAAACGCAGATACGGGTTTCTGCTCTCCGTGCCCGAAGAGGATGTCGTGCGGGTTCTATCGCAGGCATTTACCGCTTCGGGCGGGATCATAACCTGCGGTCTGGCGATACAGAATGTCAGGCTCACGGATGGCCGCGCGAGCGTTCATTTCAGCGACGGGCGGATCGAACCCTGCGATCTGCTGATCGGGGCGGACGGTATTCACAGCAGCGTGCGGCGCGCTCTGGGAATTCCGTTTACCGGGTTTGATTATCCCGGCGGATGGGGGTTTCAGGATATCTCCGCGGAAGATCCGGCTTCGCTGACCGCCGTCCTTACCCTCCTTGCCGACGGCGCGATGCGCCTGTCCCTGCCGCGAAGCGATCAAAGGATGCGGGTCATAACCAATGCGCCGCAGGAGGACAGCACGACGCTGCCGGTTTGCGTGCGGCGCGCGCAAACCTTTTACAGGCCGGGCGTGTTCCTGACCGGGAATGCCGCCGCCGCTCACGGGCCGTTTGCCGGAACCGGACTGGGGCGGGAGATCGAGCAGGCGCTCCTGCTGGCCGGGTTCCTTGCCGAACATGAAAAAGACGAGGCCCTGAAGGCTTTTGCCGCAGAGGCGGAAACCGAAGGCGAGCGATTGCTTGAGGCCGGCACTCTTGCGTTCAAGTGGCTCCGGGTGCACGGGCGCGCAAGCCGTTTTCTTCGCAGCTACCTGCTGTTTCTGTGCGAGAAAGTTCCCGGATTCCGGAAAATTATTTTGCAGCATGTGGTTGGCGACGAATACTCCTAAATTTCCGCAAAGGCCGTTGCTTTTTCCTGTAAAGCCCTTTACCTGTAAATTCAGGATCACATTTTTATAACAGGATAAAGACGATGAAGAAGTTTGCTCTAGTCGCGCTGGCTCTGGCCATGGCCGGAAGCGCCACTCCCTCATATGCCGCCGAACTCGGCAAAACTTTTTTCCAAGGGAAAACGATTGTTCTGGACGATAACGGCACCTGGACATACGGCGAAGGTACCCAACAGGCATCGGCCACACCTTCCCAGTATGCGGTTGAAAGCTGCAAAACCGCCAAGCTTGTTCCTGTCAATTTCTGCCTTGATACCAGTTACTGGACCGAAACAGAAAAGCCTACGCCGGATTATGAGAGCTTTTATAACAACACCAATGGCAGCCTTTATTTCGGCTTGATTACCGAAGGCCTGCCGCTGACCAGGGATTTCTTCCGTAACTCCATCCTCGATAATGCCGGGCACGTTGCCAAGGGCGGTCGCGACGGCGTGAAGGTCATCGAAGATAAAACCGTTACCCTTGGTTCGGATACGTGGAATTACCTTGAATATTCCATCGATATCGACGGCATGGTTTTCCGTTACTCCAACTACTATACCAGCGTCGGCGACAAGGGCAGCATTCAGGTCCTGTTCTTCACGCTAGATACCGTCTTTGAAACCTACCGCAAAGACATCGAAAAAGTCGCCAACACGGTGAAGATCGTCTACTAAGACTTTTAGCGGTCGTTCAGCAGGACGGCTCCTCATTGAACATATGACCCGGGACCGGATTTTTTGCTTCTGGCCCCGGGTTTTTTGTTTGTTTTTGCTCTCAAACGGACTGAGACATTCTCTGAGAGGAATAATTTTAGTCTTGCTTCCGGGCCTTTGTGTCCTCTACGCTCCTTTTTTATGGAAGAGACCGCCGCCCCGCCTGCGCCGAAAAAGAAGAAAGAGGAAGCTCTCGGTCATCCCGACCTTGAGCAATTCTGGGCAGATTCTAAAATTCCGCCCGAAAAGGACCATGCGAATATCCCGATCCTGCCCCCTTTTCTTTATGCCGGGGCTCTTTTGTGCTCGCTGGTGTTCGAATTGTTTGACGGGGGAGATCTTTTCCGCTGGGGGGCGCAGCTGACCCTGGGCATTCTCACGCTCAGCCTCGGCGCCGGCATCATCAGCTGGTGTCTGGTCCTGTTCGCCAATGAGGGAACGAATATCGAACCCTATCTTCCTACGAACGTCCTCGTGACAAAAGGCCCCTATTCCTTTTCCCGCAATCCGATCTATGTCGGGCTGACCGCCCTCTATCTCGGCCTCGTCATTCTTTTCGATATCGTCTGGGGATTTTTCTTTCTGATCCCGTTGCTGGCCGCCGTTCATTTCCTCGTGATTTTGAGGGAAGAAGAGTATCTGGAGGAAAAATTCGGCCAGAAATACAGGGATTACAAAAACTCCGTCCGGCGCTGGCTCTAGTTGCGCTTTATCCTTATTCTCAAACTCTTTCAAGGATTTGCTTGCGCCCGAATGCCGGGGCTGTTTAGATAGGAGTCATGAAAGATCAGGAAGAACAGATCGATGTCCGTCCTCCCTCCGCCGATTCTGTGGAGGAAATGGGCCGGATTGATGAAAGCCGGTTCAAGAAAGAACTGGATGCGCTGATCGTCGAAGCCGAGGATATGCGCCTGCAGCGGATGAGGCAAAACCGGACCCGCAGCTTCATCGCCTTGAATCTGGGTATTCTTTCCATGCTGACCGGGGTCGGGTTCTTTGGCTGGTTTTTCCTGTTTACGGGCGATCTGGTGAAGGCGGTCTTGTGCGTCGTGGTTTCGATTATCCCTCCTATCCTTCTGAATATATGGGCTTCCCGTCCGTTAAAAATGTATCTCAAGGAACATAAAAGCTCGTTCATGCCCAAGCTGGCAAAAGCGCTGAACGGGTTAAGTTTTCACCCCAAGCGCGGGGTCAGCGAAAAAATGCTCAGCAAGCTGGCGATCCTTCCCGCCTATGACAAGTATGAGGCCGAAGATTGCTTCATGGGCGTCTATAAGGGCGTCAAAGTGATCTTTTCCGAGGCGACGCTGACATCCAAGGCTCATAAAGACGGCCCCGTGTTTGAAGGGATCTTCGTCCTGCTGGAGGTTCCCGGCGATGTGATCGAGGGGCATACGATCCTGACTGCGAACGATAAAATGGCCAAGGCCTGGGAAAAGACACGCTGGAAGACCATGAAGCGGGTTTATGTGAGCGTTTCCAACCCCAGCTGGGACCGTTTCCAGATATTTTCAACCAAGCCGGAAGCGGCGGAGTTGATGGTCGGGGAGCGCCTGCTCAAAGAACTCTCGGAAGCTTCCGATATTTTCGATCAATCCCCCTTAAGCGTGGCGATGTTCGGCAAGAAATACATCTTCATGATGATCCCCAACGATGAGGATATGTTCGAAGCCTCCAATCTTTTCGTTCCGGTCACCACCAACCAGCACGCGATGCAGTGCAAGAAGGAAATTGAACAGATTCTGGAAATTATTGACGTTTTCGATCTGTATCAGCCCTTGGTCAAATAAGCCGATTTCCCGGTTTTCTTCAGTCTGCCTACTCTTGTATGACCCTGATTTTCCATGATTTTGTAGGATTTTATTAAGAAACCCCCCTTATAATTGCATGGGTAAAGGGAAGGCTTTTTATTATGAAACCACAGCAATCAGACTCCTCTGAGCGGGAACAACCTGCCGATATTTTTCATGCCGTCGAGGCCCTTAACAGCCAGCTCCGGACTATCGAAAAGTTCGTTGCCCGGCGCTTTGACGAGATTTCCATGGAAATCAATGCGACCGCTCAGCAAGTCGATATGGCGGAGGACGGGATTGTCCGCCGCTTTAAGGAGATTCTGGAGGTCCTAGGGGCTATTTCATACCGGGGGGATAATACGTCCGCCGCGAATTCGGGCGTCGAGCTTCAGGCCGTGATCGAGGATACGGAAAGCGCTGCGAACCGGATTCTGGATGCGGCCGACCGGATCGTCGAATATGTCAGCAGTTCCCATGAAAAAGACTGGGACGATCCCAAAGCGCGCGACGAGCTGCGCGACCGGATCAGAAACGATATTCAGGAAATTCTTCTGGCCTGTACGTTCCAGGACCTGACCGGACAGCGGATCCGCAATACTCTTAACAATCTGCACGATATCGAGTCCCGGATCAGTTCCGCCTTCGAGCGTCTGGGCATCGAAGTGCGACCGGAACAAGCAGACGTGGCGGCCAAAGTCCACAAGGCCTCCAGTCAGGATGAAATCGACGCGCTGTTGCAGGAAATGAACGGCGGCAAAGACGCCGGCAACTAAAACCCCCTCTTTCCCTTAAACGATATCGTAGGGCCAGCTTGTAGCTGGTTCCGCGGCGATATTGAGCTGTCCTTTTTCTCCGACATCTTCGGCCGAACGATGCACGAAGTTTGGGCCGAAGACAATCATGTCGCCGGGATTGAGTTTGCGGATACGGGATTTAAGTTCCGGGTACTGCGCGAGCAGTTCATCGCGTTCGGCGGTTCGGCTTTTCCGGATGATGTCCCATTGCTCGCCTGTCAGGCGGCCAACCATAAATTCCATCGGGTTATGGCCGGAGATGTGCGCACTCAGGCCCGCGTCATGATGAAGGTTCGGCATAGGGCCGCGCTCGCCTGTTCCGGATTCCTGCCAGAGCACCAGAAGGTTCGTCTGGCGTTTGGGATATTTACGGTCCAGCCATTCCGCCAGTTCGACAATACGGCTTTCCTCTACGTCATCGGGCTTGTATTCCCAGAAGAGTTCACTTAGCTGATTTGCCAGCTGGCGGGCCGGTTTTGCCGGGGTCCAGGTTTCATGCGGGTAAATGAATTGCGAGAGCCGGCCGAATGACTCGCGCACGACGGCAGGCAGGGCCGCCTTGTCCGCGTTCGTCAAGCGCCTGCCGCCTTCATAGAAGAACAGATTGTCGTCGCGGACGAAAAACTGCTGGGCGATCGTCCCTTCGTCGTAATCGGGGCTTTCATATTCCTGAGCCTGCCATGTCAGGGCGCCGAACGCCTCGCCATCCTCTGCCGGGATGATCGCGGCATCGATAAATCCTTCCCTGATGAGAGGGATGATCAGATCACGGTCTTCGGGGGCATAAACGATCCGCTCGTCTTCCGGGTGTCTCTGCAACCCGGCCAGCATTTCCTGTAACTCTCCTGCTGTATATTTTCTTGCCATTCCCAAGGATAAATTTCTGCCTGAAAAAAAGCAATTTCTTTGCCATAGCCCGATAAAATATTCATAAAATTTTATTTAAATAATAAACAAGTATTAATTAAATAACAAAACATTAATTATTTCGATTTTTATGGTTAATTAAGCCCGAATTTACTTCCTTAGCCTTATTCTTAAAGAAAAAGAGGAAGTAAAACATGAATGCTAAGGCTTACAAAATCAGTCAAAAACAAATGCTCACGGGCAAGATCACCGCGCTCGTGCAACACCTGCAGCAACTTGCCCCGCACCCTGACAATTCCGGTTATAGAGGACCGCTTTTTATTAAGTCCAATCCGAATGCCCGTATCGCCGCAGAATATGACGGGATGCTGGGATCCATGATGCTGGAAAGCATTATTGCCGGCGCTTTTACCGATGCGATGTCCGACACGTTCGGCGACTGGACGCAGAACATCGACATGGCCACCGTGATGGAATGCTATTCCCAGTACATCACCGATGTCGCTGGAAAGAACGACGAGCCCAGCGAAGAACACAAGCGCGCTCACGGTCAGGGAACTCTGGCCCGCCTGTCAGGCAAAAAAATCGCCAACAGCTTTAACCTGCGCGGCTCGATCAGCACTGGCATGCAGGCTTTTCTGGACGACCTGCCCGCTCGCCTTAAAATTGAAAAAGAGCTGACCTATTACCTTCGTCAACTGGAAATGCTGGATGCGCCCGCCCCGGTCTACGCTCCTGCGCCGGCGGCTCCGAAACCTGCACCGAAATTTGCCGCGTAAGCACGCGCCCTTTCATACGGAAGACAGCCCCGCCCGAATGGCGGGGTTTTTCTTTGTTAACAGTTCGCTGCGGCTTCTTTCCCAATTGTTTTTATCTGGTTATGATTGCTCAGGATTAAACGTTTTTTTTCACGGGTTGCCATGAACGTCAAAACTTCCCTCTTGCGGGAAAAGTTTGTCATTACAGGTGTTGATCCCAAGCAGGACGACGCCGCTCTCAAAGAGCCGGCGCACAGCAACCGTATGCCGATCAGCCTGAAGGCCGGAGATATGCCCTCCGAAGATTATGTTGTGCGCGCGCAAAACATGCATCTGTGTGCCCGCATGGTTGCACATCTGATCCGAGATTACGACAAGGGCGGCCCCCTTCTCCACCGGGTTATTCCGTATAAATGGGAGGAGGTCTGGGCCGAGGTCGTGGGGGACTACGAGCTGGCGTATAATCCCGACCGCTGGGTCTGCGTCTATCATCAGGGGAAGCCCGTCTTTCACTATGGAGACCGCCACCCGTTTCTCGACGTGATCGAACATTGCGATACGCTGAACAGCGGACATTACGATTCCTCGGTAAAGCTTGCCGAGGAAGCGTTCCGCAAAGCAGGGAAGAATCTCCGGGTTGGCTATGACAGCAACATGGCCATTCTTCTCAATCTTGAAAAAACTGTGGGGCGGTGCGGCATGATCCTTCGTGCGCCAGACCGGACGACGACTTTTAATTATCACATCGAAAGCGTGAAAAATATTCCTGTGAACCCCTCGCAATGCATCCGTGTGGCCGCGGCCTTACTGGAAGGGATTCAACTGGGATTCATGATCGGCATTGCCAACGAGAAACAGCGGTCCGGGTTGGTTGACACTTCGGCTCAGGAAGCCCGGCAAGCGCGGGAAGCCAAACGCCGGATCGGGTCTTTGAACGCCGAAATTTCAGCCATGGAGACGCATTATAAAGTGCGTTACCGCCCGGAAAGACCGGATTTCAACCGGATTATCCTGGAAGCCGAGAAAATTGCGCCCAAATATCTTGAGGCTCTTATCGCCGCAGAAGCGCTGAAGGACGACGACGATTAAATCGTTCTACGCCGCGATGCGCCGCAGGACGTAATGCAGGATCCCGCCGTTGCGGTAATATTCCAGCTCGTCGAGCGTGTCGATCCGGCAGAGCAGCCGTACATCCTGTTCCGATCCGTCCGTATAGGTGATCTTCATGACCATTTCCTTTTTCGGGCTCAGCCCTTCGGAGATGCCACGGATTTCAAAATGCTCGTCACCGCGCAAATTCAGGGATTTGCGGGTCGTCCCCCCCTTGAACTGCAGCGGAATCACGCCCATGCCGATCAGGTTTGAACGGTGAATCCGCTCGAAGCTTTCGGCCACGACGGCGCGAACACCCAGAAGACGCGTGCCCTTCGCCGCCCAGTCGCGGGAAGAGCCGGTGCCGTATTCCTTGCCTGCAATCACGACCAGGGGCGTGCCCTCGGCCTGATATTTCATCGCGGCGTCATAGATGCTCATCGTTTCGTCCGAAGGAATGTGCTTGGTAAAGCCGCCTTCCTTGCCCGGAACCATTTCGTTGCGGATACGGATATTGGCGAAGGTGCCCCGCATCATGACTTCGTGGTTGCCGCGGCGCGAACCGTAGGAGTTGAAATCCACGGGCTTGACGCCGTGCGTGGACAGGTAGATCCCCGCCGGGGAGTCCTTCTTGATCGAACCGGCCGGGGAGATGTGGTCGGTCGTTACCGAATCCCCGAGGATCGCCAGCGCATAGGCGCCGGTAATATCCGTGGTTTCGCCCGGTTTTTTTGCGATCCCGTCGAAGAAGGGCGGGTTTTTGACGTAGGTCGATGCGCCCTGCCATTTGTAGGTCTGGCCGCTGGCATCGCCGCCGATCGCCTGCCATTCCTTCGGCCCCTTGAAGACGTCAGCATAGCGCTGCGTAAACATGTCGGAGCTGAGACATTTGTTCACGGTCTCCGCAATCTCCTTGTTGGAGGGCCAGATGTCCTTCAGATACACATCCTTGCCGTTTTTATCCTGTCCGATCGGCTCTTTCGTCAGATCGATATGCATCGATCCCGCGATCGCGTAGGCGACGACTAGCGGCGGAGAAGCAAGATAATTGGATTTGACATGCGGGGATATGCGGCCTTCGAAGTTGCGGTTGCCGGACAGGACGGCCGCCACGTTCAGGTCGCCCTGCTCGACTGCGCCCGCAATCGGGTCAGGAAGCGGGCCGGAGTTGCCGATACAGGTCGTGCAGCCGTAGCCCACCGTGTTGAACCCCATCGCATCGAGATCTTCCTGCAGACCGGATTTTTCAAGATAGTCGGTTACGACCTGAGATCCGGGCGCCAGAGACGTCTTAACCCACGGCTTGCGGTTCAGACCCAGTGCACGCGCCTTTCGCGCCAGCAGACCGGCCCCGACCAGAACGGAGGGGTTGGAGGTGTTCGTGCAGCTCGTGATCGCGGCGATGACGACATGGCCGTGATCCATTTCATATTTCTCGCCCTTGACCGCCGTCGGTTTATGCTCGGGAACCATTTCCCTGAAGGACGCCGCCGCCTTGGAGAGCGGAATGCGGTCCTGCGGACGCTTGGGACCGGACAGGGACGGTTCGACATCCGCCAGATCGAGTTCGAGCGTCTTGGTGAATTCGGGGTCGGCGGATTTTGCGTCCCGCCACATGCCCTGCGCTTTCGCGTATTCCTCGACGATTTTCACACGGTGCGGGTCGCGGCCCGTGAAGCTCAGGTAGCGGATCGTTTCCTTGTCGATCGGGAAGAAGCCGCAGGTCGCGCCGTATTCAGGCGCCATGTTGGCGATCGTCGCGCGGTCGGCCAGAGTCAGGTTGTCGAGGCCGGGGCCGTAAAACTCCACGAACTTGCCGACAACGCCTAGGTCGCGCAGCATCTTGGTGACCGTCAGAACAAGGTCGGTTGCGGTCGTGCCTTCCTTCATCTGCCCGGTGATCTTGAATCCGACGACTTCGGGGATCAGCATCGAAACGGGCTGGCCGAGCATCGCCGCTTCAGCCTCGATCCCGCCTACGCCCCACCCCAGAACGGCCAAGCCGTTGACCATCGTGGTGTGCGAGTCCGTGCCGACCAGCGTGTCGGGATAAAGGACGGTTCGGGAAGGATCTTTGTCATCCTTGTCGGCCCAGACCGTCTGGGCCAGATATTCCAGGTTGACCTGATGGCAGATTCCTGTTCCGGGGGGAACGACGCGGAAATTATTGAAGGCGTCCTGTCCCCAGCGCAGGAAGCTGTAGCGTTCGCCGTTGCGTTCGAATTCTCTTTCGACGTTCATCTGGAACGCCGTCGGCGTTCCGAACGAATCCACCATCACGGAGTGGTCAATGACCAGATCGACGGGGCTGAGCGGGTTGATTTTTTCCGGATCTCCGCCAAGGGCGACCATCGCTTCGCGCATCGCCGCCAGATCGACGACGGCGGGAACGCCTGTGAAGTCCTGCATCAGAACGCGGGCCGGGCGGAATGCAATTTCATGATCGGATTTTTTCTTTTTCTGCCAGTCGCTGATCGCCTGAATGTCCTCGGTCTTGACCGAACGGCCATCCTCACAGCGCAGCAGATTTTCCAGCAGGACTTTGAGCGTATAGGGAAGCCTTGAAATATCGCCGATTTTTTCGGCGGCAGCCTTCAAACTGAAATAATCGTATTCCTTGCCTTCAACCTGAAGCGTTTTACGCGTCTTGAGTGAGTCCTGTCCAACAGTCGTCATGAATGTCCCCAATTGATGAAAAAATGCAGAAAAACCCGAGAAGTACCCAGTGGAAGTTTACATTATTAACGGGAATAGATTAACAAGGAATTTAGAAAAAACCTCCTGCAAGATGATTTTACAATAAACGTCAAAAATATTTTTTTATGTTTTTCAACAGCAAATTACTATTTTATTTCAAATATTTAACTAAATACCCTGAAAACTCCGCCAACATTTCATTTTTTTGCCACATTTGGGGAGGAAAATTATAGGTAGATGGCGGAGACGCTATGAAATAGCAAGATTTCTGGTTCCTCCTCTGCTATCAACTCGCTTACTTACCATTTCAGCCGCTGCTTTCCCCAAAGCAGCGGTTTTGTTATGCGCCTGCTTCTTCGCGTTTTTTGCCCCCGGAAATTGACAAAGCGAATCGCCGGGGCCATAGATAAGGGCATGGATAAGAAAAACCGCAAAAGACGCACCTGCGTCGTGCAGGCTGGCCTCGGCGAGCCGGTGAGTTACCGGGCCGTGATGCCGCCTTTGTGCCTGTCTTCCACCTTTCAGATGGACGAGCTGGGGAAAAAAGCGCCTTATGAATACTCCCGTACCCGCAACCCGACGCGGGACCATCTCGCGCAGGCTCTGGCCGAAATCGAGAAAGGTTACGGCGCGTGCGTCACTTCCTCGGGCATGGCGGCTCTGACGCTGATCGTGCATCTGCTCAATCCCGAGGATCTGCTGATCGCGCCTTATGATTGCTATGGCCGCTCTTACCGGATGCTGAGCGCGCTGGCGGAGAAAAAACATTTCCGCCTGAAATTTGTCGATCAGTATAGCGAACAAGGTATTCAGGAAGCGTTTTCCGAATCTCCCCAAATGGTCCTGATCGAAACGCCGAGCAACCCGGTCATGCGGATTGCCGATATTAAAGCGATAGCCGATAAGGCCAAGGCCTGCGGGGCGATCACGGTGGTCGACAACACCTTCCTTTCGCCGATGCTGCAACAGCCGCTCGAACTGGGCGCGGATATCGTCTACCACTCCACCACCAAGTTTTTGAACGGGCATAGCGATGTCGTCGGCGGCTGCGTGGTCGTAAAGACCAAGGAACTGTGGGAACAAGTGGATTTCTGGGCGAATTCTCTGGGGCTGATCGGCGCGCCGTTTGATTCCTATCTGACCCTGCGCGGTCTGCGGACGCTGGAATTACGGGTGCACCGGGCGCAACAGAACGCGATGGCGATTGCGGAGATGCTGGAGGCGCATGAGAAGGTGGCGAAGGTCTACTATCCCGGCCTCCCCTCTCACGAAGGACACATGATCGCGGCTTCGCAGCAGGAAGGGTTCGGCGCGATGCTAAGCCTTGAGCTTAAGGGCGATTACGAGACCGCGCGGCGTTTCGTTTCTGCGCTTTCCATCTTCCGGCTGGCGCAATCGCTCGGCGGGACGGAGAGCCTGATCAACCACCCGGCGTCCATGACGCATGTCTCCATGGGACCGGAAGCGCGGGCGAAGGCCGGCGTGACGGACCAGCTTTTGCGGCTGTCGATCGGCGTTGAACATATTGACGATCTGCTGGAGGATCTGCGCGAGGCGCTCAGCGCCGTTTGAGGTTTAATATTTTTTCTTGCCGAGAGTTTTTTCGAGGTCGGCGTATATCTTTGATTTCTGCCGGTCAAACTCCGGGCATTTTGCGTCTACACTGTTATATTCCTCGAGATTGTCCACCGCGCGCTGGCGGTCCATGCGGTCGAGTTCCATTTTCTTGAACTCGTGGTCGAGTATCTGCTGAACGACGCGTATCATGCGTTTAACCGTATCCTCCGCATACTCTGAGGGCACCGGCCCGGCTGAAAATCCGCGAGCGCTCAATTCATCGTAAAGTTTTTGACCGATGTTTTTGGCGTATTCGTTGACGAGTACGCGATCCACTTTCACATGTTTTGATTCATGGCCGATAATGGCTTTGCGCATACAGCTGTTGCCATAGAATTCCTTGGCGATCACAATCGTGGGATCAATGTCGATCGTGACCGTGATATCCTCGTACCAGAGGCAAAACGCGTTATATTTTTTTGTAAAGCTGTGCCCGATCTTGACTTTATAGCCGGGAATGATGCTGCCTTTCATAAAAGCCTGCGTGTAGGTCATCCCGTGAAAGCCATAGGGATCGACGGTGTCCATGCTGTAATTCTGCAGTTCGGCCAAGGTCTGGGTCGTATCGAATTTCAGTTCTGCGGTGGTGGGGATGATGTTCAGCTTGGCTGGCGGAGGGGCTGGACAGGCCGAGGGGTCCGCGGCGGCGAGAACCAATAGTGTCGAAGCGGTGAGCGGATCAAGCGGCAGCATTATTCTTCCTTCCCGCCACTTATTATACAGTACAATGTGAAAAGAAGGTTAAATTCGGAACCGACAGACCTTTTCCTTTTGCTTCAAAAGCACTATAAAGAGTGAAATTCCTGTTTTTGAGGAAAAAATATGTTTGCACTCGTATGGGTTATCGGGACAGTCGTCCAAATTTACATCTTTGTGATTATTCTGCAGGTGGCGCTGAGCTGGGCGATCGCGTTCGATTTGATCAATGCCAATAACGACGCGGCGCGGAATCTGACGGAACTTCTTAAAAAACTTACAGACCCGGTTTATAAGCCGATCCGGAAATATATCCCCCCCGTGGGCGGGATTGATCTGACTCCGCTTGTGGTGATTATCGGCATCCAGATTCTGGCCGGGTTTCTGTTCAAGCTTGTGATCGGTTCCTTCTTCCTGTTTTGAGTGATCCAGATGAGTGCAAAAATTATCGACGGCAAGGCCATGGCAACCGCCATCCGCATGAAGCTTGGCGCGGATGTTTCCGGCTTCAAGGAAAAACCCGGTCTTGCGGTTATTCTGGTCGGGGATGATCCGGCTTCCCAGATTTACGTCCGCAATAAGATCAAGGCCTGTGAAAGCGTGGGAATCAAGAGCTTCGAGTCCCGCCTGCCCGGTCAGGTGACCGAAGCCGAAGTCGCCGCCGAGATCAAGGCGTTTAACGATAATCCTACCGTGCATGGCATCCTGTTGCAGCTTCCTTTGCCCGCGCACCTCAACAGCCACAGGCTGACGCAGGCCATTGCGCCTGAAAAGGATGTTGACGGGCTGACGGTTACCAATGCGGGCAAGCTGTTTTTAGGTATGGATGACGGCTTGATCCCCTGCACTCCGCAGGGTTCCATGATCCTGATCCGCTCATTCGTTCGCGAACTGGCCGGGTTGAACGCCGTCGTGATCGGGCGCTCCAATCTTTTCGGCAAACCCATGGCGCAACTGCTTCTGCGGGAAAACTGCACGGTGACCACTGCGCATTCGCGCACGAAAAATCTCGATGATGTCTGCGCCCAGGCAGATATCCTCGTTGCCGCTGTCGGACGGCCGAGGCTTGTGAAGCAGGACTGGATCAAGAGAGGGGCTTGCGTGATCGATGTCGGCATTAACCGCGATGCGGATGGAAAGCTTTGCGGCGATGTCGATTATGAAGGAGCCTTGAGTGTCGCCGGAGCTATCACCCCCGTTCCGGGAGGGGTCGGGCCGATGACGATTGCCTGTCTGTTGTCGAATACCGTGAAAGCGTATCAGTTCAAGCGGGCCTCCGGTTCCCAGGCCGCTTAATAGACCATCATCGCAAAAGCCTGATATTCCCTGATTTCCTTAAGCTTGTGCTGACGCGCCTGGAAAAGGTTGAAAAAATCGATTCTTTCATTCGGCCGGATAAACACGACGTCCGGATATTCCAATTGAATGTATCCCTGAATGTCCAGGAGATGCATCAAGAGGCGTTCGTTGCTGTCTATCCACCCCTGAAGATCAATCATGAACGACCGGGTCGTCAGCCGCGCCTGCTTTATGGCGGTTCTTACTGTTGACGTACTATCCTTGTCTTCTATGATTTGCTCTATCTCGTCAATCTCTTTTTCAACATGTTTTTGCCAATAGGACGCGATTACCCTGGCTTTTCGCACGTTTTTGATCTGTTCGATCAAAAAATCATCATCCGTATAGACTTTCGGGTTTCCGACGCTTGCCATATACCTGCGGATTTCATAACCGTAGATATCGTACTCAGGCGGCATATCCGTGGTAATTCCCTGAGTCAGCCTGCTTATGCGTTCCATGATGCCCCGAGGCGGCACGTCTTCAAGAAACACGATGGGAACGATATTCGGCTCGTTTGGCGGAGTATCGTTGGAATCTATTTTAACTGCCAGATCCTTTAACTCCGGCATAAAAATGAGGTCGTAGCCCTGAGAGTCTTTTGTAATTATCTGTCGTTTGGCAAAGGTATCCCCTGAGCCAGCAACAAGGAGCACAATAACAATCAATAGCTTCAGGCTATGTTTTCTGATGACAGCCATTAAATGCCTTATGAAGTAAGTTTTCCTGTTCATAATACGCATACTCTATCGATTTTCATTCGCCCTGCGCAACCGTAAACCCGGATTTTCCGTCAAATGTATAGAGATTCTCGAGTTTTATGAAGTCTACACCCGCTTTTTCCAGACTGGCAAGCTGTTGTAAAACAAGGACATGGCTGACGCCCTGCCCGACAAAGCGGACGCACCAGTGATCCGAGCAGAAGGTTCCGGGCTGGCCGTCGGGCCAGACTTTTACCCCCCGGTTGGCGATGAGTTTCAGTTCCAGCCCCTTGACCAGCGCGGGTTTGAGTTTGGTGGCCAGATCTTCGGGCTTTCCCTGCCAGTCGAGGAAGACGTCCGCGCCGACCAGTTCCTTTTTCTCGGTTTTGCGCGTTTTCAGGGGCGGCAGGACCAGCCCTTTGCCCGTACCCTCCCCGTAATCGACGGTGCCGAATTTCTTGGGGTTCTGGCCGAGGCGCTCGATGACCGCTGCGGCGAAATCCTTCGTGCCGACCTTTTCGCGGCTGAAGTCTGAATCATAAATATCGCCGGTATGGATGCCGTCCTCGATCGTCTTGTACCAGGCGTTGTGGACTTTCGTGGCGACCGGGTTCTGGCCGATATGGTTGAGCATCAGGATGGCCCCGAGCAGCAGGCCGGAGGGGTTGGCTATCCCCTTCCCCGCGATGTCGGGGGCGGAGCCGTGGACGGCCTCGAACATGCCGAAATCGCTACCGATGTTACAGGACCCGCCGAGGCCGACCGATCCCGTGACCTCCACCGCCACGTCGGAGATTATGTCCCCGTACAGGTTTTCCGTGACGATCACGTCGAACGCGCCGGGGCGGGCGGCGATGCGTGCCGTGCCGATATCGATGATATAGAATTCCTGCTCGATGTCCGGGTATTCCTTGCCGATCTCGTCAAAAACATTGTGGAACAGGCCGTCGGCCATTTTCATGATGTTGTCCTTGGCCATACAGGTGACTTTCCTGCGGCCGTTGGCCCTTGCGTATTCAAAGGCATAGCGCACGATGCGCTCGGAACCGGGGCGGGAGATGAGCTTGAGGGATTGCACCACGTCCTGAGTCTGGCGGTGCTCGATGCCCGCGTACAAATCTTCCTCGTTTTCCCGGATAATCACGAGGTCCATTTCGGGGAAGTTGGTTTTAACATAGGGGTGATAGGCCACGCAGGGGCGGACATTGGCGAACAGTCCCAGCGCTTTTCTAACCGTGACATTAAGGGATTTGAAGCCCCCGCCCTGCGGCGTGGTGATCGGGGCCTTCAGGAAGACTTTCGTGCGGTGGAGCGAGGCCCACGCGCTGTCCTCGATGCCGTTCATGATGCCGCGCTCATAGACGGCCTTGCCGATCTCGATTTCGTCGATGTCCAGCGCGGCCCCGGCGGCGGTGAGGATATCCAGCGTCGCGTCCATGATCTCCGGGCCGATGCCGTCGCCTCTGGCAACCGTGATGGGGGTTTTCTTGGACATGCGGGGTCTCCCTGAAAGCGCGGACGGGCCGTGGATATGAAAACACTGATGAAAGCAACGCGGGCGTACGAACGTACGGGGAGAAGTTTAGCGTATTTTCAGGGGAGTGGCTATAGGGGGTAAAATTTCTATAATCGCCTCTTATTGATATTAATTCTGATTTTTCTGAGAGATTTTCTCTACTTTTTCGTTTTTTAAATTTGTCCAATCATACGCTAAGAAAAATATCTGAATAACAATGTAAAGCATGCCCGACTCCCACTTAGGTGGGCCGCCATCAGCGGCGCCAAGAGCGGGCACTACGAATAAGAAAACAGCTAGAAAAATATGGCTAATATAAACTGCCTTTTTATTATCTTTGATGCTTTTTTTGGCTATGGCCAGAAACACTGCATGTGTAAGGAAAACTGCAAGAAAGGCTCCGGCAACGAATCCAAGGAATATCTTTCACTCCTAATTATTTTGTAGTAATTACCCCTAACTGCTTCTTTTGTCCATTTTCGGATCGTGGTCGATAAGGTCGCCTAACCCGGTCAGGGCCACCGGAGGCATATCAGGCAATTCCACGGTCAGGCTGAGCTTTCCGCCCAGAGCCTCGACATAATCCCGCAGGGTGGACAGGAGAATGTCCGAATTTTTCTCAAGGCGCGAAATGTTGGATTGCGGCATCTTCAATTCCGCGGAAACAACCGCCTGCGTCAAGCCTGCGGCCTTCCGCAATTCCTGCAAGTTGCGGTATTCCTTTACTCTCTTGCCGGCACGGGCCTTGATCTTCTTTTTTTCCGCGGTGGAAAACTGGTTCCAGAATTTCCGTGCGTTCGGTCCTTTGGTCATCGCTTTTTCTCCTTCGCCTTTAACGCATCAAGGTGTTGTTGATATCTCTTGTCTGCGGTTTTCATAAGTTTTTCATAAAATTTCTTCTGGTTCTTGCCCTTTTTGTCGCCCCCGACCAGCAAAATTGCGGTCCGTTCGGGATCAAAAGCGAACGCCACCCGCCAGACCCCTTCATCAGCGGTAAACCGCAACTCCTTCATGTTGCCGAACTTCGATCCTTTCAGCGTGTCCACCTGAGGCCGTCCCAGTTGCGGGCCAATGGCTTCCAGTATCTCGACCTCCACCTGCAGGGCCATTTTGATCTCCCGCGAAAAATCCTCCGTTTCAGCAAGAAAATCAGGATGAAAATCGACCGTCCATGCCATAAGGGATTATATCATTTAAGGTATATATCTTCAATGATATATTTTATTTTTTCACCTTTTCGGATATCGGGCTCCAAAAAATAACATCCTTCGCGGCGCCGAGGATCTGTTTATCCTCGCTGCGTTTGTAGACGTAAATGCCCAGAACGGAGAGGCCCACCGCCCAGATCGCGCTCAGCGACCCCATCGCGGCCATCACCACACCCGCCTTGTCGGTGTCGAAGACGATGACATAGGCGATCGCGAACATCTGCGCCGCCCATGTGAGGGCCATGAGATAGCCAAAAGTGGGGCGCATCCGGCGGACGTACCTGTCCTCCGAGGCGACCTCAGCGCGCAGGGACTGGTTGACCTCGGTGAGGGCGGATTTGAAATCCTCCATCTGGATTTCGGCCATGCGCTCGGCGTGGCGGTTGGCCTCGGCGAGCTGTTCGGCGGTGATGCCGCCGGATTTCAGGGCTTCATCGACTTTCTCCAGCGCTTTCGATGCCGTTTTTGCGGCGGGGTTGTCTACCTCCCCCAGAACTTCGGAAAGGATGGCGATCAGCACCGGGACACCAATTTTGGAGAGAAGAGCGGAAACCATCGCGATCACTCCTTTTCTTTTTTGCCGGAGATTTTCGCGCGGAGATTTTGGAGGGCGCGTTTAAGCTTCGCGCCGATGCGGGCGAAGAAGGCCTTGATCTTTTCCCAGAGGAGGATCAGGCCGGCCTTGATGTTTGCGAGCAGATTTCTAAAAAAGTTTTTCATAGGTTTTATCCTTCAACGAGTTTGTAAAAAATGTGGTTGCCGATGATGGCGACGGGCGTTTGCCCCTTCGCCCAATAGGGTTTCACAGTGTTGGCGTGGTAGTGGGTCGCGCCGTTCGTGAGATCCTCCAGCGTTCCGGCTACGGCGCGGCGGGCGATACGCAAGGCGGTTGCGAAATAGAGATTGCTCTCGTTCACTTCCTGCAGGCGGCGGAAGGAGGGGTCGGAGCGGTTCCAGCAGGAGAACTGGTAGGGTTTCTGGCAGACCTGGATGATCGTATTCCCCCACCAGAACTTGCCGCGTTTTTGCGCGACGTTCACGCGGTTGAGGATGACGTTGGCGACGGCCTGCAGGCCTTCCGTCCCCTCGCCCCGTGCCTCGCCCCACAATGTTCGGGCGAGCACATCCACGGTGACGCGGATGTAGAATTCGTGCATGTCGCGGTCGCGGGCCTCATCCTTGTTGCCGGGCGCGCCTGTGCCGCCCGACTTGCCCCCGTTCAGGGGCGTCAGTTTGGGTTTTTTCATGGTTGTTCCTTTAGGGGTCGTTGTTGTGTTGGGCGCCGAGCAGGTTTTCGGCTTTCAGCGCGGTGGCGTCGAGCTTGGCCTCGATCCGCAGGAGATGTTCGACCAGCCGCTTTTCCAGCGCGCGCAGATCGCCCTGCGAGGCGTAGGTTTTTGCGACTTCCAGTTTAAAAGCATGAAGCGCTTCGCGGAGCTGTTCGCTGCGATGATCGAGGCGCTGGTGCAGATGGCTGATCGCAGCTTCGCTCTGTTCACGCGTACGCCAGATCATCCAGAACAGACCGGCAAGCGCGGGAAGGTCGATCACGGTGATCCACCAGACCCAGTCCTGTGTGAGGGACGGCATTTATATGCTCCGAAAAAAAAGCCCGCTCTGCAGGCTGTGTGGTTGTGTTCTTCGCTTTCTTAAAGGCGTGTCACATATCGAGAAATTTATAAAGCTCCGCGAAAATCAGCAGGGCCATCACCCCGAAAATCGAGAGAAAAAACCCCGTAAAAGCGCCGATTACCGCGCGGTGCTTTGCCGGGCGCTTGATCCGCCAAAACCCGACGACGCCGATAATTCCGCCCAGGAGAAGCCCGCAGACGACCAGATCCAGCGCGATATTGACGGTCAGTTTCAAGACCAGTTCGGGCTGTATTTTCGCATCGAGAATTTGTCTGATTTTCATGGCGGCGTTCTTAACCTCAGGGCATGGAGAGTATACCAGTTTTTGAGGCTGCGCCAATCAAACCTTAAAGTCTGTGCCCCCGGCATGAATGTCCGTTCGCCGCATCCACGAATATCCACCCTTGCGCGGAAAACGGCCCAGACGGTCCGGGTGCAGGGACAACGCGCCGGCCACGGCATCCAGCCCGTCATCCGGGCCCTTCGATCCGGGCCGCCATTCGCGCATTTCCTGTATGAAGGGTGTTTTCAGAACCTTTTCATGACCATAGAGCCGCCGCGCAGCAAGCAGCGCATCAAAAGCTTCCAAGATGCGGACATCCTTGGGCCGGGTGGACGAGGCCTCCAGCACACTGCAGGGAACTCTTGCCGACGCCATCTCTCGGCGCAGGATATTCGGAAGAAAGCGCCCGATTCCGTTGATCTCCACCGTCAGCGAGGGCAGGTAATGGGCTTTCGCCAGAGCCGCGATGATTCGGCATTGCTCCGTGGCTTCATCATGAAACAACTTTTCCGGCAAGGTTATATATTCGATATGGTGCAGGTAAAGATCGCCTTCCGCATCGGCGAAGACCACCGCGAGAACGCTTTTGTCTCCGCCTGATTTTCCAAGGGCCGGGTCCCACCATGCGCTGGCCGCGACCATTTTTTTGGGCCCTATAAAAAGCGTGCCTAATTCGCGGGTGTAATCCAGTTGTTCGCTGTAAATTTGCAGCGCCGATGGGTCGAGTCGGCCTTCGGCGCTGTTGACCGGGCGCAGCATCATCTGCGATTCAAACTTGTTCGGCCCGGTGCTGATTTTCAGGCGCTCGATATCCGCGTTCGAGAAACGCTCGGGCCAGACGGAATTTCCGTTTTCATCAAGGATGGGCAAAACAAGACGCACAAAGCCGTGGAGAAATTCGCGTTCCTCGTTCAGCTCGCTTCTCGGCGCGTCGGCGTAGATCGAATAATAATGGTGCGGCGTGCCGAGATAAAGCTGCGCTCCGCCGGGGCTTAAGACATAGGCCATTTCGGAGAGGCGTTCGCGCAACTCTTCTCTTTTTCCAGCGGTCTCGCAGGTCGCGGGTACCTCCACATCGTCGCAGATCACGACGTCCGCCCGGCTGCCCGTAATATTTCCGCCCAGACCGCCCGCGAGCATGGAGGGGTCGCGCAGTTCGCGCCGCCTGTTCACCGTGAAACGGTCGGAGGCCCATTGGTCCGGATTGGCGGGTTTGAGATGCGCGGTCAGGGGGTGGCGTTCGATGATGCGCTTAACATTCCTGACCATCTTTTTCGCCAGACTCTGGTCGGCCGCTAAAACAAGGAACCGCAAATCCGGATTGCGATACAAAAGCCACGATGCGAAAATTCCGGCAACCGTGCTTTTCCCCGCGCTGCGGAAGGCCATGAGCAGAAGGCGCGTCTCCCCGCTCTCCCAGTTTTTCTGCAGGAAGTCCGCCATGCGCAGGTGAAGCGTTGGAGTCCTTTGCTCCTGCCTCTGGTTCCAGAGGACAAGGAACAGGGGGAAGTCCACATGGGGAAGACATGCGTTCATCACAATCCTTTTAGGGTTCATTCAACGGGCATAAAAAAACGCCCCGTCGGGGCGTATGCTGAAAGAAAAATTTAAAAATTTATCACTAATCGTGCTGCGGGGGCACACAGACCTCCAGGTCGACGGCGCGCCGGTCAAAACGGGTGTTGAAGTTATGGAGCACGATGCGGTCTTCGGCGATGCCCGCCTCCATGAGCTTGCCCTTGATATAATCGAGCCGCCCGTCCACGATATGAAAGTTATTTTTCAGATGACGCGCGTGCAGCTTCTCGAAATCCTTCGGGGGCATGAGGCCCGAGCGCAGACCCAGTTGATCATCCAGATCGTAGGTCGCGTGACCGGAGAGGATGAAGGTCACTTCCGGGTCGTCGATGACTTCCTGCGGGATGCCGGCAAAGAACTGCGTGTAATCATCGGTCTTCGTACTGTTGTAGTCGAAATTAAAATGGATGATTTTCTGCCCGGACGGGTCCGACCAGAATTGCGCGCCGGAAACATAGGGCGCACTCTGCCCGGCTGTGATAAACGGGTCGGTGAAACCGTCGCCTTCGATTTCAGGATCGTGGCAGAACATCTCGTTGGCCCTGAGCTTGCTGACAAATTCATCGGCGTCGCCCGAGTTCCAGTATTGATGGATCAGCGAGGCAGTGACCAGCGTCGCCAGCAGCGCTACCGGAATTTTGAGCGAGGGCGGCTGCCTGTATTTGTCTTCTTTAATGCGGATCGGCTTCATAATACCTATTAAAAGACCCCTTATTCCCGGACAATTTACAGAATAGCATGGATTTTTTGGCTCTGACCAGCTTCAAAGCCCGCTCCCCTCCCGGCCCCGGTCCAGCTCCTTTTCAGCGCTCTGAATCAAGCCCGCCAGCAGATTTTGCGAGATTTCGTCCTCGATTTCCGGGTCGGGCAGATCGGCCCATTTTGCCAGATCGATCAGAAGCTGGATATGCGCGAGGGCGACCTTGCAGGCGTCGTGATGCGCCTTAAAAGTTTTTGCCTTGTCGTCTTTTTTCTCCGTTTCTTCCGTGTCGGGAGCGGTTGCCTGCTCTTCTGCAAATTCGTGATAGGATAGCAGCGCGGTTTCCAGAGCGCGTGGCAGGAATTTCGCGATGCGTTCGCGCATCCCGGATTCAAGTGTGGGCATCGGTTCTCCTTGATAGCTCATTGTGAAAATTACAAATGCTTGCTGACGATGAACCACTGGCCGCCGTCGGAGACCACGGTGATCGCGCTGTACTGGCTGGCGAGCGGCTGCGCGGAATTATCGGGTCCTGTTCCGCCCTGCTCTGTCACCGTAATCGCGTTTGCCGACACGTCGGTTTTCTTGAGAGTGATCGTGCGGCCGATTGCTTCGGCGGCGTTGGCGGGGGGCAGCCTTGCGGTCATCGTTCCGCTGAAGGCCGAGAGCAGGTAGGTATCCACGGCCATATCGATATCGTAGGTTCCCGTGCCATCGAAAAAGCGCGTGTTGCCCGGCGAACGGTTGGAGGCGATGACGAACCATTCCGCGCCGTTGGAGAGCATCATCGCATAATCGTTTTCCGCGCCGAGAAAAACGCTGGAACCGTCCGGCCCGCTTCCGGAATTCTCGGTGATCGTGATGACGTTTTTCGAGGAGTCGATTTTCTTGATGACCATCATTACGCCTACCGCATCGCCCGCGTTCGGCAGTTCCACCGTCAGTGCGCCGCCGAAGGAGGAGACCAGATGCACGGAGTGCGAGAGGTCGAGCGTAACGGTTCCGCTCGTGTCGATATATTCGGTATCGAAGCGTTGCAGCGTGGCGTTCATATCCGTGACCGTCGTGCGCTGCAGGCGGTTCTTATGCGGATATCCGGCGTTATAGGCCGTGTATTCCCCGCCTGAGAGATCCCAGATCGCCGCGCCGTCACTGGCGGAGAGAAGATTGACGATCGATGTTTCGATCGAGCCGCTTTCGAGTTTGATATTCGGGACGAGGTTATTGCTTTCGGCATATGGGTTTATCAGCAACGTTTTATTCGAGTTCGCGCCGATGATGAAACATCCCTGCGCTGTGCCTTTCACGTTCGCCTCGCAATCGATGAAGGCGTTGTTGAAACTTCCGTGCTCGATATAAAAGCCCGCGCCGGAAATATCCGCGCCGAGCGAGTAAGCGCGGCAGGCATAAAACTTGTTCGTGTTGGGCGTATCGCCTGCGCCGGATTTGGTCAGGTGAAATCCGTTTACGCTGGGCTGCTCGACCAGCACGCGGGAAAAATTGTTCCAGTAGCAAGGGAAGTTCGTGTTGTTGTATCCGTCCAGCTGCACGCCCGTTTTCGGCGCGACGATGGTTATATCGCTGACCGAAGTTTGGACGACTGGGCGCGTGAGGCCGAAGAGTTTTATACCTATATCTCCGCCTTCGATGCGGAAATTTGAGAGTGTCACATAATCCTCTACGACCTCAATCACGTTGAACGTATCTGCGTTGGCCTTGATGACGGATTTCTGTCCCGCTCCGAGCAAGCTCTGGCGGGTGGTCAGGCGGATGGTCGCCGTGGTCAGGTATTCGCCTTCGGGAAGAAATACAGAGTCTGAGGCGGCGAGCGCGTTGATGATCGCGTTCGTATCGTCGGTCAGGCCGTCTCCGACGGCGCCGAAATCTTTTACGCTGATGAGATCGGAGAATTTATCGTGGCTGGTGCGCGCGGCCGCTCCGGTTCCGCTTGGTGTGAAATTCGGAGAAGCCATCGAGCCTTCGAGCGTTACAGCGACCGGGTCACCGTTGCCGTCAAATCCAAGCGCCTTGTTCGCGCGCACAGCGCGGTCGGGCAGAATAACCTCGGCAGGCGCTTCATGATCTCCGTAACGCAGCATCGTATCGTTTTCACGGTTGACCTGCTGGATCGCGGCGATCAGGTAATCAAGTTCGGTGTTGATCGACTGGGCGGAAAAATCCCCACCTTCGAGATAGTCCGTCACGCGCTCGATGGGCAGTTCGCGGGCCAGCGTAATGATCGTATTTATGGCGGGAGCCGCATCGAACGTTACGCTGCCGCCCAGCGTTTCCCCTGCCCCGTCGATCGTAAACCCGCTGGCCTGTTTCGCTCCGTTCAGGTAGACAGCCAGATCTTCGCTGGCGAAAATCGGGAATGGGTATTCAAATTCCGTTTGCGTGCCGTTGGCAACATAACGCACGAGCGGCGTTACGTCGGGCATCTTGATATGCTCGGTCATGGTTTTCTCCAAAATTTTCAGGACAATAAAAAACCGCGCTCATGGCGCGGCTGTATGCAAACTGACTTTTCAGTATACGCGTTAATTCATATTCTGGACGTAATCGAAACCGGGGACGCGGCGGGCTTCGCGTTCTTCAGGCGTTTCCACGGCAGCCTGGATACATCTGTCCATGACTCTATCGGCCGCTTCTACATTACAATACGCGTAGGAAAAACGATCTCCGCACAAGCGCTCAACCAGTTTCAGGCTATCGGGCGTTCCCTGAATAATCGCCGTATTGCCATCGCAGAAAACGACCTCCGCTTCCATTCGCTCTATCGTATCTTCCATGAGGTAGTTAAAAGCTTCCCCGGTAAGGCCGCTATATGTGTTGACAGGTTCGCCTGTTATCGTTTCGGTATAGGCAAAATTCGTGACAACGAGGTAATGACCGTCATCAGGCAGGATAATCTCGCTGTTCATTACATCGCTTAGGTCCGTTTTCATCCCAGCGCACCCTATTGTATTCATTCAGGATACCGTTTACCTCCCACACATTACCATAAAAAAATGTTCCGGGGGGACAGGAAAATTGGTTTCCGGAGAAGAAAAGCGGGATTGCTCTCAGGCGTCGAGCTGGGCTTCGCGGAACTGGGACTGCGGGATACCGCCTACACTGCGGGTATAGGAAACATAGTCCTCGACCTTCTTGGCATCCACAAAATCGTATGAGAACCGTGAACCGTTTTCAAATTGCAGGGTCCGGTAATCCGTCAGATTGCCGCCAATGATGGCCACGTCCTCGCCGGCGAGCATAATATCCAGATTGCGGCGCTGGCAAAATTCGTGCACCAAGGCATGGAACGCCTTTTCGGAGATTCCGCTTTTGTAATTGAAACGGCGGCGCTGACCTTCCAGCGAGAAAGGATCGTCCTGAAAGAAGAAATTGCCGATGATAATAAAATGCGTGTACGGGCTGCGCGTCAGCACGCTCGCGTCAAAATCCTCAAAATCCGGTACATTCCCTAAGCGCATGAGGGTCTATTTCCCTTCTTTTATATAAGCAAAGTGTAATAAAAATGCGACTCCCGGTCAAACTTTATTCTTATCATATTTTGCGTCTTAGAAAAACTGTCTGCTTAATCTCTGGCGTTCCGCCAGTTGTGTGCGCTGGAGAATATTAATCGACCGGTTCTGGGCCACGCTCTGATCGAGGGCCGTTTCACGCAAAGCGTCCAATTCCTGCCGTCTTTGACGCTCCTCGTCCGATTCGTTAAACAGGCCGAGCAGGACTGCCTGAGAGGAGCCGGAGGCGCTGCCCACCCCCTGCGATCCGAAATTCGCGCGCTGGCGGGCAACGGCCCGGCGCAAGGCCTGCTGGCGCTGTTCCTCGCTCAGGCGGGCGTTGGCAGCGATCTGTTCGCGTTCAAGAGCGGTCCTTTCCTCCAGTTGTTTTTGCTGAAGAGCCTGCTGGCGTTTGAGCTGGTCGAGGGCCAGCGCATCCTGTTTTTTCTGCTGCCTTCCCGTTACGCCGGCAAGGGTTTGCACGCCGCCGAGGATGGCATTCCCGGCAGAAACAACGCTGCCGACGGTCCCTAATAAAGAAAGTACGGGTGTGAGTGCGGCCATGATGGGTTTCCTTTTCTATTAGATATTTGCGGTTAAATTATTCTTCCGGCATACGAGGAAATTCTTTTTTTGCCTGACTTCCTGACAGGGCGGTCTCTGCGTTTCAGCATTTTTCCATGAAGCGGTCACAGATTTTTGCTTTTCTGATCTTTTTTCTGTCCCTTTGCGGGTGCGCTGGGGGGGAAATAACGTCCGGTGCGCCTACACATGCGGCGTCAGGCACAACGCTCCCCTCCGCAAAAAAAACCGTGATCGAGAGCAAGGCTGAGGCCAAACAGCTTCTGGGCAAGCATCTGTTTACGGACACTAATTTGTGTTGTCGCTACATCAGTTCCTACGGTTATTTCGGCGAAGCCATCGTGTACGAACAAGACGGACTTTATCGCATCCACGGCGGACATGAAGGTTACTACCGAATGCGGTATCATGCCCCTTTTCGCGGCGGATACCTGAAAATCGACGGAGCCATCACGGACATCAGAACAAACAGCTTTACTTTTGAAGGCTTTATAGAAACTGCCGAGTTGGATCACAATAACTTTTACACCTGCCCACGGACTGGAATTTTTACGTTTTCGCGGGAAAATCATCCTGCCTACTGGCGCTTTCAAGCCCCGCAATGGCCAGATCATTGCCCTCAAGATGATGTTCATCTTATTGGGGGTGGCTATGTTGACCTTTTTTCCGAATCAATCGCTGAGTGATGTTATTTTATAAAGCGATAGTAGCTGTTTCTTTGTAAGTCGCCAGGTTCAGTGAATTTCTTGTCCCGAAGATCGGCTAAATTTTTGCCTTTCTTAATCGTTGACTTTGAGTTCCGTAATAACGGAGAGCAGTTCGAAGGGCAGCGGCGCGGATTGCTCGATGCGCCAGAGCGGTTTCGTTCCATCCTTCTGCCAGCCGAGCGCGCGGATTTTTATATCCCCGCTGACCAGCGGCGCGGGTTCGTCGAGAATTTCGTCTTCGCCGAACTGGCGGAGCGTGATGTCTTTTAGCCCCTGCCCGGTATCGAGACGCAGGAAAGCCGTTTCGTTGAGCCTGAATATCCCGCGCACGAGACGGAGCTTTCTGCCTGCGCCGATGGTTCCAAGCTCGTTGGGCGGCAGGGGTTCGACAATATGGGTGAAGGGCAGCCCGATTTCCACGGCGCTGGCCGGTTCGGCGAGCGTGACCGCGCCGCCTGTCACCGTATGGTCGGCGAGGACTGCGCCGTCGGCCTTGACGCTGACGGTCCGTCCTTCGAGATGATCGAGGCCGGACCAGACGGATGTGGGGCTTCCCGCCTCTCCGGCGAGGGCGGAGTCAAGGTGCAGGTTTGAATCGAACAGTTCGATAAAGAAGTCCCCTGCCCGTTCGATGAGCATATAAACCTCATCACCCACAACTGAGACAGATTTCACATTGCCGTCGGTTTCGTGCTGCGTCCAGGCGGAAACAGACTCGGAGCGGAAGACGGTGAGGGTTGCGAATTTTCCATCGGCGCGGACAACGAAGAGCAAGCGGTTACGCTGATCGTAATCCTGATCGACCGGATCGACGATGATATGGCGCGAGAGGAGCGCGAGATCGGTAGAGGTATAGGCCTGTTCCAGATCGGTGTAGAGAAATTCATGGATCTCTTTTTTATTGCGCGCGACATAAAGCGTGGCGCCGTCGACATTGAGCGGCGGGATGTAGCGGTCAATCACGGAGCCTGTGCGCGTTTGCCGCCGGATCTGCACCGCGCTGGGGGTCAGCGGGTCGCCGGTGACCATCCATTCCGCGCCGCTGGTGAAGACCTGCAAGTGGCGCGATGAAAACACGCCGCGGATCGCGTTGACCTGATCGGAGAGGATAGCGAACTCGATCGCTTCGTCGTCGAGGCCGCTGCCGAGATCGAAGTTGAACAGGTCGCCGGATTTTGAAAACCAGAGGCGGTTGGGCAGATCGCGGCTGCCGCCTATGACCAGGCGATCCTGGTGGAAGGCGACGGTGACGGGATAACCGCGCACGGGGGAGAAGGCCTGTTCCTGCCAGTCGATGGTGGCGTCTGTTCCGGTTAAGTCTTCTATGACATCGGCGGTGACGACGGTTGGCGAGTCGAAATCGGTAATCAGCACTTCCTTGCCGCCGACGCGCAGGCGCGTATTCTCGTGCCCCGCTTCGAAGATAGAAGCAG
>JAGRIJ010000050.1 GCA_020443295.1 Alphaproteobacteria bacterium | reverse complement strand
GTCCCTATCTGCCATGGGTGTAGGAAACTTGAGAGGAGCTGTCCTTAGTACGAGAGGACCGGGATGGACACACCTCTGGTGTACCGGTTGTCGCGCCAGCGGCACCGCCGGGTAGCTATGTGTGGAAGGGATAACCGCTGAAAGCATCTAAGCGGGAAACGAACCTCAATACCAGGACTCCCTATCAGAGCCGTTATAGACTATGACGTTGATAGGCTGGGTGTGGAAGTGCGGCAACGCATGAAGCTAACCAGTACTAATTGCTCGACCGGCTTGAATTCTTATCCGCAATGGTTTTCTTTTGAAATCCATTCCGGGATCGCGCGCAGCGATTAATCCGTTGCGTGATTTGACAGAATTTGGCTAGACAGTTTTATTCACTTGGAAAAAATGAGTTCGGATGATCCGGTGGTTACAGCAAGAGTGCAACACCCCTTCCCATTCCGAACAGGACCGTGAAACCTCTTCGCGTCAATGGTACTGCATCTTAAGATGTGGGAGAGTCGATCGCTGCCGGATCTTCCGAACTCATTTCCGTTTCAAACCTGTTTGCGGATGACCGAAATTATGAAGCCTCTCTAAGAGAGGCTTTTTTGTTGCCAGCGTTACCCCAAATCCTCAGGTACATAGATACAATATCCATGTTCATCGAACCGGCCTGTATTCGAAAAGCCGTTGCGTTCGGCGGCGGTGCGGGAATTCGTGTTGCCGGGAGAAATTGTCGTGATCACAGGTCCCTGAAAATTTATAGAGCGGAGGTATTCCCGGCGGGCCTGATAGAGCTTGTCGACCAGCCGCTGGCCGCGCCGGTCATCGGCGATTTCCGATCCGGCGAGGAGGGCGGTTACCTGATCACCATTTCTGAGAAACTGGATGCCCGATTGCCCGATCAGGCGTTTACGGTCTTCCATACCGAACATCACATAATCGCCTGTGCCGGTCGTGGCGTCGAACAGGCCCTGCCATGTCGCCCGGTCGTCGGGGTCTTTTCCGGCCAGAATTCCCCTGAAATGGTGTGGGTCGCGCAGACTCATGTAAAAATCCCGGTAGGCTTCCCAGTCTTCCGGGCCGATCTGCCTGACGGTGATTTGCGCGTTGCGGTCGAATTCGGGTCTCATGTCCTTAGATTACCATAATTTTTCTGCGCTGCGCCAAGGTCTTTTCTTTACATTTTTGTTCCGAAACCTTAAAGTTTTGCAGTTTTTGTGACTGACAATCAGGGATCATTGCGCGCATATGTGCTGGAGCGGGGAAGCGTCGGCCGTACTGGCCACTATGGGTTTCGTGACGACCGGATACGCCGCCTACAAGGGCGAGAGCGCCCGGCTTTACATTCCGCTGGCCTATTTTTCCCTGATGGAAATGCTGCAGTCCTACACCTATTCGGTGATTGACCAGTGCAGCCTGCCATCGAACCAGATCGCGACGATTTTCGGGTATCTGCATATCACTTTCCAGCCGTTTTTCATCAATTTGATCTCGATGTATTTCATTCCCGATACCGTGCGCAAACGGATCGAGATTCCCGTCTATACGATCTGTTTTGTCTCCGCGATTGTCATGCTCTTGCAGCTTTACCCGTTCGAGTGGGCGGGGCAGTGTTTGCTCGGGCAAAAGATGTGCGCGCGGGATCTGTGTTCGGTGCACGGAAACTGGCATATCGCGTGGGAGGTTCCGGTCAACGGGATGACCAATTTTATTATTAACGATAAGTGGACGCGTTTTCTTACGCTTTATCCCACCTATATGATCGCGGGGCTGATCCTGCCGTTTCTTTACGGTTCATGGCGGTTTACGATCTATCATTTTCTTGTCGGGCCGCGGCTGGCGATGTTGCTGACCGATAATCCGAATGAGGTTGCGGCGATCTGGTGCCTGCTCTCTATCGGGATTCTGATCCTTGTCGTGAAAACGCCGATCCGTCATTTTATGCATGTGAAGCGCTGGCCGCTTTGGTTCGGGATGGAGAACCGGCCTTTGCCGGGGGCTCCGCCCATTGCACCTCCTGAGCCGGTTCACGAGGGGGGCGAGGAGCCGGCTTTCATTCAGGAACCTGCCGAATAAACCGGGTCTATTTTCCTGTTTTTATTTGATTTTGTGTTTGAGTCGGGCCGTTTCGTATTCATTTATGAGGCGGCGGACCAGATCCTTGGTTGAGAGTGTCTCATGGATAGCGCCGACGCCCTGGCCGGCGGACCAGATGGTTTTCCATGCCTTGGCTTCCTCATGCAAGAGCTTTAGTTTTTTGGCGTCCGGTTCGGCTTTTTCAAGTTCGTTGAGGTCGAAGCCCGCCTGTGTCAGGCTTTTGGCCATGAAGTTGCCGGGCACGCCGCTGATGGCCGGGGTGTAGACGATTTCGGCGCTCGTGGAGTCGCACACCATTTGTTTATAGGCCGGATCGGCGGCGGATTCCGTGGCGGCGATGAAGCGCGTGCCCATATAGGCGAGGTCCGCGCCCATGATTTGCGCGGCCAGAATGTCTTTGCCGTGGGAGAGGCCGCCCGCGAGAATGAGCAGGCCGTCGTAAAATTCGCGGATTTCTCCGATAAAGGCGAAGGGGTTGAGGGTTCCTGCGTGGCCGCCTGCGCCTGCCGCAACCGCAATGAGGCCGTCAACACCCGCATCGGCCGCCTTGCGGGCGTGGTAAACGGTGGCGATATCGTGCAGGACGAGGCCGCCATAGGCGTGGATTGCGCCGATGATTTCCTCACGCAGGCCGAGGGAGGTGATGATGACCGGGACTTTATGCTTTACGCAGATTTCCAGATCGGCCTGCAGGCGCGGGTTGGCGGCGTTGACGATCAGGTTGACCGCGTAGGGGGCGATTTTGGCCTGCTGGTTTTCGGTTTTCGCTTTTTGCAGCGCCGTTTCGATCTGGGTGAGCCATTCGTCCAGCCCCTCCGTGGTGCGCCGGTTGAGGGCCGGGAATGCGCCGATCACGCCGTTTTCGCATGCCGCGATGACGAGTTCGGGGTTCGAGACCAGGAACATCGGCGCGGCGATGAGGGGGAGGGTGAGATCTTTGGTTAGACTATTGGGTGTCATTTAGGTTTACCATTTAATTGTGGATAGGCTCTTATTGTTTTCATAACTACACGAGATCTGGAATCTAATTTTGTTATCATACTGGCTATGAGAAAAAATATTCAGTTTGTTTTTAAGCCTATTCAGGAATGGTGGAAGGGAGAGCCTTACACACCTGTCAATGATCTTTTTTCTGAAGTAGTGATTATATACACCGGAAGGCGGATAAAGCCTAAAATTAGAGTTTTTTGTGAGAAAGTTATTTTTTCACATTGGCAGTTTTGGATAGGCACAATGATTGCTGTTATTGGTCTTTTGCACTAATAAAATAATTTAATCAAACAAACTCAACTGCCCATCTTCCGGCCTTCGGCGAAAGTGCTCGGTTGAAAGCGGCGTTCGGGGTTTATCGAGGCCGTATTTTTTCACATTCTGTCTGAAGGTTTCGGCGATCAGGTCGGCGTAGGGGCCTTCGCCCGTTTTTCTGATGCCCCAGCGCGTATCATTCAGCTTGCCGCCGCGCACATCCCTGATCCGGCCCAGAACGCGGTCCTTCTTCAGAGGGAGGTTTTCCTGAAGCCAGTCCTGAAAGAGTTCGCGCAGGCCGTGCGAAAGGCGCACTATGATATAGCCTGCCGTTTGCGCCCCGGATTCGCTGGCGGCCTTGAGAAGGGCGGGGAGTTCATGGTCGGTCAGGCCGGGGATGATCGGGGCGGTCATCACGCCGACCGGGATTCCGGCTTTGGCCAGCGTTTCTATGGCGCGGAGCCTCGCCTTCGGCGGGGACGTGCGCGGTTCCATGATTTTCTGCAAATCCGGGTCGAGCGTGGTCAGGGAGATATAGGCGGCTGCACCGTTCCAGCTTGCCATATCCTGCAGGATATCAAGATCGCGGGTGATCAGGTGGTTTTTGGTAATCAGGCCGACGGGGTTTTTGAAATCCGCGAGCACTTCAAGGCACTGGCGGGTGAGCTTGAGTTTGCGCTCTATGGGCTGGTAGCAGTCGGTTACGCCGCTGAGGGCGATCATCTGCGGCGTCCATTTCTTTGCATTAAGTTCTTTTCGGAGGAGTTTTGGGGCTTCGGTTTTGACGAAAATCTTGCTTTCGAAATCCAGCCCGGCGGAGAGGCCGAGATATTCATGGTTGGGGCGGGCGAAACAATAGATGCAGCCGTGCTCGCAGCCGCGATAAGGGTTGAGCATCACGCCGGGGCCGATATCCGGGCTGTCGTTATGGACCAGAACGGATTTGGTATGATCGACGAAAAATTCGGTTTTCAGGGGGCGGGGGAGGTTGTCGTCTTCATCGCCGGGCCAGTGCGATTCTTCGGCCTCTATCTCCAGTTTTTCGAAGCGGCCCGTGGGGTTGATGGTGGCGCCGCGGGCTGTTGCTGGGGGGATGGGGCGATTCATCCCTGAACTCTATCATAATCCGTGCAAATGTTCTATATTTGTTCTCTTTTATTTTTTGCTTTTTTCAGCGATTGATCTTATAGTCTAGGGCAATAACGGGTAAGAATAAGGGGTATATATCATGGGTCAAGGTGGAGCAGCTCCTTCAGAGCCTCGGTTAACTGGAGAGATTGCATAGAGCTTCGAATCGGCGATCCCGATTTGCGGGCGCGGACGGAGCGGTTTCTTGATTATCTTCAGAGGGCGGAGTTTACTTATCTTCGTCAAGATCCGGAGACACATCGAATTGTGGAAGAAAAACTGACCGGACAGCAGCTTCTAAGGGATATTTCCGCCCGGCGCGATGTTTACGATCAGTCCGGTATCGCAGCCAGTCTGGAAGGCGCAGGGCTGATGGGGCCTTCTCATAAGTTTGTGATTGCTCAGCACGACCGTCCGTTTGACGGCTCGGTTCAAAATGGCTCCAATACCATGTTCGCACAAGTGAACGGACACGATTATCCTCTTAGAATAGAAATCGGCACCGATTACCTTAAAGGAGCGCAGTATTACGATGCGCAGGGCGGGCTGCACCCGGTGACGGTTGAGGGCGTCGTTTCAAACGAGCTGGGGCATCTTGCGACGGGACAGCCGGGAGATCAGATGACGATCGATATCGAGAATATCATTGCCGTGCAGCTTGGCGCCGAGCAAAGGGTTGGCGAGCAGGTCGAGTTTTCGCGCAACGGAAATGGCGGGTATCAAAGCCTGTTGCCCGAAACTGTTGCTCCGCCGGCACCGGCTCCCGAGCAGATGCCTTCAGGCGACGTGAAGCCTAAATAAGCATTTTTTAAGCAACTTTTAGCTTTTTCATGTAAGATGGTCTGGCGGAAGCATCCGTATTGTGTTTTTACGGAGTGAGGAGGCCTCGCCATGAACAAAGTACCGACCTATGTCCTTGTGATCTGCAGTTTGCTTGTTGTTTCGCTGATGGCGGTTGCCCTTCTTTATATCTGGTTTCCTGATGTCGTGTCCGAGCAGGCGTTTGTGAAAGTCGGCGTGAGCTTTGCCGTGTTGCTGCTGGGTTCTGTGGCGATGGCTCTGATCGGCAAGACCATGAAGGGCGGATGCTGCGCCGCCAAGGACGAGACCAAGACCTCGGAGTCCTAAGCTTTATCCGTCAAGCTTTTCGAGCGCTTCGCGGATGTATTTCTTTTCATCCTCAAAAGATACTGAGTCGAGGACGGCCTGCAGGTAGGTGCGGGCTATCTGGTTCTGACCCAAATACAAGGCCATGTAGCCCAGAAGATAGGAGCGCATCGGGCTGGGGTTGTTCCCAAAGCCCCAAAGCGTATCCATATCTTCGTCCTGATGCTGGAGGATATGCATGATGGTTTCCTCGCTGCGAAGGTTTTCAAACCAGGGCAACGCAATCTTTTCAATCTGGTTGAGGACATCGTTCATGGCGGGCTCGATATATTTTCCTTCGGGATCGATGAGCCAGATGTCCATGCGCTTGTAATTGAGGGGAAGCAGGCCGGGTTTTTTTTGCGGGATCGTGCGTTTGAGAGTCAAGCGGAAGGGGCAGCGGTATTCTTCGGGCAGCAGCGTTCCGTCCCTGCGTTTTTTGACTTTTCCATGCTGAAAAAGCGGGAATGCCTTGTGCGTGCATCCGAGGTTGACTGAAAAAGAGTATGTTGTGCAGTCCAGTCCCTCGGCGAGATAGGAATTGAAGGACTGGAAATTGATAATGTCGGTATGCGTTTTGGAAAACCGCCAGCTGTTTCGTTCCGTGAAGTGCGAAAAGCCGCTTTTTTCCAGAAACGGGCGGATTTTTTCTTTTATGGCTTTGTTGACCGTCTTGCTGTCCATGATGATCCGGGTTTTCGTGCAAAATGCCAGCTACGAAGATGATACTACCAGCGCGGGGAGGCAATAAAAATGCCCCTTCCATTGTAAAAGCAGTCGGGTTTACGAAAAATTAAGCCTCCTGTTTCCAAGGGCTTAGGCCTCGTTGGCTTCGGTTTTGAATTTTTTGATCGCCTTGATCATGTCGTTGATGGGCGGGAGGATCATTCGTTCATAGTGGACCTGCTGATCAAAGGTCAGGCGTTTGCTTTTCAGGATCACCTGGGTGAGGGCGTGCGCTTCGTCGTCGATTTCCGAGCGTTTTATGGCTTTTTCGATCTCTCCCCTTTCGTAGGCCGCCAGTTTTTCGACCGCGTGGGTCAGGATTTTGGCTACAGTTTTATCGACGCGGGTGAGGCGTTTTTGAAAGTCCTGCCGGGTGACTGTCACTACGGTCGTCGGTTCCAATGCCTCGTAACTCAGGGCGATGGGGTCGTCCACCATCAGGCAGAGTTCCCCGATGATGGTGCCGGGACCGTGCCGCTCGACCTCGATTTTTCGGCCGTTTATTTCCATAAACGAACACACGGAGCCTGACTGAATCACGTAAGCCCGTGAATTTTCCTCCCCGCTTTTCAGGAAGATTTTTCCTGCGGGGATGGCCGAACGTTCCAGAACGTCTGAACCTTTATTCATCTCACATTTAACACAAAAAGGCCGGAAAGGGCGGCCTGAGAGGACTTTCCCCATTAGAGTAGCAGCTTTTTGCCGCTGAATGAATATGCTGTAAAGGGTATCTCCGCCTTATCCATAGGCTCTTTCAGCGTTTTATCTTTCATTTTTACTGAGTTTCTTATTGCGAAAATCAAAAAAAAGCGATAAATCCTGACATTGATCTTTGGAACTACCCCGCTTCTCTAACCGAAAGCTCAGGACTTCTAAAGAGCTTGTTTTAATTTTTATTTTTTGGAGAGTTCTAAAGATGGAACAAACTGGTGTCGTAAAGTGGTTTAATCCGAATAAAGGGTTTGGGTTTATTGTTCCCGATAACGGAGGGCCCGACGTTTTTGTTCACATTTCGGCTGTTGAAGCTGCAGGTCTTCAGACCTTGAAAGAGGGACAGAAGCTGAACTATGAGATCCGCGAAAACCGCGGTAAAAAAGCTGCAGCAAATCTCAAGGTCGTTGGCTAGCGCTTTTAGCGTTTCCGGATTTCCTTCAGGGTAAAATCTTCCGCAGTGCGTCACATTATTTGTGCTTTGCAGCGCATCCTTTGTTTGGTGTGCAGCAATTTTGCGATGTACAATGTGACCCACAAAGCCCAAGTGAAGATTTCTGTCAGGAGGGAATTATGAGAGCTTATGCTTCTGCGTCCGGTGGTGTGATGTTTGTTCCCGATGAGTTGGAACGCACACTTCCCAAAGTCCTCAAGCGTTCGTCTAATGACAATGCCGACGAGGAGGTTCAGTCCGAAAAGGATCGCCGGGACGAGTGAACACCAGCAGGTGTTTTTCGTGTGTCTGTTGCATTTTTTATGTTTTATCTTTTTTGGCGGTCAGGGTTCTGACCGCCAAAAAAATGTCTTGCCCCGTTGCCTTTCCCTGCGTATAACGCAGGGTCTTTCGGTGTTTTTCGCATTGCAGGCTGTATCCGTGCCGGACATTAAAAAATGCTTCCGTTTCAAAAGGATAAAAATAACCCGCTGTCCGAAAAAAACCTTTGACTTACAAAATGAAAACATTAGTTTTCTTAAGTCTTTAAGAAAAGGCGGCAATTACAGTTGCACATTACAATAATATGCTTATGAGGTTGAGATGTCGGTCATCTATATAACAGTCATACTTTGCGGTCTTCTGGCCATTTTGTACGGAGTAGTGACGTCCAAACAAATCCTGTCCGCCAGTGCGGGTAACGAACGCATGCAGCAAATTGCGGGAGCCATTCAGGAGGGTGCTTCGGCCTATCTTAACCGTCAATATACAACGATCGCGATGGTCGGCGTTGTGGTTGCGATCGCTCTGGCTGTTCTGCTCGGGATTCATGTGGCTGTCGGCTTCGTGGTCGGCGCGGGATGTTCCGGGCTTGCCGGTTATGCCGGGATGATGATGTCGGTTCGGGCGAACGTCCGCACCACGCAAGCTGCGACCGAAAGCATGGACAAGGCTTTGGATGTCGCGTTCAAGGCGGGTGCGGTTACCGGGATGCTGGTGGTCGGTCTGGGGCTTCTGGGTGTCGCCACTTATTATTTTGCCCTGCAGAATACCCTGGGGCTGGAGGCCGCTACGGGGGCCGAGCGTCTGCACGTGCTGAGGAAAATTCTTGAAGGTCTCGTCGCTCTTGGTTTCGGGGCGTCCCTGATTTCCATCTTCGCCCGTCTTGGCGGAGGTATTTTTACCAAGGGCGCTGATGTCGGGGCCGACCTTGTCGGTAAAGTCGAAGCCGGCATTCCCGAGGACGATCCGCGTAACCCGGCTGTTATCGCCGATAACGTGGGCGATAACGTCGGGGATTGCGCGGGTATGGCTGCTGACCTGTTCGAGACCTATGCCGTTACCGTTGTGGCGACGATGCTGATCGCGTTCAGCGCATTTAAGCCGGCGGTTATTGAATATATGATGATCCTGCCCCTGCTGATCGGGGGTTTAAGCATTATCGGTTCTGTCGCCGGGACTTATTTCGTCAAGCTGGGGCCGAGCAAGAATATCATGGGCGCCCTGTATAAAGGCTTTATTGCCAGCGCGCTGATTTCCGCCGTTTTGATCGCATTCGGGCTTTACGGCATGGGTATTCCCGCCGAGCTGCCTTTGGCGAGCGGGCGTGTTATCGGCCTGAACCACCTTTATATGTGCGTTCTGACGGGGCTTATCGTTACGGGGCTTCTGGTCTGGATCACCGAATATTACACGTCTACGGCATACCGTCCGGTTCGCGTGATTGCGAAGGCTTCGGAAACGGGGCACGGCACGAACGTGATCCAGGGGCTGGCGATTTCGCTTGAAGCGACCGCCGTTCCCGTTCTGATCATCTGCGGCGGGATCTGGGTTGCCTATACTGTTGCCGGGCTTTACGGGATTGCGATTGCTGCGACCGCGATGCTGTCGCTGGCCGGAATGGTCGTTGCGCTGGATGCTTACGGCCCGGTTACGGATAATGGCGGCGGGATTGCCGAAATGTCCGACCTGCCAGGTGAAATCCGCGAAACGACGGATGCGCTGGATGCTGTCGGTAACACCACCAAGGCCGTGACCAAAGGTTATGCGATCGGTTCCGCCGGTCTGGCTGCGCTGGTTCTCTTTGCCGGATATACCGAGGAGATCAAGCACTACCTGCCGCAATATTCGAATATCAGCTTTCCGCTGCAGGATCCGAATGTCGTGATCGGCCTGTTCCTTGGCGGTCTTCTGCCTTACCTGTTCAGCGCGATGTCCATGACGGCCGTGGGCCGCGCGGCATCGTCCGTTGTGGTCGAGGTTCGCCGCCAGTTCAAGGAAATCCCCGGAATCATGGAAGGAACCGGCAAGCCGGAATACGGCAAGGCGGTTGATCTTCTGACCCGCGCGGCGATCAAGGAAATGATCGTTCCATCCCTGTTGCCTGTTGCTGCTCCTGTTGTCGTGTTCACAGTGATCACGATGGTCAGCGGTTCCATGCTGGCGGGCTTCCAGGCGCTGGGCGCGATGTTGCTCGGAACTATCGTCACGGGCCTGTTCGTGGCGATTTCCATGACGGCTGGCGGCGGTGCGTGGGATAACGCCAAGAAATATATCGAAGACGGCAATCACGGCGGCAAGGGCTCTGAAGCCCATAAGGCGGCCGTGACCGGCGATACGGTCGGCGACCCCTACAAGGACACGGCCGGCCCGGCGGTGAACCCGCTGATCAAGATCGTGAATATCGTGGCGATCCTGCTGGTGGCGATTGTCGCGAAGTTCGTGGTCGGCGTGTAAGAGGCTGATTTAAAAAAGTTTTAGAAAGCCGGGACGATGTTCCGGCTTTTTTTTGAGCTGTTTGAAAAAATATGTTAAATTGGCACAAGCGGGTTTATGAGGGGTGTGATGTCGGTCCGAATTGGTATTATCGGTGACAGTCTTGGGGCGAATTTTGCCGGTCCCGGCTATGCCGCGTATCTTGATGAAATACTTACCCGCCGGGGCTGGAATGTAGAAATCGACAATAGGAGCCAGGCTGGTGCTGCCAGCGATTATGGTCCGTCGGCAGCCCGTGCGCTGGTTTCTGGTGCGGATAAGCCGGATATCGTTGTTCTTGAACTTGGCGGGAATGATCTAAAGGTGCAGTTGTCCCCGTCCTTCATTCGTCAAAATCTGGCAAACACCATAGAAATCTTGCAGGAGCATAATGTAACCGTCGTATTGTCGGGCGCTATTGCTCCTTCATGGGCGCCAAGTTCATACAAGCAGGAGTTTGACCAGATTTATACGGGGCTGGCGCGCGAATATGGCGTTATCCTTGATCCCTTCATTCTTGACTCTCTTGTTCAAAACCCGGAAGGAAGAAGCTTGCGCGAAGTTTTTAACCAGCGGTATATGGCTGACGAAATCCATCCTAATTATTTGGGGGCGCGGCTGGTCGCCGAAGATCTTGCCGATGAGATAGAGCAGGCTCTGAGGGCGAGAAGCCGTTCATCGGAAGTGGGGGCCGATGAGTCAGTCCAGCTTGTGGCGTCTGAGACCCGTGTGACGAGTTTTGCGGCCAAGACCGGTTAAGCCTTTTAATCGTTCAATGATTTTTTCGGGCCTTTCTCTCAGAGACGAGGCTATGCGCTTATTGTTGTGTGCTTATTCAGAGTGAGAAGCGATCGAGGACGCAGACGGTGTTGAAGCCCCGCGCCATGAGGTATTCGGCTCCCTGGGCGCTGCGGATATTTCCGGCGCAAATCAGGGCCAGATTGCGGTTCATGGGGAGTTCAGAAAGGCGTGCTGGCAGTTCGGGCAGGGGAATGGACATATACTCATTTTCTATGTGCGGCTCAAAAGGGTCTGCACGCAGTTCCTCGGGCTGGCGCACGTCGATGACCAGCGTGGTGGTGCCTGTGAGTTCTTTCAAGGCGACCAGTTCGGGCTTCCTCATGTTTGCCGGGGAACCTGCTGAGGCTGTTGATATTTTTTCGTTCTTTGCTTTGTGGATAAGCTGAGTTTCTCCACAGGTGTTATTACAGACCGCGCAGTCTCGATTTTTAGGTGCTCGTAATTTTTCGATGCGCATCGATTTTAAATTCAAGCTTAGGAAATCGCCTGATTTAACCTCTTTTATGCCGAGCAGATAGAGCAGCGCAATATGGGCCTGAAGCACGCCCGTGATCCCGGCGGTGGTGCCGAGAATTCCCGCTTCATTACAATTGCGCGCGTCTGTGGGTAAATCGGGAAAAAGACAATGATAACAGGGGGATTCTTCTTTGCTTCCGTCGAACAGGCCGATCTGGGCGTCGAACCGGTTGACGCTGGCGGTGAGGAGCGGCGTTTGCGTTTTTATGGAGGCGGCGTTGAGCAGGGATTTGGTGTCGAAATTATCGGTGCCGTCGAGCAGGAGGTCGTAACCCGCGCACAGGCGTTCCATATTTTCAGGCGTGAGTTTTTCGCCGACTGCCCGCACTGAAATGTCGGGGTTGAGGTTCTGCAGATATGCGGCCGCGAGCGCGGCCTTATTTTCGTTTTCCTGCGCGGTTGTATAGATGGTCTGGCGGTGGAGGTTGGTGATAGAGACTGTGTCGTGATCGACAATTGTGATGTTGCCGATGCCAGCGCCCGCCAGATAGGGCAGGGCGGCTGCGCCCAGACCGCCCGCGCCGACCATCAGGATGCGGGCTTCCGCCAGCCGGCGCTGTCCTTCCGGGCCGATTTCGGGCAGGGTAATTTGCCGGAGGTAGCGGTTCATTTCCGGTTTTCCTCTTTCTCCTGATGCCAGAAAGGGCGGTCGATCAGCGGGGTGGAGGGGGTGGCATGTTCCTGCGGCTTGATGACCCCGGAAAGGTAAGCGGTGCGGCCTGCGTCGATGGCTTTTGCAAAGGCGTGTGCCATTTTGACCGGATCGCCCGCTTTGGCGACGGCGGTGTTGAGCAAAACGGCGTCATATCCCATTTCCATCGCCTGCGCGGCGTGGGAGGGAGCGCCGATGCCGGCGTCGATCACCAGTGTTTTATCGGGGAAGCGGTCCCGCAGGAGTTCGAGTTCATAGGGGTTGTTCAATCCGCGGCCCGATCCGATGGGCGCGCCCCACGGCATGAGAATGTCGCAGCCCGCAGCTGCCAGTCGTTGCGCGAGGATGAGGTCCTCGGTCATGTAGGGGAACACCCTGAATCCTTTTTTTATAAGCTGCTCAGCGGCCTCTATAAGCCCGTAGGGATCAGGCTGGAGGGTGTAGTCGTCGCCGATGACTTCCAGTTTGATCCAGTTGGTCTCAAAAATTTCGCGGGCCATTTCGGCGGTGGTGATCGCTTCCTGCACACCATGACATCCGGCAGTGTTGGGCAGAACCGGAACGCCGAGGCCCTTGATGATGTCCCAGAATTTCTGGCCTTTGCCCGCTGCGCTTTCCCGGCGCAGGGAGACGGTAATCAGGCCGGGCTTAGAGGCTTCAATCGCCTGACGCAGAATTTCGGGCGAGGGGTAGCAAGCCGTGCCGAGAAACAGGCGTGATTGCAAAATGGTTTCACCGATATTGAGCGGATGGGCCATAAGATGCTTATCCTCCCTGCATCGGGGCGACGATCTCGATCTGATCGCCGTCTTTGATGAGCGCGCTGGCATGCCGGGATTTTGGCACAAACGCGCCGTTGACGGCGACGGCGACCAGCTTGTCCGCAAAGCCTTCGCTTTCCAGCAGGGCGGTGATGGGCGTTTGTGCCTTAAGCGGTTTTTCGACGCCGTTGAGGATAATCTTCATCTTTCTGGTCCTTGATAAACAAAGCGTTCCTGTCGTTTTTCGTTCCTGCAATCAGGTCGCGCACGCAGGCCGCCATCGCCGGGGCGAGCAGGAAGCCATGTCTGAACAATCCATTAGCCCGGATGATATCACCGTCACGGGTGATGCGCGGCAAATTATCGGGATAGGCGGGGCGAATACCGGCCTTCATTTCAATCATCTGCGCGTGAGCGAAGGTCGGGTGGAGGCTATAGAGCGCGCTCATCAATTCCATACCCGAGCGTAAAGAAACAAAATCATCGGCGCTTTCGATGATGGTTGCGCCGATCATAAAGATGTTATCCGTGCGTGGAACGATGTAGAGCGGATAGCGCGGGTGCATCAGGCGCAAGGGGCGCTTGAGATAGAAATCTTTGTTGCGGACGATCAGGATTTCGCCCTTTACGCCGCGCAGTTCCGGCTCGTCATCCTGTAAACCAATTCCTCTGCAATCAATTGTAAGATCATGATTTTTATCGCTGTTATCTTTTTGGAGAAACGTCGCGTTTAGTTTTTTGAGTTCGTTTATGAGTGCGTTTATTGCTTTGGCCGGGTGGAGGTGGGCTTCGCCCTTCATCAAGAGCGCGTCCCTGAACTTTCCGGCGAGAAGCGGTTCCGTTCGCGCGAGATCAACATGCGTTCCGCGATTTTCGGCGGGCAGCACGGCTTTGATGCGTTCGAACATGTGGCGATCTTCGCTGTGCGCGAGGATCAGGCTGCCTTCCTGTGCGAATTCAAAGGCGTCTTTGGTTTCTTTTGAAAAGTCTTTCCAAAATTTAATGCTTTCCAGTCCCGCAGGGATGTAGGCGGGGGGGAGGTGGTCGCACTCGCAGTAGGGGGCGAGCATGCCGCCCGCTATATAGCTGGCGTTATCTGCAGGGAATCCCGAAGGATCGATGATGGTTATCGCGGTTTTCGGGAAGGCTTTGGCCAGCGCGTAGGCGCAACTCAGGCCCATAATGCCTGCGCCGAGTATCGCGATGTTCTGCGGGTGGTGTTTGCTCATCTTTGCCTCTCACACTCCCCACGCCGGCATGATCCGGTTCGGGTCCGAAGGGTTTGTTCTCAGCGCTGTTTTCGCGCACCCCCGGTGAGTTGTCTCTGGGCACAGAATAGGGCAGTCGGGCCAAAAAAGTCAATCGCGGCTTGACCTGTCCTGTGTAAATACGTTTAATTGTTTTTGTTTAGATTTATTTTTTGTTTGATTGTTCAGAGGATTCATTTATGAACAAGCGTTCTGTTTTTGCGTATTTCTTATTTTTTATTTTTATTTATTTGCCTGTTTCTCCTGTTCTTGCTGATGATTTCAGTTTGCCCGGTCCTGATCTTTCAGGGTCAAATTTTTTCAGTGTTCCCAAGGGAAATTCGACGACCGATATCAATCACAAGGGTTGGTCCGGGAGGGACAAAAAAGGCCGTCCTTTACGTATGGCCTGGAAGGGTGTTTCGACCGAATGCAAACCCTGTCAGCCGCTGGTCGAGCAGTACAACTTGGTTATGGACGATCTGTTGTTTTACCGGTACATGCTCAAGCAGAGCGAGTGGGTCGAAGAGCAGTACGACAAGAGCGTTAAGGATCAGCTTAAAAGCGCGAAAAAAGCTGGGCCAGATGATCCTAAGGCGGCCAAAACACTGGGAACTATACTGGAAGTTTCGGACGGGTTTAAGAAGTACAGGCATAATACTGAAGGTGTTATTAAGGAGCTTGAAAACGCAGCCCAAAGATTCCGCCAACTTGTGGCTGAATGCGAAAAGCAGTGCACAGGGCAGAAGGTTAAGACAACAGGCATCAAGGCCGGCGGTCTTCCGGCTATTAAGGGCGTGGATACCAAGAATCTTCCACCGCTGCCGGAACACAAACTTCCATACGACTGGAAAGGATTTTACGAGCCTGTGTGTAAAAAATGTCAGCGTCTTGCGGAGCGTCTGAATATCCTTCCGCTCTGGACGACTATGGCGCAGGCGGAGCTTATCAGTTACGAAACAGAGTATTCTCACTATAAGGAGCTCTACAGGCTTTCTTATCTTGCAGGTGATCTGGGTACATTGCCTTATGACTGGTCAACTATCGGCAAGGCAATGAATGTTTTAGAGCATAAAATGTATGATCTGGAGGCCGAGATTGATGCTTATACCGAGAATTTTAAGCGTACTCTCAAAGTCTACAACAAATGTATTAAGACTTGTCCGGAAAAGCCTAAAAAAACCGCCTGCGTCGTTCCCAAGGCGCCGCATTCGATTACGGTCGGCGCGAACAGCGAAGTGGGTTCCGGTGCTGCTTTAAAGGACAAGATTTCCGGTCAGGCCAAGGGCATGGCGATGGGGGCGTTGAATAACGTGATCGGCGGCAGCGGGTTTTCGCTGGGCGGTGGCGGCAACAAGAGCAAAGGGCCGAAGACCCAGAAGGATCCAACCAAAGGCCAGTATATTGCTTCTGAATCCAACGGCGTGAAACTTGGTGTACGGACCGGGATAAATAAAGACAGACAGGTTCTGATCAGCGCCAAGATTATAGAAGGGCCCGGGGACGGGACATTTCAAGCCATGTGGCTGGAAGACGGGGCGGGGGACATTATCCTGCCTACGGAATACCTGATCTTCTCGCTGTACCGCGACTGGAAGCTGACGGTGTGGTGGACGGAAGACCACTATGTTAACGGTCAGCATGTCTCGCACGATGAGGGCAAGGAAGTGACGGTCGGGCGGGATCATTACGGCGATTTTGCCCTGCGTTACCAGGGGCCCGAGGGAATGCAGAACAGTATCTGGAATCAACTGGGCTTTAACAATGCGTCCAAGGGTGTGCAGAGCCTGGGGGTTGTGTTTCCCGTTACTGTGGACGATCTGGCGAGCAATCCCTGTCCCTATTACCTGCAAACCCAGATTACGCTTCCGAAGCTGGACCCGGTGCGGACTGTGCCGTTCCTGCATGAAATTCCGGTTCTGGGTGAGGCTTTCCGCAATCCGGATGACAAAAAGGCGAAGAAGGATCTGCAGATCATGATCCGCCCGGCAATAATCGGTGGCGCGGAGGAGTAATGGAATCGTAATTGACCGTATTAAATGAAACTGGCTAAATCGAAACATTCTTTATTTTTATTTTTTATAGAGGCCCCCATGTTGAAGAGATTATTTATACTGGCTTTTCTTGTATTCTTTATTTCTTTCACTTCTGTTTCTCCTTCTTATGCAGGACTTACCGGGAAAATTCTGGGCGAGTTGGGGATGGACGAAGAGGTGCAAAATATGGGCGATGCGCTTCAGTCGGAAACCACAGCGCTGGCGAGCGGGGCCGCGTGGCGTCTGACGGGGGCGCTCAAGGGTAAAACGGTGGATTCCGTGCGCGGGGCCAGCGGGGCGCTGGCGGAACTGGCGCTTAATTCCGGGGATCTGATCTGTAATGCATGGATTATCTCGTTCCGCGTACGTATCCGGAATATGGTCATTGATAACGTGGCTTTGAGCGGGGATGCGCAGGCGCAGCATTCGCGCCTGATCCAGAAAATGCAGCAGTTCGCTGACAAGCTCGAAATCGAATGTACGCGCGTCGGGTTTATGGGGCCGACGGGGCCGGTCGATAATTCCGGCGCGAGTTCGGCCGGGGGCGGGGGCGAGGCCACCGAACCGCCAAAAGAAGAATGGCGCATACAGCCGCGCGACGGCGAAACGGTGGGTGATGCCATCTGCCGCCATAAATGCGGCAGTCTCTGGCTGGCCATGCGGGAGGAAGAGCGCGAGCTGGCGAAAGTCGAAAAGAGCAAGCAATCGGCGGACGAACAGGTCAAGGAAAAACAAGCATCCCTGACGAAAAAGCAAAAGGAGCTGTCTGATGCGCAAAAGGAGCTTGAGGAGACCGGCCGCATCATCAAAGAGGGGATCAACGGGAACGACAGTTCGGCGAAAAAAAATGCCTATGTTAAAGCCGGGCAACGTAACCGGATTGCGGAGGCTACTGTGAACCGGCTGACGCCGGAAGTGGCCAAAGCGCAGGAAGAACTCTCTTCGGCGCAGAGTTTTGCGGCCAGTGTGGCGAGCAGTCTTCGCTGGCAGCAGGGGCGCACGGATAAAGCACGGCAGGCCTATTTCGATTGCGTCCGGAACTGCGTGAGCGCCGCGACGGCTGCCGGAGAGAAAATGACGCTCAAATGTCCCGACGATTTTCCCTGTCCCACGACACCTCAGCAGGCACAGGAAAAATCAGTCCCGCCGCGCCAGATACAAAAAAGCACCTGCGCTTATCCGAAGCAGACTCAATCCATCCTGATCGGGGCGAACGGTGAAGTCGGGTCCGGGGCGGCGCTGAAGGATAAGGTCAAAGGGCAGGCGAAGGGGATGGCTCTTGGCGCTTTGAATAACGTGATCGGCGGCAGCGGATTCTCGCTGGGCGGTGGCGGCAACAAGAGCAAGGGGCCGAAGACGGAGAAAGACCCGACGCGCAAGCTCAAATATTCCTCCGTGCGCGCGGGGGAGACCGAGCTTGGCGTGCGCTCCATGTATACGCAAGACGGGCTTCTGGTCAGCGCGAAAGTTCTTGAGTCTCCGGGCGACGGCACGTTCCATGCGATGTGGCTGGAGGATGAAGACGGCAACCGTTACCTGCCGACGCGTTACCTGATTTATGATCTTTACCGCGACTGGAAGCTGACGGTGTGGTGGACGGAAGACCACTATGTTAACGGTCAGCATGTCTCGCACGATGAGGGCAAGGAAGTGACGGTCGGGCGGGATGAGGCCACCTTCATGAAACGCTTTGAGGGTCAGGAGGGCGCGGGCAACAGTATCTGGAGCCAGCTCGGGTTCAACAACGCTTCGAAGGGGGTTCAGTCTTTGGGAGCGGTTTTTGACGTTCCCCCGGCTGTCCTGAATTCGGGGTGCCCGTTGCGGCTGGTTACCCATGTTTCCCTGCCCAAGCAGGACCCGGTCGTGACCCAGCCTGTTGTTGTCTATCTTAAGATTGATTCCACAAAGAATCAGGTTGTGGTCAGTTCCGGGGTTGCAACGGACGGGGCGGAGGTTCCTTTGCCAGCGGGCGTGACGGACGGGCAGGCGGTTTCGGAAACTCCCGTTGCCTCGCCCCCGGTCCAGAAGCAACCGCCCAAAACCAGCGGCAAGACGAAGTCCAAGAAGAAGCCTTCATATAATTAGGGGTTTTCCGAGTTTTTCGGCCCGGATTTGCGGCGATTGCGAAATAAAAGCGCCGAACCCTTGATTTCTCCCGCGGGTCCCTTTATAACCCAATTCACCGGAGCGATCCGGCTCTTTTCTTGGTGACGCGGGGTGGAGCAGCCCGGTAGCTCGTCAGGCTCATAACCTGAAGGCCGCAGGTTCAAATCCTGCCCCCGCAACCACTTCATTCTCCGATAAAATCCGATAAAGCATACGAGTAGATAACAATCACGCTCGGTGGCGTGAGCGGGCTGCTCGCACGAAAGCAATTGGGCTGCGGAATCTTGTTGACCCGAATCGAATACGTTTGCTAACGGTGGTTGCAAGTGCTGCTATGGGGATGACATGACCGACAACAAGTCCGTGATCGACGAGCGGCGGTTCAATAAGTCGCAAGTCTCCGCTCGCACTATTTGGATAAAGGTAAATCGGGACAGGATACGAAATAGTAGGTATGCAGAACTGTGGAAAGTTTGGTTGATACAGCGAGCGCAAGAGGCACTGAGACGGAATGCATATATGGGGTCTATCAAAGAGAACCTATTTTTCAAAAGCATTCTGGTACATCGTAGTGCTGATATTTAAGGGGCTTCTCGCCTATTACGTTGTTCTTGCCTCTTTGTACGCGGGAGCTAACTATACTGGCTACTGCGTACAGCAACAGCGCCTCATATCCGAGGAAGAAATGGTCCGAAGCGCCGTGGAATACGTCAATGCCAAATCTAGCGTTAGCGTTTCGGTGAAAGTAGATGGAAAAACTCAACCGAAAAGCTATCCACGGATTAGATACGAGAGTTCAGAGGAACTGTTGGCTGAAAATCCTGGATGTTGTTCCTTTGGATTGACGTCGCGCCCTACAAGAGGCGTAGGCATTCTCGGGCCTCCACAATTTATTGACAGAATTTCAGGAGCGCACAGGGGGTATGTGCACATTGAGTATGCGATGCGCTATCTCGCGAACGACGGGACGGTGAAATCGGTGCAGAAAACATGGGTCGTAGCTATAGGCAATTGTGGAGCGCGCGATGTTGTTACAAGCGAGTAAGTGACGGTGAATTAAGACACTATGTTCTGTTGGAAAGGAAACGATGATGTAATAAAAATAACTAACCTCTATCTTTACGGCCAAGAGACAACGCCCGATAGCAAGTTAGACGATTCGCTTGTCCGTCCAGCGACCTTATCATCCAATCTTATTTACAACGTGGATTTGGCCAAGTTCATGGATAGCGGTGGGGGCCGTTTTGCGGTTGGTGCTCAGTTTGAACTCATTGGTGATCCGCCCCCTATAAATGAGTCCGGCTGGAGAGTGAATCTCCGTTAGAGTGTCTGGACATGATTTATGGAGGTTTTGGATGTCATCGAAGCGTTATACGGTGGAGCAGATTATCGGGATCTTGAG
>JAGRIJ010000049.1 GCA_020443295.1 Alphaproteobacteria bacterium | reverse complement strand
GGCTCGTATAATCGGGGATACAGACCCAAAACAATTGCCGTTCCTCGTCAGCGTCCAGTTCCGCTCCGATGCCAGATGGTTCTGGTAGGCGCCTCCCGACACTCGGATGAGATCGGTTCTGGCGCGGCTCATATCGGCGTCGGCTGTCTGTAGTTCCTGCTTTCTGGCCGCTAGTGTGGCCGCGTCCGGCGTTTGCGCGAGTCCGCTCCGGATGGGAAGGATGAAAGCCGAGAATCCGATCAAAAGGATTGCCGCGAATGTTGTCTTGAGTGAGCGCTTGTCAATCATGGTATTACCTGGTTGTTTCTTTACGACTTTTACTCGACAAGCAGGATTGCTGTCAAATCAGCAAAGGTGAAGGGCGTTTCCTGTCCGGACGCTTTTTTAAGAGCCTTAATCCCCGTTTAAGCTTGGTCGTTTAATTCTGGTTCTATCAGCCGGTTTAGCGGCGATTGCAACAGAATAAGGAGTATTCCCATGAAAAGCCCTATTACGACCTTGCGGCGGAAGCTTGCGGAAGAGGACATTACGCGCTGGTTCCGCGATCATGACGTCAGTGTTGCGGGTATCCTGCGCGAGCAAGGTGTGCGCCTGAATTCGGATTTCCGGTTCAAAGCGTGAGGCGCCCATGTACAGGACCGTTCGATATGTCGTTGCTGCCGGGACGTTTGTGGCCATCGTTAATTTTGGTGCGATGCCTGCTCTGGCAGAGCATGGCGAGTTTTCAAATATCCAAACCTTGACGGGAGCGAGCAGGCAGGAAAGCAAGGATCTGCGCGACCTTACGCAAGATTTTTTCGCGAAAATCACGACAGCCCGCCTGGCGCTTGAGCGCAAGAACATGCCCAGTGCCGTCGAGGCCTTGAACCGTGCCGGGGAGGATCTGGGTCATATCTCGAATATTACCGATCGTCATCCGGAGGAAATTACCATTATGGCCGGGCGGGCGGGCTATAAAGGGGACGCCGAAGAGGCCGGATATTTCTTTCCTGTCTCTGATGACGGGCATGTGGTGATTTCCAAAGAAGGTGAAATTCTCATACGCGACCGGGTCCACGTGGCCAAAGAAGATATCAAGGTTCATTCCTACCGGGTCCGGTTTGATCCTGAACATATGGGCCATATTCTTGAAGGCGTCCGGTATTCCATGGATCACGAGAATTATTTGAATGCCGCAACGCTTTTGAGCGGAGCCAGTGAAGAGTTGTTCAGTCTGGAAGAGGGCGAGAATACAGAAGATTCATGAAAGTCCCACTCACACGCGACTAGAAAGCAGGCCATGTTTGGCCTGCTTTTTTTATCATCATTCGGGCCTTAATTGCAGTTTAAGTTGGGTGCGCTAGAGATCATTACATAAGGACGGGAAATATTCCCGAGAACAATTTTCGGATTTATTTGTGATTTTATAAAGGAGAAAGTCCATGTCTACCCGTAAACTTCTCACTACTGCAGCCCTTGTTACGTTGATGATCGGCGCTGCAACACCGTCTTTTGCCGAAGCGGCAAAAACCCAGACCAATACCCCTGCCGCTTCATCGTCCGGGTTGGTTGATGCTCAATATGAAGAAAACCTGAGACAGGCCGGGTCCATGCTGGGCGAAATCGGCACGGCCCGCCTGCTTCTTGATCTGGGCGTTGTTCCCGACGCGCAGAACCATATCCAGCGCGCCGAGAAGATCGCCGCCGAACTGGAGCAAAACGCTCCTGAGATCATCGCTCATGACACGTTCAAACTGGGCAAGAGCACATACAAATATAACGGCGATATCAAAGATTACATGATCCCGGTTATTGACGATGTGCTGACCGTCAAGGATTTCGAGGTGCTGGTGCGCAGCAAGAAGAATGCGAATGTCGATGAGGTCGATAACAGCATGGTGCGCTACAAGATGTCGATGAACATCAAGGATGTTCATAAATTTCTTCTCGATGCACAGGAAAAAGTAGCGAAGTCGGACAAAGAAGGAACCTTGAGAGCCCTGGACGATATTTATCAGGGCGCGTTCATCGAGGAGGCTGCCTATGATAATCCGTATCTTGCCGTTAACGACAATCTGGTTCTGGCTCATAATCAGATCACGCGCAAGAACTACGGTGAAGCTCGTTTTGCGCTGAATCATGCTGTTCTTGGACTGAAGAATATTGAAAAAAGCGGAGAGGGCACACCGAATGTCAGGGACGCCAAGCGCATGTCTGAGGAGATTACAGCGTTGCAAAACGAATTGAAAATAGACGACCCAACCGTGTTCGAGAAAGCCGAGCAAAAAGTCCAGAACTGGATGAAGGAGGTGAGAGGCTGGATGGAGACCAGACGCAGCTAATCCGTTCCCGAAACGACAAAGCCGGTTGATTCTTAGCAGGACCGCTGGCTTTGTCTTTCGAAGCCCACCTTCCTTAAGCTGAACTTAAGTTCATATCCCTATTTTAGGAGACGAGCCCATGCCGTACATTGAAAGTCACGACTATTTCTTCTTTGAGCGGAACCTCATAAAATGTTTATCAGGAAAGGAAAATATTATTATGCGTGTTCTGGTTATTGAAGACGACAAGATCATTGGCGACGGCATCGTTCAGGGGCTTGGGCTGGAGGATTATGCCGTTGACTGGGTCGAGGATGTCGAATCGGCCGAAACCGCGCTGGATACAAACGAATACGGGTTGATCGTTCTGGATATCGGGCTTCCGGACGGGTCGGGTTTTCAGGTGCTTAAAAACCTTCGCAGCGCCGGAAAGGATATCCCGGTTCTGATGCTCACGGCGTATGACGATCTTTCTTTTAAAGTCAAAGGGCTGGACAGCGGTGCGGACGATTACCTGATCAAACCCTTCAAACTCGAGGAATTACTTGCGCGCCTGCGGGCTTTACGACGCCGTGCCGGTGGCCGCGCCACCCCGATTCTGGATGTTGACGGCGTGACTCTCGATCCTGCGACAAAAAAAGTTGCAAAAGACGGGGAAGGGGTTTCTATCGGGCCAAAGGAGTTTGCGATTCTTCAGATCCTTATGGAGAACAAGGGAAAAGTTCTGACCAAGGCGCAGATTGAGGACCGGCTTTACGGCTGGGATATGGAGATTGAAAGCAATACTGTTGAAGTGCATATCCACGGCCTGCGTAAAAAGCTCGGAAAAGATTTCATCGAAACGTTGCGCCATGTCGGGTACCGCGTGGGCAGCGAATGACACAGCAGAAGAAACGACTCCTTGTCCTGATCCTTTCTGTCCTGGTTACGTTTGGCTGGGCCTGTGTCCTGTTCGAGATTATCGAAGACCATCTTTCGGCTGTTCTAGGCTTGTCCATCCTGATCCCCGCCGCGGTTTCCGCTTACGTCATCTGGCTGATGAGGGATATTGTTCCCCAAGACCGTATCGAGTTTATCCGAAAGCTTTCCCATGAAATCGGAGAAGGGGCCAAGGGCGACCCGATTCTCGTTCCCGAAGATAATGTCCCTGAGGAAATTTCGCCGCTTGTTCACCGTCTGAACCAGATGATCGCTTTCCAGCGCGACCGGTACGAACAGGAGCGCGATTTTACCGCTCACGCTTCCCATGAACTGCGCACGCCGCTGGCGGGCATCCGCCTGCAAACGGAGTTGGCGATGAGCACGAGCGATCAGGATAAAAGGGATAAGGCTTTCAGAAATATTATCAAGGCCGTTGACCGGGCGACGAGGCTGGTGGAACAGCTTCTGGCGCTTTCGCGTCTGACTGCGGAAGATTTTGATTACGCCTCGGAAACCGTCGATCTGGTTGCGCTTGGCCGAAGCGTTATCGCAGAGCACATGGAAATGGCCAGAACTGAAAAAATAGAACTCATTTACAAGCCGAAGTTTCGCAGAATTCTGATCGAAGCAAACGAGGAAAGCCTGCGCATCATGATCGATAACCTGTTGCGGAACGCCCTGACTTACACGCCGGATGGAGGGCGGATCGTTCTTAGCGTGGAGAAGGATCATGCGAGCGCTTCCCTGAGCGTTACCGATACGGGGCCGGGCATTCCCGCGCATCTGCGCGAAACGGTTTTAAAGCGTTTCCAGAAGGCGGATCAGGGCTCGAAATCCGGTACCGGGCTTGGGCTGGCTATCGTCAAGCGCATCGTTTCGCTGCATCAGGGGAGCGTGGATTTGGGCGAAGGTCTGCAGGGCAGGGGGCTTCGCGTTACGGTGGTTCTTCCTTTAGGGGAACATAATGCTTAAGGAATTCTGGGAATACCGGTTTGGTGTGTTGTTTGGCACCCTGATGGTCCTGCTGTTTTCCGCCACGATTGCGCTGCAGAACCGGTTCGAAGAAGAAATCTTTATGGGGGTGTTTTCCCTGGTTTTGATAGCGTCTGTTAATGCGCTTTACCGGAAAACCTTTTATCTCACGATTTTTCTGGGCATCGGCGCGCTGAGTTTCTTTATGAATATCGTTACCTATTTCTCATCTTCTATGGATATAGAAATCGAGGCGCTGGCGGTTAACCTGATCTTTCTCCTGTGCGCGATTGCGATCATGTTCAATCATATCTTCAACGGCAGCAAGGTCGATGCAAACCTTCTGCTCGGGGCGGCTTCGCTGTATCTGCTGATGGGGGTTTGCTTTGCCTATATGTATACGATCGTCGATTACTTTTTCCCTGCGTCTTTTTCCGGCGCTCTGACCAGCGGAACGCACGGAATCCATGCTTTGTTTGCGCAGTTTTTTTATTACAGTTTTGTGACGCTGGCGACCGTGGGATACGGAGATATCATGCCTGTCAGTCAGGAAGCCCGGTTTCTTTCGCTGATCGAAGCCATCCTTTCGCAGCTATATATGACCATCCTGATCGCTCGGCTGGTTGGTATGCATCTTCACCATTCAAAATAATTTTCTGCCTTCAGCGGAGTTTAAGGATGGGGAGCTATAAGTATGCCCAGTTATTATCCCAACATGAGGAGAATTTCTATGAGACCGCTGATTAAAACGTCCTTGTTAACACTTGCTGCTTTGACTGTAGCTGCTCCGGCCTTTGCGTCCACAGCGCTGGATTCCAGCAAGGAGCGGATGGCGGTGAATGAATGCTCCAGATCCGCCGAGGGTAAAACAACGGCAGAGGACTGGAGCAAGGTCTTTAATGCCTGTCTGCAGAGCAGGGGCTTTAAAATTGACGGGTCCAAGCCAGCTAAAACGAGCATGAACACCATTGTGCCCAAAATACCCTCCCACCCGCATAAGACCAACTGACACGCATTGGTTTTATGCAAAAAAGAGCGCCCCTTGAAAAAGGGGCGTTTCTTTATTTTTGAGCCTTAATCTCAGTTTAAGGTAAGGATTTTAGCGTTTCAGGTATCCGTAGAAAGCCACATTTGAACGAAAGGATAACCATGAAACGGACTTTTCTTAGCGTATGTCTTGCAACGACCCTTCTGGCGGGTTCGGTTTCCCCAGCGAGGGCCGGTCTTTCACTTCAGGACCTCTTGGGCGGACAAAATCCGGGGACGTCCCCTGTGCAAAATGCGGAAGCGTCTTCCATGTCCGTGCCGACTTTGGCCCCCATGCTTAAAAAAGCCATGCCGGGCGTCGTTAATATCGCCGTAAAGGCTAAAGTCACCGCGCAAATGCAGGGAAATCCGTTCAATGATCCAGACAACCCGCTCTTTAACGACCCGATGTTCAGGCGCTTTTTCCATTTCCAGTTTCCGCAGCAGCAAGATAACCAGCCGCAGGAACAGGAGGTTCAGGGCGCGGGGTCCGGTGTGATCGTCGATGCCGAGAAGGGGTATGTTCTTACCAATAGTCATGTGGTGCACGACGCGGAAGAAATTTATGTGATTACCGATGACAAGCGCAAGCTGAAGGCTGAAGTCGTCGGGACCGACCCGGAAACGGATATTGCCGTTATCAAGGTCAAGGAAGACCATTTGAGCCAGATTCCGTTCGGCAATTCAGATGATCTTCAAATCGGCGATTTTGTCGTGGCTATCGGCAATCCGTTCGGCTTGTCGCATACCGTTACGTCCGGGATCGTCAGCGCGCTCGGGCGCAGCGGGCTTGGCATTGAAGGCTATGAGGATTTTATACAGACCGATGCTGCGATCAATCCGGGAAATTCCGGTGGCGCGCTGGTCAATCTCAGGGGCGAACTGATCGGCATTAATACGGCCATTTTCTCGCGCAGCGGCGGTTCGATGGGGATCGGGTTCGCAATTCCGGCCAATATGGCCAAGGCTGTCATGAACCAGCTTATTGCAAACGGCGAGGTCCGGCGCGGTCATATGGGCATTCATATTCAGGATATTACCCCGGATATTGCCGATGCGCTGGGGATGGACGTTCTTAAAGGGGCGCTGGTTGCGGATGTCATCAAGGACAGTCCTGCCGAAAAAGCCGGGATCAAGACGGGCGATATCGTCCTGAAATTCAACGGAGAGGAGCTTAAGGATGCTTCGGACCTCAAGAATCGCGTCGGGCTGACGCATCTGGGGGATAAAGCCGTTCTCGATATTCTGCGCGACGGTCATCCCATGAGCCTCACTGTGAAAGTCGAGAAATTCGATTTCGGCAGCGAAGAGGCGGAAATTTCAGGGGTTGAGATGTTTAAAGGGGCCAAGGTTTCGGCTTTGCGTTCCGACCATCCCCTTTCAGGAAAGGTCGAGGGTGTTCAGGTGACCGATGTTGAGGCCGGAAGCCCGGCCTGGCAGGCGGGGCTGAAGAAAGACGACGTTATTCTTTCCGCTAACCAGGTTCCGGTCAAAACTCCGCAGGATCTGGAGAACATTGCGCAGAAAGTCGATCAAAACAGGGGACTGCTCTTGAATATTCGCCGGGGGGACGGGGCTTTATTTCTGGTCATAAAATAGGAGTGACTCATGAATACCTTGAAAACCTATATTTTACTCGCCGGCCTTATGGCCTTATTTGGAGGGGCCGGCTATCTGCTTGGAGGACCTGCGGGCATGATTATGGCGCTGATTCTCGGTGCCGTTATGAATGCCCTGGCATACTGGAATGCCGATAAGATGGTTCTGGCGATGTACGGAGCGCAGCCCGTGAAAAGCGGGCGCCTCGTCGAGATTGTCGCGGAACTGGCAGACCGGGCAAATTTGCCGATGCCAAAAGTCTATATGATCGAGACAGACCAGCCCAACGCTTTCGCGACCGGGCGCAACCCCAGTCACGCAGCCGTAGCGGTTACCCGCGGGATTATGAATCTTCTCAACGAGCATGAGCTGAGAGGGGTTCTTGCCCATGAACTCACCCATGTCAAAAACCGCGATACTCTGACCATGACGATTACGGCAACGCTGGCGGGCGCACTCTCGACGCTGGCCAATTTTGCCATGTTTTTTGGCGGCGCGGGAAGGCGTGAGCGCGGGGCAGGACCCATTGCAACGCTGCTGATGATTCTTCTGGCTCCGATTGCGGCCATGCTGGTGCAACTGGCGATTTCCCGGACGCGTGAATATGAAGCGGATCGCGGCGGCGCAGAAATTTCGGGAGATCCGCTGGCTCTGGCCGACGCCCTGAAGAAAATTGAGGCAGCGGCAGGACAGACTCCGAATATTGTGGCCGAACACCACCCGGCCACCGCGCATATGTTTATTATCAATCCGCTTTCCGGACGGACGATGGATCATCTCTTTTCCACGCATCCCAATACGCAGAACCGGGTTCTGGCATTAAGGGAAATGTTTTACAAACTGCCCGGTTCTTCCTATAAAAATCCCGGAGGACGTTATGCCGTGTAACGATTTCCAGAACTGGAGGATGTTTCTTTATCCTGTTCTTTTAGTGCTTGGGCTCATTTTGCTGATTATTGCGTTCGGGTTTTTTCAGATGAGGGATGCTTCACTTCCCAAAACGCATAATCATAAAATCGATATATCAGGTATCGAGAAGGGTTCCTCAGACCTGGCTTTCAGAGCATAGGCCGTTAGAGGTTTTTTGAGGCGATCAAAGTTTCGACTAGCTCCGTCAGACGCCTGATTTCCTGTTCCCGCAAGAGATCGATTTTCTGATGCAGGAGTTCGACCTCCAGTTCGGCTTTCAAATTGACGTCATAGTCCTTTTTGGCTTTTTTCCGGTCGATGTCCGCCTGACGGTTTTGCGACATCATGATGATCGGTGCCGCATAGGCGGCCTGGAAAGAGAGCATCAGGTTCAGCAGAATAAAGGGGTAGGGGTCCCACCGGTAATACCAGCCTGCAAGATTGGCTGTGATCCAGAGTATCAGTATCATAGTCTGGATGATAATAAACGGCCATGAACCGACCATTGCCGCGACCTTATCCGCGATCTTCTGCCCCATCGTCAGGTGTTTGCGCTGTATGCGCCGCCGGGCAGGTTTATGCTGGCGGAGGATTTTGAGCGCTTCCTTGTCGGGCAGTTCCGGAAGGTCGGGGAGGCTTGCTGTTGAACTATCTTCCTTGGTCATGGCTGTTTCGTTCCAGTTTCGGGTGCACGTGAGTGAGATTTGTCCACGGTACTGAAGTGGGAAAGAACCCGTCAATGGCCATTTTTTAAAGTCCGGGACACATTAAACGGTCTTGAATTCAATGTGCACGGTCAGTCCGCGAGGCTGATTGTCGGATAGATTGATCGACGCGCCGTGAATGTCGCATACCCAGCGGACCATGGCCAGACCCAAGCCGCTTCCCCTGTCCGCGTTCTTTTTCACCCTGTAAAATCTTTCAAAGACCCGCTTTTTCTCCGTATCGGGTATGCCGGGTCCGGTGTCCGTTATTTCAAGGGCAATGGTATTATTATCTTTGCCCTGCCTTTGAGACACGCCCACGATGCCGCCTGACGGGGTGTATTTAAGCGCATTGTCCAGAAGGTTTCTGAGCATCAGTTCGAGCGCGTGCTCATTGCCCCTGATTTTCGATCCTTCATGCCCGTGGTATGTCAGGGTGATGTTTTTTTGCTGCGCCCAGTTCCGGTATTCGCTGATGGTATCGTCAAGCAATACATGCAAGGAAACATCCTCGAATTCCAGTTGCTGGTCAGACTGCAGGCGGGCAAAGTTCAGAAGCTGGTCGACCATATGTGTTGCGCGGTCGATAGATGCGACCAGATTTTGAAAATCTTCTTTGTATTCTTCGGTCTTGATCTTTTTTAGCAAGACCTGCGTCTGCGTTTTCATGGCGGCCAGAGGGGTGCGAAGTTCGTGGGCCGCGTTGTCCGTGAAGGCCTGTTCTCTTGAAAAAGTCTGCTTTATCCTTTCAAGAAGCCGGTTGAAAGCTCGTATCAGGGGCTGAAGCTCTTCGGACATAAACGGACTGCTGATCGGGGAGAAGTCGTTTGATTCTCTCAGATCGACCTGTTCAGATAATTGCGTCAATGGGTTCAGGGACCATGTCACCCCTAACCATATGATGAGCATGACCAACGGGAAAAAGATGGACAGGGGGGCCAGCAGGCCGGCAAGAATTTTGAGAATTAACTCCTGCCGGACTTCTTCCTTTTCAGCGACCTCGATCGTGATTTGTGTTTCCGGGTCGTAAAAGACAAAAAAGCGCCAGCTTGTTCCGTTAAGGGTCTGGTCCGAATAACCCTGCGGGGCGCGAAAACTCCTGAAATCCCTGGCCAGATCGGATTCGGTGACCAGATGATCTTTTTCCCAGATCCTGAAGGTCAGTTTCTTTTCATAGCGGTGCACGGGTTTTGTGTTTTCCGGTCCCAGCTCGATTTCATACCCCTGATCCTCAAGAATTTCATGCTGCGTGAGTTGCAAAAGAACCTTGGAAGCGTGCGCCATCTGGGCGTCGTAAATCTCCTCGATCTCGTCGTATGCGCTCATTAACGAGAGGATGCCGATCATGAGAGCCGAAAGAAGGATGGGGAGGCTGATCAGGAGGATCAGCCGTTTGCGTATGGAATAGGTCCTGCTCATGCTGCAATCATGTATCCTACCCCGCGCATCGTCTTAACCAGATCTTTTCCCAATTTTCTGCGGATGGAGGATATATGGACCTCTACGGTGTTGCTCTCGATTCCGATGCTGTTCCAGTCATAGATCTGGTCTTCAATCTGTTGCTTGCTGATCGTTCGGCCCTTATTGTTCATAAGAATTTCCAGAATCGCTAGCTCTTTACCGGAAAGAAGGACGGGCGTTTCATTCTTTTGAACCTGCCGGGTCTGGGTGTTGAAAACTACGTCTCCACAAACGATTTCCGGGCTTCCCCGTCCTTTCGCCCGGCGGATGAGGGCGCCTGCGCGCGCGACCAGCTCGTCCAGGTCGAACGGTTTGACAACATAGTCGTCCGCTCCGACGTTGAATCCCTCAAGCTTGAATTTCAGGGCGTCGTGGGCCGTGAGCAGCAGAACGGGCAAAAGATTTTGATCTCCCCGTAATTGCTTGAGCCATTCCAGCCCCGATTGTCCGGGAAGGTTGATATCCAGAAGGATAAGGTCGTAAGACACGGAGGTCAGCGCCAGTGCGGCGTCCTCTGCGTTTTGAAACCAGTCCACGGCATAGCCCGCAAGCTTCAAGCCTTCGACCGTGGGCTTGCCGAGCATCACATCATCTTCAACAAGGAGCAGGCGCATCTGATTGTTCTTTTCTCTGTTATATTGCGTGTTGTTCAGCTTTCCTCGTTTTCATGCCCCTGAGATTTTAGCCTGAAGACGCTGAGCTTCCTGCTTCTGTAGGGCATTGAAAAAACTTCATCAAAATTCGGAAATTTTTCGTCATCGCTGCGGCGGACGATGGCCAGTCCGTTCGGGTGATCCTTGAACCAGGCTCCAAGCTGATTGTGTTCGATGCTGTCTATGGGTTTTTCTATTCGCGCCAAAAACCCGATTTCGCCCTGATATTTATGGACAAAGGCAAAATCCTTGTCCCGGTTTGCCTGGTAATACGTCACTATCGGGGACAGATCGTAATCCTTGAAAAAGGTCGTGTTACCGATGAGCTGGAATACGATTATGGCGGAAAGAACGCCCAGAGCCGTAATCCTGACTTTCCTGATTTCAAGAGACGAATACAGCACGCGGGTTAACGCTATTGTCACCAGCGGCAAAAGGGGAAGCAGGTAATGCGGTTGCTTGCCGGCGATGGCAGAAAAGCACAAAAAGACCGGAAGCGTCGCGCAGAGGATAAATTTTTCAGGGCGATCCATCTGTTTGAGCGTTTTTATATTTTTCCAGAAGGATGGGAAAAAGGCCCAGGGCAGAAACAGGAGGGGAAGAAGCATAGTGTAAAAATAAAAAGGTCTGACATGGGATGAGCTGAAATTTCCTTCCATGCGTCCGGCTGTCTGTCTCCAGATCAGCCAATAGGCAAAGTCTTTATCCGCCTGCAGAAGCGCAGGGATCAGCCACAGGGCTATCGGTATTACAGAGACGGCCAAAGCAATTCCCAGCCCCGTATATAACTTTTTGGGGGTGATGACATGATTTTCAAACCGCCAATAAGGGTAAAACAGGAGGGGCAGCAGGGTATAAAGATAGACTACCGGTCCCTTGATCAGTACGCCGATGCCCAGAAGCACGCCCAAAAATACAGTTTTTCTTGTCTCCGGTTTTTCGCAGTGGCTCAGTGCCATAATGAAAACAGAAAGATTCAGCGCCGCGAGCATCAGGTCGAACATGACAAGCGAGGCGTAAATCAGGAAAGGCAGGGAGCCGAAAAGAAGCCACGAGACATATTCTTTCTTTTCCTGATGGTCAGGATAGAGCTTTTGCGCCAAGACACCGGAGAGGGCAAGGACCGCAGCGGAACTGAAGAAAACAGGAATGAGGGCGCTCCATCGGCTGACTCCGAAAATCTGCCAACTCAGGTTGATCAGCCAGAAGAGCATCGGGGGCTTGTGATGGTAGGGTGCGAAATTCATCGAGAGGAGGAAATAATTCTTGGTCTGGAACATTTCCCACGCGACGGTCATGTAACGTGTTTCATCAATCGGCAGCAGAGGGCGGCATAAAACGCTTGTGATAAAAAGAGCGAGAAGGGCCAGAAGGTATGAATGTCGCTCAAGCGTCCACATGGTTTTTTGCTGCATGCAGGAAATAAAGGTTGCGCGTGTAGATGAGCAATCCCATGCCCTGTCCCAAAATAAACACCGGGTCTTGCCGGTAAACGGCATATATCGTCAGTACAAGGCCGCCGGACAGGCTGAAATACCAGAAGGCATTAGGGATCACGCTTTTTTTTGCTTTTTCCGATGCAATCCACTGCACAAAAAAACGCATGAAAAAGAGAAGCTGGCCGACCAGACCGATGCTAACCCAGATTATTTCGGCGCTCATAGGGAATAACCTTTTCTGTTTCTGTTGACTCAAGAAGCTCGTGGGAAGAGTAGTTAACAGGAAGCCCGCGCATCATCAGCCATTTGACACCTAACAGATCGAGTATTCCAACCCAGAAGCGATTCCAGAATCCATATTTTGAGGTGCCGGCCTGACGCGGGCGGTGCGATACGTCGACATGGATGATCTCCACGTGGTCGCGGATCAAAAGAGCCGGCAGAAAACGGTGCATGTGGTTGAAGAAGGGCAGGCGCACATAATTTTCCCTGTTGATCATTTTAAGGGAACATCCGGTGTCCCGTGTCTTGTCCTTGAGAAGCGATGACCGGATTTTGTTCGCCAGACGCGAGGATATGCGGCGCACGGCATTGTCCTGCCGCTTTTGCCTTTGTCCTGCGATCATGATTTTGCTCTTGTCCTTATCGCTTGATTCATAGGCCGCAAAGAGTTTGGCGATATCTTTCGGGTCGTTCTGGCCGTCGCCGTCCATAAACACAAGGATTCCGTTTCCAGCAGCGCGCGCGCCGGTCATGAAAGCGGCGGACTGTCCCGAACGGACGCTGTGACGGATCACCCGCAGGAAGGGAAAATTTTCTTTCTGTTTTTTTAGAATATTGAGCGTGTCGTCTGTGCTGGAATCGTCAATATAAATCACTTCGCTGATAGGCGCATCAGCGGAGGCTTGCTGGATTTCCCTCAGAAGAGGCTCGATATTGTCCCGCTCATTGTGGACAGGAATAATCACCGAAATCATGTTTGGTTCCTTGCTCAATAGTAAGTCGATTTTGAGCGGTTTTTCAAGCTTGGGCTTACTGTTACAAACAGACCTGAAGCGAAACTTAAGAAAAACCGCTCTGGTTTATAAGGGGGAAGGCGTCTCCAATTCTCTGCTCTGCTCGTGCCCGGCGTCGCTCTGTATTTCCTGAACTCTTGTCTGCATATATTCCGTATAATAAGGATCTTCCCCGACCAGTAACCTGGGCAGGGCTTTGGCAAAGTTGGGTTGACGCAGCCATTCATCGATCCCATCCTGCCATGAATTCCACATTCTCTGAAGGTTGCTGTTTCTGCGGCCGTAAAGGCGGATAAAGGCGGTTTCAAAGCAACTGATCAGTTGCTGGTAAATTCTTTCCTGCTGACGCGCCAGATCGCCCGATAAAGGTTCCGTGTGGGTGTCAAGCTCGGGATGTTCGATCAGGATATCGAGAATGTGGTTGTACTGCTCTTTGAGCTGCCCGTCGATTTCCTGTTGTTCGGCCAGACGCTCTTTCGCCTGTTCGACCAGAAACAGAAAGACGGCGCCGGGCAAACCCACGATCTGCACGGCATAGCTCATAACTTCGAGCGTTTCTCTCCACGATTGGTCCATCATTCGACCTCTGACCTGAAATAAATGGCCTAGACTATGGGATTCGGGGAAATTAGGAAAGATAAATTATTGCCTTATCCCGCGCTGGTTTTGGGTTTGAGGGGCTTTGCGGAAGATTTATCGCTTTACTGTTTTTGGGCCTGTACGGGTTTTTCGAAAATTTCGCCGCCGAGGCTTAAATGCAGATTGATCCGCTGTTCGATCAGTTCGCGCTGGGCGCGGATGCGATCGATCTGGACGGCGATCGTGCTTCGCTTGATCTGGAGCAAATCCAGCAATTCGATTTCCCCTGCCTTGAAGTTTTCGTCTGCGATGATCTCCGCCTGGGTGGCGTTTTCGTAAGCTTCATCGAGATCCTGCGCCCGCTGGCGGAAGAGCTGTTCGTTGCTCAGTGCCGTTTCGACTTCGGAGAAAGCATTAAGCGCCGTCTGGCGGTATTGCGCGAGGGCTGATTCCTGTTCGGCGGTCCGGATGTCCACATCGGCTTTCAGTCTTCCGGCGTTGAAAATCGGGAACAGAAGGTTGCCGGCTGCTGACCAGATCACATTTGCGGGGTCCGTCAAGGTGCGCAGTTCATCGCTGACTCCGCCAAACGAGCCTGTCAGAGATATTTGCGGCAGTCGTGCGGCTTTGGCCTGCTCGGTCCGCTGGAATGCCGCGTAGACACGGCGTTCTGCGGCTATCAGATCGGGGCGGCGTTCCAGCAATTCGGCCGGGATTCCTGCCGGAACGGGCGCGGGAAGGTCGGGAAATCCGGCCTCATGCTCAATAAGGGCAGCGGGATAACGGCCCAGAAGAATCTCAAGGCTGCGTTGAGCGGAGAAAGCGGCGCTTTGCGCATTCCGGATGGATTCACGCGCGCGTGCCAGATCGGCCTTTACGAGATGAACGTCCTGCAGGGATATCAGGCCTTCTTCATAAAAAGCCTGCGTAACATCAAGTGTATCCTGCAGGTTTTTTTCAAAGGCGTGCGCCAGATCGAGTTGTTCTGAGGTTTCGATCGTCAGCAAATACGCTTTAGCCGTTTGCGCGGCGAGGGACTGGCGGGCGGCCTTGTAGTCATTTTCTGCGGCGTAATAATCGTAGAGAGCGGCTTTTTTACCCGAGCGCAGGCGGCCCCAGACATCCATTTCCCAGCTTGCATCCAGCGAGACGTCATAGGTCGTGGAGTTTCCCGAGCCGAAACTGAAATTCGAGTTGGAGAAGGAACTGCTTCCGCCGAAGTTAAACCCTCCGGAGCCGCTGCTGTCCAGTGTTCCGCTCCGGCGTACAAGCGTGCGCAGGTCCAGAACGGGCCAGAGGTCGGCCCCGGCCTTTTTCGATTCGGCGCGGGCGATATCCCTGGCGGCGGCTGCCCGTTTGAGGTCGTGGTTGTTTTCCAGCGCCTGGCTGACATAGTCCGTCAGGAGAGTATCGTTAAAATCCTTCACCCACCCGGCATTGGGATATCCCGGCGCGCTTTCGTTTTGTTCAGCGGCAGGGGCGGAGGCCCAATTCTGCGGCACGTCAAACTTTGGTTGCGGCGGAGTGGCGCATGAGCATAGAGCCAGCGATATGAGGATCCCGTAGACGGTTTTGTGTTTTCTTCTGCTCATGTCTTGGTTCCGCGTCGCAGGGGCAGGAGGGAAAATTTTTTCGGGCGGTTGGCGAACCACCCGGAAACTTTTGCTCCGAGCATCAGCATGCAGGGGGTCAGGAGCAGCGTCAGCATGGTTGCAAAGGTCAGGCCGCCCGCAATCGCCGTGGAGAGCTGAACCCACCACTGGGTCGAGGGTGCGCCAATGGCGATATCCTGATTGACGAAATCGATGTTAATCGAAAAGACCATGGGCATCAGGCCGAGAACGGTCGTGATCGAGGTCAGAAGGACGGGGCGCAGGCGCTGGGCGCCCGTGCGCAGCAGGGCTTCTTTGGGCGTTGCGAATTTCCTTCGCATCTCGTTGTATGTATCAATCAGGATAATGTTGTTGTTGACCACAATTCCCGCCAGGGCGATCAGCCCGATCCCGCACATGACGATTCCGAAGGGGTTATCCGTAATCAGCAGACCCAGAAGGACCCCTGTAGTCGAGAAGATGATGGCGCTGAGGATCAGCAGCGTCTGATAGAAGCTGTTAAATTGCGTGATGATGATGGCCGACATCATGAAGACGGAAATATTGAACGCATTGCTCAGGAAATCCGCGGCTTCCTTCTGGTCTTCGTCCTCACCCTTGAAGACGATCTGTATGGCGGGGTCGAATTCGTTTTTTGCCTTTTTGATCGCTTCCTTGAGCTTTTTCACCTGATCGTCAACCAGAAGGTCTTTGGCCACATCCGCTTCGATCTTGAAAGCAAGGTGGCCGTCCACGCGGGTGATGGTTCCCGTTTTCTGCGCGGTTTCGAACTGAACGAAGTTTTTCACCGGGATATGACCCAGCGCCGTGGGGACGCGAACCTGCAGAAGCTGATCGAGATTGCGTTCGTCGTTTGGAAAGCGCATCCGGATGTCGATTTCCTCGTCGGCGTCATCGGGCGTGTATTTTGCGACCAGAAGTCCGGTCGTCAGCATTTGCACGGCGGCGCCGAGCGTTACTACGTCTGCGCCATAGCGTGCGGCTTCTTCGCGGTTGATGTTGACCCGCCATTCCAGACCGGGCAGGGGCCGGGAGTCCTCGACATCCACAAAACCGCCGATTCCGTTCATGATATCCAAAACCTGCTGGACGGCCTTGGGCAGCTTTTCAGAATAATTCGAGCGAACCTCGACATGAACGGGCTTGCCGCCGGACGGGCCGTGATCTTCCTTGCGGACCTGCGCCTTGATGCCGGGAATATCGCTGATTATCGACCGGATGTCCTCGATGATCTGCGAGGCGGGACGGCGTTCCCGCCAGTTGACGAATTCCAGCTGGATAATGCCGATCGCGTCTTCAGGCAGGTTTCGTTCGCCGCTGACGCTGTTGAAAGTCCGCGCATAGACATATTTTATGGAGTCCATATTCAGGAGCTTTTTTTCAACCCGCTGGACCAGCGCGTCTTTTTCGTAAATGGACAGGTCGCCACGCGCCTGCACCTGCACCTGAACGAAGTCCGGCTCAATGTCCGGGAAAAATTCCACGCCGCGCCCGAACATCGTGTAAGCCGTGAAGGAAAACACCAGCATAAAGATCGCGAAAGCCAGCGTTTTAACCGGGTGATCGAGCAAGAGGCTTAGAAGCCTGATGTATCTGCCGGCAAAGCCCTTGATTGTGCTCAGATCTCCGCTTTCAGCGGCGATCAGTGTGTTCATGCTGTCGGGGTCGGCGATCCTGCGGTTACCGAGAATTTGTCCCAGGGTCGGGATGAAGATCAACGCCATGATGATCGAGCAAAACAGGGTGATAATCACAGTAATCGGGAGGTAGACCATGAATTCCCCGACGATGCCGGGCCAGAAGAGAAGCGGGAGGAAGACGATCTGGGTGGTCAGGGTCGATGTGATGACCGGCCAGGCCATGCGCTTGGCCGCATAGGCATAGGCTTCCGCCCGTTCTTTGCCTTCGGCGATCTTGCGGTCGGCATATTCGATGGTCACGATGGCGCCGTCCACCAGCATCCCGGAGACGAGGATCAAGCTGAACAGCACAACGATATTAAGCGTATAACCCAGCAGAAAGAGCACCATGATGCCTGCCAGAAAGGATCCGGGGATCGCGATTCCGACCAGTAATGAAGGCCGCAGGCCCATTGCTGCGATCATGACGATCATGACGAGAATGATTGCGCTCAGGACGTTGTTGTCCAGATCGCTGAGCATATTGCGGATCTGAACCGATTTGTCCTGCATGTAGGTGACTTTCAGGGTTTCCGGCCAGTCTTTCTGTTCCTCCTCGACAACTTTCCTGACCGCTTCAATTGTTTCGATAATGTTGGCGCCCACGCGTTTGGAGACTTCGAGCACAAGGGCCGGCTGCCCGTTCACGCGGGCAAAGCTTTCCGGGTCCTTGTAAACCCGGCGGAGGGACGTGACGTCCTTGAAGGTTACCACCGTGCTGCCGTTTACTTTTATCGGAAGGGAGAAGATGTCCTTGGCGTCCTCGATCACGCCGGGCACTTTAATCACCATGCGGCCTGCGCCGGTGTCCATGGCCCCGGCGGCGACGAGGCGGTTGTTATTTTGCAGAAGGGAATAAATATCCTGAAAGGTGATGTTGTAGCTTTCCATAACTGTTGGATCGACTACCACTTCCAACATTTCCTCCCGGTCGCCGCCGATATCCGCTTTCAGAACGCCGGGCAGGGCTTCGACCTTGTCCTGCAGGTCCTGAGCGATCTTGACCAGCGTGCGTTCCGGGACAGGGCCGGACAGGGCGATAGAGAGTACCGGGAAGAGGGCGATATTGACCTCGACCACCCGCGGCTCATCGGTATCGGGCGGAAGGTCGGCTTTGGCGATATCCACTTTTTCCCGCACGTCCTGAATGGCCTGATCCGGGTCGAATCCGGCTGTGAATTCAAGGGTGACGGAGGCAAAATTCTCGGTTGCCACCGCGCTGATTTCCTTTAGTCCCTCCAGTCCCTTCAGTTCCTTTTCCATCGGCCGAACCAGCAGGCGTTCAGCATCTTCCGGGGATATTCCCTCGTGGTGCATGGACACGTAAATGATGGGGATGGGGATGTCGGGTTCTGCTTCTTTTGGAATTCTGTAAAACGCCTGAACCCCGGTCATCAGGACAAAAAGCAGCAGGAGGATCACCAGCCGGGAACGGCCCAGAGCGGCTTCAATCAGCGCGTTCATGTGGCGGTTCCTCATTCTTTGCGGTTTCGGGCTTGTCCGGCTTGGCGAGGACCGCTGTGACCTTTTCGGCTTCGCGGACATAGCCTTGTCCATTGACTATGATCCGCGCATGGTCGGGAAGGCCTGAGACAAACAAGCTGGTGGTTTCGGCGCTTACGATTGCAATCGGGTAAAAATGCACGATGTCGTTTTCATCGACCGTCTTGATTCCCGTACGGCCCTTATCGTCCAGGGTCAGGATACCGGGAGAGACGGCATGAGCTTTTATGCTTTTCTTGGGGATGTAGACTTCGGCGCTGGTTCCCGACGAAAGGCCGCCGGGGTTCTGGATCTCGATTTCGATGCGGAACGTGCGGGTGGTTTCATCCGCTTTGGGGGCGATGAAACGGATCGCGCCTCCCGTTTCCTTGCCCCCGGCTATTTTAATCAGGGCTGTTCCACCTAAAGACACATCATTGATTTCTTTTTGCGGGATCGGCACGGCTATCACAAGCGGATTGTTGTCGACCACGGTGACGATTTCGTCTTTAATGCTTACAAAGTCGCCGACTTCGACGACTCTTTTGTCGATAATCCCGTCAAAGGGTGCGCGGATTTCCGTATCTCCTATTTCCAGCATAATCTGCTGTTCTTCCGCCTGGGCATCCTTGAACTGGGCCAGCGCTTCATCGATCCGGGTCTGCGCGGCGTAGCCTTTCTCGCCGAGGTTTTTGGCCGCGTCATATTTTCTTTTCATTTCGGCTACGCGGGCGCGGGCGCGTTCAAGCCGGATCTGCCGGTCTTCCATGTCCAGGCGCAGGATAACATCTCCTTCCTTGACCGGCTGGCCTTCTTGGATCAGGATTTCCTTGACCGTGCCTTCGGTTTCCGCGCGCAGGGTCACTTCGCGGTCCGGCGTGACGTTGCCTTGCGCGATGATGAAGCTGACAACAGGCTTGCTGTCCTGTTCCTCAATTTCCACGGTCATCAGGTTTTTTGGATCATCCTGTTCGGAGGGAGAGGCTGTGTCTGCCGGGCCTCTGAAAACACCGGGCAACATCCAAAGGACCAGAATCGCTGTCACCAGCAATGCCATGAGATGTGATTTCTTCATTCGATCAGGAGTCTCCGAGATCCAAGTCTTCAGTGCGTTTTCAATGTTTTAATTTCCATGTTTTTATCCGTTTCGGTGGTTTAAAGAAACTCTTTTCTGTACCGATGCGTATAAAAATATTTTTCTATATGATTTTTGCCGCCGTTTCTTGTTACGCGGCGGCGTACGGGTTTCCTTTGCCCGTCGAGGATGTGTTTCCGCGGATTTTAAGGGGCGGGCGAGGCAAGGATCAGAGTTCGGCGAGCAAAATGCCCATACTTATGTATATTATTGCCCTGACGGCCCCGACAGCGATATTTTTCTGGGTCAGCAATTCGTGAGAGAAGTCAACATTATACATAATTATCTTCTCCGAAATCACTGACAGGATCTTCAGGACGACCGCAACCACAACCGACATCAGAATCCATCCCATGAGCATGGCCTGAAAGCCGGTATCCTCGTAAGAAACCAGCTCGGAGGCCATGACGATTGCCAGAGCCGTTGCGATGATGCGGCCGCCGAATGTCAGGGCGTAGGCCACATTCCCTTTTTGCAGCTCTTCATCGGCGGTAAAGCCCTTATGTCTGTATTTGAAAATCTGGGTCCGGGCAATGGTGGCGCCGGTCAGCATGATCTGGGAGATGGCGTAGCATCCGGCGAGAGTGAGCAGGCTTGAAATATCGGTATATGGAAACCAGATCATGACGGCGCGTATAATAATGGCGGCTGCCAGCACGTTGCTGGTGTCGGCGATGGCTACCGCCATGTTTCCTTTTACAATTTCGTCCCGGAGGGACACATTCCGCAGGGCAATTTTATCGAAAATAATTCGGGTCAAGGCCATGAAAAACAGACCGAGCAGCCCATGAAACGCGATCAGAAGGGCTCCGTCCATTACGGTTATTTCCGGGTCGCCGTAAACCGTGCCGCTGAGCATCCAGGTTACGGCCAAAGTCGTGCCGGCGAGCGAGAGGCCAAAAGCGGGATTGTCTTTTTTGAGTAATTCTTCCGAGGCGTTGATGTGCGCGATTGCGCCGGAAAAGAACCGAAGGGATGTGAACAGGACAATGACGACCGTCAGGTTTACCAGCAATCTTATATTGTATTCGTTGTCCCAGAAGATGATATCGAATTCCATTGGCTTCTCTTGATTTTGTTGCCGCTGTTTTGTTCAAGCTTTCGGCGGGTTTGCCGAGTGTCAGGTTTATTACGTACTCTTTGCTTTTTGAAATTATAGGCTATAACTCTTTTGCGTTCATGGGGTGTTTTCTAAAAAATTCCGGGTGATGCAAAATGGCCACAAAGAAAAATATTTACTGGACCGGTAGATTATATTTAGCTTATATGTCGCAATTCTGTTCTTTCTGAAGTGCGCGGAATCCTTGGTTTCTGAAAAAACTTTTCTTAAAATTGTAGCGCACAGAGACAAAAAATTTACATTCTTGTGCGGAAATTAGTTTCTTGATTTATCGCTACCCCTCCTATACATTGTCGCTCGTATCATTTTTTTGATTTCTTTAAAAAGATTTTTCCGGACAGGGGTTATGTCTGAAAAGTTTTATTGCGACTTTAAATAAAAAATATAAGTAACTGAACTATTGCGGTAATTGTAGTGAGTGTAAAAATGAATAGAGTGACTACCCTTTTGATCGAAAAAAATTCTTTCATCCGTGAAGGGTTAAAAAGCCTCCTTATTCAATCCCATTATGATACAGTCTTGGAATTCAGAAACGTATCGGATACTGATCCGCACGAACCCAATTCCAATCTTCAACTGATTGTCTGTGGCGTCGATGAAGAGAACGACGATTTGTCTGCGTCGATCCAGCTTCTCAAAAGAGGGTTTCCCAAAGCCAGAATCGTCATTTTGTCGCAGGATCTGGATTCTGTTCTTATCCGTGAGAGTTTTTCTGCCGGGGCCGATGGGTTTGTGCTCAAGGATATTTCGGCCAGCGCCTTTATCGGTTCGCTTAACCTGATCATGCTCGGGGAGAAGGTTTTCCCGACCTCCATGGCTTCGCTGCTTACCAAGGGCTGGGATTCATGGGTGACGAATTTTAGTACGGAAGATCCCGACGAGTACGATCTTTCCGACCGGGAGCTTGATATCATCAGCTGTCTGGCCAATGGCGATACAAATAAATTCATTGCCCGTAAACTCGATATCACCGAGTCGACGGTCAAGGTTCACCTCAAGACCATCTTGCGCAAGCTGGGACTTGGCAACCGGACGCAGGCTGCGATCTGGGCGATTCGAAATGGAATCGTGCCTTGCCCGGAAATCAATGCGAGCAAGAAATCCAGTAAGAACCTCGTCGAGGGCTTACACTAACCCGCTTACAGTGCAGGCAAGAGACTTTTTTTCCGCTTACTTTGAAGCGGGCACGTTTTATGGTGCCCGTTTTTAGTCAGTATCCCAGTGTTTCGACCAGACCCGTCCAGGTGTCGATGGAATTATTCGCCACAAAGGATACAGGTTCGCCGCTGGCCACACGGGCCGTCCATGTGCTGATGACCGGGCCGGTCTGGCCGTTGGACGCGCTGAGGTAAACTGGCGAATCGTTGCTGTTCCTGGGGGAGAAGAAGGAATTAAACACACCGACGGACATTTCAAGGTTGCTGCCCTTGTAGCTTGTCCCCCTGTAATTGGGGATCACGGCGGTGCCGTCTGCGTTAGTGACAATCGGGTAGTTGTTTTCGCCCTTTGTCACCGAGAGAAGCTGGCCTTCGGCGTTGCGCAGCATGTTTTTCGGGGTAGAGTCATAAACCTGCTGGTTAATGATTGCCTGCTTGGCGCCCACGCTCATTCCCACGCCGCCGTCCGGCGTGTTAAAGGAAAACGGTTTGTTATTCATCTGTGCCTGAGCGGGCAGGGCCAAGGTGCCCATTCCAATTACCAGGGTTAAAACGGTCAACGCTCTTTTCATGCGCGAATCTCCTGAGTTCTCTTCAAATTACAATGGTAAACAGAGTTTTGCGCGCTGACAACAGGCACTTCATCACTAACTCCTAATATCCAGAACGCAAAAGCTAAGGTTTTCATTTTCAAAGCTTAATTCTCAGTTTCTTAAAAGTGCCTTAATCAGGTCAAGAAAAATAGAGGTACATCTTTTGGAGCGGCCTTAATTTTTAATACCCCTAAAGAGGTAATTATTAAGAGTAATTCTGGAATTTAGGGGTACTTCTTTTGTAAGAAAATCATGCCCATATGAACCCTGTACCCAGACTTATAAGTCTTTAAGGTCTGTCTCATTCCGCTTTATAACTTTGACCAACGAAATTGAGGAATATGATGTTTCCAAGAGTAGCTACTTCTTTGTTAATTACTGGCTTTTTGCTTGCCGGGTGTGCCCCTGCGCCTACCGGGACCAGCAAGGCCGGTGTTAAACCCGCTTTCAGTTACGGTGTCACTAATAATGATACGCCTTACAGCCAGTGCCTGAAAGCCCTTCGCGATATTCCCGCCTCAAATCTTCCCGTCTTTGCCGTGGGTGAGATTTCCGACAAGACCGGGCAGATCAATTATGACGATAACGGCCATGCCCTGACCCAGGGTGCGTCCGAGATGGTGATCAGCGCGCTTGCGAAGACCGGGAAGGTTCATATGGTCGAGCGTCTCGATCTGCGTATTCCTCTGGCAGAGGTCAAGCTTTCCGAGCAGAAGAAGCTCTCGCGCACGCCCAACCAGTACGGCGCTCTTCCGGCCAGCGATTTCATCATTGTCGGTGCTTTGACCGAGCTTAACTATAATATCGTCAGTGGCGGAACGCAGTTGTTCGTTCGCGGCATCGGCGGCGGTGCCCGCACTGTGGTGGTCAATGTGGCGATGGATCTGCGTGTTATCGATTCGCGCAATTTTGCGATCCGCTACGTTTCTTCCCTGCAGAAGCAGATTCTGGGTTACGAGGTCGAAGCCAACGTCTTCCGTTTCTTCGGCGATACCCTTGTTGAATTCGATGCCGGAGCGATCCGGAACGAGCCGATGCAGCTGGGCGTACGCTCGGTTGCGGAAATGGCCGTCTACAACATCATGACCGAGTTCTTAAGACTTCCAGAGGCTCCGGGCTGCGGCCTCACGGAAAACGACTTCATGGAGTCGTACCTTGAGCGGCCCAACACAACCAACAACTCTCAAGAAGGAGTAACTACTAATGAAAATCACTAAAACCCTGTTGCTGGCGTCCGCGTCGGTTATGGTGCTCGGTTTCGGCGCCACCTCCGCGAAAGCTTTCGACGATGTTGACTGGGAATGGAACAAAGTTGTTACCAGCACCGAAAACATCACTGTTAATATCGATGACAATTTCGATATTTCCGGTCTGGTAGAGATCGAAAAGATCCAAATGAACATCGGCGATGTTACCGCTAATTCCATCGTTTCCGGCATCACCAATTCTGATCCCGGCACCGGCGGCGAAAATGGCGGCGGCTTTGTTAACATCGATGAGACCTTCACGTTCGTTACGACGACCGATGACTCCGTTGACCCGTCTATCGTTCTGCCGGCTGGCCCGAACGAAGGCAATGGTACCGGTCCTCTCTCTGGCGAACTGCTTGGCGACACGCTGGATGAAGGTTCTGACCAGCTGACCCTGACGTTCCGTGCGTTCGGCGAAGTTGAAGTCCCTGCGTCCGAAATCAACGTCAAAGACGCTGTTGACCTGCCGCTCGTGAACTCTGTTGCTACGGCTGTTGCAAACAACCAGTCGATCAACAGCACGGTTGCTACCAACCTGCATGATGCTCAGTACAACTTCGGTGGTTTCGACCCGATCTTCGGCGACCGTCAAATTGTTGAAGCTGGCACCAATGTTGCGGCTATCGATGAAAACGACGATGAGTTCGGGACGGGTAACACCCACACCGACATCCTGATTGCCGGCGTTCTCGGCGGTCTGCTCGGCGTTATCGAGCCCGGTAATGTTAGCGCAACTTCTTCTGTTAGCGGCATCACCGATGCACAAGTTAACAGCGAAGCGACCGCTGTTGGTAACAACCTGAGCGTTAACCTGGATGCAGCCACCCCTGGCGATGCGTTCCTGGTTGCCGACCTGACCCAGTTCAACTACGCCGATGTTTCGGCTAGCTCGACTGTAACCGGCGTTTCCGTTACCGGCTACACGAACCTGGATGCTCTGGATGGCGCTCTGGTTAACTCTGTTGCTACGGCCGTTGGTAACAACGTCAGCATCACTGTTAACAGCCCTGACGTTTCCAGCGCTGGCGAGTAATCAGGCTTATCAGGTCTGAAGACTTAACATAAAGAATTGAAGGGGAGCGAGAAAACTCGCTCCCCCTCCCTCTCAAGAAAAAGGTGTAATATTATGATTGAGAATAAAACAAAAGGCAAATTGATTGCGGCAGCGGTTCTTGCAATTTCCGCTTTTACTTCCGTTCCGGCTTACGCGCAAATGTCAGAGCAGCCCTGGAGCTTTTCGCCCCAGAACCGCGCTTCGATTGCAGCGCTGATTCATTCGGTTGAAGACGGCAACAACAGCGGCGGCACTATCAGCGGCGGTTCCGGTGGAATCGTAAACCTGGTTTGCGGCAAGGACGGGGATACGTCGGCGACGGCGAACAATACCTGCATCATCCTGAACAACTCGGAAGGCGCAAGTGTTGATATCCTTCAGGACTCCACGGGAGACCAGACCGCAACGAGCGATAACGACACAACGGTCGACGAGACGATTGTCGAGAATACCCAAGGTATCGACGACGTTCTGGATACGCTCGCGAATAACTAAGAATTTCAAGGCCGGGTCCTGAATTTCCGGCCTTTCAGATTGCACCTTTAAGCCCCTGTGTGAGCCGGGGCTTTTGGTGCTTCTATATCTTTTTGTTTGTTTCTTGCGCCTCTGCGCTTCGCGTTCAGGCGATTCCATGTCACACTGCGCCTATGAATGAGCCTATTCAAAGTTTTTCTGAGATTGTCGGGGCTGAGCATGTCCTGACTTCCCCTGCCGATAAAGTCCGATATGAGGAGGACTGGCGGTATGAAAACGGCAAGGCGGCTTTTATCGTGCGTCCGGGGAATACCGAGGAGGTGGCTGCTGTTGTTCGTGTCTGCGGGGTCCGGGGCCTGAAAATCGTGCCACAGGGCGCGGTGACAGGGCTGGTGGGCGCGTCTGTTCCCGATCAGAGCGGGACGCAGATTGTGCTTTCGCTGGAGCGGCTGAAGGTCCCGCTTTCCATTGATCCTGTCAACAGAACGGCGACGGCCGGGGCCGGGGTGTTGCTTTCCGCTCTGAACGAAGCGGCGGGGGCGCACGGGCTGTTTTTTCCGATCGATCTGGGGGCCGATCCCATGCTGGGGGGGATGGTGGCCGCGAATACGGGGGGGAGTCGGCTGATCCGTTACGGGGATGTCCGGCACAATCTTCTCGGGCTGGAGGTTGTCGACGGGCAGGGCAACATTTTCAATCTGCTCAAGGATCTGCGCAAAGATAATACCGGGCTTGATCTTAAACAGGTATTTGTCGGCACGGGCGGGGCGTTTGGCGTGGTCACGGCTGCGGTTGTCGCGCTCGCCCCTGTTCCGGTCCAGAGGGCCACGGTTCTGGCGGTTCCGCGCTCTCTGGAAGAGGTCAATACTATCCTGATGGCGGCTGAACGGGAGTTTGGAAGTCTGCTGACCTCCTTTGAGGGGATGTCGCGTCATGCCATGGATTACGCTATCCGGCATGTTCCCAATACGCCGAACCCGTTTGGCGGGGAAATACCCGAATATGCGCTGCTGATCGAGCTGTCTTCGCAAAGTACGGAAGAGGGGGGCGATCTGGAAGACCGACTTGTCGGGTTTGTCATGGCCCATTATGACGAGCAGGGAGGTAAACCCATTATCGATGCCGTTACCGGGAGGGCCGAAGGGTTGTGGGCCCTGCGGCATCATCTTTCCGAAGGGCTCAGGCATGAAGGAAAAGTTATTGGATTGGATATCTCTGTCTCACGATCTCAACTCTGGACTTTTAAATCGGCAGCTAAGGTTTTGCTGAAAAAGGAATTTCCGTTTCTGAAGTTGTGCGATTTTGGACATTGCGGAGATGGGAGCGACCATTTCAACCTGGTCTGGACGGCGGAGGCGGGGCCTTATGATCCTGAACAAGCGCGGGCCGTACGGCAGGCGGTTTATGAATTGCTGGTGCGGTCTTATGGCGGCAGTTTCAGCGCCGAACACGGGATCGGTCCGGCCAATCAGGCATATTATCACCAGTATGTGCCGCAGGAGGTGCAGGGTGTGGCGGGACAGTTCAAAAGAATTTTCGATCCCCGTGATGTTTTGGGGAATATTCGTTTAGGTTGTGAGGGTTGAGTGATTTTCTTCAGATGGAAGCTGAAAAACGTGCTCGGTTTCCAGAGTGGGGCTTTCCCAGCTTCCTTTTAGTCTTACCCGGAAGATATCGCAATTTTCCGGCCATTTCTGGGTCTTTACCCCGCACATCCTGTTAATGGCCAGCCAGACCCCCCCGTGTGAAACGATTAAGGGTATTTTTCCGTCCGGGGATTTCTTATCCGCGAGTTCTTTCAGTCCTGCAAGAATGCGGTCATGAAAATCGGCGTAGCTCTCGCCGTTGGGCGGGTCCTCTCCTGAGAGAAAATGGATGACAGCCTCGTCCCATGAGGCGCCTTCCCATTCTCCGAGCATTTGCTCATTAAATGCCGCTGCGGTGACCAGAGGTACGTTCAGGCTTTTATTCACTCCAGAGGCGGACTGGAAAGCGCGGTGCATATCCGTGTGATGGACGCTTGAAATTCCGGGTTCGACCTGTCCGAGAAAATCTGCCGCCAGCGTTGTCTGTTGTTCTCCCGTCTCGCTCAGCCTGCTGTCCGATCCGGTGCCGCTGGCTATGCGTTTTTGATTGGCCATCGATTCCGCATGGCGCATGAAATAAAATTCGACGAGAACTTCATTTTCTTCAATGTTCATAATAAAAATATCTTATAACTTATTAATTCCAGCCAAAACCTTCCGGTGCAGCGCCGTGTTTGTCACTGATCGTCTGCAATGAGGTCTGGATAATAAACGCCATATCCTTTTCATAAGGTCCGCCATAGCTTTGCAAAAATGCTTCGGGACTCAGAAAATGACGCGCTATAATTTCCTTACTGGGGGTAAAGCGCCCGATCTTGTGAGCCACGCCTGTCATGACGATCATATAGGAAGGCTCGGTGTCGTCGCCGTCATATCCGGAGGATTCCATGATCAGGCAGGGGATCATCTGTCCGATTTCCACGCCGGATTCTTCCAGTAACTCACGTCGGGCGGTTTCGAAATTCGACTGGTCCGTGTGTTCCCTGTGGCCTCCGGGGATATCTATTCCGCGTTTGGAGTGTTCGATGGCGACGATCGACCCGTCAGGCAGAAAAGGGACCAGGAGAACTGCCGTAATCCGGTCTTCAGGGATGTGAGATGAGTAGGCACGGAATTTGAACGGCGAAGGCTTATCCACGTCAGCCATTTCTCCGGAACCGCTGGCTCCGGCTTGATGAAATGGACCATCAATGTTTTTTTCTTCCCTTTCGGCGCTTCCCATTTATCCCAGACCTGTTCCCATATCCATTATTCTTTCTCTCTCCGGGGCAGGGTCGTTTGTTTGTCTTTTTACCATAAACATATTCAAAGTGTAAGCCGGATTACTCGCATCATTTTTGATAGGCGGATCAAAGAGTTGAGAGGGGTCCTCTTCCACGGGGTAAACCTGAATGTCTGCGGCCTCTCCGGTCAATTCGAACATCCGGCGGAGCATCGCCTCGTCATAGACCATGTGATGGCGCATAAACGGGTTCATATCCGGACTTTCGTATCCGCGCCCAAAAATCTGGGTCAGCATACGCGTGGTGTCCTCTACTGAAAAAGCTTTGTACCCCTTGCGGTCTTTTCCCTGCAAATACGATTCTACAATAAGGGCCAGATCCGGTACACAGACCCGCAGTTTTCCGCCGGGGGCAGTTACGCGGCTCCATTCTTTCATGGCGCCGGATGCGTCGTTGAGGGGGATATGTTCCAGCACGTGCGAAGCGCGGACTTCCTCAAACAGTCCCTCCCATTCCTCAGGAAGGTTTTGTATGGGCATAACAAGGTCGGCCGCACCGGGCTGGGCGTCAATGTTCAACCATGGTTCCGGGAAATGCTTCTCCAGAGGAACACCGCAGGCCAGATTGAGCTTGGTATAAACTTTGCCGTTTACAAGCAACCCGCCTTCTACCACTTCCCATGGAGGATTGATAAAGGTTGATTTATCTGGTTCGCTCATTTTTGATCTCCCTTAATGAACCGGCCTTGGAGCGCTGTCATCGTCGCGGTCAGGGCTTTCATGATGCGCCGTTTGTTCGCCGGTCGGGTCCGGAACTTCCGGGGGCAAGATAATCTGGTTCTTTCCTGCCGGAGGAGGGTATCCCAAAGTTTCTTCGGTTATGGTGTGGCCTCCATTTCCAAAGGCCTGTTTCGTTGAGCCGGCCCTGACCCAAGGCTGACGGGCGATTTCATGATCCTGGCAGCTGCTTGGAAGGACTAGGGACATCTCTATTCTTTTTTTCACGCCGTTCTCGAGTTCCCTTAGCAAGAGCAGATTGCGGCGCATTCCTTCGGGGAAGCTCGGGCTGACGGTGTCAAAGTCCCGGCGGAAAATCGTGTCCTGAAAGTGCGCGTGCTCGGGATACAGGACATCGAGGCGCTTGATCTCGGTTAATGTTCTTTCCATGACCCGGATGTAGTCTTCGAAATTGGCCGGAGGATGAAAGGCCACTTCCGCATCAGTTACTTCGGCTATTGCGTTCAGGCCGTATTCTGCGACGATTACCCGGGACAGGTAGATGTCATCGATTTTGGGGCCATCTTCCAGGCCAAGAAAAGAAATATATTCGGGAGACTTGCTGCGCACCTGTTCCAGCCGTTCCCCAAGACCGTCGTTCATGTGTTCGAGCAAGCCGCTGTCGCGCATCATGAATGTCCGTCCGTGAATGTAGTTTCTCGGGGGCTGGTGTTTCCTATAAAGGTAGTGGGACAGCAGCAAATCCTGGAAAGGGGTCGGTTGGCCGGGGTAATGCGGTTCAACCCGGGCGTAGGCGACCTGGCAGTGCGGATCGGATGCAAGTTTCTGGTAGAGGGCTATCAGGGTTGATGGTGACATCGTCGTGTCCGCATCCGCAAAGCAGACCGGGGCGTCCTTAAAGTTTCTTTGTGCCAGAATGGCCAGTTGGGCGTTCATTTTTCCGGTGGCCGATTCGATTATCGCCATGTTTTCCATGCGCCTGCTGGCTATGGTCATGTTTCTAAGGAGGTTTTCGCTTCCGTCCGTACAGCCATTCAGGCAGTAAACCACTTCAACATTTACGTTGCGGGGGAGGTGATGGATGGCCTCAACCAGTGATGCGTAAGAATCAGGAAGCGACTGCTCTTCATTGAAGACAGGGACTCCTATCGTCAAATTTGAGGGCAATTTGCTGCTTGTCACTTCACACCCCGAGTCATTTATCAACCGTAAGCATTATAGCTTATTTTGCTTTAGTTTTTCTATAAAACTTATCCCTGCATAGGCTAGGCCGGGCCGTGTTCTTCGTATTTCGGGCCTTTTACGCCCCAGCTATTCCACTTTTTCAGATCGTCCAGCAAGTCCCAATCCGCTATGCCTTCCGTTTGCTTCAGGTGCAGAAGAAAGTTTCTCGACCATCGGTGAAACTGCCAGTCTGCCATCCTTTGCGGTATGCCTTTGGCGTGGTCTGACCATTTCAGCGACATCCAGGTAATGGGTCCTTCTTTTTCTGCCGCTATGCGTTCGTCTGCCAGGGCTTTTTTCTCGGAATAGATTTTTTCGGCTTCCGTGATAAATTCAACGTATTCAGGCGTAAAGGGCCAATACGGGCCTTTTTCGGCTTCTTCGAGTATCGTCTGGGGCTTGTTACGTTTATCCAGCGCGAGTTGAAGGCGCATAAAGATAAAGTCAAAATGCTCGGTTCTGATGCGTGCCCATACCGGGTTGGTGGTAATGCGGACCCCGTCTTCAGTGGTAAAATCCACCTGCCGATAAAATCTTCTCGGGTCTTTTGCGGGGGGCGCTTCGGTCGGGGTTCCGAGGTTCGCTATAGCTGTCTGACCGTCAATTTCTTCAGCAACCCTTCTTAAAATATCGGCGAGTTGGGTTTGCGGTCCGGCCTGGGATAGAGCCGCCTCTATTTGTTCCTTGGCGGCGGCTTTGTCTCCAGCCTGCGCTAGGGCGGCTGGGGCTCCCTGTTCTTCTAATTCTGCAATCGGTTCGTTAACGTCTTCGGCAATTTCCGCAATCGCTTTGGCGATGTCTTCGTTCAAAGGCAGCATGCCTAGCTTAATGCGCTGTAGCTCAACGTAGACCTGGGTTTTGCCGTATTGCTCTTCGAGCCTTGCAAGCTCGGGATGGCTTTTGGATCTTGTCTGGACATAGTCGCTGGGCGCCTTGACCGCTTCGGTCACCGGGGACGCCAGCAAGTTTGAGAGTTCCGGCCCCGTGTGTTCGCCGGGAAGAATGATGTACTTGGAGGATTTTCCGGAGGGATCGTCACCGGGGCCGATCCGGTCGGCGATAATCGTTTCAAGGACCTTGACGATCCGTTTAAGGTCGTGCCTTGCGAAACTCGGCTGTTTGCCCATGTTGTCGAGCATGGCCGTAATTGTTTCCAATGCGCCTTTTTCCTTGTCGTCCCTGTTTTGCGGGGTTGGGCCGGGCACAGCACCATAGGATCTGCGAATTCTGAAAATCACCTCGTCGCGGGTTTCCGTTCCCGGTTCGGGCGCGTGTTCGTTGCCCACGCACCAGCCCCACGTGTCGTTTACTCCGCGCGGGGCCCTGGCCGGCCGTTCGGCGATCTTTCTCAGGGTCGCCAGGGCCAGTTTAAGGTCGGCGTCTTCGTCGTTCGTTCCGTTTTCTTGTCTTTCCCGAGCGAGCCGGGCTGCTTCTTCAACGAAGGTTTCTTCTGTTTCCTGTTCGTCTGACATTTTTTTTACCAATTTCAAAATTTTAAATTTAAACAAAAATTCTTTTTCGAAGCAAATAGTATAGAGTTTTTAGAAAAATTAACAAATTAGGGAAAATGAACCCCGCAATCAAGCTAAAGTTGCAATTGTTTTTCCACCCCAGCAAGTTGAAGTCAATACGCGCTTTTACGTCTTATTTTAGGTCAAGATTATTTGAACTTTCAATATAATACAAGATTTCTTTGTATGTTTTTATTTTGGCAAGAATTCTTTGTTTTTTTAGAATGATATAAGCCCCGCGATTTTTTCTGTAAAAAAGATTTTCGTGCAAAAATCCGGATTTTTGTATGCTCCTGAATTGAGGGGGGATGACTTTATCGCTAGACTTTGAGTCGTATTATCCTTCTTCAATCTGTGTTCCGATTCCTTAAATAGTTACGAAAGTTGAGCCATGAAAAATAGTTTGCGTGTACTTGGCCTTATTTGTTCCGGCGTGTTTTTGCCCGGACAGGCGTTTGCTGAGAACCCTCTGGCGACCTCCGGCCTTACGTTTTCCGGGAATCTCGGCTTTGTGACAGATTATTCATTCCGCGGTATCAGCCAGTCGGACGAAGGGGCGGCGCTGCAGGGCGGTGTCGATCTTAACCACACGTCCGGGTTGTATGCCGGGGTGTGGGGGTCGAACGTCGATTTTAACGACGGGGACGAGGCCAATCTTGAGGTTGATCTTTTCGCCGGATTTTCCAACCAGTTTAGCGGCCTGAATTACGATCTGGGGCTGATCTATTACGCTTATCCCGGCGCGGACGATTCGCTGGACTACGATTACTGGGAGTTTGCGGCTTCGATCGGTTATGATTTCGATGTCGTGGCCCTGACGGCGTCCTTTAACTATTCGCCCGAGTTTTTTGCGAATAGCGGGGATGCCGAATATTACGTTCTGGCTTTTGATGCGCCCGTTTTCAAGGGGCTTTCGGTCACCGGGCATCTCGGGCATCAGGATATCGACGACAATGCGGCCTTGGGGATTGAGGATTATAACGATTGGTCGCTCGGGCTTGGCTACAGCCTTTACGGGTTTGATGCGTCCCTGCAGTATGTTGACACCGATCTGGACGAGCCGGACGAGTGCGCGGACGGCTGTGATGCCCGTCTGGTCTTTGGTTTGTCGCGGAGTTTCTGATTTTTTTTATACAGGAAGCCAGAAGGCTTTCCTGATCAAATTTTCTTCAGTATGAGGAGCATGCCATGAGCTTGGCTAACTTGAAAATTTCACAAAAACTTCCTCTCTTGATAACCGTTCTGGCGGCGCTTTCTGCCGGGGTAACGGGGTATTTCATCGTGCAGGAGGCTTCTGCGGACGCTCTGACCGCCAGCGAGAAAAACCTTGTCGGGCTGGGGGAGGCACGGACCGAGACTCTCAATAATTATATGGGCTCGATCAGCGAGGATCTGACTGTCATGGCGCACAGCGATTATGTCCGGCAGGCGTTGCGCGATTTTAAAGCGGGCTGGGCGGATATGACGGTCAATCAGACCGAGAGGTTGCAATCCCTTTATATTAATCCCGACAATGTGCCCGGCCGGAATCCCAATCCTGTCGGCGAAAAGGATAAGTATGACGGACCTGTGGAGGGGACGCTTTACGACCAGTTTCACAGGACCTATCACCCCTGGTTTCACAGGGTGCAGCAAACGCGTGAATATTACGATATCTTCCTGTTCGATAAGAGCGGGAATATCGTCTATACGGTCTTCAAAGAGCTGGATTTTGCCACCAACATGAATAACGGGCCGTGGAAGGACACCGATATTGCAAATGCGTTTCGTGCGGTTCGGGATCACGCGGAGGACGGCTATCAGGCGTTTTTTGATTTCCGGCCCTACAAGCCCAGCTATGACGTTCCCGCGAGTTTTATCGCCCAGCCGATTCTCGGGCCGGACGGATCGTTCGAAGGGGCTATTGCTTTCCAAATGCCGATCAGCCGTATCAATAAGATCATGAACGGGGGCGGGAGCGAACAATCCGGCGCCGATCATGCCTCAAAAATCGGCGCCTATATTATCGGGGCTGACGGGTTGATGCGGAATGATTCCGTCTTTGCTCCGGAGGGTACATCCACGATTCTTAAGGCCAAGGTTACGGGTCCTCATATCGATGCGGGGCTGAAGGGGGAGGAAGGATATGCCGTCGTTCCGGATTACCGCGGTCTTCAGGTTGCGTCGTCCTATACCCCTCTTGATTTTCTGGGGACGCGCTGGGTGATCCTGACGGAAGAGAGTCTGGCCAATATCCGGGCGCCGATTAACGATATGCGCAATGCGGCGCTGGTTACGACCCTGCTCATTCTGGCTGTCGCTTCGGTGATCGGGTTTTTCTTTTCACGCCGGCTGGCGGCCCCTATTTCAGCCATGACAGCGGCGATGGGCGATCTGGCCCGTGGGAATTTCGACGTGGAAATCCCGGGGCGCGAGCGAGGGGATGAGATCGGAACCATGGCTGCATCCGTTCAGGTGTTCAAAGAGAACGGTCTTGAAGCCAAGCGTTTGAGGGATGCTCAGGAAGAGAACGAGCGTCAGGCGGCGATCGAGAAGAAGAAAATGATGGCCGAGCTTGCGGACCGGTTCGACGCGGAGGTTGGCGGATCGATCCAGAATCTGGCTGTGGCGGCCGAAAGGCTTCAGGGAGCGGCCCGGACGATGGAGAATACGGCGCGGGAAGCACAGGAGGCGAGTTCATCCGTGGCCTCGGCATCCGAGGAAACCAGCGCCAACGCGGCGACGGTGGCTTCGGCAACCGAGGAGATGACGGCAAGCGCGCAGGAAATTTCGCACCAGATTACCGACGTGGCCGCGAAAGCCAATCAGGCTTCGACCAATGCCAGCCGTACAAGCAAAGAGGTGGATCAACTCAATAGCCTTGTCACGAATATCGGCGAGGTTGTCGTGGCCATCAAGGATATCGCGGAACAGACGAATCTTCTGGCGCTTAACGCCACGATTGAGGCCGCGCGGGCCGGAGAGGCGGGTAAGGGGTTTGCCGTCGTTGCGGATGAGGTCAAGAAGCTGGCGAACGAGACGGCCAAAAAGACCGAGGAGATTGAGAACCGCATTACCGAAATTCAGGGGGCTACGGGTTCGGCTGTGCGGGCGATGCAGGAGATTATCACCAATATTGAGGATATTGATGCCAGTTCTGCAGGCACTGCGGGGGCTGTCGAGGAGCAGAATGCCGTGATTGCGGAGATTACGCGCAATATCAGCGAGGTTTCCGAGGCGTCGCAGCAGGTCTCAAATGTCATCGGGAATGTGCAGGTTGCCGCCAGCGAAACGGGAAATGCGGCCCAGATGCTGAATGCCTCCGCGGACGATATCGCACAGCTGGCGGACGGTCTGGAGAAGGCTGTCAGCGGATTTTTGGCCCGTATCCGGGACGATCACGAGGATTCCCGGAATTTGAGACGTGCGGCCGAATAAGTCTTAAAATTGAGATAAAGCCACAAGTTACAGGTCTTTTGGGGCAAAGCAATATTGATAATTTCTGCGGATCGTGCGATTATTCTTGGTATGAAGTTTTTGTATCGGTTTGTGTTTGCAGTTTCCTGTTTTTGTGTTCCGTTTTCCATGGGGCACAGCGCGTTTGCCCAGATCAAGGGGCAGTACACTCCCAAGCCCCAGATTGCCGAAGAGGAAACGCTTGATCCAGTCGTTCCGAGGATTTTCTCTTCCCAAGTCGCAGAAGCCAAAAAAGCCGAGAAGCTTGATGCCCGGCTCTATAGTCTTAGCGTGCTTCTTTTCGGTTTTGCGGATATCGACAATACGTATAAAGAGCGCCTTTTTGAACTGCTGGAGCCCTTTAAGTTTGAAGTGACGCGCCGGAGCACCGAGTTTCGCAGAGACCTGAACAACGCCAAGGACGCTGTGACCGAAAATTATACGAAAATGAATGAGTATATCGATACCTACCAGACTGATTTTAAAACCTCTCTTGACGGTTTCTCCCCCGAGGACCGGGCAATCATTGAGAAAGTCGCGGAGAGTGCGCATAAGGATTTCATCCTGAAATCAAACAAGTATTTCGATTTGCAGGCCAAGTTTCTTAAGACCTATCAGAAGCTTGTCACATTCATTCTGGAAAGGGGCGGAAGCTACTATTACAGTTCTGAATATAAAAACCTGTCTTTCTACGATGCCAGCGTTCGCGGCATGTATGCCAAGCTCTACGATGAGTTAAAGAAGATCAATTACGAGCAGACGCAACTCATTAAAGATATGCGGGCCGGAGCGCCCATATAGTTTCTGTTGGTTTTTGTTTTCTTACTATCCGTTTGAAAATCTGTTTTTTCAGCTTATAGTGAGTGCATGTTCAGCTGCAAAAATCAGGCTTATTTTTACTTCTTTTCCGGTTTTTTTCTGGCCCTGCTGCTGGCGGGAAGTTTCTTTCTTGGGATTTTGACCAATCTCCGGCCGCCTGTCGTTGTTGTTCAGCAGCAGACGCCTCCCGGCGGATCCCGGCCTGCCGCGGACACGCCAACCGATCCGGCTGTTTCACCGGAGAATCAGGCCGCCGAATCTTCTTCTCCCAATCTTCAGGACCTCTCTCCCAATGAGCGTTTTGCCAAGGAGTTCGAGTCTTTTTTGAATAATTTCATTAAAGACCTTCATAAAGAAACGAGCGAATACAAAAAGGACCGCAGGATTCTTAAAGCTGTTGCCGATCCCTATAATCTCAACGGAACCGAAAACGCAGAAAAAAGCTACAAGACTTTTCGCGATGATATTGCGCCGATGCTCAGGAAGAAGGGGCAGCAAATCGTTAATATCTTTCCGAAATCGGACAAGGTCGTTGACGCGCTTTTGGCCGATAAGCCTGAAGACGTTAAAAAAGATCTGCTATCGACTTGGGAAGACATGAAAAAAGATCAAATGAGCAGTCTTGTCGATTACTTCGAAAAAGAGGACCAGCTGATTCAAGCCTATGAGAAACTGCTCAAGTTCTATTTCGTGCACTCAAAGCTGTATTCTCTTAATGTTGAAACGGGGAATCTTGTCTTCAGGAACAAGAAATACCAGAAAGAGGCCGATCAAATCCTCGACGAGATTCAAGCTCTCAGAGATGAGCAAAAAAAGCACTGATGCGGGGGGATTATGATCCGTGTCCCCATTTGTTTTCTTCAGAACGAGGGTGGCCGAAGAACTGAAGTTTTACTTTTTCAACCAGCTCCGTTTGTTTTTCAGTCGGCTGACCTTCGCAGGTAATGACTTTTCCGAGCAGTTCAAGGGCTGCGTCTTTCTGGTGCTGGTCGAAATGCAGCAGGCTCGGTTCCAGAAAGCCTTCGATCCGGTCTATGATTTTTTGTTCGTCCGGGATCATAAAGCTGCAAGAGGTCAGAAGTTCCCGAGCCCGGGTTTCATTCATGTGGAATTCTTCTTCAAAAAGGCGGACGATCGTTTCTTTTTGTTCCCTTGAAATTTCGCCCGAGCATTTTGCGGCGACAAACAGCAGGCAGGCCGTTGCTTCCATCGGGTCCTTGATCGTGAAGGCAGGGTCGGCGTTGAGGGTTTGTTGCCATTTCCGGCGGCGATTCCACGCGAAAGGGTCCAGCCATGTCAGCCATCTGAAATTCAGACCGGAGCGGCTCATGATGCTCAAATAAAATAAAATCGTGACGATAGCGCCCAGTATACTCAGAATGATGTGCATCGGCTTTTCCTGTCATCCATACCTTTGCCTTTTTAGCAAAGGTCGCCGGGCTCTACAAGCAGCGCGAGCCGTGTGGGAGAGACTTTTTTCTTCTGTTTCCGTGTGATAGCGGGTCATTTTCGTGTATGTTATCTCGCTTTGCTGGTCCATTTTCTTTAAGGGGGATGTTTTGCGCGTTCTTGTCGTTATGAATCCGGGGGCGGGGCAGGGCGTTCATCTTCCTTTTTTCCTCAGGCGGATGCTTAAGTTGCCTCAAAAGGAGGATCTGTCCGCCGGCGAGTTACGCGAACGGATCGATCGGGGCCTCCGTGGGCAGGGCGTGCAGCCCGAGTTTGAAGGGACGCAATATCCCGGCCATGCGACTGTGCTGGCCAGGCAGGCCGCGGCAGAGGGGTTTGACGCGGTGGTGGCGGTTGGGGGCGACGGCACCGTTAACGAAGTCGTGAACGGTCTGGCAGGCACTGAGACGGCCTTGGGGATTATTCCTGCAGGCACAGCCAATCTGTTTGCTGCGGAGCTTGGGATTCCCTCTGATATTCAAGCGGCGTGCGCTGTTGTGGGTCAAGATGTGCGAAAAATCATCGATCTGGGATTTATCGACGGGCGCTATTTTACCATGATGGCGGGAATTGGATTTGACGCCCATGTGGTCCGGCTGGTCGATCGCCGCCTGAAGGGCCAGTGGGGCGCGTTCTCTTATCTTATTGTCGCTTTAAGAGAGTTGGTGAGGTACAGTTTTCCGCGCATTGAAGCGATCACAGATACGGGCGAGTCTCTTTTCGGGTATTATGCGTTTGTGCAGAATGCCTGCAGTTACGGCAGCGGTTTTGAGGCCTCTCCCGGTTCACGCCTCGATGACGGGCTTTTCGAAGTGATCGTCTTTCCCAGGAGGCGTTTTTTTACGGTGATCCAGTATTTGTTAAGTGCGCGCAAGGAAAGTTTCGACGTTGTAACGCGTTCTATCCGGAAACTGGAGCTTCGCACACCTCACGATATTCAGATCGACGGGGATTTCTTCTCACAGGGGCCGGCTGTCATTGAGTTGCGGGCACGAAGCCTGCATGTTCTTACTGCCCGCCTTTAGTGGAGGTTGATGATTTTGAATCCTGCCCGTTTGAGCCTTCGAGCGCCGTAAATTCCGTGGCTGCGCGGAAGACCAGCAGTTCTTTGCGCAAAAAGGATTTCTCTTTCATCATGGTCTTAAATGTTTCTTTTAGGCCGTCCAGATTCTCGACCAGCTTTTCGTTATTGTCAGGAGGATTGTAACTCCAGTTTGTCCATACGCTTTTTGTCGTATCGAAAGTCAGAAGCTGGAAGTAATAAACGTCTTTCCCTTTTTCTTTTGTTATTCCCTCGACGATATAAACGTCTTCGCCGGGGACGAGATCTGAGTCCTTCCATTTGTAGAACCTTACAAGAAGGCTGTCGGAAGGGTCCTCCAGAGAGCGCGCCATATAGGTGCGGTCGTAATTGTCCTCATATTTTTCCAGTAGAATTTTCTCTCCGTCGTGTCCAACCCAAAGCAGGTTTTTCGCGCCGCCGAACATCCGGAGCGCATCGTCATTATGGATAATCTCCTTATTGGATTTAATGACGCAGCCGCAGAGAAAAACAAGGCTCAGGACGGTCAAAATTTTTACGTTCTCCATGCATCGCAGCATTGTTCGGCCTTCTTAAGAATAGAGTGACAGAGGGGACTATAGCATAAAATATGACGTTATATCGCCTTAAAAGGGGAGTTTTTTCTTCAAATTATCAACGAGATCGCTCATTTCATCAAGGCGCGGCGGTCCGAAATTCTCAAGATCGCCGTTAAAAGCGCGGGCGTAGCCGTCTGCGATCAGTTTTTCGGAAAATTGTCTCAGACGCTGGCTGCCGCCGGGAATGTTATAGATGTAAACGGGTTTGCCTGTGTAACAGGCTTCGGAGATCATATTCACAGAGTCGCTGGTTACGACCAGAAAATCGGCCCAGGCCATGATGCCGAAATACGGGTTTTCGCCCGTACCGTCCCAGAGGAAATTATGCGTTCCGGAGAGAACTTCGCGCAAAATGCTCTCGTTTTCCTTGCCGGTCCGGCGGGAAGGAGTCAGGAGAATGCTGGAACCGGGCAGGCTTTGCTGCGCCTGTCTGAGCTTTTCCGCGAAGTCACGCATCAGGGCCGAGGTGAAGTCCTGCCGTTTGTTGGATCCGCCCACCAGCACCCCGATGCGCGGCGATCCCTGAGGTTCGAAACGGGGAGCGAAGGATTTTTTTGCCTCTTCAAGTTTTTGTCCGGTCAGGCGGTGCAGGGCGCCCCGCATGGTGAGCACATGGGGTCCGCTCAGGCGGTCGTGTTCGGGCACGATGACCGCATCGAAGCTTTCCGGGGGTATCCGGGGAACCTGCAGGTGGACGGCGAATGTTTTTCCGCCGCTGAGTTTTTTGATTTGCACGGCTGCGGCCACGCTGCGGCGGCCACAGGAGATCAGTACATCCGGCCAGGGTTCGGTGAGGGGAGTTTCCGGCGCAGCCATGCTCAAGGGGTCTGGCCAGACCTGCACGGGGAGCCAGATCCACGGGGCTTTCGGTGCCGTGCGTTTGATTTGCGGGGTCAGGCCCAGATTTTCGGCCAGGCCGATACACTGGCTTTCCATGCCCACATGACCTTCGGTCAGGATCCAGCAGGTTTTGGATGATGTCACGCAGGCTTCTCCGCGGTTTTTTGTGCCGCGATGGTAACAAATTCAGGAGGGGGATGCACCCTCAAGTTTTATAAATAAACCCATAGGCGGGGTAGGGGGCGCCGAAGCTTTTGCCGTTCCAGAAGCGCAGGAGCGACCAGTCGTTTTTCGGCGAGACGTCCTGCACACGCATGGATCTGTAGATAAGGCTGCGGGAGTTTTTATCGCTGCCCCAGTTGCTGTGGGTCACGTCGATCTCGCGCGCGCTTACGATACGGTTGACGACCGCGAGATGGCCGTAGCGCAGCTTGCCCGTGTTGCGGAGAACCAGAACGGCGCCGGGCGCCGGCTTGTTTCCGCGGGGGTAATTATTCTGGGCGGCCTGATCCCACCACGTATAGGCATTGCCGCGCAGGTCTATGCCGGAAACGTCGCGTGCGTAGGGGACGCATTGAATGGGGGCTGAAACCTTGTAGTAGGTGGCGTACGGTCCCGCGCTTTCGGATGCGGTCGAACAGCCCACGAGAACAAGCAAAAAACAGCAAACGACAACAGTGTGTTGCCAGAAACGCACGACATTCATTACAGCGTCCGTACCCATATCCCTAAATCTAACGTTTTGTCTCTTAGGAAAAAATATCGGGGCCGTCAACCCTGCAGGACGGTTTATTTGCTGCGCAGATCGGTTACATCCGGGCGTTTATCTATAAGATTTTCAACGTTTTTTCCCCGCATAAAGCGGTCAAAAAAGTTCCGTGCATAGAAGGTCATCGAATCGTGGGATTTTGTCTGCAGGTCGGAGAAGGTGAAGTGTCCCACTCCCTGAAACTCCACAAACATGGCCGGGGCCGCGGTCTGATCGTAACAGCCATTCTGTTTTTTTATCCCGGGGGTGATGCCGAGGTCGCGGGTGCCGCCCTGATACTGCACGGGCCTGTCGATCCGGCTCAAGGTGTCGTGTGTGACGAAGGGCTGGCATACGGGAGAGAGCGCGACGACCGCCCTGACGTTGTCTATTTTCCAGTCCGGCCAGCCCCCGGCCAGGCCAAGGACGGTGTAGCCGCCGAGCGAGTGGCCAAGCAGCCCGATATTGTCGAAATCGATCAAGGGAGAGAGCTGCGGGTCCTCTTTTAGCGCGTTCAGCACGGCGATCATATCGTCCCTGCGGTCGCGGTGGGTCTGTGACGACCAGTTTTCCGTGTGTATGAAGGATTCTTCCGCCCTGCTTAAGCCGTTGCCGTTGCAGATGGCGTCCTTATGGCGCGGCGCGGCCACGAAATACCCGGCCTGCGCCAGGGCTCCGGTCAGAAAGGTCGATTGCGTTTCGCAGCCGTTCAGGCCGTGGGAGAAGAGGATGAGGGGCGCGCGTCCCGTCGTTTCCGGCCGCCAGATGGCGACTGTGCGACTGCCCAGCGTCAGCGTTTCGGCTTTTTGTTCGCCTGCGCTTTCCTCCTGATGCTGTTCCATTCTCTGCTGCACGCGCTCCTTGATCCTGTCGCGGATGGTTGCGTGCGCGGGCGGGATTGCGCCCGGCAAAAATGCGGCAAAGAGCAGAAGTAAAAGAGGCTTGTTCTTTCTCATACTTATTTTTTGTTTTCAAATTCTAAAAAACGCGTTCCTCTCCTTTCAGGATAGTATGGTAGTGTTGATCGTGGAAAACAGTTTCTTGTGATTTTTTGTAAATGGTCCAGCGTTCTTTTTTTCTGTTTGTTTTCGTTTGGCTGGTTCTGTTTCCGGGGCCGGTTTTCGCTGCCGAAGTCATTCACGGCTATTATACCCAGATCAAGGTTTTGAGTTCGGGCGATCTTGAGATCCGGGAAACGATTACCGTTACCGCGGAAGGGGATCAGATCCGGCATGGAATCTACCGCGACCTGCCTCTATTCCGCACGATGCTCGGGGGCGGCGTTCTGCCGATGGATTACGAAATCCGTTCGATCCGGCGCGACGGCCGGACCGAGCCTTATCACACGACGACCGATGAAGGCGCGTTTCTTCGGATTTATATCGGTGATGCGTCCTATTACCTTCCTACAGGTCGCCGCTATACCTATGAAATCACGTATTGCGTCAAACGGCAGATTTTCTTTTTCGACGGGTTCGATCAGCTTTACTGGAACGCCATCGGTACGGGATGGGTGTTCCCGATTGAGGATGCCAAGGTCCAAGTGTATTTGCCCGGAGGCGCGACGCCTTTGAACTATAATGTTTATACAGGATATGCCTTGTCCACTGATGGCGAATACCGCGCCGAACAACAACAGGATGGGATCCTGACGATAGCGGTGACGCGAAGGCTGGAGGAACATGAAGGAGTAACGGTTAAGATCAATTTTCCCAAGGGTATCGTTCAGGTTGATCCGTCCATGACGGGTTTTATGCTGCTCCTGCGCGAACATTCCGGTTTGCCTCTGATGCTGGGGCTTTTTGTCGTTCTTTTCGCTTATTATTACCGGATGTGGGACCGGATCGGCCGCGATCCCAAGGGGAAGCCGATCATTCCGCAATATTCCCCGCCGGAGGGTATTTCTCCGGCGATGGCTGCGGATATTCTCACCATGGGTTCTGCAGGCACACGCCAGACCCTTACCGCCGCAATCGTTTCTCTGGCTTCGAAGGGGTATCTGACGATCGAGCAGAGCGGAAAAAAGACATATAACCTCGTGCGGACTGTCCCCGACCCGCGCCATCATGAACCGATCTTCGAGGATGAACGCATCGTTTACGATTCCATCCATTCCTGCCTTGTCATCAAGCCGGGGAACGAGGCGCTCGTCCAGCCGTCTTCACTGCATTCCGCAGCCTTGGTGCGTTTGTGCAAAAAACGTTTTTATAATCTCAATATGGGCTGGTGGTTTCTAGGGCTGTTAATTTTTATCGCGGGAATCACCGGGACAAGTTTCTATCTGGGTGCGTTTTTCAGCTCCGTTTCCAGCGCGACCCTTTATCTTTCGGCTCTGGCGATTCTGTTCTTCACCAGTATCTGTTACGGAATTGTGGGAGGGATTTTCGGATTGTTTCGCGATGACCGCACGCGCAAAGAGCTCAGGCCCGTGCATATCATCGTCTCGTTCCTGCTTTCACTGATTGCGCCAGTTGGTATTTTTGTCGCCTTTCCCTATCTATCGTTTTTCGTTCTTCTGCTTGTTCTGCTCTCATGCCATCTTCTGGCCGTCATGCAGAATTTCCTGAAAGCGCCGACCCCTGAGGGTCAGGAAGTGATGGACCATATTGCAGGGTTCAAATATTACATGTCGGCAGTCGAGGAGAAGGTTCTCAAAGCGTTTGATCCACCGCAGATGTCGCGCGAACTGTACGAGAAATATCTGCCCTATGCAGTTGCGCTCGGCGTTGAATCAAAGTGGGGGGATAAATTCGCTGTTGCTGCAGCGCTTTCGGCCACGGCTGTGGCTGCGACATCCGGCGCTATCTATCATAGCGCCTATTCAGGTCCTTCGTGGTATTCCCATTCGGATGGATATTCTCCGTCGGACGGGTTTTCCTTCGCCTCGTTCAGCAGCAGTATCGGCAGTACGATCAGCGCGGCTTCGACGTCGGCAAGCAGCGGCAGCAGTGGAGGCGGCGGCGGAGGTGGCGGCGGAGGTGGCGGCGGAGGCGGCGGCTGGTAAGTGCCGTTACGCCATTCCGAGTTCTTGCGGGGGTTCTTGTTCTCCTTCGTCTCCGGGTTCCGCCGGGCGCTCCGGATAGGGAATGTCGATTGTGACCAGCGGGCGGCTTCCGATACTGCCCCAGACCCGGGCCAGTTCATCGGCAAGCTTATGCTGCACGGGCAGGGAAGAGAGGGCTTCGCCTTTTTCACTGACTACGGGGTTGGCCACGGTTAACTGGATATGGTCCCGTTTGACTTCCTGACCGCCTTCCATGCCTGAAACGCTCCTGACCATCGAGGCCTGAATATCGCTTTGGGGGATGTTGAACTGTTCCGTCAGGCAATGGGTGAGATGCTCGATGGCGCGCTGCTCCCTGGCAGATATCGTGTCAGTCATATCTAAACTCTTGTTCCGTGGTTCCGTTACGGAAAAAAAGCATATATGCTGCACCGTGTCAAAAAATAAAGCCTGTTTTTCTGATTTTGCGGGGAAGGTCTGATGGTCGGGCCCGGGACCGATAAGCTGCCGGGATATCGTTAAAATAGTCTGCTTTGTTTACGTTTGTGTCACATCGAAGATTTTGATGCCTTCGGTATTGTCCGGTTTTTTGAAAATTTCTTTGTGTTGCAGGCTGCGCTTCGTGTCGTTGTAACCCGCTTTCCAGTGCATGAGCATATTGGCATAAGAGAACTGATAGTCCTTGGCGTAATTCTCGTAATCCTTCGCACGGTAGATCAGGTGCACAATATTGTGAACGCTGGTGTCTGACGCGTCCATGAGGATTTTAGCCTCTTTTGTCGCCTTCAATTCGTCCGGCAGTTTGCTGTAAAGCTTTGCATAGTTGTGGCGCAGTTTCTGGGCTGTGCAGAAGTGGTCGGTTATCGCCCGGGTCCGGCTGGAATATTGAATCTCTTTCTGTCGGGCCAGGACATCGGTCATGTTCAATGGAAAGTGGTTGCGGGCATTCCATAAATCAACCTGAAAAATAAGCGTATCCTGTGCATGTTCGTCCAGAACCCATTGCAGAGGTGTATTCGATATCAATCCTCCGTCCCAATATTGTTCTCCCTCAATTTCCACGGCGGGCAGGCCGGGCGGCAAAGCGCCGCTTGCCATAATATGTTCCGGGCCGATTCTGGTTTCAGGCGTTTGAAATTTCACGTAGTTCCCGCTGCGGATATTCACCGCGCTGGTGGTAAACCTGATCTTGCCTGAATTCAGAAGGTCAAAATCTATGTGTTTTTCGAGGGTTTCTTTGAAAGCCCCGGTTTCATAAAAGCTTGTCGCTTCGAGCGTGCCTTCGGGATAGAAAAACGGGGGCATAAGGTGCGGCTTGAAAAAGCCGGGTACGCCGCCCAAAACATACATATTCGCATAGGCCTGATTCCAGAGGCCGTGTGCCGTCGTCCCGCTCTTTTCAACCATGTTTTCAAACAGGGAATCAAGAAAGCTGCCGGGATGCTGGGTCAATCCTTCCCAGAAGTCTTTTAGCTGCCTGACTCGGTTCTCCGGCTTGTTGCCGGCGATGATCGCTGCGTTGACGGCGCCAATGGAAATTCCGGCGACCCAATCCGGCTCGACCCCGCCTTCGTACAGAGCTTCGTAGACGCCCGCCTGATAAGCTCCCAAGGCTCCGCCTCCCTGCAAGAGCAGGGCAACAGATTCAAATTCGTGTTCTATCGGTGCTTTTTTCTTACTCTTCATGGTAACCCAGACCAACTTATCTATCTTGTTAGCATGTGCCGCTCTGTACGGGCCTTCTGGCGGGTATTACGGCATGATAAGGCAAAAAACTGCGCAGGTACTTAAATAAAATGGTGGCTCTGGGGTGATTTGAACACCCGACCAAGGGATTATGATTCCCCTGCTCTACCGCTGAGCTACAGAGCCCCAATATGGGAGTTTGAGCTGTTGTTATTGTGCTTTTCGGGTGTTTTTGTCAAGATGCGGGGTTAGAAAAACCAATTTGTTGCTAAATTACGGGAAAATTGGTTATATTGGTACTGTCTTAAAAAGAAAAAAGAGGGTGATAATCCATGACTTACAGCAGCAGCATGACCCGCAGTTCCAGCGTTAATGTCGAGAGCCTGAGCTTTGTCGATGTTTCTATCGGTACGCGCGGCGATTTTCTGGCCGGGAACACGCTTACTGATTTCCTCAAATCCCCGTTAGGGCAGGCCCAAGCCAGTTTGCTTGACGAGGAAATCCGCGGACAGGGTGTAACTCCCAACGATACGACGGTTCAAAGGGCGTTGCTTGCGGAGCAGGCTTCGCAGACTTTTGGAAGCCGGAAACCTGATATTCTGGCGGATAATGCCGATAATCCGGAAGGCAAAATGACCGAAAGCCAGCTGATTGAGCAATACGGGCCGGGTGCCCGCGCTCCTGACGTCCGGATTGATACTGCTCCGGTTGTAAATCGTACCATGGGGCTGGCCTGATCTGTGTTATCAGGCCTAAAGGTTTAAGCTGTTTACGTTATGAGGTGATGTTATGACAACCGTTGATGTGGAACGCCTTCAGTTTGTCGATGTCCGCGAAAGTACGCGTGGAAACTTTATGGATACTGAAACGCTTGACCGGTTTTTGGATTCGGAAGTCGGCAAGGCTCAGGAAAAGCTGATGCGCGAACAGATGGAAGCGCAGGGATTTCCTGCTGAAGATATTACCACCAGCATGATTCGCCGTTCCTTGATTACGGAACAGTGCTCTCAGGATGCCAATTACAGAACGGCTGATCTGACCACGAAACAGTTGATGGATCTTAAGGGGCCGGACTGGCTGGACCGTCTGGGTAGTTTGATTACCAATTTTGGCCGGGCTGGGGATCAGGCCGTCAGGGACGGCGCTACCGCGGGCGCAGCCATGGTTGTTGACGGGGTCACTACAAACAGCGGCTTGACCGGGCAGGCGGCGGATGCTTTGACTTCGCGTACGACAGTTCTCGAAAACCTTCTGAAGAAGTAGTTTTTCCCTTGATGTTGTGAAGAGAGAGGCCCCGTTTTCCGGGGCCTTTGTTTTTTTATCTTGTCAGCGTGATCCAGCCGCCGCCGAGAACGCGGTCGCCCTCATAGCAGACAGCGGCCTGACCGGGGGAGATGCCGTAATGGGGCTGGTCGAGCGTGATTTCCGCCGTATCGCCGGATATTGAGAGTTTCGCGGGGACGGGGGCCATGACGGAGCGGAACTTGACGGTTATCTTGTGTTCTCCGGCTTCTTTGTCTTCGAGCAGCCAGTTGCAGTCCTTAAGGACCAGCGTGGTGCGCGCCAAAGCTTCTTTCGGGCCGACGATGACGCGGTTCGCCTGCGGGTCGAGCGCCAGAACGTAAAGCGGGTCGTTATTCTCACTGACGCCGCCGCCGATGCCCAGCCCTTTGCGCTGGCCGATCGTGTAATGAATGATTCCTTCATGGCGGCCGACCACGCGCCCGTCCGTATGCACGATGTCGCCGGGCTTTTCGGCCTGCGGGCGGATTTTCTTGACCACCTTGGCGTAATCGCCGTGCGGGACGAAGCAGATATCCTGTGAGTCCGGTTTATCGGCGGTGAGGAGGCCGAGGCGCTGCGCGTGCTCGCGGGTGATGTCCTTGCTCCAGCCGCCCAGCGGGAAGCGCAGGAACTCCAGCTGGTCCTGCGTTGTGGCAAAAAGGAAATAGCTCTGGTCCTTGCCCTGATCTAGGGCGCGGTGCAGTTCGGCACGGCCTTCCGGCGTGACTTCGCGCTTGATGTAATGGCCGGTGGCGAGGCAATCGGCGCCCAGATCATGCGCGACCTTCATCAGGTCCCGGAATTTGACGGTCTGGTTGCAGCGGACGCAGGGGATCGGGGTTTCGCCGCGCAGGTAACTGTCCGCGAAATCATCGATCACGGATTCGCGGAAATTGCTCTCGTAATTCAGCACGTAGTGCGGGAAGCCGCGTTTGGCGGCCACCTGGCCGGCGTCATAGATATCCTGCCCGGCACAGCAGGTTTTTGATTTGACCACGCCGCCCGCGGCGGTGGCTGCGCCGTGATCGTAGAGCTGCAGGGTCACGCCCACGACGTCGTAGCCCTGTTCGTGCAGCAGGGCCGCCGTCACAGAGGAATCGACGCCGCCGGACATGGCGACGACAACGCGCGTATCCTGCGGAGGCTTTGAGATTCCAAGACTGTTCAAGCCGTTTTTCATGGCCGGGACTGTAAGGTTTTTGATTTCCCTTCGCAAGTTTTCAGGTTGGCCGGGCGATTCCGGCGCTCAAGCCGTCAGCATTAATTTTGTCTTAAGGTGCTCAAATTATTCATAAAAATGATTTGACAGAACAAATATTTAACATATAATAGATAATATTATTCCAAAGTTAGTTTTTGCATTTTTTACGCATTTTTTCGGCTGTGGGGGCTGCTCGTGCCAAATTCAGGTGTTTATGGAATTATTCTCGGTCGCTACGGCTCACACGGCGAGCACAGCCTCACGGGTCGGGATCGCAAGGTTTTTCAGTATCGTTCGGATGATGGCGGGGCCATCTTTTTCGGCCACGGCCTAGGGGCTGCGTCATCCCCGGATTCAACGGTCAGCTCCTACAAAAATTATAAAAGCGTTCAGGAGCATCTTGCGCGCGCTAAAGAGTTAGGCGCAGGTTCGGGGAAAGCGCCCTCAGAGGGCGAATCCGTTCACGGACATCTGCAACGCGCCTATATTTTGGCGCAAAAAGGGCTGTATCACACGGGGCATCCCGTGCGTTCGGGCTTCGAACTGCTCGGCCACGAGGAAAATGACCAGGTTCTTTTTGAAGTGATGGGGATAAGCTCTCAGGAGTATCATCATATGCTGCGCGATGCCGATCTGGCCGTTGCGCGGGCCATGTATCAGGCCGCTCTTGACCTGAGATCCGGCGAGCAACCGGCCTATGACATGCTGAGCCGCAGTATCGAGGCTTATAAAGATGCCGCCCTGCATGAAGCCTTCGCCAACCAGAGCCTTCCGGTCGACCGTTATATGGCTGTTAGCCAGAGGGTCGGATACCTGCGGACCTTGCTTGAAGGGGACGAACTGTCGATTGCTTACTTTAAAGCGCTTTTGCAGGAGGAGGGGATCGGCGAGATTCAGCGGATTTTGACCGAGGCGCACCGTGTGGACACGCGCGAGAACGATTGGCGCGCCGCCGAGGAGATTGACCGGATTCTGAAGACGACCGGTCTTGACCTTCATTCTCCCACACTGATGATCTCAGGGGTCGATCCCGAAGAAATCCGCGCCCTGCGCGTGACATCATTCGGCGATCGGCTCAGCGATCTGATTGATGCTTTCACATCGGGGTTTTTCCGAAAGCTGAGTACCTCCTGATGAGGTGGCCGAAGGCTGCGGGGGCACTGATTTTCAGATTTTAATATCCACGGCATAACGCTTATCGCGCAGGGGGCGGACGGTGCGGGTGGACATGTGGTAAACCGGATCGTCCTTATAGCGTTGCAGCGCCTCTTCATCCGGAAATTCGCCATAAACGACAATGTCGATATCATTGGCAATTTTGTCGATTTTCATATTCCTGCTGACCTTGACGGTCCAGTTGCCCTCGATCGTTTCAAGCGTTTTGAGGGCCGTGAAGATCGTGTCGATATCTTCGGGATCCTTGGCCGTGAAGAAGACGATGTGTTTGATCATGCCTATCCTGCCTTACCAGTCCCGTTTCGCGCCGGGGACGGCAAAGACGAGGCCGTCCAGTTCCTTGCTCATGCGGATCTGGCAGCCCAGACGCGAGGTTTCGCAGACATCGTGGGCGAGGTCGAGCATATCCTCCTCCTCGGCGTGTCTTTCATTTCCGGCGGCCTCGGCTTTTTCGTACCAGTCGGGGCGCAGGACCATGTGACAGGTCGCGCAGGCGAGCGAGCCGCCGCAGACGCCCTCGATCTCCACAACGTCCGCATCGCGCGCGATTTCCATGAGCGACCAGCCTTCCTCTGCCGGGATGGTCCGCTCTTTTCCGTCTTTTTCGATGACGATGATGGAGGGCATCAGTTTTCCTTTTTGGCTATTCGTGCGGTCACTTTCTTCCAGGCCGCGATAAACGCATCAATGTCGGATTCTTTCGTAGCCCAGCCGAGCGAAACGCGCAAGGCGGAGGAGGCGATTTTATCGTCCATGCCCATGGCTTTGAGCACATGGCTGGGTTCCACGCGGCCGCTGGAACAGGCGGAGCCGTTGCTGACCGCCACGCCTTCGAGATCGAGCGCCATGAGAAGCGTTTCAGAGGAGAGGCCGGGGGTGCTGAAAAAGGAGGTGTTGGCCACGCGATTGACGTCTTTGGCATGAATGATGGCGGTAGGCGTGATCTGCAGGATTTCGTTCTCCAGCCGGTCGCGCCATTTCACCAAGGCCTGATAATGGTTCATGCGCTCAAGCGATTCTTTTGCCGCTTCTCCGAACCCTATGATTCCAAGTATATTTTCGGTTCCTGCGCGTGCGCTTTTTTCCTGTCCGCCGCCATAGAGAAGCTTGGGCGTTTCCCCGCAGAGGCCCAGGATGAGCGCGCCGACGCCTTGCGGCCCGCCGATCTTGTGTGAGGAGAGGGTGAGGAAATCGATTCCCCTTTCGCTGAGGTTCAGCGGGATTCTTCCGGCGGCCTGCACGGCATCGGTATGCATAAAAGCCCCGTGTTTTCTGGCGATAGATGAAATCTCCGATACGTTTTGTATCGCTCCGGTTTCATTGTTTACGGTCATTACCGAAACGAGCGAGACTTCGTTTCCTGAAGTCATCATTTTTTCAAAGACTTGCAGGTCGATCACGCCATCTGATCTTACCGGAATCTGTTCAAGTTGCGGCGCCGCCTGGAGGATGCTGGGGTGTTCGATCGAAGAAACCAGCAGCCGCTTTTGTGGATAAGTGCGGGAAAAGTGCTGTATGACCGTATTATTCCCCTCTGTGGCCCCGGAATTGAATATGACCTGCGAAGGGGGGGCGCCCACCAGCGAAGCTACCTGTTCTCGTGCGGTTTCGAGCCGTTTTTTTCCTTCCCGGCCGAAATAATGCACCGACGAGGCGTTGAGCGCCGCTTCGGCATCGTCGCCCAGAGCCTGCTGCATTGCCGCATTGGCACAGGGGCGCAGAGGGGCGCTGGCGTTATAATCGAGGTAAATCCGGGTCTTTTTCATCAATCCACAAGGGCCTTATCCACATTATTTTTCAATGACTTGTCATAAATTAGTGGACTTTATTCCTGTTCTTTAATATAGAATGCGGGTGAAATATCAACTGGTTTCCACCCGGTTTTGGAAACACCATCTCGCGAAGCCTGACGCGTTTTTCTAAGACCGGGGCCAATTGGTGAACGGGGACAGAGCGCTTTATTAAGTTAAGCGCTGTAAAAGAAAAGAGGATAGTTTATGCCTGAAGTCATTCTGAACGGTCCAGCCGGCCGCCTTGAAGGCCGTTATTCCCACTCCAAGATCAAGAATGCGCCTCTTGCGCTTGTCTTGCATCCGAGTCCGGAACATGGCGGAACGATGAACAACAAGATTACGTATTCCCTGTTTCAGGCCTGCGTGGCACGCGGGTTTTCCACCTTGCGGTTTAATTTCCGCGGTGTGGGGCGTTCTCAGGGCGTGTTCGACCGCGGGGAAGGCGAGCTTTCCGATGCCGCGTCCGCTTTGGACTGGATGCAGGAGATCAACCCGAACGCGCCCTATGTCTGGGTTGCCGGGTTTTCGTTCGGTGCGTGGATTGCCATGCAGTTGCTGATGCGCCGTCCAGAGATCAAAGGGTTTATTTCCGTTGCTCCCCCGGCCAGTACCGAAGATTTCAGCTTCCTCGCGCCGTGTCCGACCTCCGGGCTTGTTCTGCATGGATCGCGGGATGACGTCGTGCCGGAAGCGGCTGTGTCCGACTTCGTTTCCAAACTGCACCAGCAGAAGGGGATCAAGATTGATTACCGCCTTATTCCCGGCGCCAATCACTTCTTCCATGACTGCACGGACCTGATGATCGAGCATGTTCACGATCATATGAACAAGGCCAATGGCGGCGTTCCCGTTCAGGTCAAGGTTTCAGAAGCCGCCTGATCCGTTCAGTAAAAAGCTAGGAATTATTCTATTCGAGCGGGCCAGAGATGGCCCGTTTTGCTTTCTTTATCCGGGGGGCAGAGCCGCTTATGCAGCTTCCGCCTGATCCTGCAGGGCGGCAAGGACGCTCTCGACATGGCCGGGGACAGATACCTTGCGCCAGAGGGCTGCAATCCTGCCGTTTTCATCGATCAGAAAGGTCGAGCGTTCGATGCCCATATATTTGCGGCCATACATGGATTTTTCTTTCCAGACGCCGTATTTTTCGCAGGTATTGCCGAATTCATCGGACGCCAGCGGAAAATTCAGTTCGTATTTGCTTTTAAACCTGTCGTGTTTTTTCACGTTGCATTTCGAAATGCCCAGCACCTTAACGTTCATCGATTCAAATTGAGGCAGCTTGTCCCGAAAATCGCATGATTCCGCGGTGCATCCGGGCGTATCATCCTTGGGATAAAAAAAGAGGACAATCTTTCTTCCTCTCAGGCTGGAAAGGGTAATTTCCCCGCCGTTATCGGTCGGAAGGGTGAAATCAGGCGCAAGGCTGCCGGGGATAAGTTCTGACATGGCGTTCTCCTGTGGTCTTCTGGCTCTTTCTTTATATATTTTTTACTCCGGTTTGTTCAAGCACGTTATGCTTGAAAGACGTTTACATGATCATGGTCAAAGCGGCGCCTGTCCTGTAATAGTAGTTTTTTGATTCTGTTCCTTCAGGCCGGAGAGCTCCCCGTGGTCCGCAAAAGCCTTAAAGTCGTCTCGCGCGCCGGACGCTTTATTCTGATCGTCAGCCTGTTGCTGTTCTTCTTTCTGGCGGTTGCCGGGTCTTTGCTCATGATCCGGATTTCCTCGAGTCCGCTGGAGATCGGTTTCGCGAAACAATATATCGAGAGCGCGCTTTATGATCCTCAAACGGGCAATCATGCGGCGATGGATCAGGTTTTCCTGTTCTGGCCAAATTTCAGGGATGCGGTTTATCTGGTTCTTAAGGGCGGAAAAATCCTGAACAAGGATAACAAGGTTATTTTATCTGTCAGCGAAGTCTCACTGACGGTTTCCAAGGCCGGGCTTGTTTACGGGCGGGTCATGCCTAAAACAATCATTATCAAGCAGCCGCAGCTCAGGATTACGCGCACGGAAGAGAATACGATCGATATCGGGCTGGGTGCGGATCTTTCCAGTTCCGGGGACGATACCGATCAAGGGGAGGTGGTCGCCCGGATTCTCGATGCGCTTTCGCAACCTGAGCAGAAGGCTCCCGAGGGGCACCCCTTATCGCGGCTCAAAAGCCTGAAGGTCGAGGGGGCGCGGCTGATGGTCGAGGACCATATTATCGGGCTTTCCTGGTTCCTGCCGGATTTTGATGTTTCTCTGTCGCGGGCGGATAACGGTCTGAAGGCGGATATGACTATTGATTTACCGGCTGTGCGGGGACAGCCATCCTCATTCGGGTTGCTGCTTCATTACGACCGTAAATCAAAGAACTTTAACCTGCTGGCGGATATCCGCAATCTGGATACGATGATTCTGGCCGGAAAGCTGCCTTCCCTTGACGTTCTTCGGGACCAGGATCTCGTGGTCAATGCGCTGGTCCATACGTCTTTCGGGATGGATTTTCAGCCCAAGCATTTTATTTTCAAGGCGTTCTCCAAGTCCGGTCATCTGTATCATCCCAAGGTGACCAAGGCTCCGGTCCCCTACAAGGATTTGAGTTTGAGCGCCATTTATGTCCGCTCGACCGGAAAGTTTGAGCTAAAGGATGCGCAGATTACCCTGAATGATGTGACCCTGAAGGCCGGGGCCGATCTTGTGAACGAGGATTTCAAGTCGATCCATGGCCCGGTCCGGCTGAAGATTGATGAGCTCAAGCACGCGTCCATCGATCCCCTGTGGCCTGAATTTCTGCGTGGAGACAGCAGCGAGCGGTGGATCGTGCAGAAGATGGCCGACGGCATATTTCATAATATATGGGCGACTGCAGATATCCGCGCGATCCGTCTTGCAGAGGCGGATCCTGCTGTTGCGGATGATCCTTCTGCTCCCGTCCCTGATCCGCAGCCCGCTCCAACCGCAGAGACGGTAGCGCCAACAGAAACGTTGCCCGAGTCTGTCTCTGCCCAAGGCCCTGAAATAGAAAAACAGGCCGAGGGATGGGATTTCAGTGTGGATCAGGTCGAGGCGGGTTTTGATTACGAGAATCTGACGGTGGATTACCGTCCGCCTTTGTTTCCTGTGACGCAGGCTAAGGGAACGGGGCATTTCGATCTCAAGACCGATACGCTGACCTCCGAGATTGAAAGCGCGAAAATCGGAGATTTAACTGTCACGGGCGGAAAAGTCGTTCTGGGCGAAGTTGTCGCTGTGGGCAAAGGAACGGCCGATATCAGCACCACGTTTCACGGGCCGTTAAAAGAGGTCGTGGCATATCTTTCGAACGAACCGGTTTCCCTGCAGAAGAAAAAGAATATCGATGTGAAGAAAGTCAAAGGGGATGCGGATATTGATCTGCGGATGATCTTCGATACCAGCAAGCCCGTCCTGCTGGATGATATGACCATTACGGCCAAGGGAAGCCTTAAGGATTATGTCCTGCCGAATGTCGTCCGCCAGCTTGACCTTACGGGTTCGACGCTGGCGTTTGCGCTTGCCGATAAGAAGGTGTCCGCTTCCGGTCAGGCCCAGTTGCACAACCGGGATATCGATTTCGAGTGGGAAGAATATATGAGCGCCGAGGGGAGGCCTTATAAATCGAAAGCCAAGGCCAAGATCGTCGCCGATCCGAACCTGCGGCAGGAGCTGGGGGTCAATCTCGATCTGTTTCTTGAAGGTTCCGTGCCTCTGGGGGTCGATTATACAACGTATAATGACGGAACGGCCGTTGCCGACGTCTCGGTTGATGCCGGCCCGGCCCGTTTTTACATCGATCCGTTTGATTACGAAAAACCGTCCGGGGAAAAAGCGCAGGCAACGTTTAAGGCCTATTTCAAGAACGAGGAGCTTAAAGAGATCAAAAATCTCAAAGCGACCGCTCCGCGTTTTACGCTGGAGGATACGTCTCTGGCATTTAGCGGGAAGGGGAAAGATACATATCTGAGCAGCGGGAAGGTCAAGCGTTTTACGCTAGATGAAACCGATGCCAAGCTGGATTTTACCATCGATGCGAACGGGCAGGTCAAGATGCTGTTCGACGGTCCGTTCCTTGATGCGAGACCGTTCCTTGATACGGAGGAGCAGAAGAAGGATTATGCCGATCCGCCTTCCATCCTTTCCGTCACGGCTGCGAAGATGCGCACGGCGGACCAGCAAACGCTCAGCGAGACCAAGCTCTATATGGATATCGACGATGAGGGCCGGTTTAACCAGCTGGAGATGGATGCGAAGGTCGGCAAGGGCGATATTTATCTGCGGTTCAAGCCGGACAAAGAGGGCAAGCGCAAGTTCTTTATGGAGGTTACCGATGCCGGGGCGTTTTTGAAGGCATTCAATCTTTATAACGGGATGAGGGGCGGGAAAATGACCGTGTCGGGCGAGCCGATCAAAACGGTGCGGGACCGTAACTTCAAAGGGAAGGCGGAAATCCGCGATTTCGTGGCTGATAAGGCGCCGGCCATGACCAAGCTGTTCAGTATCCTGTCGCTGCCGGGCCTGATGGAGGTTCTGAAGAATGACGGGCTTGCGTTCAGCCGGCTGGAAACGGAATTCAACTGGTATTACCGGAAAAAGGGGAGCCTGCTGGAACTCAGGGACGGACGGACGTCCGGGAATACGCTTGGGCTGACGTTTGACGGCAAATTCGATAATGCTGCACTGACCGTCGATGTTTCCGGAACGGTGATTCCCTTGTCGGGGATCAACGAGATCATCGGCAAAATTCCCCTTGTCGGCGATATCATTACCGGGGGGTCGGGCAGTTTGTTCGCCGCGACCTACAGTATCAAGGGCAAGATGGAGGACCCGGTTATTTCCGCAAACCCGCTGTCGGTCCTGACGCCGGGGATTTTACGCCGGATTTTGTTTGAGTGAGATTTTCAGCCCCGCCATGGCCGATCTGTTGATCCTTACCTCTCCGACGCAACGCGAGATGTTGCCCTGAAGGTATTCCGCGGAAAGGTAAGGCAAATGGATCTTGGTGTTGGCGCGCCAAGTACCGGAGTATCCGAGAACAATCGAACAAGACACGGGAAGAACCCAGGACGCGAGCCCAACTCCTGACAAATCAGAATTAATCAAATTTCTGAATAGGAGTTCGACGTAAGCAAATTATTCTTCTAGGATTACTTCGGGAAGCACGACATCTACCGCCCATTCGTTACTGTAGATGTTCACCATCCATCCAAAATCTAGCATTTGTCCATTTTCATCAAGGAAGTGCGATTGGAGAAACGTGCTCGCTTGATCTTTGAATGAATTCATTAGCGTTTCTCTTTTAGACTTATCTAGATCAGATGTAACATCGACTCTTAAATACAACAACCGACCATCTTCGCGTAGCTCAAAACTACATGAGTTTAGAAACGGCCCAAAAGTCTCTCTTATCAAAGAGAGAGCCTTTTCAATCTGTTCTTGTCCATGATAAGCAACCATGTGTATTCTTTCCTATGACTCCTACGGCAAAGGAAACAGCGGGAGTGTTCTATCAAGCCACTCATAAGCTTCATCGGGTATCTTGCATTTGAGTTGCTCAGCTTCCTCGATCTTTCTCCTTTCAACTGGAGTTATCTTCCGGGATGTAGTCAGGCCAACCCATATATTTGTGAAGTTTCGTACAAGCGTCACTGAAGTCGGCTGCTTCAACCGTCCAAACCTTCTCTGCGCCTTTCCCGGCTAGGCGAACCTTAGTTCTATAATCCTCGTTGTCTTCTTTTGGAAAAAACGAGTAGTCTTCTCCTTCGACAGATTCACCATCTACAATCTCAACATATCTCTCAATCCATAATTCCCAGACAGACATTCGCATACTCCCGCTGCTTAACCCTTATATTTAAGCCCGTGAGCAGAGTGAATGGTTTTCCAGCCTGATTTTCCCGCCTAGGCCGGGATTTTGACCAGCGCGTGGTTCTTTTTGCCCGAGGAGATTTTGATAATTCCTTCGCGGGAGAGGTCGGAAATGCTCACGGTTTGTTCGACCGCGCCGACGGGAACATCATTCACGCGGGCGCCGCCGCCCTGAATGAGCCTGCGGGCTTCTCCTTTTGATGTGCTCAGGCCGGTTTCGACCAGAAGATCGACGACGCTGGCGCCGCGTTTCAGGCGGTCGATCTCGATTGTAACGAAAGGCAGGTCCGCGCCGACCGATCCTTTTTCGAACACTTCCACGGCGGTGTTTTGCGCCTGCACGGCGGCATGTTCGCCCCGGCACATGCGGGTCGCTTCGAAGGCGAGGACTTTCTTGGCTTCGTTGATTTCCTGTCCCTGCAGTTGTTCGAGCCTGGCGATTTCGTCCAGAGGCAGGGTCGTGAAGAGTTTCAGGAAGCGGCCCACATCCGCGTCCTCGGTGTTCCGCCAGAACTGGTAATAATCATACGAGGGGAGCTTTTTTTCATCCAGCCAGACCGTGCCTTCGGCGGTCTTGCCCATTTTACCCCCGGAGGAGGTCGTCAGAAGAGGCGTCGTTAAACCGAAGATCTGCGCGCCGTCCTTGCGGCGGGAGAGTTCAACGCCGTTAATAATATTGCCCCACTGGTCTGAGCCGCCCATCTGTAGGACTACGCCATAGCGCCTGTAAAGCTCCAGAAAGTCATAGGCCTGCAGGATCATGTAGTTGAATTCCAGAAAGGTGAGGGGCTGTTCGCGTTCCAGTCGGTTTTTTACGGAATCAAACGTCATCATCCGGTTGATCGTGAAGTGCGGACCGTATTCGCGGAGAAAATCGATATAGTTCAGGTTTTCCAGCCAGTCGGAGTTATTGAGCAGCTTGGCGTCATTCCGGCCATAGCCGAATTTCAGGAAAACGGAGAGGATCCATGTAATGCCCTTGATGTTACCGGCGATCGTCGCATCGTTCAGCATCTTGCGGCTTTCATCTTTTCCTGACGGGTCGCCGATCTTGGTCGTGCCGCCCCCCATCAGCGTGATCGGCTTGTGTCCGGTTTTCTGGAACCAGTAGAGCATCATGATCTGGACGAGGGAGCCGGCGTGCAGGCTGTCAGCGGTCGCATCGAAGCCGATATAACCGGTTTGCGATCCGGTCGAGAGTTTAAGGTCAAGGCCTTCGAAGTCGCTGCACTGGTGTATAAAGCCGCGCTCGGTCAGAATATTCAGAAAATCCGATTTATAAGAGCTCATAATTAAAATATTGTGGTCATGCCACACTGCATAAATGTTGGAGAATATGATTCATGATACATAAAAAAATCCATAGCGCAATTGGACTTATGTCCGGAACTTCATTTGATGGTGTAGATATCGCATGGATTAAGACCGACGGGGAGGCTTCGGTCACGCCTCTGGCGGCGGGGAGTTACCCTTATTCGCCGGAGGATCGCGGGGTGATTCGGGCCGTTCTCGGTCAGAGTGAGAGGGGGTCGGAAACCGATGCGGCTGAAAAGATAGTGACCGAGCGGCATATCGCCTATTTGGATAAATTTTTGTCCGATAACAATATTGATCCGCGAACCGTCGATGTTATCGGCTTTCACGGGCAGACGATCTTTCATGATCCGGGCGCGAAATTCACATGGCAGATCGGCGATGCGCAGGCGCTCGCCGATGCGTGCGGCCTTCCGGTGGTCGGGCAGATGCGGGTGGCGGATGTTCAGGCGGGCGGGCAGGGTGCGCCGCTTCTTCCCCTTTATCACCGTGCCCTGGCGCATGAATTGGACAAACTTTTGGCCATTTTGAATATCGGCGGAGTTTCCAATATCACATGGATCGGGGAGGGCGAGATTCTCGCGTTCGATTGCGGGCCGGGGAATGCGCTTCTGGATGATTTCGTTTCAAGGCGCACCGGGTTTTCCTACGACCGGGACGGGTTGCTGGCTTCCGCGGGGCGGGCGGATGAGGCGTTGCTCTTTCATTGGATGGCGCATCCTTATTTTGTGCAGAAGCCTCCCAAATCGCTGGACCGCGATGCATGGGATGTGAAGGCGGTGGAGAAGCTTGCCGATGCTCACGGGGCGGCGACGCTGCTGGAGTTTACGGTGCGGAGCATCGAGAAAGGGATCAGCCTGTGCCCGAAGCCGCCGCGCGCCGTGTATGTGACGGGCGGGGGACGGCATAACGGTTTCCTGATGAAGCGGCTGCAGGCGCTGTTTCAGGTTCCGGTCGCGCCGGTCGAGGCGCTGGGGTGGCAGGGCGATGTTCTGGAGGCGCAGGGGTTCGCTTACCTCGCCGTGCGGTCGCTGCTTGGTCTGCCGCTCACCGAGCCGGGAACGACAGGGGTGCCGAAGCCTTTGACGGGCGGGGTTTTGTATCATCCGCAAAGTTCTGCGCGTCAGGCGCTTTAGAGCAATACGTCTTGCATTTTGCGTCCGTTAATGGCTTTGGGCGTTGGTTATATATGTTATCCTTAGAGCTTGTCTTGACGCTTACAAAAAAGTCATAGTTTAACAGAGAAATGAAACCCGTTTTTTATACAATTTCCGTAATTTTTGTATTTATTCTACTTTTAACTTTTTTGTTTTTACTCCTGGATAAACGCGCGGAATCTGCTTTGACTTCTACGCAACCGTTATCAAAGCTGGAAAGCTTGAAAAGCAAGTGTTTACAGTTAAGTCACAACGATGCTGACGGGCGGGTTTTTGAGCCACTCACAGGGATGTATCTTGCATCCAAAACTGTAGCAGCGCTGCCGCCTACCATCTTTAATCCAACAAGCAATTACAACCCTCCGCGGATCTTTTCCTATGAAATGATTTGGTCAACAAGGTCCGGAGAAATCAAAGTATATTCGGGCGCTCGTCAGGACGAATACGATGATTTCGTGGCAAGGCTTGCCGCGATCATTGGTCCGGAGGCTGTGTACCAGAAGAGGGATATGAAGCACGTGTGGGGAATCTGCGTGACGAAGACGAATGCAGAAGTATACGTGGGAGATGTTGATTCACTTACAAGAATGGATCATTAGGATGCTTGGGTATTGGAACATAAACCTTGCCTTTTGCGCCCGTTAATGGCTTTGTTCGGGGCATGAGCCGCATTATGACTCCCAGCGCGGAAGCCATTACAGAGGCCGCCCGTATTCTTCAAGCGGGCGGGCTTGTGGGCCTGCCGACCGAAACGGTCTACGGGCTGGCGGCGAACGCGCTGGACGGGCAGGCGGTGGCGAAGATTTATGCCGCGAAGGGGCGGCCTTCGTTCAATCCTCTGATTATTCATTGTCATAGCGCCTTGCAGGCTTCCGGCCTTGTCGAAATGACGCAGGAAGCTCTGGCGGCGGCGGATGCGTTCTGGCCGGGGCCGCTGACCCTGATCCTCAAACGCACACACGATTGCCCGGTCAGCGAACTCGCCGGGGCGGGGCTTGCGACCCTGGCGGTGCGGATTCCCAAGCATGACGTGGCGCTTTCCGTTCTGAAGGCCTGCGGGGTTCCGCTGGCCGCGCCGAGCGCGAATAAGTCCGGCACTCTCAGTGCTACCACGCCTGCGCATGTGGCGGAGGCGTTCGGGGATGAGGTCGGCCTGATCCTTGCGGCCGGGGCGTGCGGCGTGGGGGTTGAGTCCACGGTGCTCGATCTTTCGTCCGGGGAGCCTGCGGTGGTGCGGCCCGGCGCGGTTACTGCGGAGGAGATTTCCGAGGTTCTGGGCCGTTCTGTGTCTTACGATAAGGGCGATCCCGATGCGCCGCGTTCGCCGGGGCAATTACTGAAACATTATGCGCCCTCCATCCCCGTGCGGATGAACGCGATCGACCTTGCGCCGGGGGAGGCGCTGCTGGCGTTCGGTTCGGTAAAGTTCATGGGGATACGCGGCGGCGGGGCGGCCAAGGATCTGCCGGAGGAGAGTTTGCGGAATCTCAGCGAGGAGGGCGATCTTTACGAGGCGGCGGCCAATCTGTTTGCCATGATGCGGCAACTGGATCAGCCCGCGCATAAAGCGATTGCCGTGATGCCCATTCCCGAGGCGGGGATCGGGGTGGCGATTAATGACCGCTTGCGGCGTGCGACGCAGGCCTAAATCATTTACCCTGTTCCTTTTGAGCTTTTTCGTGCTAAAAAAACGAGGTACAGGCTTGAAAAATCATAGGCTTTTTATGAGTTTAAGAATTCGCATTTTTCTTGTGGCCCTTGTTCTGCTCGGCGGGTTTCCGGGGCAGGCGTTTTGCGCCCAGCCCGATCCACCGGCTGAGGCGGATACGTTGAGCGAAACGGTGAAGCTTGCCGCGCAGGTCGATGCCTATAACGCGTTTTGCCAGAAAGATACGGCGATGGGCGAGGGCATCATCAAGCGTTTTGTTCCCGAAGAGAATAAAAAGCAGATAGAGAAACTTGAAGATCTCCGCGATACTTCCTTTAAGGCGGCCAAGACGAGGCTGGATGAAAAGAAGATGGAATGCTCCAGTTCCGATTACCTTATGGAAAAATTTTCGATCATGCAGCAGTTGAAAATCCTGTTTGCACAGATTCTCGGGGTGGACCCGACCAAGCAGAAGCTGGACGGTTCTCCCCTGCCGCCTCCGCCGAAAGACCTGATCGAGCAGCAGAAGGAAATGGTTGAGAAGACCAAGGAGAAGGAAGGGGACCAGCCATGACGCGTGTTCTGGTCACCGGGGCGGCGGGGTTTGTCGGGTTTCATTTCGTCAAGCGGCTTTGCGCGAGCGGCGGGTATACGATCATGGGGATCGACAATCTCAATGATTATTATGATGTATCGCTTAAACAGGGGCGGCTAAAGGTTTTAGAGAGCTGCAAAAATTTTACTTTTAAAGTGCTTGATCTGGCGGACGATGCGGGGATGGCGGCGCTGTTTTCCACCTTCAAGCCGGAGATCGTGGTCAATCTCGCGGCGCAGGCGGGGGTGCGGTATTCCCTGCAAAACCCGAAAGCCTATGTGCAGAGCAATGTCACGGGTTTTCTGAATGTTCTGGAAGGGTGTCGGCATAACGGTGTGCGGCATCTTGTGTTTGCGTCCTCATCCTCGGTTTACGGGGCGAACCGCAAGCTGCCGTTTTCGGAAAAGGATAATGTCGATCATCCGGTCAGCCTTTATGCGGCGACGAAGAAGGGCGGGGAGCTGATGGCGCACAGCTATGCGCATCTTTACGGCATACCCTGCACAGGGCTGCGGTTCTTTACGGTCTACGGGCCTTGGGGGCGGCCGGATATGGCTTACTTCAAGTTCAGTAACGCGATTGTCGCGGGGAAAGCGATTGATGTCTACAATAACGGGGACATGAAACGGGACTTTACCTATATTGACGACATTGTTGAATCGATGGAGCGCGTACTGGAATTTATCCCGCAGTCAAATCCTTCATATGATGCGATGAATCCCGATCCTTCGCTAAGCGCCGATCCGTATCGTATCTACAATATCGGAGCCCATTCGCCCGAAAACCTCATGGATTTGATTCAGATCGTCGAGGAAGAGCTTGGCATCGAAGCGAAAAAGAATTTTCTCCCCATGCAGCCGGGCGATGTGTACGCGACCTATGCCGATACGGACTCGCTGGAGGCGGCGGTCGGATTCCGGCCCAAGACGAGCCTGCGGGAGGGGATGAAAAAATTCATGGAGTGGTATAAGGATTATTATTCGGTCGGCGCGGGCTCCGCGCAACAGAAAAGCGCAGCGAAGGTTTAGCGATGGAACAGACGGTACAGACTTTGCCCGAAGGCGATGAATCCCCCCTGAAATACTGGCTCTCCTGGGCCGCGTGGCCGGGGCTGTTTTCGCTGTGCCTGACCCTTACGGGGATCGCCTTTTCGTTCGATCTTCCGATCATGGGATTCATTTTTTCCTATATCGTGCTGATCGTTTCGCTGTTTTTCCTTGAGCGGTTCATGCCGCACGAGCGCGAATGGCAGGAACCGGACGGGCAGACGTTTGCCGATATCGCGCATACACTGACCACAAAGGGGACCGTGCACACGCTGTTCCTGTTCGCCTCGGTGATCGGCCTGTCCGAGCTGTTTACGCCTGCGACGGCGCAGGGGTATGGGGTGCTGGGGGCCGATCTGTGGCCGCGCAGCTGGCCGATGGGTTTGCAGGTGGCGTTTGCCGTGGTGGCGTCGGAGTTTTTCCTCTACTGGTCGCACCGGACGGCGCATGAAATCCCTATATTGTGGCGCTTTCATGCCGTGCATCACAGCGTCACACGCCTGTGGTTCGTCAATACCGGGCGCTTCCATTTCATGGACAGTTTTTACCGCGTCGTTATGGGAATGGTCCCGCTGACACTGCTGGGCGCGCCGATGGAGGTGCTGCAATGGCTGGCGGCGGTCACCGCGTTTATCGGAATGCTCACGCATTGTAACGTGGAGATGCGGTTTGGCTGGCTTTCGTATGTGTTCAACACGCCGGGGCTGCATCGCTGGCACCACAGCCGCGATATCAAGGAGGGGAACAAGAATTACGGCGAGAACGTCGTGCTCTGGGATATCCTGTTCGGGACGTTCATCAACCCGCAGGACCGCCGCCCGCCCGTGAATATCGGGATCAGCGAGTTCATGCCCGCGAAATTCACGCACCAGCTTCTCTGGCCGTTTCTCAACAAGGAAAAGCGCAAGGCACTCAAGACCAAGGCGCCGGGGATGGGGCGCGCAGCCAAGCAGCCCGAAGCGCAGGGCTAGGCGTCATGGGCTATTTCGACGGGCTGGTCAGCGGGATCTTCAAGAAAGACGTTGCCGGGAATTCCGTGTTTTATCCATGGGGCATCATGGGGAGGGGCTACGTGATCCGCAGCGCGGCGGAGGAAGAGCGCCTGCGCCGGTCCGTCAAGCGGATGTATATCATCATGCTGCCGGTGGTGGTGGGTGTGCAGATTTCCTTCGGGCCGTGGCCGAACGTGGCGATTGTCCTGTTGTTTATGGTCGGGTTTACCCTCTGGACGTGGCGGGTGACGGAGGGGATGGAGCGCTCGACCGAAAAGCTGGGCGTGGGGGAGGCGTACCGGAATTCCGCGAAGTCGCATAATCTGCCGACGCTGATCATACTGGAGATTATTTCGCTCCTGTTTGTTGTGGCCGGGGCGTGGATGGTGCTGGACGGGCACGATATTGTGATCGGCGTTCTCTGCGCGCTGTTCTTCGCGTTCTGCGCGGCGGCGATCGGCTATATGATCAAGCAGAAGGTTAAGGGGTAGGTTTTGTATGATTTTTGTTCCTAAACGCTGTGAGGGCCGAGATAATCAGGAAATGCAGAATCAAAAATAAAAACCCTGAAATTCGCGGGTCATTGGTGAAGAACAATAAAGCTGCTCCCAGAGGAACCAGAGAGAAATATAAAAACGGCAATGCAAAACTCACAAGAAAATATATTAACGGCGTGAGGAATATATATCTGAGTGGGGAGTAGATCGCATAGATCACTATGCCTAGCATGACGGGCCAACCGCCATTCAGAAAGCCATGATAGGCCATTTTTTCAGGATCGAATGTGTATACGTACATGTATTGAATCATCTGTGCTGTTGCTGCTGTGTAGTAGGAGAGGATCAGGCTGTTTAGGACGTTCATTTTTCTGGTTTCGGCATTGAGGGCGCTCAAAATTTCTGAAGGTCGGCATCTTAATATCAGGCTGGAAAGGCCGGCAAATAGGCCGATCCATGCCATTAGCAGCAAGCTCATCTTTAACAACGTATTGAGTGTTCTTTCTCCCGGTAGTCTATTATCAGCGACCGCCCATAACGGATTAAGCGGGGAAACGTATATCGTTTTTTTCAGCTTGCATGGCGGTTCATAGGTATAGTTGCTAATTTTAAGTAAATATTCTTTATCAGCTATCTTGTATTTGTTTTCTGGCATCGCCAGTTTGCATTCTTCTCTCGCCGTGTTTCTTTCATTCATCCACCACCACGGTTCGCTCCAGCAATACGAGTTCTCGTTGTAATGGCATTCCAAGGGCGCTTTGGTGTTCTCCAGTTCGACCGGAGCATAGGTATAGTGCGCCACTATTTGAGCAAAAACAGTGAGGTTGTAATTTATGTAAAGAGAAATCAGAAACAGCGTTAGGCAGAAGCCGTGCAGGACGAGGCCCTGCCGGTGCGATCTGTCGATTTTGTCTATCGGGTTCATGTCTCTTAGATCATACTTTAAATTTCTTTCTTATATCATTCTTTTCTTTGCGTTTTTGGCATGGATGATGCATTCTGTTTTCGCAGCTTGTATCCGTGTGGGAGACGCCAATGTCCGGTTTCAAAAAAACCGCCCTCATCACCGGCATCGCCGGGCAGGATGGGGGGTATCTTGCTGAGTTCCTGATCCGCAGAGGTTATAAAGTTCACGGGCTGATCCGTTGGGACAGTTACGTGGACCCGCAGGACGGCTTGAAACGCCTGTCGTCGCTGGGGCTGACCGATGCCTCGATGACCCTGCATCACGGCGATGTGACGGACGCGCAGAGCGTGGCGGCGCTGATCAAGCAGGTCCGGCCCGATGAAATCTATAATCTGGCCGCGCTTTCGCAGGTGGGGGTGAGCTTTACGACCCCGGCGGCGACGCTGGATATCAATACCAAGGGGACGCTGGCGATTTTGGACGCGATCCGGCTTCTGGATATGGAGCGCACGGTGCGCCTTTACCAGGCGTCTTCGTCCGAGATGTTCGGCAGCGCGCCCGCACCGCAGGACGAGCATACGCCCTTCATGCCGTGCAGCCCTTACGGGGTAGCAAAACTGGCGGCGTACTGGCTGGTTAAAACCTACCGCGATGCCTATGGGCTTCATGCGTCCAACGGCATTTTGTTCAATCATGAAAGCCCGGCGCGGGGCGAAGATTTCGTTACCCGCAAGATCACCAAGGCGGTGGCCGGGATCGAGGCGGGATCGCGCGAGGTTCTGAAGCTGGGCAATCTGGATTCCATCCGCGACTGGGGCCATGCCCGCGATTACGTGGAGGGGATGTGGCTGATGCTTCAGCAGGATGTGCCGGACGATTATGTGCTGGCCACGGGGCAGGCGCATTCCGTGCGGGAGTTTGTCGAGCGCGCGTTCGAACAGATCGGGATGCATATCGTCTGGAGCGGGCAGGGCGTGGAAGAGACGGGGCGGGATAAGCGCACCGGGCGGTTGCTCGTGAGTGTCGATGCTTCGTTGTTCCGGCCAAAGGATGTTCATCACCTTCTGGGGAATGCGCGCAAGGCGCAGGACCGTCTGAACTGGCTGCCGCGCTATTACTTTGACGATCTGGTGGCCGATATGGTGAATGCCGACCGCGTGCTGCTCTGGCGCGAGGCCGGGGGAGATTCCGCATGGAAGATGACTGGCTGAGCGTTCCGTTCGCGCTTGCGGGCAAGCGGGTCTGGGTGGCCGGGGAAACCGGGATGGTCGGATCGGCGGCGGTGCGGCGGCTTGCTTCGGAACATGTCACCCTGCTTTCTGTTTCCCGCCGCGATCTGGATTTACGGGATCAGCGGGCGGTGCAGGACTGGATGGAGGCGCACAAGCCAGAGGTTATCCTTCTCGCGGCGGCGCGGGTGGGCGGCATTCTTGATAATTCCCTGCATCCGGGGGAATTCTTTTACGATAATCTTGCGATCACTACGAACGTCATTCATTCGGCCTATCTGAACGGCGTCGAGCGGCTTTTGTATCTCGGTTCCTCGTGCATTTATCCGCGCGAGGCGGTCGTGCCGATCCGGGAGGAGGCGTTGCTGAGCGCGTCTCTTGAGCCGACCAACGAGGCGTACGCGCTGGTGAAAATTGCCGGGGTGAAGATGTGTGCCTATTACCGGCGGCAATATGGCTGCGATTTTATTTCCGCCATGCCGTGCAATCTTTACGGGCCGGGGGATCATTACGATCAGACGCGCTCGCATGTTATTCCGGCGCTGCTGATGAGGGCTCATGAGGCCAAGCGTTCGGGCAAGCCTATGCGTGTTTGGGGCAGCGGGCGGGCGTTGAGGGAATTTCTCTATGTCGACGATCTGGCGGATGCGCTGGTGTTTTTACTTACGCATTATAACGGGGCGGGGGCGATCAATGTGGGCAGCGGGGTGGAGATCTCCATTTCTGAATTGGCTGAAATAATAGCCGATTGCGTGGGATGTCCTGCGGCAATTGAATTTGACTCTTCCAAGCCTGAAGGTGTACTTCGTAAGGTTATGGACAGTTCACGGATTTTTTCGGCGGGATGGCGGCCCCGGGTTTCTCTTGATGAGGGGCTGGGGAAGGCGTACGCGGATTATCTTTCGCGCCTGAAGGGGTGTGCGCAGGATCAGGGGGCGGATGACCTCGCGGCCTGAGATCGTGCCCGTCATTCTTGCCGGGGGACAGGGCAGGCGCCTGTGGCCCCTGACCAGTCCCAAGCGGCCCAAGCCTTTTCTTTCCCTGAATAGCGGCCTTTCCTTTTTTCAGCGTACGGTGCTGCGCGTCCGGTCCTTTGCGCCGCCGATCATTGTCTGTCATCACAGCTACAGGGGCCTTGTCAAAGATCATCTGGCGCGGGTGAAGGTGGAGCCGCGGGCGATTATCCTTGAGCCTGATCACCGGAACACGGCGGCGGCGATCGCCATGGCCGCGTTTTTTCTTAAAGGACAAGGGTCGCTGATGCTCGTCCTGCCGAGCGATCACAGTATGAAAAATATCCGGGCGTTCGAGAAGGCGGTGGTGGAGTCCATCGCCTATACGATCGAAAATATGGTCCTGCTGGGCGTTACGCCCACGGCAGCGGAAACGGATTACGGGTATATCATGCTTGAGCCGGGGGAGACCGCGTGCCGTCCCGTCAAACAGTTTGTCGAGAAGCCGGATGAGAAGAAAGCGGAGATGCTGCTTTCTCTTGGGAATTGTCTCTGGAATACGGGGATGTTTCTTTCCCGGCCCAGCGTTTTTTTGCAGCAGCTGGAGCGCGCCTCGCCGGGCATTTTCGAAATGGCGCAGCTTGCGTATGAGGGGCGCGCCGAAAAAGGTCATTTTATCCAGCCGGATAAAAAATTTTTCTCAGAAATAGAACCGCTCTCCGTCGATTACGCCGTGATGGAAAAGGCGACTTCGTATTTTGCGCGGGAGCTTAACGTGCCGTGGAGCGATGTGGGGACGTTGCGGCGGCTCTGGCGCTGGCGGCTTAAGGATCAGGGGCTGGAGTGATCAGGACATATCCGATGCCATTCCGGGCTCATCGGCGGCGATTTCTTGTTGTTTAGCGGCCGTTTCAGCGGCTTTGGCTTCCAGTTCCTCCCGGACGTGTCCCCGTTTTTCCGCAAACCAGTATACGACCTCTGATCCCAGAGTGGCCACGGTAAAGGTCAGGATCGGGGCGCTGGTTTCTATGCTCCAGTTATGCTTGGCCAGATCCGTAATTGTCATGTATCCCAAACCGGTTACGGAAACCAGACCGGCAGCAAGGTTTGTGCGCGTTTCGGCCAGATTGGCGATTTGCTTGATTCCCGGGATGTTCAGCACGGCGTTCTTGAATTTGTCAGTGGCTTCCTTTTTTTCGCGTACGAAAAACGTGATGGCGCTTCCCATCAGGTCCGTTGCGCCAGCCGCCAGATACCCCATCGAGGTATTGATTTGCCCGCCCGCCAAATCGGCGGCGGCCATTATAGCGCTTCCGAGCGTATATCCTATAGTGGAGGTTTCATGCGGATAGTTCCTGAAATTCAAGGAGTCTTTCCATTCAAATTCCTTGTCCTGGGGGTTGTGTTCGTTCCTGCCGCGGACAGGATCGCCATAGCGGATCAAAATCGTATCGGCACTCAAGGCAACCACGGCTGATGTGATCAGAACAGGGTTATGCGAACGTATCCCCTCAGCGGCAAGGGCCAAACCGCTGACCGCTGAAAGCGCACCGCTGATCTTGGTTTTGTATCGTTCAGTAAAGTCCAGCACGGCGTTGGTGGCTTCTATAGTTGCACCGCTTGTCATCTGTGCAAGCGAAACTATGATATCCGGGGAGTTAACTGGGTATTTGGTAAAAAATGCGTTCAGTTTGTCTTTAAGCATAATCCCGTCACGACTTTAAAGCTTGTGTGCCGATGCTCACCAGTTCGCGGTTTCCGGCAGTTGTGAGGTGGAGGTTATCGCTGCTGATTTCATCATTCGTGATCTGTGCGTCTGTCGCGGCGTAGCGGATGCCTGCCGCCTCTGCCTGAACCCTGTATTGTTCGTTCAGGCGTTCCATCGTGGATGTCCAGCGTTCGACGAAGCCTTCCTGACGCCAGACGGCGCTGCCCCCCGTGTAGGCGCCTTTGGGGGCGTTCAATCCCAGTATGACCACGTCAGCGCCCTGTGCTTTCATCTGTTCTGCCTGATCTATTACGCGCCTTGCGTAGGCTGCGATCTGTTCGTCCGACTGGCCGATCAGGGAGGCGACATCATTGGTTCCGAAATAAATAAACGCGGCGGAGTTTTGGGGCAGAGTTCCGATCGATTGAGGTTTTATGGATGTCAGAAATCCTGCGCCGGGCGTTGCGAGGTTTACGACATTGGCAAAGGTTCCGGGCCGTACGGAGGTTGCCATGCCGTGCGCGATTGAATCGCCCCAGAAGACAGCGGTGGAGTGGGGCGCCTGTAAGGTATGATTAACGGCGGTTGCCGGATGTTCGCGGTCGGCTTGAGGCAACGTGATTGTTTCGGTGTGTTCGCCGCCTGTTTGAGCTTCTGTTGCGCCTGGCGTTACAAGGGCTGCCAGGAACGCTTGTGAAATATTTCCTCCCGGACCGGCAAGGCGCGTTTTCGATTCTTCTTCAGACCCGTCGTGTTCATCGCCGGGGGAGCCATCTTCTTCGGGGCCGTCCGCACCGTCACTATCCGCACCATCACTATCCGCGGCGACGTGTTCCTGCTCTTTGGTCTGAATATCCTTGAGCAGCCACTGCAGGAATATGAGCCAATAGCTCTGATTGTTAAAACTCTGACGGACCACCGTTCGCTCACCCTTAGAATTATTACGGCAGGGACATTTTCGCGCTTTTAGTGTTCCCTGCGCCTTCTGTCAAACTTAGCATAACTGGCGCTTCGTGTGCAAAAACTGCTTAATCTGAAAAAAGGGGAATTTATTCCTCTGTTTTCTTTATTCCCCTGAGTCTGCGCTGGATTTCCTCGACCCTTTGTTCCAGACCGAAGGGGATGTTGGCGATAAACAATCCGCTGCCATAAAGAGCTTTCCAGCCGTCCCCCCGTTCGGGCCGGGGACAGAACTCGACCTGAAAGACACCGGACTTGGGAAGGTTGAGAGCGTAGAGTTTTTTAACCATGTTCACATGGGCGAGCGAAGGTAAAAGCGGGTACCAGATGCAGAGCGTCGGAACAGCCCATTTTTTCATCAGTTTTGCAACGAATCCGGGCATGTCGTCATATTCCGTCTTGATTTCGTAACTCGGGTCGATAAAGACCAAGCCCCGCCTGGGTTCCGGCGGTGCCAGCGTCAGCAGGGCCTGATAACCGTCCTTTTGCTGGATATGTATGGCCGAGCTTTTAAACGATCCCTGCAGGTATCTGATTTCACCGGGGTGAAGCTCCATGAGGTGCATTTTATCTCCGGGACTGCGGTAGTATTCCGCAATCGCGGCGGAGCCGGGGTAATACTGCCCCCCCTTGCGGCGTTGCGTGTCTTTGAGCACTTTCATAAAAGGCCGGGTGGGCTGGAACCAGTTTTCCTTCAGCATTCTCAGGATGCCTTCCGCAGCTTCCCCGGTTTTAGAGGCCTCAGGGGCGTTAAGGTCGTAATATCCGCGTCCGGCATGGGTTTCGACGTAAGTCATGGGTTTGAACTTTTTGGCCATGAGATCGAAGATCTCGGCCAGCACCATGTGCTTGTGGATATCGGGGAGGCAGCCCGCATGATAGATATGCTGATATGACAACATCGTGAGTTTTCCCTAATTTTCCCTGCCATCCTCTGGCTTTATGTCGTCTATTTTGGCATAGTTTTAACTATCTTTTCCTATGCTGTCTTCAGCAGAGTTATTCTTCAGGGACATGCCATGAGACAATCCACGGATCATCTTCTGATGATCGAACCCGCAGAATTTTATACGAATCCTGAAACCGTTGAAACAAATGCGTATCAGGCAGAGGGAGACGATGCGCCTCGCCGGGCGATATCGGCGGCAGCGGTCCGCGAGTTCCGCGACTACCGCGATGCGCTGGTTGAAAACGGCGTGATGGTGACAACGGCCATCGGCCATAAGGGTTCGCCGGATATGGTTTTTCCCAACTGGGCGTCGGTTTACGATGACGGGCGCATGATCCTTTATCCCATGCTCAGCGAGAACCGCCAGAAGGAGCGGCGGCCCGATATTATCGACATGCTGAAAAAGACCTATCCTGACGTGATCGATTGGAGCGGTTATGAGAAGGACGGGCAATATCTTGAAAGCACGGCGAGCATCGTGGCCGATCACGTCCATAAAATCGCCTATGCCGCGCTGTCCAAGCGCACGCACCCGGACCTTGTAAAGAAATGGGCGGGTTTCATGGGGTACGAGGCTGTGATGTTCGAGACGGAGAGCCATACAGGCATTCCCGTCTATCACACCGATTACCTGATGTGGATCGGTACCGAGATGGCGGGGCTGTGCACTGACTGCCTTCTGCCGGAATACCGGGAACAGGTGCACAGAAAGCTGAAAGGCACGCATGAGGTGGTCGAGTTTTCGATGGAGCAGTTGCGTGCGAATTGCGGAAACGCTCTGGAAGTGATCGGGTATGAGGGGACGCGGATGCTCACCCTGTCCGCTGCCGCGCGGGAGGCGCTTAACGAGGCGCAGCTTGATGCTATCGGGCGGCGTTTCTCGAAAATCATCAGCAGTCCTTTGCCTACGCTGGAGAAATACGGCGGCGGGTCGGCCCGGTGCATGCTGATGGAGCTTTTTTAGTGACGGGTCTGTGATTCTATCAAAAGTATATGTTCCCGATGCTCAGAAATACGAGAGCAGCATATCGGGCATCTCCTGTTCCCATTCTTCGTCCGGCAGGTTGTCGTTTGAAGCTGTGGGTATGGGCTTGCTTATGTGAAAATTGATGAAATTCATTTTTTGTGCTTAACTCTGTTTTTCTTTATCCCTGTTTAGCAGAGAGTAGCGCAAGTACAATGAAAACTAAACCAAAACCAAACGATGTGGATGCAGTTATCGGTACAAATCTGCGTCTTATCAGAAAAACCAGAGGTTTATCGCAGGTTGAACTGGCTGAAGCCCTGGATATTACGTTCCAGCAGGTCCAGAAGTACGAGCAGGGCAAGAACCGCGTGAGCGCTTCCCGGCTTTATGATGCGGCCAAGGTTCTGGATTGCAATCTGATGAATTTCTATGACGGGCTTTACGACGATGAAGGCGCCCAGCATCACAGGCGTTCCGCGAATTTAAACCGGGTCGACCGCATCACGATGCAGATTGTCGGGCTGTTGAATTCCATTGAAGATCAGGATGTGAAGAAGAAGCTTTTGTTATTTTTAAAATCCTTGTCTTTGAGGAACAAAAGCTAGATTTATCTGAAGTAATGAAATATAATTTCGCCGATGTTCAGAAAACAGAACGGCGTTCATGGTCTCTATAGAAGAATTCATAGAGCAGTCAAACGAGTCCTGCTCAATTGAAGAACTCTCGTCCCTCTTGGGGGACGCGCTTGCTCAGTTCGGCTATGACCGCTTTTGCTACAGCCTTATTTCCGACCATGATTCCCTGAATTTGAAAGCCGGACATGGTCTGCTCAGGAATTACCCTGAAAGCTGGATGAAACATTATGTCTCCAGCCAATATGTCGGCAGGGATCCCGTGCCGCTTCATTGTTTTAAAACGACCCGCCCTTTTACCTGGAAGTATGTCACGCAAAACCAGAAAATCAGTGCCTTCCAGAAGCGTATTATGGATGAGGCTCATGAAGCGAAATTAATGGACGGCATGGCGGTTCCCATCCACGGGATGAACGGCGAGTTGTCCGGCGTGGGTATGGCGAGCAGCGCGGGCGGCGTTGAATTGAACGAGGTCGTGATGGCCAAGATTCGCACCCTGTGCTTCCAGTTCCATATGGCTTATACGGAGATGCTGAGAGCGGAAGAAGAGCCGGGGGGCGGCATTTTCCTGACTGACCGGGAGCGCGAGGTTTTATTATGGGCCGCGGAAGGAAAAAGCGATGCGGTTATTGCCGATATCCTTGGAATTTCCTATTCCACCGTTCGGTTTCATATCAATAATTCCTATAAAAAACTGCATTCCAATGAGAGAATTTTTGCCGTCACCAAGGCTATTCGGCTTGGGCTGATCATGCCCAGCGCGGTTTCCGAGAGAATATAAATAGTCCCTAATTTTCGCTTAGCCTAATGAACTTGTCAGGTACAACCACAAGTCATTTCCTGTTTTTCTGATCCCAGATTTTTTTAGTCCGGGAGGAGAGCATGATTGATTGTGTGACTCTGAGTACAAACCATCATTTCGATTACAACCCGATCTACCGGCAACACCAGTTGAGGTATCAGAGTATCATTCAGCGTCAGGGCTGGGAAATCCCGACGGTGGAGGATATGGAGTATGACGGCTATGACAATCCCGCCGCCTATTATCTTGTCAAAAAGGATGCGGCAGGAAGAGCCATAGGTGTCTCACGTCTTTATCCGACGGACCGGCCTTATATGCTGCAGCAATCGTTTGCCCATCTTGTGAGCAAGACCGAACTGCCCAGCACGGCGCGGGTATGGGAGGGCAGCCGTTTTTGCGTTGAAAAATCGGTTGCTCCGGAGATGCGTAAAAGGATCATCCAGGAAATCGTCATCGGCTATCTCGAGTTTTCCCTGATGAAGAATATCAAGAGCATTATTGGTGTCATGTACCCGCCGTACTGGAGAAATATTTTCGTTAATTCCGGGTGGGATGTCGAGTGGATGGGCGAGATCCACAGGAGCGAGGAGGGGCACAAGATTATTGCCGGGAACCTTGTCGTTACGCAGGAGGTTCTGAACAGGGTGAGGAAGATCACAGGAATCCACGAACCCGTTCTGAATTTTGGAAATGCAGAAAAAGAAGCCATTGCAGCATAGAGAGGCGCTTATGACCGACACTTCGACAGAACCTATGAACAAAGAGCAACTTCGCCCCATTATTGCCTCGCTTTACTATCTTTCGCAGGAGTCCAAGCGGGCGGGGTTTGACGATGTCTCGAACGCGATCCTTACGGCCATCGCCCGGGTTGAGGATATCGTCAAAAACAAGCGGGGCAATTTTGCCGATATCATGATTAACAGCGATACGCTCAAGGTTCTGGCTTTTATGAATCTTCTCTCGCGGATTCCGGCAGATCAGTACCGTGATATTTCAGAGTTCCTTGAACGCGCTGAAGCAGAAGTGGGCGATCTATAGATCGCTTTTTCATCCCGTTTTGCGCTTTAAAGCCTTTCAATTAAGGTATTCCGGCAGAGCGGGAAGCTTCGCGTTGTCCAGGGGGTCGTGCTGGATAATGATCCGGGCGTGGCGGTTTTTGATGAGCTTGTTCAGCTTGTCCGAGGAAGCCAGCGTATCCGCCCGGTTGTAGTTAAAGGACGGGACGCCGTTCCACTTGCGGTTCTCCTCGAAATGCCACTGGTCGCCTGAAAGAACGACGGGGCCGGTTTTCGGCAGGACTACCAGCAGCGCCATACGGCCGGGGGTGTGGCCGGGCAGCGATATGGGCTTGGGCGTACCGTCTCCGTAAATATTCGTGTCGCCGGAAAGCAGCATGCGCTTTTCCTTTGCGGCTTCGCCGACATAGTTCGCAATCGCTTCTGCGGGCATGTGATAGTTCATGGCGGTTTCAGTCTGGCCGGTCATGAAATCGTATTCGGCCTGCTGGATGATGAGCCTGGCGTTAGGGAAGGCGTTTGCCTGTCCTGTGTGGTCGAAATGGCCGTGCGAGATGCCGATGTAATCAATATCCTCTGGCTTCAGGTCGAGTTTTTTGAGCTGTTCGGGAATGGTTTCCTGCAGCGAGAGGATGAAGGGGCGCGTGGTGACGTCGGCAAGCCTGGGGGTGGATGCGGGCAGGCCCGTGTCCCAGAGAAGCCAGTCTTCGCCGTGCTTGATGAGGTAGCAGGAAGCCACCAGATCCTTGCTCTTGCCGATATAGGCGTCCGTATCGGAAAAGACGTTCAGGTCGGTTACCGTGATGTTGCCGCAATCAAGGTGATAGAGCCGTATTTCCGGGGCGGGTTTGGCGTCTTTTTTCTCCTGCGCGTGGGCGGAGGGAGCGACGGCGGCGAGCGCGAGGGCGGTCAGCAGGGCGGAGAAGAGTTTTTTCATGGCGGTTCCTATTTTCTTATATTGCGCGGTCGATCTTTTATTGCGCGGTCGATCTTTGCATACGCGTAAAGACTCTTTACAATGCGCCTTAATCTGACACAAGGAGATGCCCATGTCCAAACGATTGATGCTTCTGGCCTGCAGCGCGGTTTTGCTGTTCAGCGCGCCCGCGATGGCCGAAGAGTTGTATTCCGGTTCCGCGCTGAGCCCCGAGACGGTGGGCACACGGATCACGCAGCCCGAGGCGGGGACGATCCGCGTCGATACGGCCTCGCCCACGGCGGTCAACCTGGCCGATGTGGATGTGCGGGAGAAAAAGCTGGAGGAGACGACGCTCAAATATTCCGCGAAGCTCAAGACCGAGGGGCTGGACGGCGCGGCGTTCCTTGAGATGTGGGTGCATTTCTCCGGGGCGAACAAGGGCTCCTATTTCTCGCGCGGGCTGGACCAGCAGGTGACCGGGGATGCGGACTGGACGGCGGTTTCGATCCCGTTCGTGCTGCAGAAAGGGCAGGTACCCGACCGCGTGACGCTGAATTTGCAGGTGAACGGCAAGGGCGCAGTTTTGATCAAGGATGTGAAGCTGAGCGATTAATGCGGGCGCGAGTGGACTAAGTTGCGGTTAAGTGGACTAAGTCCTGTTAGTCCGGTTGCGGGCGTGTAAGATGTTGTTTTTCCTTACGGGGGTGCGTTGCGGACTTAGTCACCGGGCTTTGGCCTGCGCGGCCCTTTTCCCTCAAAAGCAAAAAGGCGCACCGCGCCCTTTATGGGGTGAGTATAGCGCGTTTGGCGATGGGAGGCAAAAATGCCGTTTAGATTTTTTCTCTCGTGATATGTTAAAGTGACGCGATCATAATCAGAGAAGAGTTGATGCGCCCTTTTAATATTTATCAAATTATATTCTGTTTTTTTCTTCTACTAGTCGTGCTTTTCGATAGTTCACATGGTTTTGCTAACGAAAAGATGAATGTACCAGAAGGTATCGTATACAAAGAAGCTTCTGATGAAATTAACATTAAAGCCGAAGAAAAACTGAGAAAAGCGTTAGAGGGGGATTCCGTAAGCTTTCAAAGTCTGTTGCCGCCTGAGATGGAAACCCTTTCGTATGTAGGTACGTTTTTATCTAGCAAACTGATGAGTAATGTCCCTAAGGAAATCCTGAAAATATTGACTTGCATAAAATTGAACACTCCTCTGTCAGGCCTAACAATTGTTAGCCAGAATTATGCAGCCAGTGCCACAAAACAGCGTAAGCTTTTAGCGGAACTTCTTAGTGAACATATAAAAATCGGCAAAAACTTCAAAATAAGAAAGCTTTCCCGCGAAGATATGGTGGTTGTCTGGTTTTTTATCGGTTGGGACTTTGATGAGCCCATATTTTTAGTGGAAGACGACAACAAAAAATATGTCTTTGATTTTGATTCTACCGGTCAAAATCTCTTTTGGATTGATGAAATTAGCCACCCTTGTATTCAATTGGGGCAACCGGGCGTTGGGGCGTTAACATCTTGCCGCTGTCTTGTTCCAAATCTAGAAAATAATAAATATGACTTAAGCTTCGTTGAGTCATGTGGCGACAGCGCAGATGTGGCACATGCTGAGAGGAAGTAAAGGGTATTCCTTCATCCTTCCTTGTTGATAGATATGGTCAAAGATTATTTGTCGCCATCTTCGGGAGGTGGTTTGAAACGTCCTTCCGCAAATTCGAGTTTGCGTTTCCAAGCTTGTTCCATCGTCATTTTTTCTACGCCGCAGTGGTTTAAGCTACAAGAGCGCGGATAGGAGCCGTCGATTAGAGAAATGCCCCATACCGCTATGTCATCTTCTTCGTAATCAACTCCAAAACACAAGCAAGGGTGATAAGCGCAATCCTCGTAGATGTCGCCGGGTTGAATGCGGGATTTGAGTTTATTGGGCATATCGTTTTCGCTTAATCCGTTTTTGCGATTGTCTTCACACCATTGATCGTGCAAACAGAAATCGCATCTGCCTTGAAGCTGGTTATGGGTTCGCAGTCTTCTGCTTCCGATATTTTATAGCCCGTGGCCCTTGTAACGGCATTAAATATATCCATTTTTCCAGACAGATAGCCCTGCTTATAGGCGTTTTGATAACCGTATTTCTTGCCGAAAATTGCGCCGCCGATAAAGCTGGCGGCACAGAAGAAGAGAAACAATAGAACCGAAATTATTTTTGTGGTTTTTGAACAGCGCATTTTCCGCAACTTTCCGATTTTTCAGGCACGGAGCATGAGGGTAGAGCCTTTTGTTGTTCCATCATATGATTGTAGTAATCCAAGTCTGAGGGTTCTTCGATTGCCAAAACGCCGTTTTCGTTCCTTAGTATGAAATTTTTATGGCCCCTTACATAAAAAATCTCGCCCTCTTTTTCGCCATATATAACCATGTTCAGCCTGTACCTGACGTTCTCACGCAGATTCATAGGCGGCGCAACAACATCCATTCCTTTTATTGGCTCTCCGTAGGTAATTTCTTCTGGGAGTTTGATGTATACTACGTCACTTTTCTTTTTACCTCTTTCTAACCTTAGCCCTTGTAACGCATCCGGGTCGCGGTAGGCCTTGCTGGTTAGTTCCCAAAGCGGTTGCCATGTAAACGGGTTTTGGGTGTGACTATCCCAGTCGGTCACGGCAAGATGAGTGATGTACAGGGTTTCAAATATTACTTTTTCTTCTGTGGGTGTTGCTCCCCGAATGTCGTCGGTAATTTTATAACCGGAAAATTTAATCCGGTTATTTTTAAGGGCGATTGAAGGGGTGGTTCTATAACTTGTTTGTGGCACAGGGCAGCCAACACAACCCGACAGGCTCACGCAGCACAAAAGAAGCGATATCAGTTTTATCGCGTTTCTCATATCTAAGCCGCTTTCTTTTTCTCCGCCTTTAGGAGGCCTTCGCGGCGGAGCAGGGCGTCGGGGTCGGCGTCGCGGCCACGGAAATTGCGATAGAGCACCGCCGGATCTTCGGAGCCGCCGCTGGCCAGAAGCTTGCGGTAGGCTTGTGCGCTGGCGGTGTCATACAATCCCTTTTCCTTGAATAGTTCGAACGTGTCGGCATCCAGCACTTCGGCCCATTTATAGCTGTAATACCCCGCCGAATATCCCCCGGCGAAGATGTGGCCGAAGGAGGTGGAGACCGGCCCGGCGAGGCGCGGGAAGAGGGCGCAATCCTTGATCGCGGCGTCTTCGAATTCCGCCACGTCCGTAATTTTCTCCGGGTTTTTGGTGTGCCAGGCCATGTCCAGCTGGGCGAGGCTCATTTGCCTTAAACCGCCCCAGCCGACCATGAAATTCTGGGCCTTGTTCAGTTTCTCCACCAGCCTGGCGGGGATTTTTTCGCCCGTCTGGTAATGTTCGGCAAACGTATCCAGCACGGATTTTTCGTAGCACCAGTTTTCCTGCAACTGGGAGGGCAGTTCCACAAAGTCCCAGCGCACGTTGGTTCCGGCCAGCGCGCGGTATGTGACGTTCGAGAGCAGGCCGTGGATGGCGTGGCCCATTTCGTGGTAAAGCGTTGTGACCTCGCCATGTGTGAGGAGGGAGGGTTTATCCTTCGTCGGTTTGGTGAAGTTGCAGACGATGGCCACCACGGGGCGTTCGACCTTGCCTCTCCAGAGGCCCTGATTTCTATAGGTGGTCATCCATGCGCCCTGATTTTTCCCGGTGCGGGGGTGGAAATCGGCAAAGAAGGTGCCCACGAAGGCGCCGTCTGCGCTGTTGACTACGTCGAAGACCTGCGCGTCCTTGTGCCAGAGCGGGTATTTGCCTTCGGTCTTCACGAATTTGATGCCGAAGAGCTTGCTGAAATGATCGAAGCAGCCGGTGAGCACCTTTTCGAGCGAGTAGTAGGGGCGGAAATCCTCGGAGGTGAAGTCGAAGAGTTTCTTGCGGAGCTTTTCGGAGTAGTAGCCGACATCCCACGGCATGAGTTCTGCCAGCCCGTGTTCCTTGGCGGCGTATTTCTTGAGCTTGGCGAGGTCCTTTTTCGCGGCGGGTTTGTAGACCTTCTTGAGCTTTTTCAGGAAGGCGAGGACTTCGTCGGGGGATTTGGCCATGCGTTCTTCGAGAACGTAGTGCGCGTGGGTCTTGTAGCCCAGAAGTTTCGCGCGTTCGCGTTTCAGCCTGACGATTTCGAGGATGATGGCGGAGTTGTCATATTGATCTTTCCATGCCTTGGACGCGTTGGCGCGCCAGATTTTCTCGCGCAATTCGCGGTTGTCGGCGTATTGCAGGAAGGGGCCGAAGCTGGGGTAATCGAGCGTGAAGAGCCACTTGCCCGCGCAGCCCTTTTCCTCGGCGGCGTGGGCGGCGCTTTCGATGGCGCTGTCGGGGAGGCCGGAGAGGTCCTTTTCGTCGTCGATGAGGAGTTCGAACGCTTCCGTCGCCTTGACCGTATTCTGCATGAAGGCGGGGGTGAGGGTGGAGAGGCGTTCGGATATTTCGCGAAGGCGCTCCTTTTTCTTTTTGCTGAGCTTGGCGCCGCCGCGCACGAAGCCCTTCCATGTTTCCTCCAGCAGGGTCTTCTGCTCGGGGGTGAGGTTGAGGCTTTCGCGCTTTTCATAGACCTCATCGACGCGCTTGAAGAGCTTGGCGTCCAAGATCACGTCGTTGGAGAATTTCGCGCCCAACGGCCCTATTTCGGCGGCCAGCGCGTGCAGTTCGTCTCCGCCGGTCGCGGAGAGTTGGTTATAGAAGGCGGCGGTGACCTGATCTATCGTTTCGGAGGCGGTTTCGAGGGCGACCAGCGTGTTTTCGAAATCCGGCTCGGCCTTGTTTTTCTTTATTTTCTCGATGTTCGTGCGCGCCTCCTCTATTCCCGCCTTCAGGCCGGGGAGGTAATGTTCCGTCTTGATCCGGTCGAAGGGCGGGGCCTGATTGGGGAGGGCGGATTTTTCTAGAAGAGGATTATTCGACATCGGGAAACCCCTGTTAAGAAACGCTGATAAAGGATTGATACGATAATTTTTGACAAAGCCAAGGCATTTTTGTTACTTTCGCTCCTTTTCTCCGTACACGGGAAAAGGAAGGCGTTGGCTGAGTTTAGCGCTTTTCCCGTTGTAATGTAATGGAGAAAAACATGAAAGATTTTTCTATTAAACTTGCAGACAGCACACGCAGCACTTTGGCCAAGTTGGTCTGTGCGTTTCCTCAAGATCTGCGCGAAGATGTGCTGGACGTCTGGTTGCGGCAAATACGTTCTGATGATGCTTACCAAGCCTCGCCTGTTGTTGTTCGGGGTGGGTATCAGGTTCAGGAATTACTTAATGCTTGGGACGCTTTGTATCCTGAAAGCGTATTTGCATATTTGCCTAAACAGGATGGCTATAATGTGAGCGCTTCGCCTTTCAGAGTGAACGGGGAGGACGTAAGGGTTCCTTACCGTTTGTATTTCCCCGATCTTGACGACGGCGACTTACTTTCTCTGAACGAACGGCAGAGAGCTATTCTTTGCTGTATCTATACGCGCAATTATGATGGGTTTGTTCGCCAGAAATATTTGCGGCAATTGATGGGTGCCAAGGATGAGTGGGTTTTGCCTTATGTTCTTGCACTTGTCGGGGAGTATGTTAGTGAAATCAATGAGGTTATTTTTCAGAACATAGGACAGATCAACGTCGAAAGTGTACAGAAGTTTATGAGTGAAAATGAAGCTTTCCGCGATCTTTTGGAGCAGCGCGTTATTAGTTATTGGGATTGCTATTACAGGTCAGATTGTGATTTGGAGGATTGTGTTTCTGTGCGTGTTTTAAAAGCTTTAGGACTGTGGACGCGCAAGAGGTGTTTATTACGCTATGGGAAAAAAACTAAAGGGCTTTTGTAGGACAGGGTTGCTGATGAAAAGTGTGCCAAGGTCAGAGCGTTTTGACGATGTATATTTTTCCGCCGAAGACGGGCTGGCGGAGACGCTGCACGTTTTTCTGGAGGGGAATTCGTTGACGGCGCGGTGGGAGGATCGCGATTTCCGGGAGACTTTTACGATCGCAGAGACGGGGTTCGGGACGGGGCTGAATTTTCTGGCCGCGTGGGAGTTATGGAGCCGTCTGCGTGTGCAAAATAATCCGCGACGGCTCGAATTTATCTCGGTTGAGAAATATCCGGTAAATAGCGGTTTTATAAAAGATGTTTTATCCGGCTGGCAGGATGAATTTGGTGATTTGTTGATGCGCTTTTGCGATTTATATCCCGTGCCGAAGACGGGGATGCATGTGATTGATGCGGCGGAGGATGTGCGTCTGACGCTTTATATCGGGGATGTGGCGGAGGTTCTGCCGAAGATCGAGGCGCGTGTGGATGCGTGGTTTCTGGACGGGTTCAAGCCGGCGAGCAATCCGGAGATGTGGACGGCGGATGTTTTCGCGCAGATGGCGCGGCTCAGTCATGCCGGGACAAGCTTTGCGACGTTTACAGCGGCGGGCGAAGTGCGGCGCGGGTTGCAGGCGGCGGGGTTCGAGGTCCACAAGGTGCAGGGCTTTGGGCGAAAACGTGATATGCTGAGCGGCGTTTTCACAGGGGGCGTTGCATCATGAAAATCGCGATCCTTGGCGGGGGGCTGGCAGGCACAGCGTGCGCCTATATTTTCAAAAAGCACGGTTTGGAGCCGGTGATTTACGAGGCGGGGGCGAGTCTTGGCCCCGGTGCGTCGGGGAACCGCGTCGGGCTTTACAATCCGCGTTTTACTGCCGAGAAGGGGCCGGAGGAGGAATTTTATTCCGGTGCGTTTTTTGCGGCGCTGGAGGTTTTTGAACGGCTGGAGGGGATCGCGTGGAACCCTTGCGGGGCTTTGCATTTGGTCAATGATGAGAAGAAGGCGAAGCGTTTTCCGCAGACCGTTCAAAACTGGGGCTGGGGCGCGGATGCGATGCGGATGGTGAAGGCCGCCGAAGCGTCGGAGATTGCCGGGATTACGATTGAATATGACGCGCTTTACCTTTCGGGGTCGGGGACGGTATCGCCGCGCCTGCTGTGTGAGGCCTATGCGCGGGGGGTGGAGGTGCATCTGAATCATCCCGTTGAAAACCTTTCGGATATTCAGGCGGATGCGATTGTTCTGGCCGGGGGGATGGGGCTGGCGCATTTCCCGGAGGCCGCGCATCTGCCGCTGCGCGCCGTGCGGGGGCAGGTGACCTATATCGAGCATAGCGCGGAGACGCTCAAGCTGCGCTGCACGATCGGTTACGGGGGCTATGTGACGCCGGTGGTCGAGGGGATTCATTGCGTGGGGTCGACGTTTCAGCGCTGGCTGGATCACAGCGAGATTATCGGGCAGGACGATCTGGACAATATCATGCGGTTGCATGCCCATGTGCACGCGTTCCGGGGGCTGCACACGGTCGAGGGGCAGCGGGCGGCGGTGCGTACGACTGCGCCGGACCATTTCCCGGTTGTGGGGGCGCTGAACGATATGTTGGATGGGGGGCGGAAGATTTATGTCTCCACCGCGCACGGGTCGCACGGGATTTTGAGTTCGCTACGGGCGGCGCAGTACCTTGCGGGGTTGCTGTCGGATCAGGCGGATTATGATTTTTCGGAGGATTTGAAGGCGAAGCTGTCGCCGGGACGTTTTAAGGCTTAGGAGTGCTGTGATGGTTCGTTTAAAGAGCTGAAAACCATACTTGAGAGGGACGATGTTGCGGATGTTCGGATTATGGTGACTCAGTATGACGGCGGTGAGGAATGGCCGTTCTCAGAAACTGTTTTTTTTGTTACATCTGCAACACCCGAAGAGATTACGGAATAGCTTGGTGAGCTTTATGCGCCTGACGATGTTTGGGTCGATGATTTTTCGAGAGCAGAGAAGATTGATTTACCCGATGGAATGCATGCCGTTGCGGCTTGGTGGGATTAAAGAGGCTATCTTATGGAAATCGCAAGTAGATTTAGGATTTTCGTCCTGTTTTTTTGTGTTTTTGTAATTGTTTACGAAATCTTACTGTTTTTCTTTCATGATGAAAGCTGTGGAGACAGAAAAAGACGGATTCCAGCCATGCGTGATTTTATGAAGCGGTACTTTTCTTGCGACGAGGGCAGTACGGCGATCGAATACAGCCTGATCGCCACGGGTATTTCCATTGCTATTGTCGTCGTGGTTTATCTTATCGGTGAAGATGTTACGGGTCTTTATGAAGGTTTAATCGGACTTTTCACCTCTTAGTTACTGTTATTTATAAATTTACTTAACCCGGATATTTTTATCCGGGTTTTCGTTCCGGGTTACATCAGCGATTCAATAACTTTTTTCCGCGCATGAGCGTTCTTCCTGTGCTAGTCTCGGACGCCTGAATAAGATCGTTTTGTTTAGAGATCGGAATGGGCGATTCCGTTACCATATTTTCCCTGATCGCGGCGTTATTATCCTTCGTTCTTGTGGCGGGGGGGATTCCGCTGGCGATAAAGTTATCCGTGCGCGCAGGGTTCGTGGATGCGCCGGGGGGAAGGAAGGTTCATGACCATGCGGTCCCGCCGATCGGGGGGCTGGTCGTTTTTCCGGTTTTTGTCCTGATCTTCGTTTTTTCCGGTTTTGCGGGCGGGACGCACTGGCCGCTGATCGAGGCGCTGGCGCTGCTGATGGCGGTCGGGGCGGCGGACGATTACAAGCCGATCCAGCCATGGATCAAATTCGGGGCGCAGATCGTGGCGGCGTGCGTGGTGGTTATTCCGGGCGGGGCGCAGATCGGGACGCTGGGCGATCTGTTCGGGTTCGGCGGGATATGGCTGGATATCTTTTCCATTCCGTTCTCGATTGTCGCCATGGTCCTGTTCATCAACGGGATGAACCTGATCGACGGGGTGGACGGGCTGGCCGGGGGGATCGGGCTGCTCGCCTTTTTATGGTTTATCGCGGCTTGTGTGGCGCGGGAGAATATCGTGCTTTTGCCGGGGCTGATGATCGTTGCCGGTGGGATGGCCGGGTTTTTACTACACAATATGAGAACGCCCCTGCGGAAAAGGGCTTCGCTGTTCCTCGGGGATGCGGGGAGTTTGTGTCTGGGGTTGCTGATGGGGTGGTATGCGATCAAGATTGCCGAGTTTCCGGGGCCAACGATGTTGCCGATCTCGGTGGCGTGGATTATCGGTCTGCCGGTGTTTGACGAGTGTGCGCAGTTCTACCGCCGGGTTCGCGAGGGCAAGCATCCGTTCACGGCGGACCGGGGACACCTGCACCATCATTTTCTCGATGCCGGGTTTACGCCGGGGCAAACGACGGCGGCTATGCTTGGGATCGTCGCGTTTATGGGGGGCTTTGGCTATTTGGGGATCGTTCTAGGCATTCCGCAGTTCGTGCTGGCCTATATCTGGATCGCGCTGTTGTTTTCGCACATGGCGCTATCGTACAGGCCGGGTCGGTATGTGAGGCTTGTCAAGCGGATGCGCGGAAAAGACGGGACTGAAGAGGGGAGCCTAGCGCCTTCTAATACAACACCATCAGAAAAGTCGTCTGGTCGATCATGAACATCATGATGATGAGATAGGTTGCACCAAAGATCGAAATTTTCAGGCATCTGGAAATGAAAAAAGCATTGACAAGCAAGGAGTAAGCGAGAAGCGTTAATTCCAGTTGCGAGGCTTCCTCCATTTTATGGTAACCGCTTGTCACCATCCAGTAGAGGGGGGTCCGGGTTATTAACGGAATCACCTGAAGCCAGTTCATGCCGCAGATAAGCTGCGGAAAGAAATCCATTTTTTCCAGTCGCTTGCAGAGCCAATACAGTATCAGGATAAAGAGAACGTTGATAAAGACCATGCGGATCGTGTCATTGTACAACAATACGCCAAGCGGCACGTTATGCAGGCTTTCGATTTCGCCCTTCATGATGGCGATCACGAAAATGTTTACCGAATGACTGAACAGAACAATCCAGAACGAGCGCATAGCCGTTTCGAGGGTGTTGGGGATCCGTTTTACGCCCTTTTCGAGGAAACACGCGAGTTCAAGGGCACCGGTCAGCCCTTCTTTGAACTCGTTTTTTGGGAACCATATTTTAGACGCCGTCATTCCTTTAATTTACACGCTCCGGAGTTGCAAGGAACGCTTTTTTGTAGCGGGGCGCGGTTTTTCGAACAGGGAGTCTTCGCGTTTTTTAGTTCAGCATTATCATCAGGCTGATCTGATCCACCATGTAGGCCATGATCGCGAGGTAGGCGGTTACGAAGACCGGGATTTTCGCGGCTCTTGAAATGAAAAAGGCCGACATCGCTACAAAATACACAAGAAAGGGAAACTCCAGCATGGCCGCGACCTCGATATCGTGCCAGCCGGCCCAGACCATGAGGTGCAGAGGGGACAAGATTGCTAGCGGGATAACCTGAAGCCAGTTCTGGCCTCCCAAGACGCGAGGGAAGTCGCTTTTGCGGTCCCACCATTTGCACAGGCCGTAGAGGGCCAGAATGAACAGGGCCTGAACGACCATAAAGCGCTGGGCATCGTAAAGGATCAGCATCCCGACGGGAGGGAGGGGGCGTTCCTCTTTGAACTGATCGTGGATAAGGATCATCGCGCTGATATTCAGGGCGTAGCTGGCAAGGAGAATCCAGAACGAGCGCATGGCGGCTTCGGGGGTATTCTGGAAGCGATTTACACCCTGTTTCAGAAAACATGCGATTTCAAGGGCGCCGGTCAGCCCGTCCTTGAGTTCTCCTTTGGGAAACCAGATTTTTTTTGCGGTCATGCCGTCAATTTACACCGAAGCGCATTTCATGGAATGCTTTTTGTGTTCCGGGCGACGATCATATGATCGTGCGTGTGGATAAGAGGCAATTGACGGCGTGCCCGGATTGACCGGAAGCCGTTATATTCTTAGTCTTTTTGGACACTCACTGCTTACTGCTTAAAAAGATATGCGCGCGACGCCGCTTGTTCGATTCCTTCTGTCCCGGTCATTGTTATCGGGGTTTTTCCTGTGTCTGCTGTTTCTTGGCGGTTGCCAGACGATGTCTGCCGGGCATGGTCAGGGTGCCGGAGGTGGTCTTTCTTCCAAATCTGTTACGACCGACTCCTCTCCATCGGTTCTGGCGGACGTGAAGGGCATACTCGATAAGCGGGGCAAGTCAGAGGTTTCGCCGGAGGCGCTTCTGGAGGCGGACGGTAATGTCAACGTCGCGCAGGCATCGCAGGATTTCGATCCGACAAAAGCGCATATGCAGGCGCGCAGCAACGTCGATACATCGCGTAAGACGAAATCCAGTGCGCTGGCGCCCCATTTCGACCCTGACCTTGACGAGAAAAACGACAAGACGTTTCGTATCGTGAAAATTGAGGCAGGCGATTTGGGGAAGGGGTTTTCCACACCCCCTGTCGCGCAAGCCGTTTCCGAGATCGAGCCGGCTTCGGGGGAAGGGGCAGGCCCCTCTGCGTCCCAGCCTTCATTGCAGCCGGACGTGATCTATGAAGCGGCGGGCGCTGTTATTCCCGGACGTAAGCCGGGATATTCTGGTCCGGCGCCTATTCCCGCGCGTCGTAATGGAGATGACACTTTACTCCGGCCTGTGTCCGTTCATGCGGAAGCGCCTGTCATGCCCGTGCGCAAGCCTTCGGTTTCAGGGGAAACGGGGAACCCGGAAACCGTTGCCGTGGTTGAGCCTGCGGCGGGCCTTGTATCCGCCGTTATTCCCGGGCATAAGCCTGAGGTTCCTTCAGGGTCCCAACCAGACGGTGGGGGCGTTATTGATCGCGGTCCGAGTCCCCGCAAGCCAATGCCGAAGCCTGCTTTCATGCCGGTCAAGCTCAAACCGCTCAGCGCGGAGGATGAGAGAGTCTTTACCGGCGTTAACGGTCAGAACGCGGAAATCTTGCGGATGCGCGCCGGGGAACATTCGGGACGAACGCGGGTAGTTCTTGAGGTTCGAGGCGATGTCCGGTTCGAGGCTCGGCTGGATCAAGGGCGGAACGCCGTGATTATAGATTTTGAAGGTGCGCAGTGGGCAGCCGGGGACGGCCCCCAGTTCCATGCGCTTTCCGTGGTCAAGGGGTTTCGCGTCGAAAGACTGCCCGGCGGGGGGGCCCAAATCGTACTTGATCTCAAGAAAAGCAGCAAAATTCTACAGGCGGCGAAGTTCGAAAGCGAAAAACCCGGCGTGTCACGGGTGGTGATTGATCTTCGCAACGGGTAGGGCTTTTCTTTTCGTTTCAACAAGTATCCTTGGTCTGTGCGCTTTTCGTGTATGATCTTCTCGTCATTTTTTTACGCAGGATTCCAGTCGGGGCTGCGTATGACTATTAACAAACGATCATTTTTAAGAAAGGGATCGACTTATGAAAAAATATCTAGTTCTCGGTACTTTAGCGTTTGCTTTTGCCGCTTCTCCGGTTCTTGCCGAAGGCGGGGGCGGGAAGCACGCCAAGGGCGGACATCACGGTAAAATGATGGAGAAGATGTTCGAAAAGATGGATGCCGACGGTGACGGCTCCATAACAAAGGCGGAGTTTGACACTTTCCACGACCAGCGTTTCGACGAGTTAGACGCCGACAAGGACGGAAAGGTCACCAAGGAGGAGATCAAGGCTCACATGGAGGCCAAGCGCCAGAAGTGGGAAGAAAAGAAAGAGATGAGGAAGGAAGGCTTTGGCCAGGGCGGTCCGGGTTCGGATGACGATGGCGGAGACAGTTCCGAGTAAGCGGTATTTTTGAAAGTAACGGACGACACGCTACATGGCGGGCGAACCGGACGATATAAATCTGAGCGACGAAAGCCTGATGGCCCGTATTAGCGACGGTGACCATGAGGCTTTCGCGCAACTTGTAAACCGCCATTCGCGCATGTTCTATGCCGCCGCGTTCAGGATGTGCGGGCAACAGGAAGAGGCCGAGGATATCGTGCAGGAGGCGTTTGTAAAACTCTGGAAAAAACCGCAAAGCTGGAATCCGGATGCCGGAGCGAAGTTTACCACGTGGTTTTACAGGGTGGTGACCAATCAGGCGCGGGACCATCTACGCAAGAGAAAGCCGCAGACGGAGATTCCCGATACGCTTGGGGACGGGCAGCCCGGAGCGCTTGAGGCGCTTGAGGAGAGGCGTTTGCAGGAGAGCCTCGAAGGGGCGATCCAGAACTTGCCGGAACGGCAGAAGGAAGCTTTGAATCTCTGTTTCTACGAGGGGTTCAGCAACAAGGAGGCCGCGGAAATTCTCGGGGTGGGGGTGAAGGCACTGGAATCCCTGCTGATGCGGGCGAAAGCCGCCTTGAGGGATGAACTGGGACGGCAGGGCTATGACGTGCAACACAAGAAATACGGATGAGGGGCATTATGGGAGAAGAACTGGAGACTATCATGAAGGCGCGGCGAATACCTGAACCGTCACCGGATTTCGCGTCGCGGATCATCGCGGAGGCGACGCGGTTGCCGCAGGAGCGGGCCGTGCGCCGCTCCAAGCCGGGGCGGGCGCCGGACGGGCTTTTTTCCGGATTGCGGGACTGGTGGAACGATTTCCGGGAGTCGGTTGCCTTGCCGCAACCCGCGCTTGTGATGACGCTGGTTCTTCTGGCCGGGTTTGCGGCCGGTGCGTCTGGGCTTGATGACAGTCTTGGCGCCGCGGAGGAAGACGATGCGCCGTTCGGCGTTGTCGTGCTGGACGTTATGGATATGGAGGGATTGTCATGAGCCGGAAAATGAAGGTGATTTTTACGCTTTCGCTTTTGGTCAACTTGTTGCTCGGGGGCCTGGTGCTGGGACATCATTTTCACCGCCAGAAATGGTCCGCGCAGTTCGAGGAGGGGCTGTCCCCCCAAGGGCAGGAAACGGTTCGCGCAGCCTTTATGGAGGGGCGAAAGGATTTCTGGCCGATGGTTCGGGAGATGAAGGGGGCGAAGGACGGGCTGGTCGATGCGATCAACAAGCCTGTGCTTGACGAGGGGGCTTACGATACCGCCGTCGAGAATATGAAAGGCAGCCTTTTGAAGCTGATGGATCACCGCTTTGCGACGATGAAGAGGATCGTTCAGAATCCGAACCTGTCTCAGGAGGACAGGGTGCGGTTTGCGAACAAGTTTGTGCGCCTGGTCCAAGGTTTCGGTAAGTCATCGGGCAAGCATGCGGACGGACAATGGCGCGAAAAACACGGTGAAATGTTGAAAGAATACCAGACCGACCGAATTAAAAAATTCATGGACCCTTCAGATGAGGGAAGCTCTTTAAACAGGCCGGAAGCGGACTCAGATCGCGCGGGAGACGAGGGTATGTTGCCTCCCCCGCCTGACACTTCTGAATAGCAGGGTTATTCGAAAAGGGGCATTGCTCCTTCGGCTGCCATCTCCGCTTCTTTTGGTCGTTCCTCGCCGGCATAAAACGGGTTAAGCCCGTCAGCGTGAAGTTGTCTGGTCAGGTCCAGTGACTTTTCGGGGTTTCCGCGGCCGTCCTGTGCCACAACGAATTTCAGCATATCGCGGAGGTCTCCGTTACGACTGACACGCGGGTCTCCAAGAAGAGCTGAGCGCGTTTTCATTGCCGCTTTAAATGTATCGACCGCTTCCGCCGATCCATCGAATTCCTGACTCATGGCTGTGCGAAGGGTTTCGCAGAAACCCGATACATCATTGAACAGGTCGGGAGACATCGTGATTGCCAGTTCGGGTTCCTCTTTTCTAAGGGCCAGAATGAAGAATTGCTCCTGTATCCCCCGGAACTGCTCCAAAGGTAAGCCGTTTTTTGTCAGTCTTGTCTGTTCGCTCATTTTTTTGTCCGTCTTTTATCACATTAAATCTTTTATACCTGTTCGGGATATTTGTTTCCCATTGTTGTTTTCGGGAATCTTTTTCAGGAATCCGTGTATCCTGTTGTTCCCACATTTTTTCCAATATTATAGGATGAGCGGGCGGATTTTGCCAGATATCATTTTCCGGTCTTCTTTTTCAATGTCTTCGCCAGAATACGGATGTTTTCCTCCTGCGGGCTGTTTTTTGCCCAGGCGAGGCCGATTTCGCGTGTCGGGACGGGGTTTTTAAAGCGGGTCAGGCGGGTTTTTTGGGTTATTCCCCCAGTTTTTACGGCCATTTCGGGCAGGAGAGTTACGCCGAAGCCGTTTTCGACCATCTGGATCAGGGTGGAAAGGCTGGTTGCGCTGAAGGTCTTGCGGGTTTTCTGTGCGGGCAGCTTGCAGGCGCTCAAGGCGTGGTCTCGCAGACAGTGTCCGTCTTCAAGGAGCAGGAGATCGTCGGGCCTGAGATCCTTTACCGTTAACGTCCGGGGCAGTTTTCGGGTTTTCGGGGAGGCAAGGAGGAAGGCTTCCTCGAAAAGAATTTTCTGCTCCAGCCCCGGCGTTTCATATGGAAAGGCCATGAGCACGGCGTCAAGGCGTCCCTGATCCAACCGGGCGAGGAGGCGTTCGCTGAGGTCTTCGTGGAGCTGGAGTTCAAGGTCGGGGAACTCTTTATGCAGGAGGGGCAGAATCTCAGGCAGGAGGTAGGGGGCTATCGTCGGGATAACGCCGAGCCTGAAAATCCCGGTCATCGGGGCGCCCATCTTTTTTGCGCGGGCCATCAGGGAGTCGGTTTCGTTCAGAATGATGCGAGCGCGTGCGGCGACTTCAGCGCCAAAGGCGGTGAGGGTCGATTTGCGGCCGCGGCGGTTGACGAGACGCTGGCCCAGAACTGTTTCGAGTTCTTTGATCCCGGCGCTTAAGGTCGATTGAGTCACATGGCATATTTCGGCGGCGGCACTGAAGGATTTTTCGTCCTGCAGGGCGATCAGGTATGCAAGCTGTCGTATGGTCGGGCGGATCATAATATCGAAAATAGCATTATTATTTATTTATTTGTATTGATTTTTTCAATAGTCAGGATTGATATTAATCATTGGTTTTTTGTGTCGTTAATCGGCATATTTCAACGGTCTTTAAACATAAATTACACAAAGGAGAACCTTATGCTTGGTATTGGTGACACGCTTCCTGAATACAGCGTTACCGGCGTTAAGCCCGGCTTTAACAAACACGAAGAAAACGGCGCGTCCGCATTTGAAACGATTACTGAGAAGAGTTTTGAGGGAAAATGGAAGGTGTTTTTCTTCTATCCCAAGGATTTCACGTTTATCTGTCCGACGGAGATTGTCGAGTTCGCCAAGCTGAACGACGAGTTTGCCGACCGCGATGCCATCGTTCTTGGCGGAAGCACGGATAACGAATTCTGCAAGCTGGCGTGGCGCCGCGAGCATCCCGACCTCAAGAGCCTGAACCAGTGGTCTTTTGCGGATACGAACGGTTCTCTCATCGACGGGCTGGGGATTCGCGATCCGCAAGCCGGTGTCGCCCTGCGCGCGACATTTATCGTCGATCCGCACAACGTGATCCAGCATGTGAGCGTGAACGGCCTGAATGTCGGGCGTAATCCGAAAGAAACCTTGCGGATTCTCGATGCGCTGCAATCCGACGAGCTTTGCCCGTGCAACCGTCCGGTCGGCGGCGAGACGATCGACGTTTCCGCCGAAGCCCAGAAGATCGCCGCTTAAAAGGCCGGGACCTAAAGTTTTTCAGCCCGGCCTTGCGAGGGGCGAGGCCGGGTTTTATTTCACGAAGAAAGGATGACTGACATGTCTGTCGAAGATTTAAAGAACCGTATTCCCGAGTATGCGAAAGATATCAAACTTAACCTGTCGAGCCTTGCGGGGGAAGAGACCCTCAATTCTCAGCAACTCTGGGGTACTTTTCTGTCGTGTGCGCTCGCCGGGGGGCATGCCGAGGTGATCCGCGCCATTCACGCCGAGGCTTCGGCCAAGCTTTCGCCGGAAGCGTTGAACGCGTCCAAAGCGGCCGCGTCGATTATGGCGATGAACAACGTATACTACAAGTTTACGGGGATGATGGATGAAACCTACCGATCTTTGCCCGCCAAGCTGCGGATGAACGTGATCGGGAATCCCGGTGTCGAGAAGGCCGATTTCGAGTTGTGGTCACTGGCCGTCTCCGCGATCAACGGTTGCCAATTCTGCGTGAAGTCGCACGAGAAGAAGGTACGGGCCGAAGGGTTTTCCGCAGAGCAAGTGCAGACCGCCGTGCGAATTGCCGCTACCGTTTCGGCGGTGAGCGCGGTGTTGAGGGGAGAAGACGCGCTTTCCGGCGATCAGATTGCCAAGGCCGCTTAGCTTCTTTTAAATCTCTGTTTTATCTGTATTTTATAGACGGGCTGCGCTTTTGTATTGGGTGCGGCCCTCTTTTTTGCCATAATTTTTTTGAATTTTTGCTTTTTAACCGTTACATTTAAAGAAAAAGAATTGTCCCTTACGGAGGTGGTATGTCAAGGGTTCTGGGGCCGGATTTTCGTTCTGTTTCCGCGACTTTTTCGATAGAGGATTTTACAACGGATCCGACAATTCTTCGTCACCGTGCGCAAGCGGTGTTCGATCAGTATAAACTCACGCAGCACTGGGAATTCAGCCCGATGGAGAACCAGCGTTTCAATGCGTTATGGGACAGGGTGTGGGAACAGTTTCCCGAGGAACTAAAGCAGGTTGAAGGCGCCTTTCCTTCAGCAGCGTATCATGACGGGTCCTTCAGTCTGGTATCGCCTGCCCAGGCCGGGAAATGGTCGGGAGAACCGATCGAGCGCATTGCGGCCCGCGAGCGGGCGTTTATGGAGGCGCTGGATACGGTTCTGGATGACGCGATTACCTATACCCCGGATTTGACGCGCGCTGATGAGAGCCAGCCCCTCCCGCGCACCCTTGAGCGTATGGCCGGTGATTGCGAGGATTTCGCGATCGCCAAGTACAAGTTCGCGCGGCGTTACGGTATTGACGCCGATCGTCTTGCAATCGTTTCGGTTGACGCGCAGCCGGGCGAGGAGGGCGGCGGGCACGCCGTCCTTTTGTATCAGGACCCGACCGGGGAGCAGTTTGTCCTTAACAACAATTCGACGAATAATTCCGGGCTGATCTTCGCGCCGAGTTTTTTCCAGATTCGCAACGATCCCTACCGCGCCTATAACGAAAATGGCGCGTATTACAATTCCCTGTTTTCGGACATGAATTACGGGGATTTCGTTAACGAAGAGGGCCGTACGCGCGGGGATATCATCGTTGTCGGTGCCCGTCCCGGGAACTAGCCCAACTATTTATCAGTTTTGCCTCAGGGTTTTACGTCGCCGCGGATGGTCATGCCTTCGAGGACCATGACCTGTCCTTCCGGTCGCGCCGGTTCGGGCGCCGGCGGGAAAATATCTCCGGCGATCGGGTTCGTTATTTCCGCAGCGGCTTCCTTGGCCGTGCGCTCCGCATACTGGGAGGCGTAGGAATCGCCGTCGGGAATATAATTGTAATTATTCAAAAAAATAAGGTTGGTATGGCGGAAGGCCGGATGGTCGGCGTCAAGCTTGCCATTCACAAGGCGGTCGGAGTAAATGTTGTCCACAGCGTGGCGGGATTCCTCGTTGAGGGTGAGAAGAAACTTTTCGCCGACTTCGCGGGGGGTGTCCATCGGATCGCGCAGCAGAAGCTCGTTATAGAGAGTCGTACGCACAAAGACGTAATCTTCGTTGTTTAGGCCCGCTACGCCGCCGGCGTAGCCGTAAATATCGTTTTCATTCATCGTTTCGACAGGTGCGTAGGTTGTCGTCAGGATATCCGCGCGTAAAAGTTCGGGAGCGTCATAGGCGCGGGCGTAAATGTCAAGCACCCTCTGGCTTATGGAATCGCGCAGCCTGTGCTGGGCAAGAAACTCCTCCTGGCTTCCGGTGTCCAGCAGGGGCTTTACTTTTCCGATATCCGCCATCAGGGTCTTGTCCGCGCGGATGGCCGCGATGACCTGAGCGCGTTTTTCGGTTTCCCAAGCGACGAACTCGCCGTCTTCCGACGCCGATCCGAGGATGCGGCCCGAGACGACGGTGCGGATATAGTCAGGGTCCGAGGCACTCAGGCTGCGGTGGAGGGACGGGTTGACCGTTTGCAGTTCGTCGCGGTGGATGTTGATCATGGTCAGGGCCGCGCACATTACGACGCTCGGGTCCGCGTCACCGTATTTCCATTCGACCTCTTCTCCGGCCGTTGTTTTAACAACCATATCGGCGGCGTCGCGTAACGTCATGGAGGCCAGTTGCGGATGGCTTCGAAGAAGCCTTGAAAACATTTCCTGACGGGCGGCAATTTCCTGTTCGGGGGAGAAAAAAGAGCGCGGTTTTCCTGACTGTCCCTGAAGTCTTTCTATGATTTCCGTTTCCGCTCCGTGTGCGGGGAGGGCGGACCCCTGTCCGGCGCTCAGGCTAGCGCGGTAGGAGGCGTATTGCGTTCCTTCCGGCTGCGTAACGAGAAAGCCCGACTGGGCGTTAAAGTTTCCGGAGAGGTTGAACGTCAGGCGGCGGTCGAGTTCTATGGTCCTGTCGATATATTCCTTGTCGGTTAATTCCCCAGCAAGAAAGGACGACCGGGCAGCACGCATCCGGGAAAGAATATCTGCAAAATCCCCGGCTGACGACGCCGATTGTCCGTCGTTCTTGTTTTCCGGTTTGTCGGTCATGTCTGAAGCCCGCTTTTCTTAGACGTATTCTTATATGTTGTTGTTTGGTGAATTGTACCTGAAACTGTTGCTTATGTAAATGTTTGAGCAAAAAAGCCCCGCAGGTAGATATGCGAGGCTTTTTTCCCGGAAATTTTTTCAAAAACCGGCTAGTTCAGGAGCGCCTGGATCGCTTCGTTCGGGTAATTGGTGCGGAAGTTATCGTCAAGATCCTTCGGATGAGCCATCAGGCGGAAGAAGATCGGCCCGCAGAGCATGTCCACGGCCAGACTGTCGTTGATATCTTGACGGAATTCGCCGTTTTTCCGGCCTTCCTGAAGGCTGTACTTAATGGCGTCCATCAGGGGTTCGAGAAGGTTGTCGTTAAAAATTTTCTGAGACTGTTCGTCGGCCTGCGCCTCGCTGAAAAGCTGGGCGATGGTCTGACCGTTATGGCTGTCAAGCAGGCGAATGAGCTTGTCGAGCTGCATGGTGATCGCTTCGGCGTGGCTGCTGGCGGTGGGCAGGGGGGTCTGCATCCCCGGCTGGCTGGCCAGAGCGTCCATGACCACGGCGGTCTTGTTCGGCCACCAGCGGTAGATGGTGGTTTTGCCGACCTTCGCTTTTTTTGCGATGGCTTCGATGCTGAGTTCCTGCACGGATGTTTGCAGGAGAAGCTTGTTTGTGGCGTTCAGGATGGCCTTGCGAGATTTTTCGCTGCGGGGGCGTCCCTTACGCGCCGTTCCAGAATTTTCCATTCGATCCTCCACACGACATGCGGCCCGGGCGGGCTTCTGCCACTAATATTGAAAACTTATCGTTGCGTATAGAGAATTAGATTGTCCGATTCTTCGCAAACGCGCAAGAGCGTAATTCGAAAAAAACTTCCTGAGCTATAAAAATAATATAAAAGCGCAGGAAATTGTTCTTCCTGCGCTTTTAGCTTTTAGAGGCTTTTTTTGAATTTTAAAATCGGTAGGTCAATCCGATGTTCAGGTTCCAATCGCGTTCCATTTGCGGGCCGTTCAGATTTTGATAAACGGGTACCGTAACTTCCGCGCCGAAGCTCAACCCTTCGAGTTCGGGAACGGGCGGCCTGAATTCAAATCCGATTCCGGTTTCGATCAGTTTGCCGCCGTAATTATCGGGATCAGCCGTTTGGACGGGCGCGGTGATCGCGGCGTCCTCCCCTTTGATCTTTCCGGTCTTTTCGCCTTTTATGCGAAAGCTTGCCGACATCCAGTCGCAGAAACGATACCCGACCCAGCTTGTGAGCGCGTGCCGGTTTCCAAGGCGGTAGCCTTGATCGTTTTCACTTTCCAGGCGAATGACGTTGCGGAATTGCGCGCCCCAGAACCAGTCGCCTTCGTTTCCGGTGTAGGTGATGCCGGGAAGCGCGTCCCACGTGCCGGAGCCGAGCTGCATCGCGTAAGGCAGGCGCAGGGTCGGTGTTGTGCCCATCGGGGTGAGGACGTCATCCTTTTTCTTGATGGAGCCTGTGGGGGCGCTTAATCCCGCGTTCAGGTGCAGGTGATGGCGTCCGTCCTCATAGAGACGAATGAGGGCTGTGAACGTTGTGTCGCCCCAACCGCTGGAGCGGGTGGCGAATGTCCCCAGCCGCGTTGTTCCGGCCATGCCCGCGAAGGTGATGTGGTCCATTTCCTTTTTTATGTAGTTGCCCATCAGCATCAGCGTGACCGTATCAGACAGACCGTACATTACGCCCAGCATGTGCATGTCCATCGTCATATCGGTCGGGACGACGCGTAATGTCGGCGGCGGCGCGTGCGGGTTTGTGACGGAGGTTACGATTTCTTCGGGCGAGATAGAATTCGTTCCGTCGCGGTTTCCGCCCATATCCATGTGCATGTAGCGGTAGGAGAGCATCCAGTCGCCCTTTCCGTGCATATGGTCGCCCATGACGCTTTGGGGGGCGCTGCTGGCGTTGTGGCGATGGGCGGTGTGCCCTGAAGGGGCGTGGTTGTTATGATCTTCGGCAATTACCGGAGAGGTCAAGCTTAGAATTGTGCAGGCCATCAAGCCCGCTTTTGCGAGTTGTTTCATTGTTCAGTACTCCTGAATGAATGTGTTTGTTTTGCATTTTTTGGTTCAGGAGAACGCAGGGGGTGCGCGGATGGGTGCGGAGCCGGGAGAACGTCCGGCGGCGGGGGCGTTGAAATATGTGAAATTTATGGAGCCGTCTGCCCGAGCGGCGGGGAGGGGGATAAATCCGGCGGTCGAGAGGGGGACTTTGCCGAGGGCGGACGCTATACAATAAGGGCAGCCTTGACGCGCCGTGTTTTTTCGCTCGGGCGGGATTTCCTTTCCATTCTTGTCCAGCGTTATGGTCTGAGGGCCATAGGCCGTGCAGATGGAGACGGTGAAGCCGTTTTTATCCTTGAAGTTGAAGAGCGGGGCGGTATGGACGAGCAGCGAGCACACAATCGCGAGCAGCGCCAGAGCGTGCGGCCATTTTTTCGGAACTCTTTTAGCTATCAGATTCATTACGCGGCGTTATACGTCTTATCAGCCTTAATGCAACAGCTTTATTGAGTTCGGGTCTGAAAAGTGCGCGGGGCGGGGTCGATTTCCACGATCGTGCCGTTGCGGAATTCAAGGACGGCGAGGCCCCGCTCGGCGATGTTATCTTTCCGGAAGCGGAAGATACCGTCCACGCCGGCGAATCCGTTCGGGTTCATCAGGGCATTGCGGGTGAAGTCAATTGTTCCGTTTCTTTGCAGGCTCATACGGGAGAGCGTGGCCGCCAGAGCCGTTGCGTCGTAAGCGAGTGAGGCGATGCGCTGCGGCTGCTCGCCGTAATAACGTCTGTAGCGGTTTTCAAAATCCGCACGCAGGCGCGGAGGCGGGGCGGCAAACCATGTTCCGGCCAAGGCGGGATCAGCCGCGAGGCGCGGGTCGTCCATCAGGCCGGTTCCGAGGCGTCGGACCTGCGAGGGCGGGAGATTGTAGCTGTTCAGAGTACGCCCGATCGTGCTGGCGAGGTTGCCTCCGGCGGGAATAAGGACCGCATCGAAGGGGGTCCCCAAAGAATCGTTCATCGCCTGGCGTTTATCGAAATCCGTGAAGTTGCGGATGATTATCGACAGGTCGGCAGCCCGGGGGGAGAAGCGCTCGACCCGCGTTCCGGAAATTCCGGCCTGTTTTTCCGTCTGCTGGTATGCGTTGACGGCCGCGTTTCCATATGTGTCGTCTGGTGCGAGGACGCCGAAGCGGTTGATTCCCTTGACGCGAGCATATTGTACCACGCGGGAAACCTGATCGAAGGGCAGGAATCCGATCAGGTAGGTGTCGTTACGGGCCAAAGTCCAGTCTGTGGAGAAAGCGATCATGTTCACGTTACTGCCCGCAAGACCGGATTGGGCCCCGCGCACGGCATCGGCAAAGACCGGGCCGAGAACAAGCTGCGCTCCATCCTGCAGAGCCTGTTGCGCGGCCATCTTGCCTCCGCTTTCCGTTCCTCCGGTGTCCTTGGGAATGAGTTCAAATCTTTCGTAACCAAGATCAAAGAGCGCCATTTGCGCGGATTTAAGCATCGAATCGCCTAAAGCCGCATGTTTACCGGAAAGGGGGAGAAGTATGGCGACCCGTACGTTACCGCCTTCGGCGGGAAGGGGCACGTTTCCACCAGCGTCCAGCGCATTCGGGTTGCCCTGCGCCGTTGTGACGTTCACGCGGTTGTATTCGGGGTAAGAGCCCGCCCCGCAAGCCTGCAGGAAAAAGGAGAAAAAAGCCAAAAGAGCGAGGGTCAAAAAACGTGATCGGGAATCCAGAGAGAGGGGGATATCTTTCCTGCGCATGTTTTTGGTATTCTCTTCGTTCTTGAATCGGTTGCAGCCTGACGAGAATACACTACATAAAAAGAATTTTAAAAACTACTGGCCAAATGAGGATTTTTTGAAAAAGAAGATTGTAAAAAAGACGCTTTCCAGACACGCTCCCTTAAAAGAGCCTTCAAGAAAAAATGGTTCTGCTCAGGATTTAAAAAATCTTCTTAAGAGCGGGCTGTATCTGGTTGCAACGCCTATTGGAAATTTACGCGATATTACGTTGAGGGCGCTGGACGTTCTGCGCGATTGCGATCTTATCCTGTGCGAGGATACACGTGTGACGCGCAAGCTTTTAAGCGCTTTCGAGATCCGTAATCCGCTGGTTTCGTTTCATGATTACAGCGAGGACGAAAAATGCGGGAGCATCCTGTCCCGTTTGCGAGAGGGCGCGGTCGTGGCGCTGGTCAGCGATGCGGGAATGCCACTGATCTCCGATCCGGGTTACAAGCTGGTCCGGGCATGCGCCGCCGAAGGCCTATTTGTTACGAGCCTGCCGGGGGCGAACGCGCCGCTGGCCGCGTTGCAGCTTTCAGGAATTCCGGTTGACGCCTTTTCTTTTGCCGGTTTTCTTCCGTCTAAGCGCGCTGCGCGGAAAGAATCTTTAGAGAAATGGGCGGCAGTGGATTCGACACTGATCTTTTTTGAGAGTGCACGGCGGTTGCCGGCGATGCTGGCCGATCTGGGCGCGTTGATGCCGGGGCGCGATGCGGCGGTCGTGCGCGAGATCACAAAGATGTTCGAGGAAACGCGAAGGGGAACGGTCGCAGAGCTGTCTGTGCACTACCAAGAAGCGGGGCCACCGAAGGGAGAAGTCGTCGTCGTCGTCGGGCCTCCGGGGGCCGATTGTAAAAAAACTGGGGAAAAAGATATGGAGGGGCGGATGCGGGTTTTACTGCGGACCCTGAAGACCAGAGACGCCGCCAATGTTCTGGCGTCGGAGACTGGAATGCCGCGTAAAGAGGCTTATGATCTGGCGTTGATGCTGGCCAAGGAAAAAGAGT
>JAGRIJ010000004.1 GCA_020443295.1 Alphaproteobacteria bacterium | reverse complement strand
TTGGAGCGGCAGGGATTGAAATCTGATCTGGAGTTGTTTGAGGACGGGGTTATCAGTCGTCAGGACCTGGTTCTGTTGAATGCCGGGTGGGGGAAGCAGTTGCGTGATGCGAGACTTTTTAAGCCTGCTACGGATGATGAAGCAAGCGATCTTCGCGCGCGCTATTTGGAGGCGCTGGATATTGATATTCAAGACGATGATCTTGTTGAAAGTCTTCTTACCATGGAAAAATTTACCCGTCTTAACATGAGGCATGCTGTTCGGGCTTATCTTTCGACGCACGAGGTTATTCCTGAGCCGGCTTGTGATGGATTACAGAATGATGGTAAACAGATTTTGGTTCCCGGCGGTTTCAAGCGTTAGTAATATTTGCCGTTTGTGTTAAAGACATAACGCTTCTTTTCCTGCGTGACTTGCGGCGGGATGTGGTAGGTTTTGAAGAAATCATATCCTTGCTTCAGGTTTTTCCAGAAGGGGTACCATTCGGAGTAACGGCGTAAGCTCATTTTTTCTTCTGTCATGCGGAATGGGAAGATGTGGACCGGGATCGGCAGTTCCGGGTTCTTGGTGAGGGATTCTTCAGCCATCAGATAAATCTCGCTGATGTTGTTGTCTGTGACGGCCAGGCATCCGGCTGAGACGCAGTCACCATGGATCATTAACGCACTTCCGGCTCGTTTGTGCGCGCGGTCGTAGGCGTTGGGGTAGCCGATGTTGAGGGCGAGGTGGTACTTGCTATTCGGGTTTAGCTGGTTTGCGGCGACGGTGTAGAAGCCTTCGGGGGCCTGACGGTCTCCTTCTTTTATTTTGGGTCCGAGCGTGCCGGAGGCGCGGCAGATCGGGTAGGTTTGGAAGAGGTCGTAGGTTCCGGTTGTTTCATTGCGAACCCAGAGTTCCATCTGCATTTCTGATTTGAAGGCGCGGATGAGGACGGGGTCGCCTAGATTTAAACCTTTTTCTGCCAGTTTTTGTTCGAGGGCGGGCTTTGTGGTGAAGTGTGCGTGCTCGAGCGGGGTGAAGCTGCGTTCTTTTTCATTAAAATAGCTGCAGGAGGGCAGGATTGTTAGCGCCAGAAGGCATACACTTCGGGCAATAAATTTCGATGCTTTCATATGAGACCTTCCGAGCGGAAGCTGGTGTAGCCGCCTTTGGCGATGACGATGTGGTCGTGGATGGTGATGTTGAGAGGTTGGGCAGCGCGGATGATGGCTTGTGTCATGTCGATGTCTGCTTTGGAGGGTTTTGAATCGCCGCTTGGGTGATTGTGCATCAGGATGATGGCGGTGGCGCCGTGTTCGAGCGCGCGTTTGATGATTTCGCGCGGGTAGGCCGGGGTGTGGTCTACGGTGCCGCTGCCTTGAATTTCATCGGCGATGAGTTCGTTTTTCTTGTTGAGGAAGAGTATGCGGAAATGTTCTTTTTTTTCATGGGCCATGCTGGCGTGGCAGTAATCCATGAGGCGTGCCCATGAATTCAGGATGGGCTTTTTCATGAGATCCTGTTTTACGGTGCGCAGGGCCAGAGCTGTCGTTGTTTTTATCAGGATCGCGGTGTTTTCGCTGATGCCTTCGATGCTTTGCAGTTCGGGCAGGGTTGCGCTAACCAGAGCGGGGAGGGAGCCGAATTTTAAGAGGAGTGATTTGGCTAGTGGTTTGACGTCCCTGCGGGGGATCGCCGAGAAGAGAATAATTTCAAGAAGTTCATAATCAGCAAGGGAATCAGGGCCGTTCTGAACAAGCCGCTTGCGCAGGCGATCGCGGTGGCCGTGGTAGTGGTGGGCGGCTTGTTCAGAAGGGAGGATGTCGATTTTTTCTGTGGCAGTCATGGTTGATATTTTAAGCATAAACTCCGTTTGTCGCAAAGGTAGAAAATGTATTTGTGGTGCAGTGCAACGTAACGATTTTTTAGGGTTTTCGACGTATTCTATAAGGACAGGATCTTTGTTTATAGAGGGAGTTTTTTATGTCTGATTTTACTCGAAATGGTGTTGGGCAAGTCTGGGATGCTGCTGCCCAAGTTAGAATTAATGCGTTTATGTCAGCAGAAAGTGCGCGTAATCTTGAAAATTTGCGTAAGGCTGCTGCTGTGAACGACCTACACGCACCTCGTCCTTAATTTACGTTTTTATTTATAAGGCGGCTTCGTGAAACCCTTGGGTGATAGGGTGAATATCTCGAAGCCGTTTTCTGTTACCGCTAAGGAGTGCTCGAATTGAGCGCTTAGGGAGCGGTCTCTGGTGACGGCGGTCCAGCCGTCCGTTTTCAGGATTTTTGTTGCGTAGTGGCCGGCGTTTATCATTGGCTCGGTGGCAAAGAACATGCCGGGTTCGAGGACTGTGCCGTCTCCGGGCAGGCCGAAATGCATGACGGAGGGCGGGGCGTGGAATGTCCTTCCCAGGCCATGGCCGCAGAAGTCGCGGACGACTGAAAATCTTGCGCCTTCGGCGACTTTCTGGATGGCGTGCCCGATATCGCCGAGGGTTGCACCGGGGCGGACGGCTTCGATGCCTGCCATCATTGAATCGTATGTGACGTCGACCAGCCGGCGCGCTTTGACCGGGATATCATCACCGACGAGGTACATGCGGGATGTATCACCATGCCAGCCGTCTAAGATGACTGTGACGTCGATGTTGATGATGTCGCCTTCTCTCAGGCTTTTTTCGTTGGGGATGCCGTGACATACAACGTGGTTAATAGACGTACAGATTGATTTGGGGAACGGGGTCGGGCCGCCGCCTTGATAGTTCAGGGGGGCGGGGATGGCCCCGGCCTTGAGCGTGTGGTTGTGGCACAGTTGGTTGAGTTCATCTGTGGTGACGCCGGGGACGACGTGATCTGTGATCATGTCCAGAATTTCGGCGGCGAGCTTGCCGGCTTTACGCATGCCTTCGAAGTCTTCGGGGCCGTGCAGCTCAATTCCTTCGTGGGTTAGTTTCGGTTTTTTGAGAGGGTTTGGATACGTTGTCATCTGGCCGTCTTTTGAGTTTTTTCTTTTTCCTTCTCATGGTAAATATAGGCTTGCACGGGCACTGTAAAGAGCTAAGGGACGGGAAAGATATGACGGAGATTGAAGGGAAGCGCTACAAGGCTGCTTTGGTTGTGATCGGGAACGAGATTTTATCGGGACGTACGGCTGATAAAAATATCAACTGGATCGCGACGAAACTGTCTTCTCACGGGGTGAAGCTTGATGAAGTTCGGGTGATCCCGGATATCAAGGAACGTATTATTTCTACGATTCATGAGCTTCAAGGTCAGGTGGATTATACCTTTACGACGGGCGGGATCGGGCCGACGCATGATGATAT
>JAGRIJ010000048.1 GCA_020443295.1 Alphaproteobacteria bacterium | reverse complement strand
TGAGGCGGCCTTCGCGCTTGACCGCGCATCCGAGATATTCGAGCAGGTCGGATTGAGAGGCGATGTCGCGCAGGGCGTTGGGCGCGTTTTCCAGATACAGGGATTCCCCGGTCAGGAGGGCGGCGGACATGAGCTTGAGGGCCGCGTTTTTCGCGCCGCTGATGGCGATTTCGCCGTTCAGGGCTTTGCCGCCGCGAATACGGATTTTATCCAGCGCCGAGGTCGCCAGCGGCGGAGGGTTTAAAGGCTGGGCCGCGTCCGCGCTAAAGCTTGGGGAGGGTGACTCCGCGCTGTCCCATGTATTTTCCGCTTCGGTCGGCGTAACTGGTTTCACAAATACTGCTCCCTTTAAAGAACAAAAACTGGGCGATGCCCTCATTCGCGTAAACACGGGCCGGCAGGGGCGTCGTGTTTGAAATCTCCAGCGTTACGTGTCCTTCCCATCCCGGTTCGAGCGGGGTGACGTTGACGATGAGTCCGCAGCGCGCATAGGTGCTTTTGCCTAAGCAGATGACCAACACGTCTTTGGGTATGCGGAAGTACTCGACCGTCCGGGACAACGCAAAACTGTTAGGAGGAATAACGCAAATATCGACCTGCCTGTCAACAAAACTCTGCTGGGAGAAGTCTTTCGGGTCGACCAAGGCATTGTCAACATTGGTAAAAATCTTGAATTCGTCGGCGGTTCGGGCATCATAGCCGTAGGAGGACAGGCCGTAGGAAATGACCCCTTCGCGCTTCTGTTTTTCCACGAACGGCTCGATCATGCCTTCGCTTTGCGCCAGTGCGCGGATCTGGTGATCCGCCAGCAGGCCCGGAGGCGAGAGGCCGGCTTCCAGCCTGTCTTCCGTGTTTTTCAGGATTTGCTTCATTTTAGCCATCCTTTCCGTCCTCATTCCTCTTGGTGTTCTTCTTTTTCTGCGCTTTTTTTGCGTCGCCCGATGCTTTCGGTTTGCGCCGACGCAGATTTTCGCGCAGGGCCGCTGCGCGCTTTTCCAGTTTTTCCGGTTTTTGTCGGGTCATGGGCCGACCTTAAGGTCAATTTACACAGATTAGCTTTAACCCTACATCAGACGCAGGATGAACATAAGGATTGGTGAGGCGTTTTCCCCAAGGTTTTTGGTTTACCCGTACTCAGGCGTATGGCCGGGGTCGGGGTCGCGGGTGTCCACGATATTGGGCTTGTGGGATTTGGAGTCCGCGCCGCCGGGGGCCGAGAAGGCTTCGGGGGGCAGGACTTCGCGGTAGGTTTCCAGAAGTTCGTCGGCGGAGTGGGGGACGTGCATCACGACATTCACGCCGCTGCGCAGGGCGATATCCTTTACGCGCTCGAATTCGGGGTCGCCGGTGCACATGACGATGGGGACGCCGCCGAAATATTTATTCTTGCGGATTTGTTGAGCCATTTCCGCGCCGGAGAGACCGGGCATGGAATTGTCGGTCACCACGAGGTCGATCTCGTTGCCGCCTACGCCCTGGAGTTTCTGCAGGGCCTGCTCGGCGTTATTGACGGTTTCGATGTTCAGTTCGTTCGCGAAGAGCATGGCCTCGGAGAAATCGCGGATTCTTTCGCGGTTGTTCGGGTCGTCATCGACGATCAGAACGTGCAGTTTTTCCATCATGGCCTTGTCCCCCT
>JAGRIJ010000047.1 GCA_020443295.1 Alphaproteobacteria bacterium | reverse complement strand
CTAATCCGGTATTACCCGGTCGAATACAAGGACGCCCAGGAAGAATCGCAGACCCGATACCATGCCGAATGGTGGACCCGGGATTCTGTGACTTACTACATCCAGACCAAAGACGGAAAGTTTATCGAAGATCCGAATCGCCGCGGCCCGCAGCCACATTTCTCTTTTACCAACACGGCAACCGGCAAGGTCAAAGGCCATTCCTGGGGACGGGTGCCCTTTATCAAACTGCGCAACAACCGGCACGAAATCACCGACCTGCGCCCGGTTAAAACGCTGATCGACGATTACGATCTGAACCGCAGCGACTCCTCCAACAATCTCTCCGATGTGGCCGAGGCCATTATGATTTTTATCGGCCTGGGGGGAATGGACCTTTCCGAAGCGGTGAAAAATCTCAAGACCAAAAAGGCCATCAAGCTTTCGGCAGATGACAAGTCCGACTTTCGCACGGAAACAATCGACATCCCCAGCGAGGCCCGAGAAAAACACCTGGACCGGCTCGAAAAAGACATCATGCGTTTTTCGATGGCCGTGGACATGAATCCCGAAAACTTCGGGGAGATGACCGGCATCGCCATCAAACTCCGTTACGGCATTCTGGATCTCAAGGCAAACCGCCTGATCGGTCAGATGAAACTGGCCCTGCGCGAGTTTATGTGGTTTCTGTGCTATTGGCTCAAAAACCATGCGGCCACCAAAGCCGATATCGACCCCGATGTCATCGAATTCACGTTCAACAAACAGATTCCGGTCAACCTGGCCGAGGCCATTGAGAACGCCCAGAAATCGAAGGGCATTATCTCCGATGAGACCATTCTCAAAAATCACCCGTGGGTTGATGACGTGGAAGAGGAAATGGCCCGCCTGGCAGCGCAGGACGAGCCGATCGATCTGAACGATCCAAACGACCCGGGCAATAATGAATGAAGCTGAAAAACTGCTCAAATACTTCGACCGTGCCGGCCGGATGGATGAGCGCCTGCAAAGGCGTTACGAGAAAGAACTGATTTCACTTTTATCGGCCTCCCTCAAAGAGGTCAAAGCGCAAATCGCGCTGGTCTTTGAAAAATACGGCGATTCCGTCAGCTATGCAGAGATGCAGGCCTATAATCGTCTCAAAAACCTCGAACAGAGTATCGGCGAAGAACTCGCCAAAATGGGAAAAAAGGCAAACGGGGCTTTGAAGGAAGCAATCAAAGCGCAGTTCATTCAGGCCCACGACTTCGTGGGCTATGCCTTTGAAAACTCGGTGCAGGTGGGCATCGGGTTCTCGGTTTTGAAGAAAACGCAGATCGACGCCGCCCTGCTCAACCCGCTGGACCGTATCGGCTGGCCGGTTCGCTTCTCTGATCACATAAACGTTCTGAACAAACGGATCAGGCAGCGGATTGCGCAAGGGCTGATTCAGGGGAAAGGATATACCGCGATTGCGCGGGAGACTTCCCTGGGATTCTCCAAGACGGCCACCCAGACAAAGCGGATTATCCGCACCGAAATGCACCGAGTGCAAACGGCAGGAAGGCTGGAGGGAATCAGCAAGGCCGAAAAGGCCGCTGAGCGACTGAAGATCGAGGTTTACCGGCAGCTGGTGGCCGTGCGAGATGATCGCACCCGCGACCAGAGCCTGCAGGTGGACGGGAATCGCGCCAGGAAGTCGGACGGATTGTTCAAATATCCGGATGGCAACTACTACGACGGCCCCGGGATGACCGGCGTCGCAGAGTGGGACATCAACGACCGCGAGCAGGTTGTTATGGGGATTGAGGAAATCCCGCGCAAACTGCGCCGTGAAGAGGTCGAAGCCGATTTCGAGGAATGGCAAAATAGACTTTAACAAACCCTCGCCGATTTGGTATCTGACGGCGAAAAACTCAGAGACTGCCACGGGATACGCGACCCCGACAAAGCGAAGGCAGAAATTAAATAAAGGATCTTATCATGGAACTTTTGAAGGAATTGCTCGGCGAAGAGCTGGCGAAACAGGTGACCGACAAACTTGGCGACAAAAAGTTGATGCTGGACGACGGGAAATATATCCCCAAAACCCGCGTTGACGAAATGGTCAAAAAGGCGCAAGACGAGCGGGATTCCGCCCATAAGCAGCTCGAAGAGGTGACCGCGAAGGTCAAGGAATTCGAGGCCGCAGCCGGGGAAAACGAAACGCTCAAGAAAAAGGCCCAGGAATTGGTGGCCGACAACGAGCGGATCAAAAAGGAAGCCGACGAACGCCTGGCGGCG
>JAGRIJ010000046.1 GCA_020443295.1 Alphaproteobacteria bacterium | reverse complement strand
TTCGGCCTTGCGCAGGGAATCTTCATTATTCTTGCAGACGCTCAAAGACGCCAGAATAAGCACAAAACCAATGCCGACTGGCAAAAAATAACGATGTATCCAACGGTCAGGTCTGTCACTCATGTCAATTTCACCACCAGAGGAATAAAGTGTTTGGGGTTCCCTTTTCTTATAATCCGAGATAAAAAATAAGAAAACCATTGAGCGTGCTGCCCATGAAAAAAAATTCACGGTTTCGGATGATGTCTGTGGCGTTCCTTGCCCTGCTCCTGCTTGGGGGCTGCGGCATCAAGCCCAAACATGTCGACCCGCCGGAAAGCGCCGAAAAAAGCACTTTTCCGAATGTATACCCCAACCCCCAGACCGACCCGCAACCCGGTCTGGACCAGAAAGACACTTTGACCGGAAAAAAATAACGGTCGATGACAGAACCGGCATGACAGGCTACCAGGAAAAACAAGGGATTCTGCACGTTGAAAATGTGCCGCTGCCCAAAATTGCTCAAATGGCGGGCACGCCCTGTTACGTCTACAGCGCATCGTCGATCCGCTCACAATTCTCCGCTCTCAAAGCCGCGCTTGAAAAAGCGTTACCAGAAAACCGCGCCCCGCTTCTGTGTTATGCCTGCAAGGCAAATTCAAACATCGCGATTTTAAGGCTGTTGCAGACCTTGGGCAGCGGTCTGGAAATCGTCTCGGAAGGGGAATTGTTCAGGGGCCTCGAAGCAGGCTTCAGGGGCGAGCACATTATTTCCACAAGTTTCGGTAAAAACCCGCAGGAAATACAGGCCTGCCTTGAAGCAGAGATCCTTCAATTCAATATTGAAGCCTGGATCGAACTTGAACAGGTCAATCAGTTTGCCGCCATGGCCGGAAAAACCGCGGATGTTTTGTTCCGCCTGAACCCCGACATATCGGGCGGCGGCCACAGCAAAATTTCAACAGGCCGAAAAGAACACAAATTCGGAAACTCCGAAGCCAAAATTATAGAAATGTATCGCCGGGCGGCGGGAATGCGCCATGTCCGGCCCGTTGGCATATCCGTTCATATCGGTTCTCAGGTCACAACGGTGGAATCCTTCCGTCCGGCCTATGAAGCCCTTGCAAATCTTGTTAAAAAGCTCCGCTCGGAAAAACTCCCTGTCGAACGTCTCGACATCGGGGGAGGATTCCCGATCGCTTACGAAAAAAAGAATGCTCTGCTGGATCTGGATGCTTTTGCCCAATGGGTCGCCGATATCATCCTACCCCTGAATGTGGATATTCAATTGGAGCCCGGCCGCTATCTGGTTGGAAACGCGGGAATCCTGTTAACAGAAACGCTCTATGTAAAAGAAACCGACGACCGGAAATTTCTGGTTCTGGACGCAGCCATGAACGACCTGATCCGCCCGGCCCTCTACGAGGCCAATCACGGAATCCGTCCGGTAGTGACACATGCGGACCGCCCGGCGCAAAAATATGATGTGGTCGGCCCGATCTGTGAAAGCGGCGACATCTTTGCCTCGCAAAGAGAAATGACCGAAATGCGCAAAGGGGATCTGATCGCTATTGAATCCGCCGGAGCTTACGGGTTTTCCATGGCCTCCAACTACAACAGCCGCCCCTTTCCGGCCGAAGTGCTGGTGGACGGGGATCACGTAGCAGTGATCCGCAAACGCCAAAGCCTGCAGGACCTCATCCGCGGAGAAACCATCCCGGAATGGTTAAGATAAATTAACTCTTTTTGCTTCTTGCACCGCAAAAAATGATAGGTCAGCCACCCAAAAAACGATATCCTGTAAGATATGCTTGACCCGCTGGATCATGAAAACAGGCCATTGCTCGACGCCCTGCAGCGCGGGCGCAGGCGCGCATGGTTCGTGATTCTGGTTGAACAGATCAGCCTCCATTTCTGGCGCCCGGCCCTCTGGCTGGTATTCTTTCTGGCGCTATGGATGCTTGAAATTCCGCAATTCATAGGTTTGAATGGACAGGTCGCAGGATTGCTGGTTTTTCTGGCCGGTTTGGTTTACCTCATCCGCAAGGATATCCTCAGCATGCCGGTCCCCGATCCGGCCTCAATTGACCTCCGTCTCGAAAAAAGCAGTAAATTCCGTCGCGGTCAAATCCGCGCGCTCGAAGACCGGCTGGCCAATCCGCATAAACGCGAAACGCGCGAGCTTTGGGATAAAGGCCAAAAACAGATGCTGGCCGCCCTGCCGGGCTTACGCTGGCCGGCTCCGCGCTCCTTCCTTGCGCGTCTGGACCCCAGAGCCTTTCGATTTGCCATTCTCTTGCTGTTTGTCTCCGCGATTGGCGTCGCCGGTGGAGATTGGCAGCGTCGCCTGCTGAACGGATTTTTCCCGATTACACCCTCATTCATATTATCCCAGGGACGCAACGACGAACTCTGGATCAAGCCGCCGGAATATACAGGACAGCCCCAGCTTCACATCAATGGCTCCGCTCTGGCCGAACCCGTTAAAATCCCGGAAGACAGTGAGATCAAAATCCGCGTCTTCAGTTCACTGGGCTCTTTTGCCCCCCCGCACATGACCATGGGCAACACATCGCTCCCCTTGAATCACCTCGGTGAAGGCCTGTATGGCTTGGAGACCAAAATAGAACAGGGAACAGATATCAGAGTCTCTCAACTGCTTATGACCCGCGCTGATTGGGATTATGAATTTATTGTCGATCAGCCACCGACCATCCGGTTCGATATTAAAGATAAAAAAGACGATGAGGATAAAGGGAAAGAAGAAACTGAAGAATCAACAAAAACCGAACCTGGAGACAACGCAAAAAAAGAGGAAACGCCAGCCGATAAAAGCCCGTTCCCGCTACAACCCGGGCAGGAGACTGCAAAAACCGGAGAAATGGGATCTGGCGATAGCGCAGACAAGGACGGCAACGAAAAACATTATGAAATCCTCCAGAATAACCAGATCCGTTTTCCTTTTATCGTCCATGATGATTATGCCGTAACCGACCTCACCATGACGATGCGCCTTGACGACATGGTGGCGGAAAGGCCAAGAGGCCAGAACGTTACCGAAGACCGTGTAGTAATGTCATCGCCCGACACCGATCTCAAGGTGCAGCCGATTTATGATCTCACCTGGCACACATGGGCCGGACTGCCTGTGGTATTTGAGTTCACGGCAAAAGATCATAAAGGCCAAACCGCCAAAACCGAACCCATCAGGCTTGTATTGCCCGAACGGAAGTTCGAGCATCCCGTCGCAAAACTGCTGATCGCTCTCCGCAAGAAACTCGCATGGTCGTCAGGCCGCGAGTTTAATGAAATCGCGGGCGAACTTGAATCGCTTCTGCAGGCGCCTGATCTTTTCCACGATGATGTTGTCGTCTATCTGGCGATTAAAACGGCCAGCGCCCGTTTGACATACGCAAACGTAACCGACCCCGCGGAAGTGGAAAAAACCGCGAACGACCTGCTCTCCCTGCTCTGGGAAACGGCTCTTAGTATTGAAGACGGTAACCTCTCCGTTGCCATGCGTGATCTGAGACACGCGCAAAAGGAACTGGAAAATGCCTTGCGCGACCCGAATACAAGCGAAGAGGAAATCTCGCGCCTGATGGACAATCTCCGCGACAGCATGATGCAGTATTTTGTCGAGCTTTCCCGCGAGATGGAAAAACGTCTGCAGGACGGCGAAAACATCCCCATGCTTGACCCTGACCAGATGGCGCAGATGATCAATCCGGATACCCTCTCGAACATGATGGATCAGCTTGAATCAGAACTGAGATCGGGCGACAGGGATTCCGCTAAGCAACTCCTGTCCCAGCTTCAAAACCTGATGGACATGATGGACCCCTCCATGTCCACTCCCCTGCCCGAGGACATGCAGATGGCCATGGAAGGAATCAATGAGCTCCAGCAGTTGATAGAAAGTCAGGAAAAGCTGCGCGACCAGACGCAGGAGCAGGCCAACCGCCAGAAATTTTTCGAGGGAACGTCGGACGGATACGCGCGGCCCATCCCCCTGAACAAGAAAGCGATGAAGGATCTGGGCCTTTCGGACATGCCCCCTGTGCCGAATGAATCCTCACCTCCCGCACCCTCCCAGCCTCAGGACAACAGCAAGACGGCAGACGACGGATTACTGTTTCCGCATGGTTCTCCCAACCACCAAACGGCCCCGGAAGCCAAACCCGGTGGAAACGACACACCGACCCCCAAAGACCTTGCCGAACAAACGCAAACCGGGCCGTCCTCTTCCGACACGTCGGCAAACAGCGAGCCCAACAAGGCCGAACAGGAGGGCTTGCGTTATATTCTGGGCAGCCTCATGTTGGAAGCCGCAGACAAGCTTGAACAGGTGCCCGAAAGCATGGGCAAAGCCGAACTGGAAATGCGCGGATCATCAGAAAAACTTGGAGAAAACAAACCCCGGGACTCCATCCCCCATCAGGACCTTGCGATCAAATACCTCAAGGAAGCTCAGGAGCAATTGCAAAAAACTTTAAGCGCCCGGATGCAGCAAATGACCGGTCTGGGGTTCAATGGTGCTCAGCGCTATGATCCTCTGGGACGCCCATACGGGGGAGAGGAGGAAGGGAATGGCCCTCACCATGGCTCTCCTGTGAAGATTCCGGATGAGGCTGAGAAGAAGCGTGTTCAGGAGATTCTGAAGGAGCTTCGCCGCCGTTCGGGTGAGATGGATCGTCCGCCGGAAGAACGCGAGTACTATCGCCGCCTGCTGAAGCAGTTCTGACCGCCAGCACAAACCGGACATTAAACTCCGCAGCTTTGCCGCGAACGGCCGGAGCATCGGAATTTCTCTGCAGCGAAGATTCAAAAGCCATCGACTCTTCCGGCCCCATCTCTGCCTGAGGGGGCTCAATATACCAACGGTCCATAAATTCATCGAACTGGGAGCGCAGAACCACTTCCATCAAGGGGACATCCTTCCGATCTTTCGTCAGATTAATAATATTTCCCCCCAGCACAAAATGACCGTTATCCTCAAACACTTCCATCCGGTCGAACACCAGACCCTCGCCGGGAATAACAGAAGATCGGCCAATCAACGCGTAAGCCGCCGACGCCGGGGGCCAATTCCTCACGATCGGTCCCTGCAAGGCAACAAAAAGAAGAAGCAGGACAAGAAAAACGGCGCCGGCGGCCCCATAACCGGCCAGCACGTTACGCAAGGGAGGACTCTCCTGAACAACCCGTTCAGGTACAAAAGCATCATCGCCTCTGGGCTTAACAGCCTCGGGAATATCCTCATCCACCGGGGAAACGGCAACCTCAGGCGCTTCTTCGGGAACTTCCTCCTCGGCAAACACAGTGTCATCCTGCGAAACCTCTGTATAATCAGGCTCGGGTATTTCACTGCTTTCATCTGCAAAATCAATATCTTGATCAGGGATAAAAACGCCTTCTTCCCCGCTCTCGCCTTCTGACCCGTCGGGCAGGGCAAACCAGACATGCCGGCAATCGGAACACTGGACCTTTCGGCCTTCAGTACCAAGATCCTCTTGAAAAACCTTGAATCGGCTTGCACAGTGGGGACATGTGAGTATCATAGTCGCCGGATTCTTCTCTTATGAATGTTGTTTTTGTAAATATAGTGTCACTTCCCTCTACGGGCAAGACAGACCATCCTCAAAAGAGGGTGTGTATGGAAATGCGAAATCTTTTTGCGATACCGCTACTCGTCTTCATGGCGCTTCTGGTCGCTTTTCCAGCATCGGCAGAAGCACAGAAGCCGAAAACCGATTCATGCAACGTTTCAGAAAAAATTTGCATCCTCAGCCAGATTCAGGAACAGGCGCAGACCCTTGAGAGTAAAACCGAAAGAGACCAGACCTACCGCGAGCTGGCCAAAGCATATGCCCGATCCAATAAAATCGACGAGGCAGTTGCACTGATTCCGAAAATCCAGACCCCCGATACTCAGGCCATGACCATCCGCGGCATCGGTATGGAACTGGCTGCGCTTAACCTGCCCAAGGACCGACAGGATGCCGTCTTCAAAACCCTGAGGACGGAAGCCGAAAAGATCAAGCATCCCCCCTCTTACGCCATAGCGCTGACCTATATTGCAATGTCGCAGGCCTTTGCGGGTGACGACGAAGGGGCATGGAAAACCGCGTCCGAGATGCAAAACGACTCTCTGCGGCATAAAGCCTTCGGAGAAACCGCGGAAATACAGGCCGAAAAGGGAGAATATGAAAAAGCTAAAACAAGCCTGACCAGAATCGGCGACCCCTCCTATCAAAATAAGGCTTACCGGACCGTTTCGAAAATCCTTGCGGACAAGGGCCTTTATGAGGAATCCTACGATGCGGCCCTGCAAATCGCCAATCCCTATCTCAAGGCCTTGGCCCTGCAGTATCTTGTAGACAAGCAGGATGGCGAACACCCGCCGGGTGAAAGAATACCCGCAAACGAACAGGAATAAGACGGAAGACAGGCTGTGATCAAATTTGACAATGTAGGATTCCGTTACGAAACCGGCCCGGAAATCCTGAGCGATATTTCATTCGAGCTGGCCGCAGGCTCCTACCATTTCCTGACCGGTCCGAGCGGCGCGGGCAAAACCTCTCTGATGAGTCTGATGTATCTCGGCCACCGTCCGACACGCGGCTCCTTGCATATGTTTGAACACAACGTCGGCTTTCTCCCCCGCGAGCGCCTCTTTGAAATCCGGCAGAAAATCGGGATCGTTTTTCAGGATTTCCGGCTGATGAACCACCTCACCGCTTTTGACAATGTCGCCCTCCCGCTACGCATCCTCAAGCGCCCGGAAAAGGAAATCCGCAACAATGTGACCGAGTTGCTTGACTGGGTCGGCCTGGGAGAAAGCAAGGACAGGCTGCCCCCGACCCTCTCGGGTGGACAACAGCAGCGTATAGCCATCGCCCGCGCCATTATCGCCCGCCCAAGACTGCTTCTGGCCGATGAGCCGACCGGAAACCTCGATGATACGATCGGCTTCCGGCTCATGGGACTGTTCGATCAACTCAATAAAATGGGCACGACCATCGTCATCGCCACGCACAACACACACATCATGGAATTGTTCGGCCATCCGCGCCTGATACTCGCCCACGGCCGCCTCACACAGGAAACCCGTCAGGGACCGATAACCCAGAAGATCCGAAATGTCAGTTAAACGCCCCCCTTTCTATGTTAAAGCACAGGAGATTCTCCTGCGAACCGTCCTCGGATCCAAAGGCTACGACCTGCCTTTCGGGTCGGACGCTGACCGCGGATACCTGCTGCTTCTGGTCGGTTTAATGAGCTTTCTTGCCGTTTTAGCCTGCGCGGGAACCCTCTCGCTTCACGCCATGACCCAGCGCTGGTCGAGCGGGCTCGAAAATAAAATAACGATAGAAATCAAAGCGGAAGACCGGGACGGGACCATGCTTTCACCTGAAACCATCCGGCTGGAAACAGAAAAAATTACGGAAATGCTTCAGAAAAATCCGGCCGTGAAATCCTTCGAGGCTCTTCAGGAAAAAGAGATCAAGAAACTCGTCTCTCCATGGCTGGGAGAGGATTTCAGTCTCGAAGACATTCCCCTGCCCGGACTGATCGCGGTTGAATTGAATGTATCCTCCCCTGAAGCGCTCGAAAAACTGACCGGTTCAATAAAAAAACTCTCCCCGACCGCGCGGGTAGACACCCACCGCGAATGGTTGCAGGATATTTTAAGATTTACGGGAACCTTGCAATGGATAGCCCTCTTCGTAGCCCTCATCGTTGCCCTTACTACGGTCACAGCCATTTCCAGCGGTGTAAAATCACGAATGGCCGTCCACAAGGACCAGGTCGAAATCCTTCACCTGATCGGTGCATCGGATAAATATATCGCGCGCCAGTTTCAGTGGCACGCCATCATTATCGCCCTGCTGGGCAGCATTCTCGGAACAGCGGCAGGGCTGGGCATGGCCACGTTCATATTACTGCTCTCGGGCCAAAGCGGAACCTCTTTGATCCCGCAAATCAGTCTGGACAGCACCAGCATGCTGATCTTTATCTTTTTACCGGTAATCGCCAGCATCATTTCCGGGGTCACGGCGCGCTTTACAGTCTTGCGCACGCTCTCCCTGATGCCGTAAAACAAAGGAACCATGAAATTCTTGTTCTTTAAGGCGTTTACGGGTCTCTTTACCGCCATGCTGAGCCTCTGGATAGGCGGCTTTCTAGTATTCTCAGTCTATTCCCTGACGGTTAATCCCGAAAACACGAGCGAAAAAACAGACGCTATCATCGTCCTGACCGGAGGCAACTACAGGATCCAGACAGGTCTTGATCTCTTGGCACAGGATCTCGCCCCAAAAATGCTCATTACCGGTGTGCATGATAAGGTCACGGTCGACGACATCCTCAAAAACTGGAAAAGCGACAAACCCAAACCCACCTGCTGCGTGACACTGGGGCACAAAGCCCTGACGACCTATGACAATGCGGACGAGGCAAAAGAATGGATTGAAAGCAACCATATAAAATCTATCCGCCTGGTCACATCCGGCTATCACATGGGCCGGGCCTTACTGGAATTCAAACGCAAGATGCCAGAGCTCAAGATTATCCCTCACCCGGTCGAGGAAAAAGATTACGGCGTTCTGGAATGGAAATTCTGGGAACTGGCTTTTAGCGAATATCATAAAATCATCTTCCGGCTCGCCCGTATATCGATGAATCTGGATTGAAGCGGAAAAAAACTCTATGCCTCCTTATCTGATCCGCTCAACTCTCTATAACCTCTGCTTTTACGGCTTGACGGCAATTGCCTGCATCCTGTGCCTTCCCACTCTCTTTTTGCCGCGCAGGGCGTTTATGTCCGTGGTTCACGCCTTTGTCTTCTGCAACCATTTTCTGGAAACCTATATTCTGGGCCTGACCTTCGAAGTCCGGGGACTGGAGAATGTCCCGGCGTCCGGCTCCTACATTGTCGCCTCAAAGCACCAATCCGCCTATGAAACCACCAAACTTCATATTCTCTTTGACGATCCTGCGATCATCCTGAAAAAGGAACTGCTGAAAATCCCCCTCTGGGGCCAATATCTCGCAAAATCGGACGTGATCGCCATTGACCGCAGTACGCCCAAAGCCGCCATCGAATCCATTCAGGAAGGCGCAAAAAGAATGCAGGCACAAGGCCGGCCCATCATCATTTTCCCGCAGGGCACGAGAGTCAGCCCAAACGTAACGGTCAAACAAAAACCCTATAAAATCGGCGTCGTCCGGCTGCAGGAGGCCACGAATCTCCCGATCATACCCTTAGCGATGAATACAGGTGTATTCTGGCCCCGCAACGTCTGGATCAAAAAGCCTGGAAAAATAGTATTCGAATTCCTTCCGCCGATCGAACCCGGTCTCACCCCGGGTAAAATTCTTGCTTCACTTGAAAAAAATCTTGAAGAGCGCTCCAACGCCTTGATGGACGAAGCCCGGATCCAACTCGCAGGCAAAAAAAAGAAAAACTGGGTTTTGCCGATAGTTTTCCTTCTTCTGGTAATCGCCTATATTGCAAATTGGTTGGTCGTCGCCCGCCACATTGAATCAGGCGCCATAAACATCTTGGATAATCTTGAACAAAACACATCGGCGCGGCTGGTTGAACGCACGCCGCCCGTCGTTTCGGGCTTCCCAGGGCGCATGACGCTCTCTCTGGGACCGCACAGCCTTCTCAGTCCGGCCGGAACCGGACAGTTCGAATCTTTTTCTGCCAGCGCGTGGCCTTTTTTCTACATGCCAATAGAAATCAACGCACAAAAGCTCAACGTAAAAGGCCGATTCTGGACCGAAGCGCAGGATTTTGATGACCTCCACGCCGTCATACGCCCACGCGGAAAAATCTACGATATCCTCGAAAGCGAAGCGGTCAGCGGTACATTCAAAATCCGTGCAAAAGGGCAGATCGACGCAAGAGAAGAATCCAACCCTGAAATCAACATCCAGCTGGAACTGGAAAACTACCAGCCTTTCCTTGCCGATCTGGCCCGTAAGAAAATTATCCGCCCGCAAGCGGCCATGTTCGCAGCCGCCGGGCTGAAAACCATGGAACACAACGGCATCGCCATCGTTACACTGACCAAAAAAGACCGGTCAGTCTATCTCGGACCGTTGAAAATCATGGAACTTCCGCCCCTGCGCCGCAGAAACGAATTCCGCACACAGGACTAATCCTTATTCCGCCTGTCCGATCTGGACGATCTGTTTACGGATGGCGCGGGTCTTGGTAAAGACGTCATAAAGATAGTCTCCGTTCCCCTGCCGGATCGCCTTCTGCAGGGCGGTCAGATCCTCGGAAAACCGTTGCAGGACTTCAAGAACGGCGGCCTTGTTGTTCAGGAAAATATCCCTCCACATCACGGGATCGGACGCCGCGATCCGCGTAAAATCCCGAAAACCGGAAGCCGAGAACTTGATAACCTCAGATTTGATATCGTCCTCCAGCTCGGTTGCGGTCCCCACGATCGTGTAGGCAATCAGGTGCGGCAGGTGTGAAGTAATCCCCAGAACGAGATCGTGATGCGCGGGATCCATGATCTCGATCATCGCTCCCGCCTCTTCCCAGAGCTTGGTCACCTTTTCGACCGAACGAATACTCGTGTCCGGCAAAGGGGTCAGAACGCACCAACGGTTCTCGAATAATTCTGCAAACCCTGCCTCCGGCCCTGAAAATTCGGTTCCTGCAATCGGATGCCCGGGAACAAAATCGACCCCCGGCCGGCAATGAGGCCCGATCGCCTCAATCACCGCCATCTTAACCGATCCCGTATCGGTCACGACCGCACCATCCTTGAGTGCGGGAGCAATCCGTTCGGCCACGCTTTTCATCGCGCCTACCGGAACGGCAAGAACCACTAGATCGGAATCCTCAACCGCTTGGAGCAGTTGATCTGTGACAATATGCGCAAGACCAAGGTCATGCACTTTCTTGCAGACATCCAGACTGGTATCCGCAGCGATCAGCGTTTTTGCCAGCCTTTTCTTCAGAATGATCCGGGCCAGCGAAGAACCGATAAGCCCCATTCCGATAATTGTAACTTTATTAAACATCACTCAATTCCTTATCTCTATTCTGAAAATTCCGCGATTTTCAGAATGTGTTATGTGTATAGCGTATTTTTTCATTAGGATGCGGCAAAAACCGCAAGGTCATTCATCGAGTTCCGGCACCGCCGGATACCCGCCCACCACGCCACAATAACGGCATTCGCCTTCGAACATCTGGCGAATATCATCCAGCAACGGCGAATCAGGAGCGATGTACCCCCTCGCCTCTACAAGGTGCGCGTTATAATCCGGACGTGCGGAAGATTTGGAACTGTAGAGATTCACGATATGAAGCCCAAGTTCGCTCAGGCGCTCCACAATACGCGTACGGCTGATACTGATGCTGAGTTCAAGCCCGAGAAACGTGTAATCGTCATCGGAAGGCAAAAATTCGAATTTGGAAACTACGAGTGAACGATGCGAAAGGTTTTGCGCCGTCTTCGATCCGTGATGACCGTAAGGAAGCGCACAGATAACCGACATCTTCTGACTATGCTGGTCAAAAAGATGCACCCACCACGCATCGTTCTGGTCCAGCTCCGGCCAGGGAAGAACCCCGAACGACGCATCCTCGTTGCGAACGGCTCCAACAGCCCCCGCCCGGGAATTGATTTTTTTCATGGGAACGATACTGCCGAAATAATCTTTGGCCATATCCCAGTGGGGATTACCGTGCTCATCAGCGTAAACCACGACTGTCAGGCCTGTCTGCAGCAGGGCCACCGCACCGACCAGTTCCCGCCAGATCCGCACCACCGCCTGCCGGGGCAAGGGACCGCTGTGACGCGCCAGCAACCGGCGGATCATTTTGGCTTCGCGGGCGGGCTGAACCATCTGAAGGTTCGACTTGCGCTTGGCTTCGGCAATCGAAGAAACCAGAGAGGCACGCTCCATCAGCAGATCGTGAACCTTGTCATCGATCTTATCAATTTTCACGCGAATATCGCTCAGCGTTTTAGACATGGACTTGCCTGACTTCCCAACTTATAAAAGCTTATTTATAGAGAACTGATTAAGAAATCAAACGGATCGTGAGACTTTAAATGCCATTAGTGGCCTATAACGACCTTCCGACCTTCGATCGCCTGAAGCAGGAAGGCCGTACTGTCCTCCCCCCTGACCGCGCCGCCAAGCAGGATATAAGGGAAATGCACATCGGCCTCCTGAATATGATGCCGGATGCGGCCCTGACCGCAACGGAACGTCAGTTTTTCAGACATGTCGGAGAGAGTAACCAGATCGCGCAGCTTTACGTCCATCCCTTTACTTTGCCCGAACTGGAGCGGAGCGCTGAAACAAAAGAGTACGTCAAGAAATACTACGAACCGTTTGAAAAACTTCAGGAAGAGGGACTGGACGCACTGATCGTGACCGGCGCAAACATCTCGCAGCCCCATCTGGAAAAAGAACCGTTCTGGGAACCGCTGAAAAAGGTGATTAACTGGTCGTGGAACAACGTAACGTCAACGCTTTGCTCATGCCTGGCCACACACGCGGTTATGCAGTTCCGCTATGATCAGAAACGCTCCCCCCTGCCCGGCAGCCATAAACTCTGGGGCGTCTACCGTCACCGGATCGAAGATCGGAACCACCCTCTCGTGCGCAATATGAATACGGTTTTCGATGTCCCCCACTCGCGCTTTAACACCGTCACGGAAGAACAGTTCCATGCCGCGAAGATGAAAATTCTCGTTAAGGGGAGGCTTTCGGGAACCCACATCGCCGTCAGCCCGGACGGATTCCGGCTGGTATGCATGCAAGGACATCCCGAATACGACACGATCAGCCTGCTCAAGGAATATGAGCGCGAACTCCGCCGTTTTGAGGCAGGAGAACGCCCCGACTGCCCGCCCTTCCCTGAAAACTATTTCAAACAGGAAATCATCGACCGGATCCAGCCGGACAAGAATCATCCCCCCACAATGGCCCTGATGGACCACCATCGTGAATTCATCAATGAAAATCTGGAAAATACATGGACGGATAGCGGTCGCGCCATCCTCTCCAGTTGGATTGGCCTTGTCTATCAGGTCACCCACGCCAACCGCAAAAACCAGTTCATGGAAGGGATTGATCCGAATCAACCTCTTAAAGGACTATAGACCTCAAAAATTCTCATAAATCGTAAGAGGTAATAGTTTCAAGAAGTATAGTTCTGCGGGACGGGAACCGCGGGCGGCGGCCCCCCGAACAGCCCCGGCTTGTAAGCGAGGACTTTGGAACCAGACCCTTTATCAACCCCCGCATAAACTTGCTTGCTTGCCTCAATGATATGGACACCCGCAGCAATCGGCAGGACCGCTCGACCCAGATGCTCGATAAAATTCGCCGAACGCATAAAAAAAGAAAATTTGAAGGGAGGCATGAATAACGCGCTCTGCGTACGCTCCTGCACAAAAAGATTTTCGCGCAAAAAGAAACAAAGCTGGGAAAGCGAGAACGGGCTTCCGTGCCCGAAAGGTGACCACTCCACCCTCGCCCACAGACTGGAACGGTTGGGAACGACGACAAGAATACGGCCATTGGGTTTCAGAACGCGCCACATTTCATGCAGGCTGGGCTGAAGCTGCTCTGAATATTCAAGGTGATGAACAAGCAAAATCCGGTCAACCGAAGCGTTCTCAATCGGCAGGCCAAACCCTTCTGACAGATAAACGACGTTCTTCCCGTCTTTAGGCCAGGTATCGGCCCCCAGCCGCGCAGGCATCATGGCAATCACCCGCTCCGCCTGGGCGCAATACCGGTTAAGATATGGCACCGCATAGCCGCATCCCATGACGCGCAAACCATTCGCATCTGGCCATAGCCCGGCAATCCTCCGGTCCAGAATTCTCTGAACGGCCAACCCCAGAGGTGAATTGTAAAAAGTCCTGAGATCATAGACGGAACGGTACATCCCTCTATTCTACAGGCGATCCCGGATTTGGTAAACAAGCGGAATATCGGCTTCAGGCATGGGATAATCATAAAGATCCTGAGGGGCGACCCATACAAGGGCCTGCGCTTCCAGCGGCTGCGGTTCGCCTCGCCAGGCCCGGCAGACAAAAAGCGGCATCAGCAGATGAAAATCATCGTAACTGTGGGAAGCAAAACCGATGGGCGAAAAACAGCATTCCCGCGTTTCAATGCCCAGCTCTTCCTCAAGCTCTCTCATCAGGGCGTATTCCGGGGTTTCACCAGGCTGGACCTTGCCTCCGGGAAATTCCCACAACCCTGCCATGCTTTTTCCTTCCGGCCTCTGCGCAAGCAAAACATGTCCCTTCGCATTCACCAGCGCCACAGCAGCGACAAGAACGACAGGCAATCCGGCAGGATGATCCGGCCTCGGCAGCGCAAGAGCTTCGGTGCAATTCATCTTTTTCATGAAGAGGTTATAGCCCCTTTCCTTGCCCCGCAAAAGCAAAAGCCGCGGACAAAGCCGCGGCTTTTAAAAAAACCTTTAAGCCAAAAACCTTATTCGGAAGGCTTTTCTGCAGAGGGCTCTTGAGAGACGGCATCTTCCGGGGTATCCGCTTCGGAAGCGCTGTCAGGTGCAGGAGACTCAGCGTCCATGCCCTCTTCTTCAACACCTGTGGCAGGCTCGACGGCTTCTTCTCCGGCATCCGGCTCCATACCCTCGGCCTGTTCCTGCGGCTCGGCAATCAGCTTGCCATTCGCATCGTAATGCTCGATGTTGGCTTCATCGCGCCACTTTGCAACGACTTCATTGTAAAGCTGGCGGCTGAGTTCCTGCTCCAGATAAGGCTTGGCCGTCTCAAAATCCGCAGCCGGACGGGTGCGCTTATCCTCGACCTTGATGATATGATAGCCGAAGTCGGTTTTGACAGGCTTCTTGGTATAGCTGCCGGGTTTGGTCTCAAAAGCGGCTTTGGCAAACTCGGGAACGACTTCGTTTTTGGCGAAGTATCCCAGATCCCCACCACTTTCCGCAGAACCGTCAAGAGAATTTTCCTTCGCCAGCTTGGCAAAATCTGCACCGCCATCCAGCTGCTTGATCAGATCAAGAGCTTTTTTCTCGTCGTCCTTGGAGACCAGAATATGAGCGGCCTTCACTTCCTCGACTTTCGGGAACTTGGCTTTGTAATCTTCATAGGCTTGCTTGATACGCTCGTCGGTCAACTCTTTTTTGACTTCGCGTTCAATGAAAATCGAACGAATAATCTGTTTTTCAGCATTCGCGATTTCTTTTTTAACTTCAGGATCGTTTTCCAGTCCGGCCCCGGCCAGCTTGGAATCGATAACCTTTTCACCGATCATTTGGTCCAGCGCAATCTGCTGCAGAACGTCTTCGGGAAACTGTTTAAAGTTATCCGGCAGACTCTTGATCGCATCCTGAGCATCGGCCTTGGTAATCTCTTCGCCGTTGACTTTGGCAACGACAGGATTATCGGCGGAAACTGGATGAGAAGGAGACTCCGGAGCGCTTTGAACCGCCGCAAAGTTTTGCAGGGGCTTCGGCAAACTGGAAGTCGGCGTCATCCGCCCGGCGATAAAACCAAGGGCACCGACAATAATAAGAAGCAAAAACACGATAACGGCATGGCCGGACTCGCTGCCTCTAAAAGATGAATCCTGACGGGGGGGCAAATAAGACATGATATTCCTCAATGGTAAACGTGCGGGTATATAACCGCGCAGACTAACCAAACCCCCCTGCCTTTTCAATAGGGAAAGTGAAAGGCCGGAGAACGCTGTTATTGACGCAGGGGCCCCGGAGCCTTATACCAGAACGACTTATTTGGGTTATATCGGGGAGAAAACCTCACGTGTTCGGCCTTTTGGGAAAGATATTCGGGACTTCGAATGCCCGGACATTAAAGCACTTGGGACGCCATGTGCCCAAGATTAACGCTCTGGAACCAAAGTTCGAGGCGATGAGCGATGAAGATTTGCGCGCTCAGACCAAGATATTCCGTGAACGCCTTGAAAAAGGGGAACCGCAGTCCAACGTTCTCCACGAAGCCTTCGCCGTCGTCCGGGAAGCCTCCAAGCGGACTCTGGGACAGCGCCATTACGATGTTCAGCTGATCGGGGGCTTGGCTCTGAACGAAGGAAAGATCGCCGAAATGAGAACGGGGGAAGGAAAAACCCTCGTCGCAACCCTGCCTGTTTATCTGAACGCCGTCTGCGGCAAAGGGGTCCACGTCGTAACCGTCAACGATTACCTCGCCAGCCGGGACGCGGAATGGATGGGACAAATCTACAAATTTCTGGGCCTCACTACCGGATGCATTATCGGAAACCTGCGCGATCACGAACGGCGCAAAGCATACGCCTGCGATATCACTTACGGCACCAATAACGAATTCGGCTTTGATTACCTGCGCGACAATATGAAATTCCGCCTCGACCAGATGGTCCAGCGGGACTTCAATTACGCGATTGTGGACGAGGTGGACTCGATCCTGATCGACGAAGCGCGGACTCCTCTGATCATCTCCGGCCCGTCCGAGGGATCGACGGAACTCTACGGCAAGGTCGACCGGATCATTCCCGAACTCGAAGAAGAAGATTACGAACGCGAAGAAAAGCATAAAAACATTGCCCTGACCGAACGCGGGCAGGAACACGTGGAAGAACTGCTGGAAAAGCATGGAATTCTAAAAGAAGGCAGCATGTACGATATCGGCAATGTTGCGCTGGTGCATCATGTGAATCAGGCCCTGCGCGCCCACAAGCTCTTCCACCGCGATACCGACTATATTATCAAGGATAACAAGGTCATCCTGATTGACGAATTCACAGGCCGCATGATGGAAGGGCGCCGCCTCTCCGAAGGCCTGCATCAGGCTATAGAAGCCAAAGAGCGCGTGGAAATCCAGACCGAGAACCAGACCTTTGCCTCCATTACCTTCCAGAATTATTTCCGCCTGTACCCGAAACTCGCGGGAATGACGGGAACGGCGCTGACCGAAGCAGCCGAATTCGAAGAGATTTACGGTCTCAAAGTCGTTGAAATCCCCACTCACGTTCCCGTATCGCGCAAAGACTACGATGATAAAATCTACAAATCCCTCCGCGAGAAAGACGATGCGATTGTTACGCTGATCAAGGAATGTCAGGAACGCCAGCAACCCGTTCTCGTCGGTACGGTTTCGATTGAAAAATCTGAAAAACTTGCCGCCCGCCTGAAAAAAGAGAAAATCAAGCATAACGTCCTCAACGCCCGCCATCACGAACAGGAGGCCCACATTATCGCGCAGGCCGGAAAACCCGGCGCTGTCACCATTGCCACCAACATGGCCGGTCGCGGAACCGACATCCAGCTCGGCGGTAACGTCGAAATGCGCGTGATGGAAGAAGTGGACCCGGAATGGACGGACGACAAGAAAGAATCCGCCATAGAAAATATCAAGGACGAAGTCGCCCAGAACAAGAAAATCGTTCTGGAATCGGGAGGCCTGTATGTCGTAGGCACGGAACGGCACGAATCCCGCCGCATTGACAACCAGCTCCGTGGCCGTTCAGGCCGTCAGGGCGACCCCGGCGCCTCCATGTTCTTCCTCTCCGTCGAAGACGACCTGATGAGAATTTTCGCAGGCCAGAACCTTGAAGCCCTTCTGGCCAACAAGAAAATCGGCCTTCAGGAAGGCGAAGCGCTGGAACATCCGTGGATTTCAAAAATGCTCGAACGTGCGCAAGGCAAGGTCGAGAGCATGCATTTCGAAATCCGTAAAAACCTGCTGAAGTTCGACAACGTGATGAACGACCAGCGCAAAGTCATTTACGACCAGCGCAGGGAAATCATGGAAGTCGAAAGCGTTGAGGAAATGGTCCGCGACATGCGCCACCAGACGATCGAGGAGATTGTCACCCGCTGCATCCCCGAGCATGCTTATGCTGAACAGTGGGATATAGATGCGTTGGAAAATGATATCGTCCGCCTGCTCAACATTCACCCTCCCCTTCGCGACTGGGCGAAAGAGGAAGGAATTGCGGATACCGAAATCATGGATCGCCTGATTGATACCTCCGACAAGAAAATGGCGGAAAAGGCAGTGAACGCGACGCCTGAAGTCTGGCGCCGTGTTGAAAAAATGATTCTTTTGCAAATGCTCGATCAGCACTGGAAAGAACATTTGCTCAATCTTGACCACCTGCGTCAGGGCATTAATCTGCGCGCCTTTGGCCAGCGCGACCCGCTGAATGAATACAAGACCGAAGCCTTCCAGCTTTTTGAAGGAATGCTTCACATGATGCGTGAAACCGTAACCATGACCCTCAGTCTCGTCGAACTGAACGTCGAACCGGGCCGCACGGGTTTGGTGATTCCCGGTCTGATGCCCTCGCAACCCGAACCGAAAATGCAGGAAGGCCGCACCGATCCCGCCGCTGCCATGGCTCAGGGAACGCCGCAGGGAGAAGCAAGAGAAAATGTAACGCCGCTTCCGATCAAACGCCGCCCCTTTGATAAGGACGATCCCGAAACATGGGGCAAGGTCCAGCGTAACGCCCCATGCCCCTGCGGCTCCGGGAAAAAATTCAAGCAGTGCCACGGCAAGATTGCAGCGGAATAATTGAAGTGGGCGACGGCTTTCAGAAAGCTCTTGATGACATCAAAGAATACGGATGCCATATCCTTCAAGTCTTCGAAGACGAATTCGGCCCCGGATTTTGCTATTCAATAGGAATTCAAAAAACCTCTGGCGCTCCTGAACTGATTGTAATCGGACTGCAAAATCAGATCAGTGCCTCGATTATCAATGAATATAACCGCAGAACCAATATGGGAGAATTGTTTCAGGAAGACACTTTTTATGATGGTTTTCTTGAAGGTTTTCCGGTCATTTTTAAGAAAATAGACAAAAAACACTATGATGCATATCTCGGTAGAGCTTTATGGCTTTATCAGGGAGATAATTTTGATGTTTTTCAGCTTATATATCCAACGACATCAGGCATATGGCCGTGGGATCCTGAAGCCCCAGAGAGTTTTATCAACTCGAATCCGGCTTTGTATTCAAACAAGTAACGGTTAGCCTTATGAATACTCAACCTGATATCGTAATTTTCGGAGCCGGAATCGCCGGGCTCTGGACCTTCCACCGCCTGAAAAAACGGGGCTATGATGCCCTCCTGTTCGAAAAAGAAGCGATCGGCTGCGGCCAGACCCTTGCCTCGCAAGGCATCATTCATTCAGGCCTTAAATTCGCCATCGCCGGAAAAGTCAGCACCCTCGCACGGTCCATCAGCGCAATGCCGGAAATCTGGCGCAGCGCCTTGAAAGGTGAAGGGGAGGTTGACCTGACCACGGCCAGAAAAGCCGCAGACTCTCAGCTTCTCCTTGTCCCCGGCGGCTTGATCGGAAATCTCTCAAAAATCGTCGCCAAGAAAACCCTGGGCAAGAATGTGCGCGAAATCAACGCACGCGACTGGCCGGAACCAATCACGCAATCGGGCTTTAAAGGCTCCGTGATTTTCATGGACGAGCTGGTGCTTGATATTCCTTCTGTCCTGTGCGCGCTGGCTGAACCGTACCGGAATGCGATCAGGAAAATCCCCGCAGATATCAGCGCCGATCCGATGGCGTTCCTGGAAAGTCAGAACATCAGGGCTAAAAAAATAATTTTCACAGGCGCAGCCTCAAATCTTCCGATCGCAAAAAACCATAACCACGACCGGGGTCTTGAGGTTCAGCATCGCCCTCTCCTGATGGGCATGCTCGAACCGGCTCCCTTTCCGCTTTTTGCCCATCTTGTCGGTACATCGGAAAAACCCGTAGCGACCATTACGACGCACAAAGCCAGGGACGGCGCCTTGATCTGGTATCTGGGAGGCGGAGTTGCTGAACGCGCCAAAAACGCCCCCGTGCAGGACGTGATGACGGCGGCAAAGAAAGCGTTCGCATCATATCTGCCAGACCTCGATCTTTCTGCGGTAAGATGGTCTGCGCTTCCCATCGACCGGGTGGAAGGCAAATCCAGAGCCGAAAGCTGGATGCCCGACACCCCCACCCTTCATAAGGCGGAGAATTGTCTTTATGCTTGGCCGACAAAACTCACCTTTGCCCCCATGCTCTCGGATATGATTTTAAACGAACTCGATAAGGAAAAAATCACGCCGTCCGAAACCGTAACGGACTGGTCGTTCCTGCCTCCGGTCAGTTACGGCCAGGCCCCTTGGGATTCTGCGCAATGGACAGACTGAAACAAAAGACCAGCCTTGGACAAACCGGGCTGAAAATCTCCCCGCTCGGTCTGGGGACAGTCAAATTCGGCCGGAACGAGGGGGTAAAATACCCCGAAGGCTTTAAGATTCCCGGTGAGCCCGAACTGGCGGACCTTCTCTCTCTGGCTCAGGATTCGGGCATAAATCTTCTTGATACCGCGCCGGCCTATGGGTCTAGTGAGGAACGTCTCGGACGCTTGCTGAAACGCCAGCGAAAAAACTGGGTCATCGCGGGAAAGGTGGGAGAAGAATTCGAGCAAGGCCGCTCGCATTACATCTTTACGCCCGATCATTTTGAAACCAGCCTGCACCGCACACTCGGGCGCCTGCAGACGGATTATCTCGATATCCTGCTGATCCATTCCGATGGATCGGATAACGAAATTCTCTCCGATGGGACACTCATCGAAAAGATGCATGATTTTAAAAAGCGCGGCCTTGTCCGGGCAATCGGAGCGTCGACCAAAACCGCGGAGGGCGGGATCAAAACTCTTGAAACTTTGGACATAGTCATGGCGACTTATAATCCCCTTTATACAGAGGAAAAGCCCGTCCTCGATCTCGCGGCAAAAAAGAACAAAGGCGTTCTGCTGAAAAAAGCGCTGGCAAGCGGACATCTTGGCAAACTCGGCGAAAACCCGCTTGAATCCGCCCTGAATTTTGCGTTCTCGCACCCGGCCACAAATGCCGTCATCATCGGTACGATCAACCCGCAGCATCTCGCGGAAAACATCCGCGCCGCGTCAAAGGCTCTGGAACAGGGAAAGAAGGCTTAAGCCGCCACTTCTTCCTTTTTAAGGGGAGTCACACGGATAGTCTTGATCTGGTTGCGCTGCCGTTTGACGATATCGAATTTAAAGCCGTGAAACAGGAACGATTGCCCCACTTCGGGGATAGATTGGGATTCATAGATAATCAGGCCGGCAATGGTTGAATAATCCTCATCCGGCAGGCCCCAGCTATATTCGCGGTTCAGGTCCCGGATCGTCACACGCCCGTCCACCATGAATTTTCCATGCCCCACTTTCCGCACTCCGGCCACGGAAACGTCGTGCTCGTCGTCGATTTCCCCGACAATTTCCTCAAGGATATCTTCAAGCGTGACAATGCCGCGAAACGATCCATATTCGTCGATAACGATCGCGATATGCTCACGCCGCTCGCGAAACGCCTGAAGCTGATCGAACAGCGTTGTGGTCTGCGGAATAAACCACGGCTCCTTCGACAGCGACGTAATATTGATCTCATCCATTTTTCCGCCGGACTGAAGCAAGGCCTGCAGCAGATTTTTGACATGAAGCAAACCGACGATATTTTCCTGATTGTCCTTCCAGAGCGGCAGACGCGAATGCGGGCTTTTCAGAACGTCCTGAATGATTTCATCGGTGCTGCGGCTGATATTGATCATATTCACATTCCGGCGGTGAATCATGATCTCCTCGATATCGACATCGGCAAGATCGAGAATAGACCGGAGCATCGCCCGTTGCTCCTGCACTTCCAGTTCCGGACCTTCATGCATCTCAATAGCCCCGCGCAACAATTCCAGGTGAGACCCGGCGGTGACTTTAGAGATATCCACGCCGAAAAGCCGCAGAAATCCGCGCACAATCCACGTCACAACTTCCGTAATCGGCCCAAAAATAAGAATGACCCACCTGACCAGAGGGGCAATAAGCAAAGACATGCCTTCGGCATAATGAAACGCGTATGTTTTGGGTAAAACCTCTGAAAAAATAAGCAGCATCAGGGTCATGATAATTGTCGCGTAAAAAACCCCGGCATCGCCGAACATCTTGATCAGGATACCCGTGGCAACCGCGGAGGCCATGATGTTCACGAGATTGTTCCCCAGCAGCAGGGCCCCGATCATACGGTCTTTTCTTTCGCGGATTTTATTAACCAGCGCCGCCCGCTTGTTTCCCTCTTTCTCCCGCGCAAGCATGCGCACCCTCGAAGCTGCCGTCAAAGCCGTCTCCGACCCTGAAAAGAAAGCGGAAAGAACCAGAAGAATAAGAATAAAAACAACGGAAAAAATAAATTCCGAATCCATAGTGGAAACAGGATCGGAACTCATCACTGCCCCCCGCCGACAAGAAACTTGGTTAAAACGGCCCTGACAAGATCCTCAGGCACGTCTTTTTTGATAACGGCACGCCCGATCGTCTCAGCAAGAATGAAGGTCATCTGGCCGTCTTGTGCCTTTTTGTCCCGCCGCATGATTGTTATCAGCTCGTCCACGCTTGTTTCCAGAGCCGGGGAAATATCCATCGGACTCGTCATCAGACCAACCGCGCCAAGATGATCCTCGACGCGGATCATATCGTCCCGCGAACACAAACCCAGATTTTCAGAAAGTTCAAACGCCATAACCATGCCGATCGAAACACCTTCCCCGTGCAAAAGACGGCCATCATAACCGGCAGCCGTTTCCAGCGCATGCCCGAACGTATGCCCAAGATTTAAAAGCGCCCGCCGCCCGGATTCCAGTTCATCTTCCTGCACGATCGCCGCCTTGGCCTTGCAACTGACTTCAACAGCCTCCGCCACAACCTCGGGAATAAGATCGCAAACCCCCCGCCCGTTCTCTTCCAGCCATTCAAAAAAGCGGATATTACCAATCAACCCGTATTTAACAACCTCGGCGTATCCGGCAAGAACTTCCCGGCGCGGCAACGTATTAAGGACATCGACGTCCGCAACCACGACGCCGGGCTGATAAAAACTTCCAACCAGATTTTTCCCGTATTCTGTATTGATGCCTGTTTTGCCCCCAACCGAACTATCGACCTGGGAAAGCAGGGTCGTTGGAATTTGTACGAAAGGAACCCCGCGCAGAACCGTGGCGGCGGCAAACCCGGCCAGATCGCCGATAACCCCACCCCCCACGGCCACAACGACTGAATTGCGGTGAATATTATGTCCAAGCATCCAGTGATGCAGCTTACTCAGAAACTCATAGGATTTTGTCTTTTCTCCGTGCGGCAAAACAATAATCTCGCAAAACCCGGCCCCCTGCCCCAGAAACTGGTGTTTGATCTGCTGGGCATACCGCTCGACATGATCGTCGGTCACGATGAATATCTTGCTCCCCCCAATATCGAAGGGCATGAAATCGCTGATCCGGCTCAGCAATCCTGACCCGATAAAAATTTCATAGCTCCGCTCTCCCAGCGGTATGGTAACGACCTTCGTTGTCAGATCGTGGATTTCAGCTTCGCTCATCGGTCCAGATATCCATCTAAAGCTTTCAATACGGCATAAACAAGCCCGTCAATCCCGGCCTGCGGATCATCTACGATCAGATCAGCCTGTGCGTAAAGAGCTTCTCTTTGTGCCATAAGAGTTTTTAAGCGTTCTTTGGGATCCTCGCAATCCATCAAGGGCCTGTTTTTCGATCTCTTTAACCGTTCATATAAAACATCGATATCGGCCCGCAGCCAAACCGAAACGGCCTGTGCGCGGATAGCCGACAAGATATCTGGAACGGTCACGCACCCTCCCCCGGTTGATATGACACAAGGCCCGGATGACAAGAGATGGAGAATTTTCTGCCGTTCCAGAGCACGGAAAGCAGCCTCCCCGTCCTGGGAAAAAATATCGGAAATCGTCCGGCCTCGATCCTTCTCTATCAGTTTGTCAGAATCATAATGCTCAAGAGAAAGCGCAGACGCCAATAACGACCCCGCATGACTTTTTCCACTTCCCATCATACCCACGAGCACCAGAGGCTTGCTAAGCCGATGCGAAATATGCCCGGTAAAATCGGCAGTTGTAGGCGAGAGATCACTCATAGGATTTTCTTACACCATTCTATCTTTCAATGCTGTGATAATTTTGATATAAAACGGTTCGCTTCGGGTTCTAGGAATAAATTTTCAGCCTCATACTTTGAGTCATGTCCATTTTTAGGATTTTTACAGCATTGATTCTGGCCCTGATAATCATTGGTTTTGGGTATCTGGTGATTGTCGATGTCCCCATCCGTCAGACCGACGTGACAAAAACCCTGCCAAAAGAAACCTACACACATGAAGAATAGCGCCCAGACCCCTCAAATTCCTGCAAAAAGATCCCTTGGGACATATGCGCTTGCTTCAGCGCTGGCGCTTCTGCTCGTCTCCGCTCATCATGCACAGGCGCAGTCAACGGAAATGGAAACTCTACCGGTTGAAGCGCCGGCACAAATGGAAGCGTTGCCCGAAACGATTTCAGATCCTTCGCCTTCTGCCATAGAAACCGCAGTGGAACTCAGTCCCGAAATTGAATCTCTGGGATATGTTCCCCGCGAAGACCAGCGCAGCCTCGGGGGTGATCTGTTCCGGGAATCAACACGCTCGGCGCTTATAGAGCTGATCAAGGACCAACCCGCCGTCTCGCAAAGCGAGGTTCTTCAAAAACTGACCAATCAGGTGCTTCTGACAGCAGCCATGACCACTGAACTCGCAACAAACGAACCCGCCATGGCCGGAAACGATCTTCTGACCTTTCGCATGGAAAAAATGCTCGACCGGGGCCTTTATGCTGAAACCGCCGGCATATATTCAAAACTTAATGTCGATCCCTATCACGAGCGCTTTGCGGCGGCAGGCCTGACCAGCTTGATCATGACGGGGAAAAAAGCGCTGGCCTGTGTCGATGTAAAAACCTTCTATGGAAATCGCAACGACACAGAGAGATGGAAAAATTTCAATCTTTATTGCCAGTATGTCATCGCATCTTCGGAATCCCCGCAAAAATTTGAAATCTCGAAGGACGAAACGGATATATCCCTGATCCTCAGAAATATAACCACCACCCCCTCCTACACTCTGGCATACTCGCCACAGGTATTCGAAACGCTTTCACAGTTCGATCGGGCGCTTCTTCTGGCCGAAAACAGATTGACATTAGACGCCCAGGCGCTCGACGGAGGGGTAAAAATACCGCCCAATCACATTCAGGCCCTTTTGCAGATACCGTCTCTGAACCTTGACACACAATTGCGGCTGATCTCCGAGGGAACGAAAACCGGCACCGTTTCCGACCGGGCGGTCCTCGACTTTTACCGTACGATAAAAATAGACGATAAAACGACAGGCTCGGCGGCGGACCTGATCCGTATATTTAAAAAACTGAAATCAAAAGATGAAAGCACCGATGTCCCCGCTTTAATCAAGCAAACCATCCGGCTGTCCAAATCTTATGGACCATCCGCACTGATCCCCTTCTTGCCTGAAATCGAAACCCTCCCGCCCAGTCTTCTGGAACCGGAAGAGGTAGAGACGACCCTGTCCGCGTTCCTGGCCGCCGGACGGCAGGTTTCGCCCGGTTGGCTCGATTCGGCGATGAACCCCGACTCAGCACCGTTGGAAAAGAACAGTATGCTTTATAAACGACTGTTAATACTGGGCTATCTGCTAAGCGCCCCCGAAAACCGTACCCCCGAGAATCAATCTGAAATTCTATCTCTTCTCGAACAAGGCAAAACCCCGGCTCTACCCCCTATGAGGTATATTATAGAAAATATTGACAAGACTGCCCCGCCTCTTAATAATGAGGCCAAAGTTTATGAAAATGGCTTTGACTCGACTCAGAATACAGGGTACACCATGCCCTCGGCGCAGCTGATTACCCGTTTGCAAAGCGCCAGTCAGAAAAATGCCATTGGAGAGACAATTTTGCTGAGTAACTTGGTTTTTCGTGATGCCTCTGCTGAAACCCCTTCACCGGACGCTTTAATCGAAGTTACGGATAGTTTGAAGAGAATTGGCTTAAACGATAAATCGCTTGCATTGACTGCGGAAACAGTCCTTGCGGCGATAAAATGAAAATTTGAAGAATTAAAAGGAGAAACAAACTATGGCACGTCCAGGCCGCCCAGCAATGCCGAAACCAGACCTCCACCCCCAGGTGGACTCCTTCCTAGACATGCTGACCACTGAACGCGGAGCTGCCAAAAATACGCGACAGGCTTATTGGCGCGACCTTGCAGATGTCAGCTTGTTCCTGAAGGAAAAAAAGAACAAGGACATCACCAAGGCCTCCACGGACGACATCAAGGCTTACCTCAAAGACCTGTCTGAAAAGACTCACGGCAAAGGTTCAGGAAAATCAAAAATAGCCGTCCGCACCGTTGCCCGCCGCCTTTCGGCCCTGCGCCAGTTTTACCGTTTCCTTGTTTCCGAGAATTCCCGTCAGGACGATCCGACCTCGACGATCGAAAGCCCCAAACAGGGCCGCAGCCTGCCCAAGACCCTGAGCGAACAGGAAGTCACGGCGCTGATTAAAACCGCCGGAGCAACCGGAAACGCAGAAAGCATCCGCTTGGTATGCCTTCTTGAGCTGCTCTACGCCACTGGGCTGCGTGTGTCCGAACTGGTCGGTCTGCCGATGTCCGCGATCGGTGAAAATCAACAATTCCTGATGGTACAGGGCAAAGCCGGACGTGAACGCATGGTCCCCCTGACCGAAACCGCGCAAAAATCTCTGGCGAAATATATTGAGGTCCGCCAGCAATTTGCAGGAAATGAAGGCGGGAACAAACCCTCGAAATGGGTATTCCCGTCCAAAACATCTGAAAGCGGACATCTGACCCGTCAACGCTTCGCGCAGCTTCTCAAGGATCTCGCCAAGGATGCGGGAATCGATGAAGAACGCGTCAGCCCTCACGTTCTGCGCCACGCTTTCGCGACCCATCTTCTAAGCAACGGCGCAGACCTGCGCTCCGTGCAAAAAATGCTGGGGCATGCGGATATTGCAACCACACAGATTTATACCCATATTTTGGGAGATAAAATAAAACAGACGGTGCAGGAAAAGCACCCCCTGTCAAAGACCGCAGACAGTAAGGCATAATCTGCGGAAACGGTCTGAAATACAAAGGCGCGATATACACCGCCAAGACCGTTTTTGACAAACGATGCAAAAGCTCAGGAATGACGTGGACGAATGAGCCAGCTTGACTTTGAAAAACCGATCCTCGAGCTTGAGGGAAAAATCTCCGAACTGCGTCACGTGGACAGCGGCGGTACGATTAATATTGCCGAAGAAATATCGCGCATGCAATCCAAGGCCGAACGCCTGCTGAAGCAAACCTACGGGAAACTCACCGCCGAGCAAAAAGTTCAGGTTGCACGCCATCAGGAACGTCCCCACTTTCTGGACTACATCAGGGAAATAATCGACGACTTCATGCCGCTGGCCGGCGACCGTCGCTTTGCAGAAGATCACGCCCTGATCGGCGGTCTCGGGAAATTCCGCGGCCAGTCCTGTATCATTATGGGGCATGAAAAAGGCCACGACACTGACAGCCGGATCAAACATAACTTCGGCATGGCCCGTCCCGAAGGGTACCGCAAGGCTCAGCGCTTACTGGCCTTGGCCCAGCAATTCAACCTGCCTGTGATTTCTCTTGTCGACACGGCCGGAGCCTACCCGGGTGTCGGAGCGGAAGAACGCGGGCAATCCGAGGCCATCGCCCGGTCGATTGAAAGCTGCCTGCGCTGCACCGTTCCGATTATTTCCGTTATCATCGGTGAGGGAGGCTCAGGTGGCGCGATTGCCATCGCTACGGCCGACCGGGTCTATATGCTCGAACATTCCATCTATTCCGTCATATCCCCGGAGGGCTGTGCTTCAATTCTCTGGAAAACAGCGGATTATGCCAAGGAAGCGGCAGCAGCCCTCAAGCTTACAGCCCAGGACCTCCTCCAATTCAAACTGATAGACGGCATCATCGAGGAACCGATGGGCGGCGCGCACAGAAACAGGCCTGACACCATCCTGAACGTGGCCAACCAGATTGAGAAAGCGCTAAAAGAACTGACTCCCTGGAATCCGGAGAGCATCATTCAGAAACGCCGGGAAAAATTTCTTCAGGCCGGGCGTCACTTTTAAAAAAATCCTTTATGCGACTTGTGGCTGGTTTTTGCCAAGAGCTTTGGCCGGAGAACCCGCTTTGGCGAAAAAGATATCATACTCGGGAGAAAGCTTAGCTCTCTTTTTCATGTTTTCAAAATTTCCGTGCCCGGCTTTCAGATGCCCTGCCTCTGTAGCCGCAGCTTTGAAATAAAGCATCAGAAAAACACGAATCGCAGCGGTCAAAGACGTATCTGTATTTTTTCTCAGGAAAACAAGAGTGCACAAATTATGGACCGAACATTTTTCTTTATCCGCCACATCCTTCAGGGCCTCCCACATTTCCGGCTCCAGCCGGATAGAAGTCCTGCGCCCAAAAACAGTGATGTTCCTGCTAATAAGCGTGCTGCGTAAAGAAACATCTGAAGTTTTGCGTTCTGAGGATTTTGCGTCAAATACGCCCATACAGTCACCACACACGAATAAACGGCTTAACATATGTATTTAAAACATATACTACATGCTATCCAAAAGGCTTAAGAATTGCAACCATAAGGTTATTACTTATTGCTTTTTTCTCGAGGGGTAAGTGTTTCCATCGATAAAGCATGAATCTTTTTAAGGGGGTCATGCAAAATTTTGGTAATAAGCCGGTGTCTCTGCACCCTTGAAAGACCATCGAAAGCAGAAGATACAACTATGAGCTTAAAGTGTGTCTCTCCGCTCCCGTCATCCCCGCTGTGCCCTTTGTGTTTATGGCTCTCATTTTCGATATGGATGTGTTCTGCATCAAGTGCCCCCAAGAGCGCCTGCTCAATTTGTTCTTCCAGGGTCATGGCTATTGTTCCTTTGCTCGACACATATCTTACGCTATATAATGGAGAGATGCCGCGTATAAAATTAAAACAGAAATCTCCGGAATTTGCCGGAAGCGAACCTGAGAAGCCTCCTAAAACCTGCGATATGCCGGGCTGTTCTCATTTTGGAGACCACAAGGCGCCAAAAGACCGTTCGCTGAGCGATTACTACTGGTTCTGTCTGGACCATGTCCGTGAATATAATAAGGCATGGGACTTTTTCGAAGGTATGAGCCCCACGGAAATAGAAAACCATCTCCATAGCAGTTTTTATGGGGACCGCCCGACGTGGCACTATGGCTTGGAGATAAAAAATCCGGAAGAATTTTTGTATCACAAGGCCTGGCAAGCCTACAACTATACCGATAAGAATCCGGAGTTCGAAAAACCGGGATCGAAAAACACGCAAAAAGCCTCGCCCTTAACGCCCGAGCGTGAAGCGCTGGGAATAATGGGTCTGGAAGAACCCGTAACCTTTGAACAAATCAAGAGCAGGTATAAAGTTCTGGCAAAAAAATACCACCCTGATATGAACAAGGGCTCAAGCGAGTCGGAAGAACTTCTCAAACGCGTTAATATGGCTTATACCATTCTCAAGCTGGCCTATCAGAAATACCAGAAAACCATGGAACAAAGCGCCTGAAACGGTGCTTCAGAAGGAAAAGTGTAAGCGATGAGTGAACCTCGCCAGGCTTCGGAAGAATTGAATAAGGAAAAAGAAGCTGGACGCGGAATGACGTTCAGCATTACCCAGATTAAAGCCAAGGAAGGCAAATACACCACCATCCCGGATACGAAATACAGCGTCCGTGAAACCTTTGGTCTGGACATCGACTGGGAAGTCCCGGGCTTTACCGAAGACAATGCCAACGTCCCGGATATTGATCCGACCTACAAATTCGATCACGACACGACCATGGCGATTCTGGCGGGATTCGCCTATAACCGCCGCGTTATGATCCAGGGCTACCACGGCACGGGTAAATCCACCCATATCGAACAGGTCGCAGCACGCCTGAACTGGCCGTGCGTCAGGATTAACCTCGACAGCCATGTCAGCCGTATCGACCTGATCGGCAAGGACACTATTACTCTTCAGGAAGGCAAACAGATCACCCAGTGGAAGGAAGGCCTCCTGCCTTGGTCCCTGCAGAACCCTGTGGCTCTGGTATTCGATGAATACGATGCCGGCCGGCCGGATGTAATGTTCGTTATTCAGAGGGTCTTGGAAGCAGAAGGTCGCCTGACGCTACTTGATCAGAATATGATCATCCGCCCCCACCCGGCTTTCCGCCTGTTCGCGACGACCAACACGATCGGTCTGGGCGATACGACAGGCCTTTATCACGGCACACAGCAGATCAATCAGGGGCAGATGGACCGCTGGAATGTGGTGGTAACCCTGAACTACCTTGAACACGATCAGGAAGTCGGCATTGTCCTCGCAAAACTCCCCGAACTGGAAACCGGAGAAAACCGGGAAACGGTAAGCCAGATGGTCACTCTTGCCGACCTAACCCGGCAAGGTTTCATCAACGGTGACCTCTCCACCCTCATGTCGCCGCGTACAGTCATCAGCTGGGCGGAAAACATGCTGATCTTCGGAGACCGGGAACTCGCCTTCCAGTTTTCGTTCCTGAATAAATGCGACGAAACGGAACGGCCTTTGATCGCCGAGTACTACCAGCGCTGCTTCGGCGTCGAACTGCCGCAAAGCGCCATTCACAATATCGCCGTCAAAATCTAGACTTTAATGATTTGGCTGAGGCTTATCATCCTCGGCGGGAGGTGGTCCACCGGGAATCTCTCCGGGAACATAATCAGGCAACTCAACGCCGATCTGACCGGACCCGCGCGAACTGCTGCCACCATGGCCCTGCTGATAATCCCGGACACCCTGATCAATTTTGCGCCCGGCCTCATCAACCTGTTCCAGCGCCCGCGTAACATCATGCGAGTCAAAAGCGCTGGTAACCCCTTCGATGGCGCCCTGAACAGCTTCAACAGGCGCCTTCGCGGCACCCCGGAAAAACTGCTGAGTATTGGTTTCTCCCGGCGCATTGGGTTCCATCGCTTCCTGACAACCTCTGACAGCGCAAAAAGCCGCCAGAGCAACGCCCGCAAACAAACCCAAAGTTCCTTTGGTCATCTTCATAAAAGCCATGCCCCGCTCCTTCTTTGAGTGATTATGAAAAAAGCTTTTATAATTCCCCCTCTATAACAAAAACCGGAAAAATCGTCAAATGAGCATCAGATAATACACAATTACCCCCTGTTCTCTCCTGTCTTTTCCTTTATTCTGATGCCATGCCTGAAGACAAAAACAAAGCCGAACAATTTAAATCCAGCACTCGCTCGGTCGTGCGCACGATCGCCCGCAACCCGGAACTGGATGTCACATTTTCCGAAGCTGAATCCCCCACGGGTCAGATCGGTTCGCTGACCCGCGCACGCCTCCCGATGCCCGATCCGAACCTTCCCCCGGAAACGACTCGTCTCGTGCGGGGATGCGCGGATACATACGCGCTCAAGCTGGCGCATCACGACCCGGCATTGCACCGGCGCAATGCGCACGCCGACCTGCAGGCTCAAGCCGCCTTTGATGCCCTTGAACAGGCACGATGCGACGCGCTGGGCGCGCTGAAAATGAAGGGCGTATCCGATAACCTCGACGCTGTGCTGGAAGAAAAAAGCAAACGCAGAGGATTCGCGAACATAACCCAGCGCGAGAGCGTCAGTCTTGCCGATGCCCTGCACATCGTCGCACGCACACAGATGACGAGCCGCCCCCCACCCCCTTCGGTACGGAAAGTCTACGACCTCTGGCAGCCATGGATCGCAGAGCACCTCAAGACATCCTCCTTTGCAAAGCTCAGGGAAACCCTGGAAGATCAGGAACAATTCGCAAACCTAGCCCGCGAACTCCTGCGGGAACTCCGGCTTCCGGTCGGTGAAAGCGAGACTGAAGAGGGAGGGGAAAATGATCAACTCCCCCCCGAAACATCGGACGGGAAAGGCGAACAGGAAGAACGGGATGACCAGTCCGCCGAACAGAGCGACACCATGCCCGGCATGCGCGATTCTGAATCCGCGCCGACGGCCGCCGACGCAGCCTTCGACATGGGGCTGGAAGATATGCTCAGCGATCTCCCCGACGATCAGGCCGCAGATGAAAATTACGCCCCTTTGCCCGGCCGCGGCGAGGATTTCATCGAAGGCCCGGAAGGACACTACACCGTCTTCACAACGCAGTTCGACGAAACCGTGGGTGCAGAGGAACTCGCCGACCCCGAAGAACTCCGCCGCCTGAGATCCATGCTGGACAAAAAAATCTCCGGCTACAACAACCTGATCACCAAGCTCGCCAACCGCCTGCAGAGAAAACTCATGGCCAAGCAGCGACGGAGCTGGCAGTTCGACATGGAGGAAGGCTATCTCGACGCCTCCCGCCTTGCCCGCATCATCGCCAATCCGGACGTGCCCCTGACCTTCAAGCAGGAAAAGATCATGCCCTTCCGCGACACGATCCTCTCCATCCTGATCGACAATTCCGGCTCCATGCGCGGCCGGCCCATCGCGATTGCCGCCATGACCACCGATATCATCGCCCAGACGTTGGAACGTTGTAACCTCAAGACCGAAATCCTCGGCTTTACCACCCGCACCTGGAAAGGCGGCAAGTCCCGCGATCTCTGGCAGCAAAGCGGCAGCCCCGAATATCCCGGCAGGCTCAATGACATCCGTCACATCGTTTATAAAACCGCGGAGTCTCCCATGCGCCGCAGCCGCAAAAATCTCGGCCTGATGCTCAAGGAAGGGTTGCTTAAGGAAAATATCGACGGCGAAGCCCTCGTCTGGGCTTATAACCGCATCGCGCGCAGACCCGAAGAACGCAAAATCCTGATGGTGATTTCCGACGGCGCCCCGGTCGATGACTCGACCCAGTCCGTAAACCCCGCAAACATTCTCGAAATGGACCTCCGAAACGTCATCCGCTGGATCGAAAACCGCTCGAACGTGGAACTGACCGCCATCGGAATCGGCCACGATGTCACCCGTTACTATAAAAAGGCCATCACCATTGCCGATGCCGACGAACTCGCCGAAGCCCTGACCAAGCAACTTTCGGGCATTTTCGACGAAATATAATGGAGAGATTTGCATATGCCAAAAGTGTTATGCCCATGCAAAAAAATAATCCCTCTTCATAACATACCAAATGCTTATGAATGGCAAATGTTGCAGGACAAACATTTTAATGATTTTTTTTATGAAAGCGAAAGTGCAGACAAACTAACCACAAAAAGCAAAATCGCAGATGAATTAACCGGTCAAACGACGCCATTAGTACTTTGTCCATTCTGCGGTAGAATTTTAGCTTTTTGGGAAGGATGGGCTAACCCACCAAAGGTTTATAAACCAGAAAAAAGTTTTTTTGATGTTTTTAAGGAATATTTTGAAAAAGGAACAAAAACAATGACAGAAAAAGCCATACTCGCCGGGGGCTGCTTCTGGGGGATGCAGGACCTGATCCGCAAAAGACCGGGCATAATCTCAACCCGCGTCGGCTACACGGGCGGCACCACAACAAACCCCGGATACAATGAAATCTGCATCGGCGACACCGGCCACGCCGAAGCCATCGAGATCGAATTCGACCCGGCAAAAATCAGCTACCGCTCCATTCTGGAGTTTTTTTTCCAAATTCATGATCCCACGACCGCCGACCGTCAGGGCAACGATCGCGGCACGCAATACCGCTCGGCGATCTTTTTCCTCACCCCCGAACAGGAAAAAACCGCGCGCGAAACCATTGCGGAAATCAACGCCGCCGGGTTCCTTCCGGCAAAAATCGTAACGGAGGTCACGCCCGCCGGACCGTTCTATGCGGCGGAGAAAGATCATCAGGATTATCTGCTAAAACACCCGGACGGCTACACCTGCCACTTCAT
>JAGRIJ010000045.1 GCA_020443295.1 Alphaproteobacteria bacterium | reverse complement strand
GACGACCATCGCCTTATATTTGCCTTCGGATTTTTCAATCGTTGTGCGGGTCTGTTCGAGCAGGGCGAAGAGATCCTCATCGAACGTGTTCATCTTCGTCTGATGCTCGAAGCACAGCACGCCATCGCCGATGTCCCAGACCTTGGCCGAGCCATTTTTAAGCACTGGCTGGCTGGAGAGCTTTATATCGCTCAGGAGAAGAACGCCGTCCGGGCGTTTGACATCGTGATATTTTCCGTCCGTACCGAAATATTGCCGCTTGCCGTTTTCGATCCGGTAGAAGGTGCCTTCCCCGACTGTTTTTAGAATGTCGGGAACGTCCATGCCTTCGATCTTGAGTTTCGCGGCGAACCATTTGGGGCCGAGCGCGTCGATCATCTCGAAGGGGCCGCCCTTCCAGTTGTAGCCGAGCTTCATAGCTTCATCGATATCGAAAACCGTATCGGCGATTTCGCCCACGAGAGAGGCAGCGTAATGCAGCGTTTTCTTGAGGACTTCCCACGCGTATTTGCCGCCCTCGTCTTCCGTTTCAACGACGGCGCGCAGGCCGCCTCTTCCGGCGTCCACGCTTTCAAGTTTCGGCTTGCCGGCCTTATGGTACTGCGTTTCGGTGAAGCTGTCGGATTTGAGCGCGAGGGCCTGTTTCGTCTTGTCTTTCGAATTAGGATCGAGGCGGTAGAATCCGCCCTTGCCCTTGCGACCCGTATAGCCCGCCGCGATCATCAGGTGCACGAAGGGGTAATCGACGTGCTCGGACCGGTAGGAATCGTCCGGGGGCAATGTTGAAAGAAGCGAGTCCGCCAGCTTGGGCATCAGGTCGATCCCCACGAGGTCGATCAGGCCGAAGACGCCCGTCTTGGGAATGCCTACGGGTCTGCTCATCACCGCGTCGGCGGTTTCGATGGAGACTTTCTGTTTAATCGCCTCGTTCACCCCGGCGGTCAGCCAGAAGACGCCGAGGCGGTTGGCGATAAAGCCCGGCGTATCATGACAGCGCACCACGCCCTTGCCCAGTTCGATGTCGCAGAAGGCGCGGATGGTTTCGATGGCGTCCGGCCTTGTCTCCCTGCCCACAATCAGCTCCAGCAGGCGCATATAGCGCGGCGGGTTGAAGAAGTGGGTGATCATGAAATCCTTCTTGAAGTTTTCGCTCTGTCCCTCCGCCAGCTTGTGCAGCGGGATAGTGGAGGTGTTGGAGGAAACGATCGAGCCTTTCTTACGGTGCTTTTCGAGTTTTTCGTAGGTCTTGTGCTTGATGTCGAGATTTTCGACCACAACCTCGATGATCCAGTCGACATCGGCCAGAAGGTTCAGATCATCCTCCAGATTGCCGCAGGTGATGCGTTTCGCGTTGGCGGGCAGCATGAAGGGCGCGGGGTCGGTTTTGAGCATCTTCTCGACCGCGCCCTGCGCGAAGGCGTTTCTATTGCCGTTGAATTTCGTCAGGTCCGGCGGGACGATATCGAGAAGGATGACGGGATAGCCCGCGTTGACGACCTGCGCGGCGATGCCGCTGCCCATCACTCCGGCGCCGATCACGGCGATCTTGGATATTTTCATTCAGGCCTCCTGCCAATTATTATCATACATCTTAAGCATAAAACTGAAACTCGTGCGGGAATTTGTTGTTTTTCATCAGGTCGCGGAGCTGTTCAAACGCGTCGTCCTGCCCCTCGTAAATCCTGCTCAGCGTATCGAGCACCATGTAGGGGGTGTAATCGCCTCTGGGAGGGTCGATGCCAGAGTCATTGCAGCACAGAGCGATGAGGGCCGGGCCGTCTTCCAGTTTTACAAAAAGCCATTCTTCCAAGTCAAAATCACCGTATTTCTGCTTGATAACATCACCGGCCGTGCACATAAACATAGTAAAGCGCTCCGGCTCCAGGATGATTTCGATCCTGCGCGAAAAATACTCGTGTTCTTTTTCGTTTTCCCAGTTAAAGAGGGTGATTTTTTCATGGCCCTGCGCGTTTTTGGTGAGGTTCATCCTATGTGCTCCTCGTGTTTGGGAACGCTGTAACATTTTTCGATCCAGAGTCTTTTAAAGACCGGAAGGGTCAGGGTGGAGAGGATATACGCCCCCGGCGGGACGAGGGCGTGGAGGACGGCGCCCTGCACGCCCAAAACCATTAAATAAACGCAGACGATGATATAAGTTCCGCCCGCGATGATGAGGCGGCGGGTCCACGAGGTTTCCCACGCCTTGTCGGCTTCCACCCTTGCGTTGCGTTCGCGGATGGAGTCCAGTTCGTCCACGTTCGCTCCCCTGCCTTATCTGAAATCGCCGCAGAGATAGAACGATCCGGCGATGATGCCGCCGACCTTGATCGGCTTTTTCACATAGACCGGGTCGATCACCACATCCACCGTCGCGCCGAGCGTCTTGACCAGAACCCAGTGAAATTCCTGCCCGGTGTGGGCGTTTTTCATCAGCTTGGTTTCAAGGATGCGGCCGGCAAAGACGGCTTCGGGACGGGGCGTAAACTGGGCGCCGCCCTCCGGTCCGAACAGGCCGGTGGGAATGAAGCTTTCGGGCGCAAGGGACGGGGTTTCCGGGTCCTGCGCTTCGTTGTAGGCCTGTTCGTTCTCATAAATGTCAACCTCCTGCGCCATCGCGCAGAGGCTGAGCTTTTCAAGGCCGGGGATCGCTACGTTTTCATAAGCCTGCAGGGAGATCATATCGAAGGCGAAGGGGTACGTGCCTGAGTCGATTTTTTCCGCGCTTTCCGGCTCCGCCCATGCATGCATGAGGGCATCGAGCGGCGTGGCGCCGGGAATTTCAATCTTATCGGTGATGCCTACCACGGTTTCGGATTTGCCCCGGAAGAAGGGGTCTACGCCCACTACATTGTCATTGACGACCTGAAACCAGATTTCGGGGCCGAAATTTTCGTCCTGCCGCCAGCGGAGATAGATTCCCTGCGGCGTGACGCACTGGTCGAGATCCGTTTTTAGCAATCCGCCGATCACGCTGTCGAATTCTTCCTCGCTATTAATTTTAAAACCGATCGCAGAAAAGTGGTTCGGCACTCGCGGCCTCCTTACTGGTTTGAGTTACGCATTCGCATGAGTCTTATACGGCCTCCAGAACGGTGGCCACGCCCTGCCCGCCGCCGATACACATGGTGGCGAGGGCATATTTCTTGTTTTCCCGCTTCAGCAGGCTCGCGGCCTTGCCCGTGATGCGCGCGCCGGAGGTGCCGAGAGGATGGCCGAGGGCAATGGCGCCGCCGTCCAGATTGACTTTCGCTGCATCTATGCCCAGTTCCTTGAGGACAGCCAGCGATTGTGCAGCAAAGGCTTCGTTCAGTTCGATCAGGTCGATATCCTTGAGGGTGAGGCCCGCGCGTTCGAGCGCTTTTTTGGTGGCCGGGACCGGGCCGATTCCCATAATCTCCGCCGCGCAGCCGGATACGGCGACCGATTTGATGCGGGCGAGCTTGGTCAGCTTGTTCTTATCGGCATACTCCTCTGATGCCACCAGCACGGCGGCACTGCCATCGGTTAAGGGCGAAGAGGTTCCGGCGGTCACGGTTCCGTCGCTCAGGAAGGCGGGTTTTAACGCGGCCAGCGCTTCGGGCGTTGAATCGGCGCGGATGGTGCCGTCGGTCTTTACATCGCCGATGGGGACGATTTCGTCGTCAAATTTTCCGGCGGATGCGGCGGCGGCGGCTTTTTTATGGGAAGAGACGGCGAATTCCTCCTGCGCCTTGCGGTCGATCGTGTATTTTTTCGCCAGATTTTCCGCCGTTTCCCCCATGGAGATATAGGCCTGCGGATATTTTTCGAAAATTGCCGGGTTGGGCATGGGGTTGAAGCCGCCCATAGGGATGCGGGTCATGCTTTCGATCCCGGCACAGATAAACACTTCGCCCGCGCCCATCTGGATCATCCCGGCGGCGTTATGAATCGCCGTCATGGAGGACCCGCAGAAGCGGTTCACGGTTGCGCCGCCCACAGAGATGGGCAGGCCTGCATGATTGACCACAAGACGCGCGATGTTGAACCCCTGCTCAGCCTCGGGGAAGGCGCAGCCCATGATCAGGTCCTCGATATCTTCCGGCCTGACCCCAGTGGCGGCGACCAGCGCCTTCACGACCTCCGCCGCCATGTCGTCGGGCCGGACCCCGGCCAGCGCGCCCTTATTGGCGAAGTGCATGGGAGAGCGCTTAAAGCCGCAGATTACAACAGGTTTCGGGAGGGTGTTTGCGGGCATCTCGGTGTCTCTTTGATCTGAATTGCGCAAGGTTTGGTTTTTCCGGGACGAGTTTACAATGATCCGGCGGTCTGGTCCATGCGTTTCCACCGTGTTATGACCTGCCCGCGCGGATTGCGGAATCTCTTTCTTTTGAATTGACAGTTCTGAAAAAATGATGCAGTCAGACAAAAGATTTATATGCCAATAAAAACACTATAATAAGGAGACGACGACGGTGGCTGCAGCAGCAAAGAAAAATCTGGGCTTTAAGAGGATCTGCACGAGCTGCGGAACGCGGTATTACGATTTCGCCAAGCGCCCGATTATCTGTCCTTCCTGTTCGACGGAGTTTAATCCCGAGTACAAAATCAGGGGACGCAAAGGACGCGCAATCGTGGAAGTCAAACGCGAAGAGGAAGAGGTCAAAAAGCCGCAAGTGGAGGCGGCCGAGGAAGAAGGTCTGGAAGAGGATGAAGAGCTGGAGGTTGTGAGCCTTGAGGATGTCGAGGAAGAAGACGACATCGACGATGAGGACGAAGGCGAAGGCGCGATCAGCGAAGAAGAAGATCTTGATGATCTGCCCGATCTCGAAGATGATGAAGAGATTGAGGGCGATGAGGATGAAGTCCTCGAAGAGGATGACGAAGATTAGGAAGGCCCCGGCCCCTGTATACGGTTCGCATTAAACTTCCCGCCGCCCTGACCGATGAACAGGCGCAATGTCTGGGGCAGGCCTTGTCGGATATTTCCCTTGCCAACAGTGTCTTTCGGAAAAAAGACAAGTCCCTTGTTCTGGAATGGATTCTCGAGCAGGAGCCGAACGCCGAGACTGTTTCGGTGCGGCTTAACCTTCTGGCTGCCGCCTATGATATCGGATTGCCCGAAGAAGGGATCGTGCCGGAAATCGAGCAAACGCCCGAGGAAAACTGGCTGCAGAAATGCTACCGGGAGTTCCCGCCCTTTTCCGTCGGGCCGTTTTTCATTTACGGCAGTCACTACGAGGGCCAGGCCCCGGAAGGGCTGATCGGCCTGCAGATCGACGCGACGACCGCGTTCGGGTCCGGCGAGCACGAAACCACCAAGGGATGCCTGCAGGCGATGTTGGACCTCAAGGGCAAAGGGGTGTGTCCGTGGAATATTCTCGATATGGGAACGGGATCGGGGATTCTGGCGCTGGCGGCGTGGAAGCTCTGGAAAGCGCCTGTGCTGGCTGTCGATAATGACGAGGAAGCCGTGCGGGTGACCGAGCGCCATGCGGAGATGAACGGGGTGGCGACGGGCAAGGCTTCGCTTCTGGCTGCGTGCGGGGACGGGTTTAAAACAAAACTGGTCGATACGCAAAAACCCTATGAGCTGATTATTATGAATATCCTGGCCGGGCCGGTGATCGAAATGGCGCCCGAAACGGCGGCGGTTCTGGATGAGAACGGCTATGTCGTGCTTTCGGGGATGCTCAAGGAGCAGACCGATCTCGTCGCCTCGGCTTACGAGGGGCTGGGGCTGGTTCTCACCGGGCGTTACGATCTGGGCGAGTGGAGCACACTGGTCTTGCAGAAAAGACATAATATTTAAAATAAGGACAGTAAAAATTTGCAGCCTTTTTTTAGACAGCAAGAGCCCATATCTGAAGAAGGTGATTATTCTTTTTTTCTGACTTATGGTTTTCGTCGCGACAGTTTCAAGGAAACTCCCAAACGCACGAGTTTTCTTTCTCAAAAAGTCTCCTGCGTTCAGTCTCAGTCTGAAATTTATTTAATCGGCTCCGCTGAAAACAAAGAATCATCGCTTTTTTTAAACTGGGAGTATCCCGCCGGGAATATCTATTTGTTGCGGTGGGAAAACCGTTTAATTCCCTTTCTTGTGCATCTATCAGACACCATTGTCGAAAAAGAATATGAACGGCGTGAGCACGGATATGTTGCGGCGCGTTCCCGTGTTCCCGTAAAAAGTGTTCTCGTTACCCGGGTTGGATGCGATTTAAAAATTAGTAGACACAATTGGAGTCCAAGGAATAGCTGGTATTTTGAAAACTGTTTTTTTGATCAGGATAGTCATGGGTACGCTTTTTCAGATCAGCAAGAATATCTCGAGGCTTTAAAGCTTATTGAAGCCGGATTGCCTCTTCTTCTCGCCGACCGGTATGAGCCGGACTCTTACGCCCCTGTACTTCCAGCCGAAATTGTATTCAGCGCCGGCCCTTGGAATTTGGTCGAAGACGATGTGGATACCCGACAGAAAGAGAATCTTCGTCATTATGGCAGCCCCTACCGCCAAGCGGAATACATCGTACATAAAATGCTGTGGGCTAAAAACAAGTTAGAAGCGGTCGAGCAGGAAATATCTGATTTCTCTAGTGTTTCTAAACTCCTTCCCTCGAAGAACACAAGTTTAGAATTTGTCGGAGCCAAACGACTCGAATTTCATAACTTAGCTCGAGAGGCTGCAGAAAAACTTATCGAAAAATGTCAAAACGAAGTTGAAAGTATTAGTAACTTTTTCCAATTCATAGAAATTTCTTTTGCTCCGAAACACTCTCTTGATAGTGCTAAAAATATTGATGACCTAAAAAGACTAATGCTCAAAATCGGTTTCGATGAAGAAATTCAGTCAATCTTCTTTGTTCTACTTGAAAATTCAAACCACCAGCTTCTTAAGGATTTTGAATCTTACAGGACAGACCTTCAACTTCGCGCCTTGCAGGCCGCAGAAAAGTACGAAAAACACTTCAGGTTTTGCAAGGAACACGGTGAACCGCTCCGGACTTCGCACAAAAAGATAATCGAGTCATTTCTTCAGACCCAAGACATTACTTTGGAAACACTGATGGCGGACCTGATCCGTATGGAGCCACCGCTGCATGATCATTCTTATTTTATTGGATTTCGTATAAGCCATCTTTGTGAGGATGCTTTTGTTCAGGCCGTTAAAGCCATTCATGAAAGGGATCTCAAAAAATTTTTCGTGGATCCGGAAAGGCTTCTTATTAGTATTACAGAAATTATGGTCACACGGAGAGACCAGCAACGCGGAAAGCATAAAAAAGATCGAGATGATATGCGTTCTCTCTAGTCTTCTTCCATGGTTCTCAGCACCGCATTCACCAGCTTTTTTGCCACCACTTCGCGGCCCTTTTCGTTGAAATGGCAATTGTCGTGGCGGTAAGAATCGTCGAGCGTGTCCATGTTAAAAACCATTACCGTATCGGGGTGCGAGGCCGCGAATTCCTTCTGGGCCTGTACGATATGCGGGACGGGCGGATTGTAGCGCGTGCACCAGGACTGGCCGTACATAAAGAAGGTCTGCTTGCCGGGAAGCTGTTCCTGAACGTAATCAAAAATCGTTTTCAGCCGCGCGCGGTACGTTGGCGCGGGCGTATCCAGCATGGCGTCCATCTGGCCCTGATCGAAGATGACGTATTGGAGGGTTCCGCCCTGCGCGATGTAACGCTGCGCGTCCTCCACGGCCCGCTTCATCAGGCCGAGATTCACCTCTCCGGGCAGCCATTGCTGAGCCGTCGTGCCTCCGGCGGCGTAACTCATGACGACGACCGGTTTCTCCACGTGCGCGTATAATTTCCGGGCGAAGAGCGGCCAGAGTGAACCGTGGCGATCCGACGGGCCGAGGACGGGATCGGAGAGAAGGTAACATTTGCCGTTGAAATAATTCAGCAGCGCCGGGTTGTCTTCCGCCGAGGTGCGCGGGAGCATCGAGTTGGCCGCGTGGCTCTGGCCGATGACGAAAAAGGCGAGCGCGTCCGCCGGGCAGGGTTTTTCGGTTTTTTGCGATGCGTCCTGAAAAAAAATCGTGTCCGGATTACTCGCCAGAAAGGCGAGCTCCTGTTGCCGCCAGACCGTCATTCCCGTCCAGAAGAATGCCGCCGCCGCGAGGGCGAGGATGAACAGGATCGCGGGTTTGTTGGGCGCGGGGGTCATAGGCGTAAAAAATGTTTTTAAGTCCGTTTGGTGGATTCCTCAATAACATACTGCCGCCATTTTTCTTTTTTGCGTCCGCCTTTTGAAAACATGGCCATTTCTACATCTTCAGGTGTAATACTCAATTTTATTGCGAGATCACACACGATAGAACAGAACTTCTCGTATGTCTTATGGTCATTTTTTTTAGATACCCAGCCTTGTATAAGATGGATCACATCTTCATCGCAAAACAAGTTGGTCGACTTAGAGGTCCATTGGTCCATAATAAAACCTTGATGACTTGGCTGACAGAAGAAAATAAGCTTTGTAAAATAGGCCGCTCCCATTCCTAGTTGTTTGTCTTGTTTCCATATCTGATAAAAATTTTTGTAGGCTTGGATATGATCTATCTGGCCACTTCTCATATCAGAGATGATAGGTTTAATTTCCTTAAAGCGGCTAAAAACGGTTTCCCCATGTTTTCTGTTTTGGCCTCCCCATGCCATTACCGCGCCTAAACATTCCTTATTGCTGAATGATTTATTTCTGCATAATTCTTTTAATTGTGTGCGGGTAAGTTTTTTGCAAGGTAAGTTGCTTTTTTCATCGGATGTAACGTATTTCCACCAATCTTTTACTTTGTGGCCGACCGCTCCTTCTTGTTTGTAAAGAGATTGAGAAAATACAGCGTAGTGAGTTGCGTTATATTTCATGAACTAGCCTCATCTTTTCAAATTATTCCACGGTCACAGACTTAGCGAGGTTGCGCGGCTGGTCTACATCCGTGCCTTTCATGACCGCGACGTGGTAGGCGAGAAGCTGAACCGGGATCGCGTAGAGGATGGGCGCCACGAAAGTATGAACGGCTCCGGTGGCGACGCTCCACGTGGCGAGTTTTTCGAGGGTTTTTGCGCCCGCCTCGTCGGAGATCAGGAACACCTTGCCGCCTCTTGCGACGGTTTCCTGAATGTTGCTGG